>NZ_JBXAFV010000007.1:0-302978 GCF_058793475.1 Pigmentiphaga sp. MLSB6-MA01 | reverse complement strand
CCCAGGATGCGGTGGATCCGGCTCCGCCGGTCCACCCGCATCGCCCCCTGGGGGGCGCGCGTCAGCGCGTAGGGGGGAGATATACTTGAAACCGCAGGTTTCATCCCCATCTCGCGCATAGAGTTCCAGCAAGTTGCTGATTTATTTTGGTTTTTCATGGAGGCATCAATGTCGGCTGAGCACAAGCCTGGCGACCAACCCAATCTGGATCCCGAAAACGTGAACCCGTCCCCGGCGGCGGAATCGTTCGAAGCCACGGGAGGCGAGGATCCCATCGTTGCGCTGCAGGCCCAGCTGGCCGCGGTCCAGGCTGAATCCAAGGACAATTACGACGCCATGCTGCGCGCCCGCGCCGAGGCGGATAATGTCCGCCGGCGCGCCCAGGAGGAAGTCTCCAAGGCGCAGAAATTCGGTATCGAAGCATTCGCGGAAAACCTGTTGCCGGTCAAGGACAGCCTGGAGGCCGCCCTGGCCCAGGAAAACCAGTCCATCGACACCTTGCGCGAAGGCGTGGATGTCACCCTCAAGCAGCTCGTTGGCGCCTTCGAGCGCAGCAAGCTGGTCGAGATCGCCCCGGTTCCCGGGGACAAATTCAATCCGCACCACCATCAGGCTATCGCGTCGGTTCCGTCGGACGAGCCGGCCAATACGGTCCTGCAAACCCTGCAGAAGGGCTACCTGATCGTCGATCGAGTATTGCGTCCGGCACTGGTGACGGTCGCGGCCGCCAAATAAGGCCCGCCGCGATCGAAAGAAGCTATCGCGGGCATTGAAATAACGAAATCTCCACCTATTTATTGATCAAGAGAATTTTTTCTGATTTTTTTCAGGAACAAGGATTATGGGCAAAATCATAGGCATCGACCTGGGCACCACCAATAGCTGCGTCGCAGTGATGGAAGGCCCGCAGGTCAAGATCATCGAAAACGCCGAAGGCGCCCGCACCACCCCCTCGATCGTCGCCTACATGGAAGACGGCGAGATCCTGGTCGGCGCGCCGGCCAAGCGCCAGGCGGTCACCAACCCCAGGAACACCCTGTACGCCGTCAAGCGCCTGATCGGTCGCAAGTTCGACGAAAAGGCCGTGCAGAAGGACATCGACCTGATGCCCTACAGCATCGTCAAGGCCGACAACGGCGACGCCTGGGTGCAGGTGCGCGACAAGAAGCTGGCGCCCCCGCAGGTGTCGGCCGAAGTGCTGCGCAAGATGAAGAAGACCGCCGAGGACTACCTGGGCGAAGAAGTGACCGAAGCCGTGATCACGGTGCCGGCCTACTTCAACGACAGCCAGCGCCAGGCCACCAAGGACGCCGGCCGCATCGCCGGCCTGGACGTCAAGCGCATCATCAACGAACCCACCGCGGCCGCGCTGGCGTTCGGCCTGGACAAGTCGGAAAAGGGCGACCGCAAGATCGCCGTGTATGACCTGGGTGGCGGCACGTTCGACGTGTCCATCATCGAGATCGCCGACGTCGACGGCGAGAAGCAGTTCGAGGTGCTGTCCACCAACGGCGACACCTTCCTGGGCGGCGAAGACTTCGACCAGGTGCTGATCAACTACATCATCGGCGAGTTCAAGAAGGAACAGGGCGTGGACCTGTCCAAGGACGTCCTGGCCCTGCAGCGCCTGAAGGAAGCCGCTGAAAAGGCCAAGATCGAACTGTCGTCGGCCACGCAGACCGAGATCAACCTGCCGTACATCACGGCCGATGCCTCCGGTCCCAAGCACCTGAACCTGAAGATCACCCGCGCCAAGCTGGAAGCGCTGGTCGAAGACCTGATCAACCGCACGATCGAGCCCTGCCGCACGGCCATCAAGGATGCCGGCGTCAAGGTCTCGGACATCGACGACGTGATCCTGGTCGGCGGCATGACGCGCATGCCCAAGGTGCAGGAGAAGGTCAAGGAGTTCTTCGGCAAGGATCCGCGCAAGGACGTGAACCCCGACGAAGCCGTCGCCGCGGGCGCCGCCATCCAGGGCTCCGTGCTGTCGGGCGACCGCAAGGACGTGCTGTTGCTGGACGTGACCCCCCTGTCCCTGGGCATCGAAACCCTGGGCGGCGTCATGACCAAGATGATCAAGAAGAACACCACGATCCCGACCAAGTTCTCGCAGGTGTTCTCCACCGCCGACGACAACCAGCCGGCCGTGACCATCAAGGTGTTCCAGGGCGAGCGTGAAATCGCCGCGGGCAACAAGGGCCTGGGCGAATTCAACCTCGAAGGCATCCCGCCCTCGCCGCGCGGCACGCCGCAGATCGAGGTCACCTTCGACATCGACGCCAACGGCATCCTGCACGTGTCCGCCAAGGACAAGGGCACCGGCAAGGAAAACAAGATCACGATCAAGGCCAACTCCGGCCTGACCGAGGCCGAAGTCGAACGCATGGTCCGTGACGCCGAGGCCAACGCCGACGAGGACAAGCGCGTGGCCGAACTGGCGCAGTCGCGCAACCAGGCCGACGCCCTGGTCCACGCCACCCGCAAGTCGCTGGAAGAATACGGCGACAAGCTCGAGGCGTCCGAGAAGGAATCCATCGAGGCCGCCATCAAGGACCTCGAGGACGTCCTGAAGGAAGGCGACAAGGAAACCATCGACGCCAAGGTCGAGGCCCTGTCCAAGGCTTCGCAGAAGCTCGGCGAAAAGATGTACGCCGACATGCAAGCCCAGGCCCAGGCCCAGGCCGCCGGCGCGGCGGGCGCGGCTCCCGGCGGTGACGCCGGCGGCGCCAAGGCCGACGACAACGTGGTCGACGCCGACTTCAAGGAAGTCAAGCGCGACGACAAGTAAGCAGTAGCCGCGGAGCGGCCTACAATGTGGGCCGCTCCGCTTTTCGTTTTGACTGCGCCGCCGGCCTCCCGCCGCCACCGGTGCAGGGTTTGGGTAGGCCTCCTGGCTGCCCCACGAAGCCAGGGGGCCTACCCAAACCCGTCAATAGCACACGACCGCTATTCACCAGAGATATTGCCGGCCTCCTGAAAACAGGCCACCGAAGAAAGAACCATGTCCACCAAACGCGATCTGTACGAAGTCCTCGGCGTTGCCCGCACCGCCACCGAGGAAGAAATCAAGAAGGCCTACCGTAAGCTGGCCATGAAATACCACCCCGACCGCAACCCCGACTCCAAGGAAGCGGAAGAGAAATTCAAAGAGGTCAAGTACGCCTACGAAATCCTCTGCGAAGCCGAAAAACGCGACGCCTACGACCGCTACGGCCATGCCGGCGTCGACGCATCCGCCGCGGGCGGCATGGGTGGCGGGGCAGGGGGCTTCGCCGACGCGTTCGGCGACATCTTCGGCGAGATCTTCGGCGGTGGCCGCCAGCGCGGCGGCGCCCAGATGTACCGTGGCGCCGACCTGAAATACAGCATGGAGATCACGCTGGAGCAGGCCGCCACCGGCTTCGACACCGAGATCCGCGTGCCCAGCTGGGACAACTGCGACACCTGCCACGGCTCCGGCGCCAAGCCCGGCACCCAGCCCAAGGGCTGCCACACCTGCGGCGGCACCGGCGCGGTGCGCATGCAACAGGGCTTCTTCAGCGTCCAGCAGACCTGCCCGACCTGCCACGGCACCGGCAAGGTCATTCCCGATCCTTGCACGGCCTGCGACGGCGTCGGCAAGGTCCGCCGCAACAAGACCCTGCAGGTCAAGATTCCCGCCGGCATCGACGACGGCATGCGCATCCGCTCGTCCGGCAACGGCGAGCCCGGCGTCAACGGCGGCCCCTCGGGCGACCTCTACGTCGAGATCCACATCAAGCAGCACGGCATCTTCCAGCGCGACGGCGACGACCTGCACTGCGAACTGACCATCCCCTTCACCACCGCGGCGCTGGGCGGCGACCTGGAAGTGCCCACGCTGGGCGGCCGCGGCGAGATCAGCATCCCCGAAGGCACGCAGTCAGGCAAGGTCTTCCGCCTGCGCGGCAAGGGCATACGCGGCGTGCGCTCCAGCTATCCGGGCGATCTCTATTGCCATGTCGTGCTCGAGACCCCGGTGCGCCTGAACGACAGGCAGAGGCAGATGCTGCGCGACTTCGAGGCTTCGCTGAGCGAAGGCGGCGACAAGCATTCGCCGCAGAGCAAGTCGTGGACGGATCGGGTGAAGGAATTCTTCAGCTGATCACGCGCCCGCCGAGCGGGCAAGGGCGGGCCCCACCAGGCGCCCGTCGGCTGTAGACCAAGCCTCCTGTAAAAGGGAGGCTTTGTTCATTGTGGAGGGGAGGATGCCGGCCGGCGTTCCCGTGCCGTCCCTGGCCAAGCGGCGTTCTTGACGTGGCTTGGATGCCTATGATGTAATCAATTCAAGTATTGAAACAATGTATTGTCTGTCGATACATTCGGCGGGCTGACGGAGAAGGGGCGGAGTTCGCCTCGTTATTGCATCGAGGTATTCACGCAACCTCCAGACAGGTTGTCTCGACCAATGGGTCCTATCGCCGGCTGGCCATAGCAACGCCACAACTATCCATGCCTTGCCATTCATCCCCTGTTTTTCCCGATCGCACAGGGCCGCGGGGGTTCACCTTGCTGGAGCTGCTGGTCGCCGTTGTCATCATTGGATTGCTGGCAGTCTATGCGGCGCCCAGATACTTTCCCGAGCTGGGCAAGTCCAAGGCCAAGGCCACTCTCGCCAAGAGCCAGATCGATGCATTCGCGCGAGCACTGGAGGCCTATCGCCTGGATGTCGGGCGCTACCCGAGTACGGAAGAAGGGCTGGACGTGCTGCTTGTCGACCCCGGCACCAGCGATGAATGGAACGGGCCGTATCTGGGCAGGCACGTACCCACGGATCCCTGGGGCAATGCATATGTATATCGCTTCCCGGGCAACCAGGGCGAAATAGAGATCATTTCCTACGGTGCGGATGGCAAGCCGGGCGGGTCGGGCGAGGCGGCCGATATTGCCCACTGATTTCCCGCCCGATTGGCCATATAGCGAACCACGTTCGCCGTGCTGGTCAAGGCGACGATAGAAAAGCCGCCGGCGTTCGGCTATCGGGCGCCGCGCATCGGGTGCTTCACCGCACCCGGTTGCGCAGGCTGGCCAGGTCGCCGCTGGCCCACGCGCGCACGTTGTGTGCGACGAGTGGCAACACCTGATCGGCATAACGGTCCGATTCGCCGCCGATGTGCGGCGTGATCAGCAGCTTCGGCACCGACCACAGCGGGTCGTCTTCAGGCAACGGTTCGCGTTCGAACACGTCCAGCGCGGCGCCGGCCAGCCGGTCGCTGTGCAAAGCGTCCACGAGCGCCGTGGTATCGCACAGACCCGCGCGCGCCAGGTTGATGAGGCAGGCGCTGGGCTTCATCGCCGCCAGCACGGCGGCATCCACCAGCCCCTGGGTCGATGGCGTCAGGGGAGCAAGCAATACCAGGAAATCCGCCCGCGCGGCCACGTCGCGCAGCATGCCGCGCCCATGCACCTGATCGAAGCCCGCCACCGGCCGAGGGCTGGACGAGACCGCCAGCGTGCGCATGCCGAGTGCCTGGCATCGGGTTGCCAGTTCACTGGCGATCAGGCCCGTCCCCAGCACGGCAAGCGTCTTGCCGTGCAGCAGGGGCTGGCGCCGGCGCCGCCAGTGGCGCGCGCGTTGGTCCGCCAGGATGGCCGGGAGATCGCGCGCCAGCGCGAGCATCATCGTCAACGCCATTTCCGAGACCGCGGGGCCATGGATGCCGTGCGCCGACGTCAATGCCACGTCCGGCGACAGGTCGGGGTGGTCGGCGATGCCATCGACCCCGGAGGACAAGGCTTGAAGCCACTCCAGCCGGGGCAGGGCACGCAGCAAGCCGTCGTTCAACGCGCTCGCGAAACACGCCAGCGCGGTGGCCTGCCGCGCCGAGTCCGTCAGCGGCTGGTCCGGACGGATCCAGTCGAAAGCCAGATCGGGCAGGCTGCGCGCCAGTTCTTGCGCATAGTGCTCGCCATCGGCATTGACGATGAGCAGCCGGAAGTCTTTCCCAAGCGCCGAGGTCGCCCGCATGGTGTCAGTCCGTGCTGATCTTCGCTGCCGAGATCAACGGCCCGTAGGATCGCTGTTCGCTTTCTATGCGGGCGCGCACGGCGTCGGCGGTGGACGGCGCGGCTTCCTGGCCGAGCGCGGCCAGCGCCTGCCGGGCTTCCGGCGTTGCCAGCCACGTCCGGATCTCGCCGCCGAGTTTTTCGATGATCGCGTTCGGCGTGCGCGCGGGGGCGTAGAGCGCGAACCAGGTCTCCAGCTCATAGCCGGGGAAGCCCAGTTCGGCCAGGGTCGGCACGTCCGGGTACATGCTGGAACGTTGCAGCGACGTGGCGGCCAGCACCTTGATGCGGCCCGACTTGCCGAATCCACCCAGCGCGGCCTGGTCCAGCATGGCCAGCGGCGTGCGTCCCGACACCACGTCGGCGATGGCGGGCGCGAAGCCCTTGTAGGGCACGTGGTTGAGTTTCACGTCGGCCCGCTGGGCGAGCAGTTCCATGCCGAGATGGGCGGAGCCGCCGATGGCATTGGATGCATACGACAGCGCGCCCGGCCTGGCCCGCGCCATCGCGAGCACCTCGTCCAGCGTACTGGCGCCGAGTTCGGCCGATACGCACAGCAGGTACGGGCCCTTGGACAGCATGCTGATGGGGGCGAAGTCGGCCCGAACATCGTAGGGTACCTGCTTGCTGGTAAGCGGGATCAGGGACATGGTCGATCCGCCGGTCATCAGCAGCGTGTAGCCATCGGGGGCGGCCCGCGCGACTGCCTGCGCGGCAATCACGGTGTTGCCGCCGGCGCGCGATTCGACCAGCACGGCCTGGCCCAGGGTTTTTTCCAAGCGCTGGGCGAGCAGGCGCGACAAGCCATCCGCGCCGCCTCCCGGCGCGTAAGGAATGATGATGCGTATCGGCTTGTCGGGATAAGCGTGGGCGGGCCCGGCCGCCAGGGCCAGCGCGGCGGCCATGCCGGCGAACAGATTGCGGCAACGATGGAACATGCCTGTCTCCTTGCGCGCGGCGTTTGCCGCGCTGCGTTTTGTCATGGGGCCGGCTCGCGCCGGTGGCGGGTCAAGTGCGATAGGACGGATCCTTGCGGTCCAGCATGCGCAAAAGCGCGGGCCATTCGAGATTGCCCAGGGGGCTGACGGTTCCATCCGAGCGCACCGTGCCGGGGGGACGGAAGCCGGCCGAGGAAATCCTGTCGGCCAGGGCGGCCTCGGGAAGGGTCAGTTCCTGGCCGCTGGCCAGGGCATCGACCTGGGCCTGCATCGCCATTTCCAGATGCCACATCATCGCGAAGGCCTGGCCGATGCTTGCGCCGGCCACCAGCGTGCCGTGGTTGCGCAATATCATGACCGGCTTGTCGCCCAGGTCGGCGGTCAGGCGTTCGCGTTCGGATAGCTGGTTGGCCAGCCCCTCGCTGTCGTGGTAGGCGACCTTGCCGTGGAACAGCATGGCGTGCTGGGTCAGCGGCAGGAGCCCGCACTTCATCGCCGATACGGCCATGCCGGCCCGGGTATGGGCGTGGATGACGCAGCGCGCATCCGGGCGCGCGGCATGGACCGCGCTGTGGATGACGAACCCGGCACGATGGATGGGATGCCGCGTGGGTTCCACGACGTTGCCGTCGATGTCGATCTTGACGAGGTTGGAAGCGCGGACCTCATCGAACATCAGGCCGAAGGGGTTGAGCAGAAAGTGTTCCTCGGCACCCGGTACGCGCGCCGAGATATGCGTATAGATGAGATCGGTCCACCCGTAGTGGGCATGGAGCCGGTAACAGGCGGCCAGGTCCACGCGCATCTGCCATTCTTCGGTGCGCGGCCCGGGGCGGGAAGGGGTGGAAAGATCGGTCTGCATGAATTCCTGAACGTGTTCAATATGGAGAGGCACGGAGGCCGCGCTTGGGGTAGAGTATTTCCGCCTCGCCGCTCTGCGCACATTGAATCGCCTGGCCGTGCCAAAGCCAATCAAAACATTCTGTTCGAAACTTGAGAAAAATCTGAATGAGCATCGAGACCCAGTTGAGCCTGCGGCAACTGCGGGCTTTCGTCGCCGTCTACCGCCTGGGCAAGCTCGCGACCGCCGCAAGCCGCCTTTCCGTGACCGAGTCGGCCGTCAGTACCATGCTCAGGCAGATGGAATCCACGTTGAACCTGCGGTTGTTCGACCGCACCTCGCGCTCGCTGGTGCCGACCCAGGCCGCCCAGGAAATCATCGAGAGGGCCGAGCGCATACTGGGCGACGTGGCGTGGCTCGGTACGCGGATGGAGGACCTGGGCGACCGCCGCATCGGCCGCGTCCACGTCGCCGTCACCGCCACCGTGGGCAGCGTCCTGATGCCGGGCGTGGTGCGGCGGTTTCGTGACGCCTATCCCGGCGTGCAACTGGTGCTTGACGATTGTGCGCCGGATCAGTTCCTGGCCAGGGTATCGTCCGAGCCCGTGGATTTCGGCATCGGTACGCCGGAGCGCGAGGACGCCTTGTTGGTATCCCGGTTGCTGCTGCGCGATCATCTGTGCCTGGTATGCGCGACGGACCATCCGTTGGCGGGCCGCCGCCAGGTGCGTTGGCGTGAACTCGCCAAGGAGCCGGTCATCGCCGTGCGGCAGGGGCTGGCCTATGGCATGCGCGGCCGGATGGAGGCGGCCGCGGCCAGTGCCGGCATCGCGCTCAACGTCGTGCACGAGGTCAACTTCCTGTCCTCGGCATTCTGGATGGCGGCCAGCGGGCTGGGCGTTTCGATCTGGGCGTCGGCGCTGGCGGGGCGCATGCACTACGAGAATCTGACGCGCTGCCGGCTGGTCGGCCCGCGGGTGCCCATGGATTTTTCGCTGGTGCACAAACGGGGACGAAGCCTTTCGCCGGCCGCCGAAGCCTTCGTGGAAATCGCGCGTGGCGAACTCGCGGGCATGGACATTCTCTAGGCGCCGCTTCCGCCGCGCAGGTCCAGCGGCCGCAAGGTCGACTTCAACCCGTCGTAGACCTGGCGCAGCACCGGGTTCAGCGAATCCGGACGCATCCAGAGGTAGTAGCTCACGTCGGGCAGCCGGGGCAGGCCGTCTTTCTCGCTCAGTACCCGCATGTCGGGCCCGAGTAGTTCCACCGAGCGGGCGGTGATGCCCAGGCCCGCCCGTATCGCCGCCTTGATCCCTATCATGTGCGGCGCGAGGTAGGCCGTGCGCCACGACATCCGGGCCGTATCGAGCGCGGTGAGTGCGAGGCGCCGATACAGGCTGTGCTCGTCCGCGATGATCAGCGGCACCGGCTTGCCGGGTTCGAAGACGTAGTCCGCGGCGCATAGCCAGACCGTGGGCGAGGTGCGCAGCACCATGCCTTCCAGCGCGGGGTCCTCGCGCGTCGAGACCGTCAGGTCCAGTTCGCCCACCCGCAGCGACTCCATCAGGAACGGGCTGCGGCCCACGTGGATCTCCATTTGCAGCCTGGGGGAAAGGCGCGCGATGTTCGCCAGCAGTGGCGGCAGGATGCTGTCCGCCACGTCCTGCGGCGAGCCCACGCGCAGCGAACCTGTCAGTTCCCGGTCTTTCAGGGCCCGCCAGGCTTCGTCGTTGATGGCGATCATGTGCTTGGCGTAGTCCAGCAGCCTGCGCCCGTGCGCCGTGAGGCGCCGGTAGCGGCCCGCCTTCTCGAACAGCGGGACGCCCGCCTGGGCTTCCAGGCGCTGCATCTGCTGGGTCAGCGCCGCCTGCGTGCGGTGCGTCTTTTCGGCGGCCGCGACGTAGGTCTCGTGCTCCGCGATCGCCACCAGCGTGCGCAGCTGTGTCAGGTCGAAGTTCTTCATATAAGAGATGCTTATATTTTGAGGGTCGATTTCTAAATTGTGCTGGGAGGTTCTGCTAAATAGACTGTGGATCGGCCAATGAAATTATAAGTTTCAACGATAGTTTTATCGATGTCATCCCAGGCCGGACGCCGTAGCGGCCGGTCTTATCCACAGATATCTCCCATGAGCAAAACCATCACCGCAGGGCAAGCGAAACAATGGCTGGACGAAGGCGGCGAGATCGCCTTCCTGGACGTGCGAGAGCATGGGCAGTACGGCGAAGCGCATCCTTTCTACGTCGTGTCGGTCCCCTACAGCAGGCTGGAGCTGGACGCCGAGCGCCTGGTGCCGCGCAAGACCGTTCCCATCGTGCTGCTGGACGATGGCGATGGCGTGGCTGAACGCGCGGCGGCGAGGCTGGAGGCGCTGGGCTACCGCCACGCGCACGTGCTGCGGGGGGGCGCGGCCGCCTGGAAGGACGAGGGCTACGGGATGTTCCAGGGCGTGCACCTGCCGTCCAAGACCTTCGGCGAGCTGGTGGAGCATGCCTACCACACGCCTCGTCTCCAGGCGCCGGAACTGGCCGCCATGCAGGCGCGCGGGGAAGCGGTGGTGGTGCTGGACGGCCGTCCGCTGGACGAGTTCCGCAAGATGAACATTCCGGGCGCGGTCTGCTGCCCCAACGGTGAGCTGGCGCTGCGCATCCACGCGCTGGTGCCGGACGAGACCACGCCCGTCGTGGTCAATTGCGCCGGCCGTACCCGCAGCATCATCGGCGCGCAGACCCTGATCAACATGGGCATCCCGAATCCCGTCTACGCGCTGGAGAACGGCACGCAGGGCTGGTACCTGAACGACCTGGCGCTGGAGCATGGCAACGACAGGCGCTATCCGCAGGTGGCGGCGGCCGAGCCGGCATTGCAGGCGCGGCGGGACCAGGCGCGCGAACTGGCGGGCCGGCACGGTGTCGCCGACGTCGATGCCGCGACGCTGGCCGGGTGGATGCGCCAGGCGGACCGCAGCACGTTCCTGCTGGACGTGCGCACCGGCGAGGAGTTCGCCGCGGGCTCGCTGCCCGGGGCACAGCACGCGCCGGGTGGACAGCTCCTGCAGGGCACGGATCTGTACGTGGGGGTCAAGGGCGCCCGGCTGGTGGTGACGGACGACGACGGCATCCGCGCGCGGGTGGTGGCGAGCTGGCTGGCGCAGATGGGGCATGACGTCCATGTGCTGCCCGCGCAGGAATGGGCCGGCGCGCGCGCAGGACTGCCGCCGCCGGTGCCGGCCACCGCCGTGCCCGGCCTGCCGCTGGTCAGCCCCGAGGAGGTGGCCGGGCTGCTGGCCTCGGGCGACGTGCAGATCCTGGATGTCCGTCCCAGCATGGCCTACCGCCAGGCGCATATCGTGGGCGCGCGCTGGGTCATCCGTCCGCGCATGGCGGGCCAGGCGCAGGCGGGTGGGCTGGTGTTCGTGGCCGCCAGCGCCGAGCTGGCCGCGCTGGCCGCGGGCGAGCTGCCGGACGAGGTCCGCGCCGGCGCGCGTGCGTTGGTCGCGTCCGTTGCCCAGTGGCGGGCCGCGGGGCTGGACGTCGCGTCCACGCCGGACACGCCGCCCGACGCCGACTGCATCGATTTTCTTTTTTTCGTCCACGACCGGCACGACGGCAACAAGGAAGCCGCCCGGCGTTATCTCGCCTGGGAAACCGGCCTGATCGGACAACTCGACGCAAGAGAGCGGGGCGCATATCGCATCTCGCCATGAAACCTGAGGAGGAAAGCATGAAGATCAAGAATACGAAGCGGGGCGGCAAGGTGTCGACGTCCGCCCTGGTCCTGGCCGCCGCGGTGGCCGTGGCCTGGGCGGGACCGGGGCGGGCGGCCGATGCGGGCGCGTTTCCGGCCAAGACGGTCAGGATGGTGGTGCCGGTATCCGCCGGCGGCAGCACCGACAAGATCGCCCGCCTGCTGGCGGAGAAGCTGAATGCGAAGTGGGGACAGGCCGTGGTGGTGGAAAACGTCACCGGGGCCGGCGGATCGATCGGGGCCGCGCAGGTGGCCAAGGCCGCGCCGGACGGCTACACGCTGCTGCTGCACAGCGACGCGGTGGTGCTGAACACCGCGCTGCTCAAGAAGCCGCCCTACGCGCTCAAGGACTTCTCCGGCGTGGTGCGGGCCATCGCCAATCCGCAGATCCTGGTGGTCCGTCCCACCCTGGGCGTCAAGACCTTCCAGCAATACCTGGCACTGGCGAAGAAGTCCCCGGGGCAGGTGACGGTCGGCCTGCCGACCAGCGGCGGCATCGCCCATATCGCGCACGAGATGATCCAGGCGCAGACCGGCATCGACGTCAACTACATCCCGTATCCCGGCGGCGGTCCGGCCGCGGTCGATGTCATGGGCGGGCACATCGACGCCACCATGATCACCATGGCCGCCGTCACCGAGTTCATCAAGGCCGGACGCCTCGTGCCGCTGGCCGTCACGACGTCCTATCGCTCCTCCGCGCTGCCTGACGTGCCCACCGTGGCGGAATCCGGCGTGCCCGGCTTCGACGTCGAGTCCTGGCAGGGCATCCTGGCGCCGGCCAAGACGCCGCCGGCCGTGGTCGAGAAGATCAACCGCGACGTGATGGAGATCCTGCGCCAGCCCGACATCAAGGCGCAGGTCGAGAGCATGGGGTATGGCGTCGCGGGCGGCACGCCGGCCGAGTTCGACAAGTCGCTCCGCCAGGACCTGGAACGCTATTCCAAGGTCATCAAGGACGCGCGCATCACCTTGCAGTAACCGGGGCGCGGGCCATCGCGCCCGCGGCACCGACCGACAAGACCAAGAGGGGACCATGTATCCGCGTAGTGAAAAAAGGCTGGCCACGGGCCTGCTGTACCTATTGCTCGGGGCCGGCACGGCGCTGCTCGCCTCGGGCTATCCCATGGGCACGTCCGCGCGCATCGGGCCCGGCTATTTCCCGTTCTGGCTCGGACTCCTGCTCGCGGCGCTGGGCCTGTCCATCACCGTGCGGGCCTATGCGGCGGCAGCGCCGCGCGAAAAACTGGAGCGCTGGGATCTCCGGTCGCTGTCCTGGATGACCGGATCGGTGGTGCTGTTCGGCATCATGCTCAAGCCCCTGGGGCTGGTGCTGGCGATCGCCACGCTGGTCGTCGTCGCCAGCCGCGCCAGCCATGAATTCACCTGGCGCGGCGCGCTGGCCAACGCGGCCGTGATGGTGGTGCTGATCGTCGGCGCGTTCGTCTACGGGTTGGGCCTGCCGTTCAGCCTGTGGCCCGCCTTCCTGGATTGAGGAGCGTCGTATGGAATTGCTGGACCATCTGGCGCTGGGCTTCGCCACCGCGCTTTCATGGCAGAACCTCGCCTATGCCTTCACGGGCTGCCTGCTGGGCACCCTGATCGGCGTCCTGCCCGGCCTGGGGCCGGTGCCGACCATCGCGATGCTGCTGCCCATCACCTATGCGCTGCCGCCCACGTCGGCGCTCATCATGCTCGCCAGCATCTACTACGGCGCGCAGTACGGCGGGTCGACCACCGCGATCCTGGTGAAGCTGCCGGGCGAGTCGTCGTCGGCCGTCACGCTGATCGACGGCCATGCCATGGCCACGCAGGGCCGGGCGGGTCCGGCGCTCGCCACCGCCGCCATCGCGTCCTTCTTCGCCGGCTGTGTCGGCGTGCTGCTGCTGGCCGCGTTCGCCGCGCCGCTGGCCGAGATGGCGTTCAAGTTCGGGCCGGCGGAGTATTTTTCGCTCATGCTGCTGGGGCTGGTCGGCGCCGTGGCGCTGTCTTCCGAGTCGCTGGACGTGTCGTTGGGCATGATCGCCATCGGCATCATCCTCGGCCTGGTCGGGACCGACGTGAACAGCGGTACGGTGCGGCTGGCCTTCGAGATCCCGCAACTGATGGAAGGCATCGAGTTCACCTGCCTGGCCATGGGCCTGTTCGGCGTGGCCGAGATCGTGGCGAACCTGGAGATGCAGAAGACCACCGGGACGACGGCCGTGGCGCCCATCGCCAGCCTGATGCCCACCCGGGAGGATGTCCGGCGGATGGCGCCTTCCATCGTCCGGGGCACCGCGCTCGGGTCGGCGCTCGGCATCCTGCCGGGCGCGGGCGTGACCATCTCGGCCTTCTCGGCCTACACGCTGGAGAAGAAGCTGTCGGCCCGGTCGGCGGAAATGGGGCATGGCGCCATCGAAGGCGTTGCCGCGCCCGAGGCCGCCAACAACGCCGCCGCGCAGACCAACTTCATCCCGCTGCTGACCCTGGGGGTTCCCGGCAGTGCCGTCATGGCGCTGATGCTGGGCGCGATGACCATCCACAACATCCAGCCGGGGCCGCAGGTCATGACCAGCCACCCCGCGCTGTTCTGGGGCCTGATCGCCTCGATGTGGATAGGCAACCTGATCCTGGTGGTCCTGAACCTGCCGCTGATCGGGCTATGGGTGCGCCTGCTCAAGGTGCCGTACCGCCTGCTGTATCCGGCCATCCTGGTGTTCTGCTGCGTTGGCGTCTATTCGATCCAGAACTCGGTGGCGGACGTGTTCCTGATCGCCGGCTTCGGCGTGGCCGGCTACCTGTTCGGCAAGCTGTCGATATCGCCGGTGCCGCTGCTGCTGGGCTTCGTGCTGGGCCCCATGATGGAGACGAGCTTCCGGCGCACGCTCATGGTGGCGCGCGGCGATTTCTCGGTATTCGTGACGCGGCCCATCTCGCTGGGGCTGCTGATCGCCACGGCGTTGCTGATCGTGCTGGCGCTCGCGCCGGCCATCCGGCGCAAGCGGGCGTCGGTGCTGGCCGAGGCCGAGGGCTAGCGCCCTGGCTGGCCCGCCGGCCCGTTCGCGCGGGTCCGTGCCTCTACAATAGTCCGCACATGCGGGCGCCGCGGGCATGGGCTCGCGGCGCGCCGCCGCGTCGCCGACCGCTTCGACGCCAGCCAGGAAGCCTGCCATCATGCCCCTACCGGATCCCGCCGCCCGCCGCTCCGTCCACCACCGCGTCATCGACATGCAGACCTACGCCAGGGAAGACGGCCTTTACGACGTGGAGGCCAGGCTGGTCGACCGCAAGCCCTTTCCCTTCCAGCTCATGAGTTCGGACGACCCGCTGCCCGCGGGAGAAGCGCTCCACGACCTGTGGATACGCCTGACGGTGGACGACGCGTATGTGATCCGGGACATCGTGGCGGCGTCGGATGCGACGCCCTGGCCGCTCTGCAAGGAAGCGACGGACACATTGCGCGTGCTGGTCGGCGAGCGCATCGCCCGGGGCTGGACGGCCATGGTCAAGGACCGGTTGCGCGGCGCGGCCAGCTGTACCCACTTGATGGAAATGCTGGTGCCGATGGCGACCACGGCCTTGCAGGGCATACGTGGGCTGCAGCGCGACACGCCCCTGTTGATGGGCGAGGAGCGGGCGCGGGAGAAGATCGATTCCTGTTTCGCCTATGGTCGCGATCGGGAAGTGGTGAAGATGCTGTGGCCGCGGCATGCGGCCGGGAGGCCCGACGGCGACGGGCCTCCCGAGGGTACGCGGACTACGGCTTGAAGGTGCCTGCCACCGCGGTGCTGAAGTCCTCGGGCTTGAAGTACTTGCGCAGCGCCGCGTTGACCTGCTGGGCGGTCAGCGCCTTCAGCTTGCGGTCGGATTCCGCCGCGAAGGCGAAGGTGCGGTCCAGGTCCAGGTAGTCCGACCAGGCTCCCACCAGCCGCCGGTCCTGCGCGCGGGCCAGGTGGCGCAGGTTCATCAGCGAATCGATGCCGTCCTTGACCTCCGCCGCGGTGAAGCCTTCGCGCAGCACGCGCTCGGACTCCTCCTTGATGGCCGTCTCCAGCCGTGCCCGGTTGCTGGGCGCGTAGATGGCGTACATCGTCCACTGGCCCGAGGGCTCGTAGGACGAGGCCGACAGCTGGCTGCGCACGTTGTACGACAGGCCTTCGCGTTCGCGCACCCGCATCCACAGCCGCGAGGTTTCGGAGCTGCCCAGCAGGTAGTTCGCCAACATGGCGGCGGGGTAGTCCGGATCGGTGTCCTGCAGCTTGATCGGCAGGGTCGACAGGTAGAAGGCGTTGGCCTTGTCGGGCAGCGAGACGTCGAAGCGCTTGGCGGGCACCGCATGGTACGGATCGTTCACGCGGGTATAGGCCGGCGCCTGCTTCCATCCTTGCAGGCCCTTGGTCAGGGACTGCTCGACAGCGGCCGGGTCGAAGTCGCCCACGGCGGCCAGCCGCACGCGGCCCGCGCCGTAGAAGCGGTCATGGAACTGCACCAGCGCGTCGCGCGTCAGCGCCTTGTAGGCGGCTTCCTGTTCGTCGAAGCTGGGGGTGTAGCGCAGGTCGTCGGCCGGCCACGGGTTGTCGTACCGCGCCAGGGTCTGCTGCGCGACAGCGGTGGGTTCCTGGCGGGCGCTTTCCACCGAAGCCAGGCCGCGGCGGCGGTATTCGTCCAACTGGTCCTCGGGGAAGCTGGCATTGCGCAGCACGTCCAGCGCCAGCTCCAGCGTGGCGGGCAGGTTGTCGCGGGTGGTCGAGATGTCGACCACCGCGCTGGTGCCGCCCCCGGCGAAACCGACGTTCGCCCGCAGCGCGTCGAAGCGGTCCTCGATCTGCTGGCGCGTCATCGTGGCCGTGCCGTTGTCGAGCAGGGCACCCACGGCGCGGGAGATGTCGCGCTGGCCGCGCAGCGTATCGGCATCGCCGAACTGCACCACCAGCCGGGCGTTGACCAGGTGGCCGCGCGTCGACTTGGGCAGCAGCGCCAGCTTGACCGGCCCGTTGGGCAGGTCCAGCGTCTTGCGCTGGGTGCGGGCGTCGATGTTGGCCGGCGTGGCGTCGAAGGCCTCGGCCTGCACGAAGTCGGTGTCGCCCTTGTAGCCCTTCAGTTCGGCCTGCAGGTCCAGGGGCTGCGGCGCGGGGGCCCGCTGGGGACCGTCGGTCGGGATGTAGGTGCCGAGGGTGCGGTTCGATTGCAGCAGGTAGCTTTCCGCCACGCGCTGCACGTCGGCCAGCTTCAGGTCGCGGACGCGGTCGCGGGTCGCGAAGAACAGGCGCCAGTCGCCCTGGGCGATGCTTTCGGACAGCGACACGCCCACTTTCTGCGGGTCGCTGTAGGCCATGTCCCAGTCCTTGAGCCAGCGGGTGCGCGCGCGTTCCAGCTCTTCGCTGGTGACCGGCTGCGCCTTGATGGACTCGATGGTCTCCAGCATCTTGTCGCGCGCGGCGTCCAGGCTGGCGCCGGGCTGCAACTGCGCGCCCAGCATGACCATGCCGGGGTCGTACATGCCGAAGGTGAAGCCGAAGGTCGAGGCGGCCAGCTTGGTTTCCACCAGCGCCTTGTACAGCCGGCCCGAGGGCGCGTCGCCCAGGATGCCGGCCAGCATTTCCATGGCGGCGGAATCGGCCGCGCCGCCCTGCGGCGTGTGGTACATGGCCGCGACCATGGGCGAGCCGCCGGAGCGGCGCAGCGTGACGCTGCGTTCGCCGTCCTGGACCGGTTCCTCGGTGTACAGGCGCGGCAGGGTGCGCTTGGGCCTGGGGATCTTGCCGAAGGTGCGGGCGATGACCGCCAGCGTCTTGGCCTCGTCGAACTGGCCCGAGACGATCAGCACGGCGTTGTCCGGCTGGTAGTAGGTGCGGTAGAAGGCCTGCAGGCGGCCGATGTCGACGTTCTCGACGTCCGAGCGCGCGCCTATCGTGGTCTTGCCGTAGTTGTGCCACTGGTAGGCCGTGGCCATCATCTTGCTCATCAGCACGCGGAACGGGTTGTTCTCGCCGCTTTCCATCTCGTTGCGCACCACGGTCATTTCCGAGTCCAGGTCCTTGCGCGCGATCAGCGAGTTGACCATGGCGTCGGCCTGCCAGCCCAGGTACCAGTCCAGGTTGGCCTCGTTGGCGGCGAAGCTGGCGAAATAGTTCGTGCGGTCGGTCCAGGTGCTGCCGTTGGCCTGCAGGCCGCGGCGCGAGAACTCGGCCAGCGCGTTGCGCATCGTCGGGGTGCCCTTGAACAACATGTGCTCAAGCAGGTGCGCCATGCCGGTCTCGCCGTAGTTCTCCTGGCGCGAGCCCACGAGATAGGTCATGTTGACCGTGGTGGTCGGCTTGGACTGGTCGGGCGCCAGCAGGATGCGCAGGCCGTTGTTCAGCCGGTATTCGTTGATGCCTTCGACCGAGGTGACCTTCTGCACCCCGGCGGGCACGGTGGCCTGCGCCGGCGCCGCCTGGGCGGCCGGCGGCAGCAGGGTGGCCAGGGACAGGGCCACGCAGGCGAAGGCCCGGCCCAGGAGGCCGGAGCGGTTGGCGGTGAGCGATGATGGCATGGGCGGACTCGAACCGTTCAGGAAGTGGATTGGAGTAACGGGCCGCGACAACGTTCCCGCCGCGAGGCCCGGGTGTTACTTGGACAGCAGCCGCATGGCCTGTTCCAGGCCGTTCAGCGTGACCGGATACATGCGGCCCTGCATCAGTTTCCGGATGATGTCGGTGGATTGGCGGTAGGGCCACAGGCCCTCCGGTTCGGGATTGAGCCAGGCGAAACGGGGATAGGCCGCGGCCATGCGCTGCAGCCAGACCGCGCCGGCCTCGGTGTTGTGGTATTCCACCGAGCCGCCCGGCTGCAGGATCTCGTAGGGGCTCATGGTGGCGTCGCCGACGAAGATCAGGCGCCAGTCCGGGTTGTACTTGCGCAGCACGTCCCAGGTGTGGGCGCGTTCGGCGTGGCGGCGGCGGTTGCTTTGCCAGACCCAGTCGTACAGGCAGTTGTGGAAATAATAGACTTCCAGGTGCTTGAACTCGCTGCGCGCCGCCGAGAACAGTTCCTCGATCCGCTGGACGTGGCTGTCCATCGTGCCGCCCACGTCCAGCATCATCAGCACCTTCACCGTGTTGTGCCGCTCGGGCACCATGCGGATGTCCAGGTGACCGGCGTTGCGCGCGGTGCTGCGTATGGTGTCGTCCAGGTCCAGCTCCAGGTCGGCGCCTTCGCGGGCGAAGCGGCGGAGTCGCCGCAGGGCCACCTTGATGTTGCGCGTGCCCAGTTCCACCCGGTCGTCGTAGTCGCGGAAGCTGCGCATGTCCCAGGCCTTGACCGCGCTGTGGTTGCCGGCGCTGTCCTGGCCGATGCGGATGCCCTCGGGGTGATAGCCGCCGCTGCCGAAGGGCGAGGTGCCGCCGGTGCCTATCCACTTGCTGCCGCCCTCGTGGCGTTCCTTCTGTTCCTCCAGCCGCTGGCGGAACAGCTCCATCAGCTTGTCCCAGCCCAGTTTCTCGATCGCGGCCTTGTCCTCGGGCGACAACTCGCGCATGAAGCGCCGCACCAGCCATTCGGCCGGGATCTCCTTGCCCGGCGGGAAGGCCGCCTCGACGCCCCTGTAGTAGCTGGCGAAGGCCTGGTCGTAGCGGTCGAACTGGCTCTCGTCCTTGACCAGCGTCATCCGGGCCAGCAGGTAGAACTCGTCCACCGAGGGCGCGATCACCCGGCGCGACAGCGCCTCCAGCAGCGTCAGGTACTCGTTGATCGAGACCGGCAACTGGTGCTTGCGCAGGTGATAGAAGAAATCAATGAGCATGAGGCCCCCCCCTACGCACTTCGCGCGCCCCCCAGGGGGCGGCGCTGGCGGACCGGCGAAGCCGGATCCGCGGCACCCTGAGTCGGACGTGCCTGCCGAGGGGGCGCGGATTCATGCTCGCCTGCCGCTTCTAGCCATGAGGACCAGGCGTTCGAACAGGTGGACGTCTTGTTCGTTTTTCAGCAGCGCGCCGTGCAGCGGGGGCACGGCGGCTTCGCGGTCGGTGCTTTTCAGGGCTTCCGGGGGGATGTCTTCGGCCAGCAGGACCTTGAGCCAGTCCAGCAACTCGGACGTGGACGGTTTCTTCTTCAGGCCGGGGGTCTCGCGCAGCTGGAAGAAGCTGTCCAGCGCCGCCGACAGCAGTTCCTGCTTCAGGCCGGGGTAGTGGACCCCGACGATGCGCTCCATGGTTTCCTTCTCGGGAAACCGGATGTAGTGGAAGAAGCAGCGCCGCAGGAAGGCGTCGGGCAGGTCCTTCTCGTTGTTGGAGGTGATGATGACCAGCGGCCGGTGCACGGCGCGCACCGTTTCCCGCGTCTCGTACACGTGGAATTCCATGCGGTCCAGCTCGCGCAGCAGGTCGTTGGGGAACTCGATGTCGGCCTTGTCGATCTCGTCGATCAGCAGCACCACCGGCTCGGGCGCGGTGAAGGCCTGCCACAGCACCCCGCGCACGATGTAGTTCGTGATGTCGCGTACCTTTTCGTCGCCCAGTTGCGAATCGCGCAGGCGCGAAACCGCATCGTACTCGTACAGCCCCTGATGAGCCTTGGTGGTGGACTTGATGTGCCATTGCAGCAGCGGCCGTCCCAGCGCCCGGGCCACTTCCTCGGCCAGCATGGTCTTGCCGGTGCCCGGCTCGCCCTTGATCAGGAGGGGGCGCTCCAGCGTGAGCGCGGCATTGACGGCAAGCGTCAGGTCGTCGGTGGCGACGTAGGTGTCGGTGCCCTGGAAGCGGGCGGTGGACGGCGAGACGGACTGGGGCATGGTCGGGCTGGCGATAGGGCGCCGCGAGGGCGAAGCACCCAGTATAAGAAAAGTCCGGACGGGCAGGGGACGCCGGCGCCCGTCCCCGCGAGCGGACGGCGGGGGTTGGCGGTTCCTGATGTATCATTAGGGGTTAAATAAAGACGGAAACCGGACCTGAGTACAACAATACGGTTTCTGGATGGAATAAAACGGAGACGCTTCGTTGGCCTGTGGGGGCCGGGCGTTGCCGCTCAGTCGTTTCGCTGCCCGGCATCGGGATTTCTCTTGATTCTGATAGAGCGTTCTAATGAAGTTGAGCATAACGAAGCGGGCGCTGCCCGCCCTGGCCGCCCTGGCCGCCTGTGCGGTCGTCGGCTCGGCCGCGGCCCAATCCGCTCCGCCGGCCACCATCACGGGCAGCGCCGACGCCGCTCGTGACAAGAATTCCATGTGCATCGGCTGCCATGGCATTCCAGGCTACAAGGCCAGCTTTCCCGAGGTCTATCAAGTCCCGATGATTGCTGGGCAGAACGCCAAGTACATCGAAGCGGCGCTGAAGGAATACGCCAGCGGCGCACGGACGCATCCTTCCATGGTTGGCATTGCCAAAAGCCTGTCCGAACAGGACATCGCCGATCTGGCCGCCTATTATTCCAGCCTGAAGTGAGCCGCCCGACCATGAAGACCACCCTGCGCCTTTCCTTCCTCGTCGGCAGCGCCCTGCTATCGCTGTCGGCCGCCCAGGCCGCCGGCGACATCGCCGCCGGCAAGGCGGTGTTCGACCGCATCAACTGCGCCTCGTGCCACGGGGCCGATGCCAAGACCTCGATCGATCCCAGCTATCCCCAGTTGGCGGGCCAGCATCCCGACTACCTCGCGCATGCGCTCAAGGCCTACCGCCGCGGCCAGTCGAACGCCGCGCCGTCGGCCAACATCCGCAAGAACCCCATCATGGGCGCGTTCGCCGTCCAGCTGTCCGACAAGGACATCCAGGACGTGGCGGCCTACCTGTCCAGCCTGCCGGGCAACCTGGCGGTAAGGAAATAACAGGGTTCCCTCCGCGCGCCAGCGCGTGGAGGGAACCCCAGGGAACTGCCGGGCAGGGGCTGGCGACATACGGTCATGAGAAAACAGAGAAGCACCGGGCGTCAGCGTTGAAGCGCCAAGATCGCTGATCGGTGCGTATCTGGCCACGAGGCATTCGTACTCGAATGCCTACCTTGACCAATCGACCCCCCTATCATGCCTACCTCCATTTCCACGTTGCCGGCGGAGATCATCGGCTTCATTCATCAGCAGTTGATGGACGGGGCCGCGCGTTCCGCGCCGCAAGAAACGCCACCGGCTCGGCATTGGGCCGCCGGTCAACGGCAGGCGGATCCCATACGGCAAGCGGCAATCGCCCGGGCAAATTTTGCCGCGACCAGCAAACACCTTCGCGAGATCGACAAGGCCAATCTGGCGCTCCCCGAAAACAGTGCCGTGGGGGCCTACGTGACGAGATCAACCATCGCGTCTCTGGCGAAAGGTCCCGATGATCAGTTCAACAAGGGCGTATCGGCATTGCTTTGCAACAATCCTCATATCGATGTGGATTTTTCGGGGTTGTGGGCGGAACAAAGCGCGGCCGTGCTGGATGTTCTGGATCGCGGAGAAACGGGTCCGCTGCGTGAAGTGAGGTTCCGTGCAAACCTGGCTCCGGGGACGGAAGCATTGATGCGCCGTATCGACCGGACGATTACCCGTCTGCGCGATGACAGCCCGGATGGCAAGGATGCGGCATTCGCATTCGATGGCGTTGGCGCCGACGCGAGGTATGCCGTGACGCCGGATTTCCGGCCCTGGACAAACCTGACATCGGTCTTGCTTGTCAGGTGCGAGGGGCTGACCGCCGCGCTGGATTTTTCGTCCAATCCGCGGCTGGTCGAGGTCAGGGCGATCCAGTGCCGAGGGCTGTCGACCGCGCCGGATTTTTCGTCGAATCCCGAGTTGAGGAAGGTCGTGCTTGGTGCCTGTCCGGACTTGACGGTCGCGCCGGATTTTTCGTCGAATCCAAAACTGATGGTGGTCAACCTCAGCGGGTGCATCGATCTGACGCTCCCGCCGGATTTCTCATCGAATCCGGAGCTGAGGGAAGTCGTGTTGACGGGATGCGTAGGGTTGACGGTCGCGCCGGATTTCTCGTCGAATCCTGAGCTGAGGAAGGTCGGTTTCAATGGGTGCGTCGGCCTGACCGTCATGCCCGATTTTTCATCGAATCCGAAACTGCAGAGCGTGGATTTTCTCGGCTGCGTGGGGCTGTTGATCCAGCCGGGCGCCGCTTCGAACCCGTACCTCGCCGAGCCTTTTCGTCACATGCAAAGACAACTGGCGAGCAGGCGGTTTCTGCGGCCGTCGGCCGGCTGATGCGTGCTTACCGTTGCTTGATCAGGTCGATATAGGCGTCGGTGTCCAGCGGCGTACCCAGGCGCTGCGATTCCCAAACCACCCGGCCCAGGCATTCCATGATTTCGTGGGCGGCATCGTGCGCGCCCTTGCGTTGGGCCAGTCGCTGGTAGGCGTCGCGGATGCCGGGGGGGTGGTCGATCGACAACTGTTCGGCGATCGCCAGGTGCATGGACAGGTGCAGGAAAGGGTTGGTGCGGCCGGCCTCGACGCCATAGTCGGCCTGGGCGGCCTCGGGGTTCTCGAGGTCGCCGTGGTATTCGGGGTGTTCCAGGATCCAGTCCAGCGCGGTCGCTTCCAGCGGCGTCAGGACTTCGCCGGCGCGATGCTTGCGCCAGGTCTCGGTGAAGAACTGGCGGACCTGGTCTCGGGTAGGGTTGAACATCATCCGGACATTGTACCCGCCGGGCCCGCGGCGGGTGGCGCCCGGCCGCATGGCATTGGCCCGCCGAATACGGGATAATTCCAGCCATGTGCCAGGGCCGCGACGCGGCTTGCTTCAACGATCGTTTGGAAACGCCGCATGTCTTCCTACAAGCATATCCAGGTGCCCGCCCAGGGCAGCCGCATCACCGTCAACGCGGATTTCTCCCTCAACGTGCCGGACCAGCCCATCGTCGCCTATATCGAAGGCGACGGCACCGGGCGCGACATCACGCCGGTGGCGATCAAGGTGATCGACGCGGCGGTGGCGAGGGCCTATGGCGATGCCCGCCGCATCCACTGGATGGAAATCTACGCGGGCCGCAAGGCGACCACGCTGTACGGCGAGGGCGGCTGGCTGCCCGATGAAACCGTGGCCGCGCTGCGCGAGTTCGTCGTGGCCATCAAGGGACCGCTGGGCACGCCGCCGGGAGGCGGCTACCGTTCGCTGAACGTGATGATGCGGCAGGCGCTGGACCTGTACGTCTGCCTGCGGCCCATCCAGTACCTGCGCGGCGTGCCGTCGCCGTTGAAGCAGCCCGAGAAGACCAACATGGTCATCTTCCGCGAGAACTCCGAGGACATCTACGCGGGGATCGAATACGCCGCGGGCTCGCCCGAGGCCGTGGAGTTGATCGCCGTGCTGGAGGAAAAGCTGGGGGCCAAGCACCTGCGCTTCCCGGCCACCTCCGGCATCGGTATCAAGCCGGTATCGCGCGAGGGGACGGAGCGCCTGGTGCGCCGGGCCATCCAGTACGCCATCGACCACGACCGCCGCTCGGTCACGCTGGTGCACAAGGGCAACATCATGAAGTACACCGAAGGCGCGTTCCGCGACTGGGGGTACGAGACCGCCCGCCGGGAGTTCGCCGCCGAGACCATCGACGCCGGGCCTTTCTGCCGCATCCGCAACCCGCGCACCGGCCGGGATATCCTCGTCAAGGATTGCCTGGTCGACGCCTTCTCGCAGACCATGCTGCTGCGCCCGGTCGAGTTCGACGTGATCGCCACGCCCAACCTGAACGGCGATTACCTTTCGTCGGCGCTGGCCGCGCAGGTCGGTGGCGCCGGCATTGCTCCGGGCGCGAACATGAGCGATTCGGTGGCCGTGTTCGAGGCCACCCACGGCACTTCCGCCAAGTATGCCGGCAAGGACTACGTCAATCCCGGCTCCGAGATCCTGTCGGGCCGCATGATGCTGCAGCACATGGGCTGGCACGAGGCGGCAGACCTGATCCTGCCGGCGATGGAGCGCACCATCCTGTCCAAGCGCGTGACCTACGATTTCGCACGGCAGATGGAGGGCGCGACCCAGGTGTCGTGCTCGGGGTTCGGCGAATCCGTCATCGCCAACATGGCCTGAGCGAAAGGGAACCGCCCTAGGCGGCCCGTCGCGTGCCGCCGGCCCTGGCGGCGGCAGGTTGCCGCCGTTTCAGCCACAGGTACAGTCCGCTGCCCAGCACGATGATGGTGGCGATGTCCAGCAGCGCCCACAGGATCTTCATCGGCATGCCGCCGTAGTCGCCGAAATGCAGCGGCTGGGACACCAGCAGCGCCGTCAGGTACCAGGGTAGCCTGGGCGCGGCGGTGACTTCGGCGGTCCGGGCGTCGATCAGCACCGGTTGCAGCAGCTTGGACGTGAGCGGTTCGTTGCCGGCCAGGAAGAAGGTATTGTGGTGCGGACTGGAGAAAGCCGTGCCGGGGAACGCGATGAAAGACAGCCGCGTATCGGGCGCGGCGGCCATGGCCGCTTCCATCGAGCGCTGCAGCGACGCCCGCTGGGCGGGGGGCGTGACCGGCTGGCCCTGGTAGGGCGCGAGCAGCGCGCTGAGCTGGTCGTACTGCCAATACTTGATCATGAGGTCGGCCCAGGTGTTGATCATGCCGGTGCCGCCCACGACGAAGGCCCATACCAGCGTGACCACCCCCAGCAGGTTGTGCAGGTCCAGCCATTTGACGCGCGGCGTCCGGTGCCGCCGCACGTCGCCGAATTCCAGTTTTTTCATGAAAGGGCCGTACAGGACCGCGCCGGTGACGATGGCCACCAGCAGCAGCAGTCCCATGAATCCCAGGAACAGTTTGCCCGCCAGTCCCGCGAACAAGTCCACGTGCAGCTTGAGCATGACGTACATGAAGCCTTCGTCGAAACGCGGTTCGGCCAGTACCTCGCCGGTGCGGGCGTCGACCGCCACCGAACGGAAGTCGTCGGTGGGCGCGGGCGTGGGGGTGAGCGTGACGAACCAGATGCGGTCGTCTTCCTCGTCCTGCGAAGCGAACTGGATGACGCGGCCGGGGTGGCGCGCCTGCGCGGCTTCCAGCACCCGGTCCAGGCTGACGCGCGCCCGGTCGTCCGCCCGCTGGGGCGCTTCGACTTCGGTGCCCAGCAGGTGGCCCAATTCGTGATGGAAGATCAAGGGCAGGCCGGTCAGGCACAGCAGCAGCATGAACAGCGTGCAGATCAGACTGCTCCATTTGTGCAGCCAGGACCAGGTCTTCAAGGCGCGCGCGGAGGGCATGGGTCGGGGTTCCTGTAGTGGCGGGAAGAGCGCGCCGCCGGTCAGGCGCGCCTGCGGGTCGAGGCGTGGAAGCGTGGGCGGTCGGGCTGGCGGCGCAGTCCGAACCACAGCATGGTGGCGACCGGGATGCCCAGCCCCGCCCAGGACCAGGCGTCGCCCCAGCTATCGGAAACCAGGGCGGTGACGAGTCCCGTCGCGGTCAGCACGCCCAGCGCGAGCGGCCATCCCCAGACGCGCAGCGTGGGCGTCGACATGGATGTTCCTGATTAATTAAGGAAAAGGCGAATAATAACTATTATTATTCAATATAGAAATCCCGGATACGCCCAGGCAGCGCGCGAAAAAAGTCAGGCGCCGGGTTTGCGGCCCACGTAGCGGGTGACGAAGGCCGGTCCGCGGTGCCCGTCTCCTTCGTCCAGTTCCACCTCGCCTTCCCAGCCTTGCACTTCTTCGAGCAGGCCAGCGAAGTCGGCGCGTATCGTGGCCAGGCCGCTCAGCATGTCGGCGTCGCGGGGGCCGCCGCTCTGGTAGGCGAGTTGGCGGGGATGGAAGGATTCCAGGAGCAGCCAGCCACCGGGGGCCAGCGCGCCCGCCAGGCGCCGGTGGGCCTCGGCCCGGAAAGCGCCGGGCAGGTGGACGTAGATCAGGACGACCGCGGCACAGGTCGCCGGCGGCGGCGTCCAGGCCGCCAGGTCCGCATTCAGCGTCGTGATGGTGACGCCGCGATCCGACGCCAGGGCCAGCGCCTTGTCCAGTCCGACCTGCGAGTTGTCGACCGCCAGCACCTGATGCCCGCGCTCGGCCAGCCACACACTGTTGCGGCCCTCGCCGTCGCCCGGCAGCAGCACCCGGCTACCCGTGGGCAGCCGGTGTTCCTGTTCGGCCAGGAAGCGGTTGGGCGCCGTTCCGTACTTGTAGCCAGGTTCGGAGAAGCGTTCATCCCAAGTCTTCATACCGCGGATATTCCTTACGATGGGCAAGGCGGATCCGGCTTTGCCGGCCCGCCGTGCCGCCCCCTGGGGGGCGCGCGAAGCGCGTACGGGGGATCATTCCCCTTCTCTGAGTTCATACCACATGGCGTTCAGGACGGCGAAAGTCGCCGCCAGGCCCAACCCCAATATCCACGAAAAATACCACATGCTCGTTTCTCCCTGATGTGTCAGTAGGCGTGGTTGCCAGGGTCTTTCACGGCAGCTTCGTCGACCTTGCCCCACAGGACCCGGTAGACCCAGGACGTGTAGGCGACGATGAGCGGGACGAAGATGGCCGCCGCGACCAGCATGATGAACAGCGTCAGATGGCTGGACGAGGCATCCCAGACCGTGAGGCTGGCCCGCGGGTCGGCGGACGAAGGCAGCAGGAACGGGAAGATGGAGACGCCCACGGTCAGGATGATGCCCAGGATGGACAGCGAACTGGCCAGCAGCGCGCCGACCTCGCTGCGCAGCCGGAGCAGCAGCAGGGCCAGCGCGGAGCCCGCCAGGCCGGCGGCCGGCGCGAGCATCAGCCACGGATGGGCCGCGTAATTGTCGAACCAGGCGCCCGTGGCGACCTCGGCCGTCTTGCGCAGCGGATTGGACGGGCCGAGCGGGTCGATGGCGCTCGTGATGCGATACCCGTCCACCCATGCCCATAGCGCGACGCCGCCCAGCGCGAACAGCACCAGCGTCAGGAACGCCGCCGCGCTGCCGTAGCCGCGGGCGCGTTCGGCGACCTCGCCGCGTGTCTTCAGGACCAGCCAGCACGCGCCCTGCGTCGCCAGCATCGCGACCGATACCAGGCCGCACAGCAGGGCGAAGGGAGACAGCAGTCCGAAGAAACTGCCGTCGTAGAAAATGCGCAGGTCGCCGTCGAGCCGGAACGGTACGCCCAGCAGTACGTTGCCCACCGCCACGCCCAGGATCAGCGAAGGCACCAGGCCGCCGACGAACAGCGCCCAGTCCCAGGTCGTGCGCCAGCGCGTGCTGTCGCGCTTGCTGCGGTACTTGAAGCCCACCGGCCGCAGGATCAACGCGAACAGGATGGCGAACATCGCGAGGTAGAAGCTCGAGAAGGACACCGCGTACAGCGGCGGCCAGGCGGCGAAGATCGCGCCGCCGCCGAGGATCAGCCAGACCTGGTTGCCTTCCCACACGGGTCCGATGGTGTTGATGACCACGCGCCGTTCGAGGTCGGTGCGGCCGACGAAGGGCAGCAGCATGCCCGTGCCCAGGTCGAAACCGTCGGTCAGCGCGAACGCGATCAGCAGGACGCCCAGCAGGGCCCACCAGATCAGGCGCAGCACGTCGTAGTCGATGAGTGTGTGCAGAATCATGGCTTACTCCTGGGCGGTCAGGCGTTGGGACAGGTGCGGGGCCACGAGCCGGACTTCCGGATCGGGATCGGGTTCCACGCCTTTGCGGATGGCGCGCAGCATCAGGCCCATCTCGACGATGAACAACACGGTGTAGAGCGCGGTGAAACCCAGGATCGTCAGCAGCACCGTTCCCGCGCCCAGGTCGGAGACGGCCGCGGCGGTCGGCAGCACGCCTTCGATGACCCACGGCTGGCGTCCGAATTCGGCCACGATCCAGCCCATTTCCGCGGCGATCCAGGGCAGCGGGATCGAGTACACCGCGACCTTCAGCAACCAGCGATGCGCATCGAGCCGGCGGCGGGCCGACAGGATGAAGAAGGTCGCCATCAGCAGGATGAAGAAGAAGCCCAGTCCGACCATGATGCGGAACGACCAGAACAGCGGCAGGACCGTGGGCACGGTGTCCCAGGCCGCCTGGTCGATCTGCTGCGGCGTGGCCTGGCGCGGGTCGTCCAGGTAGCGCTTGAGCAGCAGGGCGTAGCCGAGATCGGGGCCGTGTTGCTCGAAGGCGTCGCGGTCGGCCGGCGCGATGGCGGCGGAGCTGCCCGCCGCGCGGATGCGCTGCAAGGCGTCGAAGGCCAGGATGCCGCTGCCGATGCGTTCCCGCGCGTGTTCGACCAGCGTGGTGATGCCGGGGATCTCGGTGGTGAGCGAACGCGTGCCGATCAGGCCCATGACGGCGGGTATCCGGATGGCGTAGTGGGTCTCGCGGGCCTTCTGGTCGGGAATGCCGACGATGGTGAAGGGTGCGGGAGCGGGTTCGGTTTCCCACATGCCCTCGATGGCGGCCAGCTTCATCTTCTGGTGTTCGGTCGACAGGTAGCCGCTTTCGTCGCCCAGTACCACCACCGACAGCGCCGAGGCCAGGCCGAACGACGCGGCCACCGTCATCGACCGCTTGGCCACGTCGATGTGCCGGCCCTTCAGCAGATACCAGGCCGACACGCCCAGCACGAACACCGACGCGGTCACGTAGCCCGCCGATACCGTGTGCACGAACTTGGCCTGCGCCACCGGGTTCGTCAGCACGGCGAAGAAGTCGGTGACCTCCATGCGCATGGTCTGGGGGTTGAAGGCGGACCCCACGGGATTCTGCATCCACCCGTTGGCGATCAGGATCCACAGCGCCGAGAAATTCGAGCCCAGCGCCACGCACCAGGTCGCCACCAGGTGTCCGACGCGCGACAGCTTGTTCCAGCCGAAGAAGAACAGGCCGACGAAGGTCGCCTCCAGGAAGAAGGCCATCAGGCCTTCCAGGGCCAGCGGCGCGCCGAAGATGTCGCCGACGTAGTGGCTGTAGTAGCTCCAGTTCATGCCGAACTGGAACTCCATCACCAGGCCGGTGGCTACGCCCAGCACGAAGTTGATGCCGAACAGCGTGCCCCAGAACTTGGTCATCTGGCGCCAGATCTTGCGCCCGGTCATGACGTAGACCGTCTCCATGATGGCGATGACGACCGACAGGCCCAGTGTGAGCGGGACGAAAAGGAAGTGGTAGAGCGCCGTCAATGCGAACTGCAGGCGCGAGAGTGAAACGATGTCGAGGTCCATGGTGCCAGCTTCCTCCTCAGTCCGGGCGCAGGGTGTGAAGTCGATGATCGAAGGCGGGGGTGCCGCGGCGCAGGTCGGCGGCCATCGTGCCGGCGTCCAGCACGATGATGCGGTCGGCCAGCGCGGCCTCCCGCCGGATATGGGTGGCGATGAGCAGGGTCCGGCCGTGTGCCTGTCCGGCCAGCCGGGCGACCACGTCGCGCGCGGTTGCCGCGTCCAGTCCTTCCGTGGGTTCGTCCAGCAGCCACAACTGCGTGGGCCGCAGGAACAGGCGCGCCAGGGCGAGCCGGCGCGCCTGGCCCGCGGACAGCCCCAGGCCGCCTTCGCCCAGGCGCGTGTCCAGGCCCGCGGGCAGGGCCGCGACGGTCTGGTCCAGGCCCGCGGCCCGCAGGGCCGACCACAATGCGTCGTCGTCGGCGTCGGGCCTGGCCAGGCGCAGGTTGTCGCGCAGGCTGTCCTGGAACAACTCGGTGCGTTGCGTCAGCAGACAGGAGGCAGGCGCCCGGACCTGTCCGGTGGACGGCACCCGTTCGCCCGCCACCAGCGCCAGCAGGGTCGACTTGCCGGCGCCGCTGGGGCCGACCACCGCGACCCGCTCGCCGGGCCGGATGTCGAGCGTGATGTCTTGCAGGGCCTGGCCGGCGGACAAGGCCGGCTGGCCCGGGTGGCGCAGGCCGGCGCGGTCGAGCAGGACGTCGCCGGATGCGGCGCGGCCCGCGGGCGCGGCCGGCTTGTCCAGGCGGGGCGCCAGGCGGCGGATGGCCAGCATCGTGCGCCCCAGCTCCAGGGCGCCGCGGCGCAGCGGGGTCAGCGGTTCGGCGCTGGCCAGCACCAGCAGCAGGGCCAGTGCCGCCACGGGCGCGCCGATGGCCGAACCGGCAACCAGGAGGGCACAGGCCGCCAGGGTGGCGGCCATGGCCAGCGTGCCTGTCAGGGCCTGCAGCCAGCCGCCTAGTGTGTCGGCGCGATTGATGGCGTCGTCGGCGGCGGCCAGGCGGCGCTCGGTCCGCGCCAGTGTCTCGCATTGCGCCGCCAGCCGGCCGGCCATGGCGAGCTCGACCTGGCCGGAGACGAGATCGATGGCCTGCGCGCGCAGCGATTCGATCGCATGCGCGCGGCGGTATGCGGCGCGGCGGCTGCGGCGCGCGGTCCAGGCCAAAATACAGGTGCCCGTGGCCAGCAGCCAGCCGGCCACCCCGAGACCCAGCGGCAGGCTGACCATGCCGAGCGTGATGGCTACCAGCGCGATGGCGGCACAGGCGGCGCCAGCGGGCACCAGCAGGCGCAGGTACAGCGCGTCCAGCGCGTCGGCATCGGCCGTCAGGCGGAACAACAGCCGGGCGGGCCGTGCGAGCAGCCTGCGCGCGGCCTCGGGGCCGGCCCATCCGGCGAACAGCCGGGGCCGCAGCGCGGCGATGACCGCGAGTACCGCGTCGTGGGTGACGACCCGCTCGCCGTAGCGGGACGCGGTGCGGATCAGCGCCAGCAGCCGTATGCCGGCGCCGGGGGTGAAGACGTCGAAGGCCAGGGCGGTGCCGGTGGCCAGTCCGGCCAGTGCCGTCGCCGTGATGAACCATCCGGACAGGCCCAGCAGTCCCATGCCGGCGAAGACCGTCAGCGCGGCCAGCGCGATGCCGCTCCACAACAGGCGCCGGCGGCCGGCGAAGAACAGCCGCAGCACGGCGTGGAGGGATGCGTTCATGAGGCAGCCCTCAGGGCGCCTGCCATGGCCCTGTCGGCGTCGGCCCGTGCCGGGCGAGGCGCGGCAAGATCGATCACCCGGTCCATGCGCGAAGCCAGTTCCGGGTCGTGCGTGGCGACGATCAGCGTCCTGCCCGCGGACTGGGCCAGCAGCCGCCGGGTCAGTTCCCGGGCCGTGGCGGTGTCGAGATGCGCGGTGGGTTCGTCGGCCAGCCACAGGTCGCTGCCGGGGGCGGCTACCGCCCGGGCCATGGCCAGGCGCAGGCACTCGCCGCCCGACAGGCCGGTGCCGGATTCCCCCAGCGGGCGTCCCGCTTCCCGCCCCGCGAGCTGTTCCAGGGTCGCGGCCCGCAAGGCGCGGCCGACGGCGGGGGCGTCCACCTGCGGGCGGCCCAGGGCGACGTTGGCGGCCAGCGTGCCGGCGAAGACATGCGGCTTCTGCCCGATCCAGGCCATGCGTGCCCGCAGGCGCGGCGCGCTGCGGTCGTCCAGCGCCACGCCGTCGATGACGACCGAACCGGCCTGGGCGGGCACGAGGCCCGCCATGAGCGCCAGCAGTGTCGATTTGCCCGCGCCGCTCGGTCCTACGATGGCCACGCGCTCGCCGGGGGCCACGCGCAGATCCAGGCCATCGATGATCGACAGGGCGGAATCGGCGTGGGTGAAGCGCAGCTGGACGAGTTCGACGGCGGGCGGCGCGCGGTGCGCGGGGCTGGGCTCGGACGGGGGGAGGGCCGCGGCCCCGCCCACCAGCTTGGAGGGGGCGGCGGACAGCGCGCGCAGTGCCTCCAGCGCGGCGCGGCCCGCGGCCCGGTCATGCCAGGCGGCGGAAAGTTCGCGCAGCGGCTCGAAGAAGCTCGGGGCCAGCAGCAGCACGAAGAGCCCCTGGCCGAGCGTGAGCGGGCTGCCCCACGTACCGAAGGGCACGGCGCCCAGCAGATGGAATCCTACATAGACCGCGACCATGGCGACCCCGATGGAGGAAAACAATTCCAGCACCGCCGAGGACAGGAAGGCGATGCGCAGTACCGCCATGGTACGCGTACGCAGCGTTTGTGCAACGGATCCGAGCCGCTCGGTGGTGGCATCGACGGCATCCAGCGCCCGCAGCGTGGCCAGTCCGCGCAGCCGATCGAGCAGGAAGGCGTTCAAGGTGCCCATTTCCGCCAGGTGGGCCTCGCTGGCACGCTGCGCGCGCCAGCCCACCAGGGCCATGAAGATCGGGATCAGCGGGGCCGAGACCAGCAGGACCAGCGCCGCGATCCACGAGAGCGGCGCGACGGCCGCCAGGATGGCCGCGGGGACGACCAGCACCTTCAGCTGGATGGCGGGATAGCGGGCCAGGTAGGGCAGCGCGGCATCGGCCTGTTCGGCCAGGACGCTGGCGGCGTGCCCGGCGGCGGAGCGCAGCTTGTCCAGCGGCGAGCCGCCGGCCAGCGCGGCGACCGACGCGGCGCGCAGCGCCGACAGCCGCCGTCGCGCCACCTGGAAGCTCAGGCGGGTGCCCCACGCGTCGCAGGCGGCGCGCACGGCCCCGGCCAGCAGGAATCCGGCGGCGGCGAGCAGGCCGGCCGCCACCTCGCCGGGGTCCGCCGCCATGCGCTGTACCGCCGCGGCCAGGATGCCGGCCTGGACCATCCAGCACAGCGAACCGGCCAGTTGCAGCCAGTCGCCGGGGGAGGGGCGGAGCGCGTCGCCGGAGCGCGAGGACGTGGGGCGGGACAGGGGCGTACTCCCGTTGTACGTTGAGGTCGCCGCCTAAGGTACAGGGCCCGGCCGGGCGTGACAATGATTCGCCTCAACTCGCGACATTTGGTCGCGGGAGGCCGCCGGCAGGAACGCCCCCACGCTTGCCGCTGCGCGGCGGCGCTGCCCCCCGAGGGGGCGCTTTTTGCCTTGGGGCGGCCCGGCGGCAAAAAATGCCCCCACGCTTGCCGCTGCGCGGCGGCAAAAAAACGGCCCCGTTGAAGGGGCCGTTGTTCAGTCGCGGTCGTCGTGCCGCCGGTAGTAGCGTTCTTCCCGGTAGCGCTGTTGGCGCTCCCACCGACGTTCCTGCTCCCACCGGCGCTCGCGCCAGTACGGGTCATAGGGCACGTAGCCGACCGGCCCGGGGACGACCAGGACGGGCGGCGGTGCATAGACCGGTGGGGGGGCCATGTATACCGGGGGCGGGCCATAGACGATGCCGGGCAGGCCGATGCCTATGGATACGCTTACGCGGGCCTGGGCCGTCGCGCTGATGGCCAAGAGGGCGGCGCCCACCAGCCCTGCCATTGCCAGCCGTTTCATGCGGATTCTCCAATACTGCGGTAATCCGACTGTAGGGGGGATCGCGGGTCGGCGGTTTGTGCGGCCTGTTGCAATCGTCGCCACATGTAACGCTCCTGGGACGGGCATCGCGTTTCGCGTTGCCCGCGCGCGACGCCGGTCAGTAGCCGACGGTGAAGCGCCGGCGCGAATGCGCGGGTTGCGCCGCTTCGTCCAGCATGGCGACGGCGAAGTCCTCCATGGAAATCCAGCTGCTGCCGTCCGCGGCGGTCAGCAGCGTGTCGCCGCCGAGCCGGAACGTCCCCGTGCGTTCGCCAGGCACGAACAGCGCCGAGGGCGACAGGAAGGTCCAGTCCAGGTCCTTTTCCGTCCGCAAGGCGTTCAGCCAATCGCGCCCGGCCAGTGCCTCGGGCTTGTATTCGGCCGGGAACGCCGGTGTGTCGACCAGGGCGGCGCCGGGGGCCACTTCCAGGCTGCCCGCCCCGCCCACCACCAGCAGCCTGCGCACGGCGGCCTGCTTGACCGGGCCCAGGACCGCCGCGAGGGGCGTGGAGGCGAAGCGGACGCTGCTGATGACCGCGTCCTTGCCGCGCAAGGCATCGGCCAGCCTGGCGGAGTCGGCCAGGTCGAGGTCCAGCGTGTCCAGATGGGGACGGGCCTCGAGCCCGGAGGCATGGCGGGCGATGGCGGTGACATGGTGGCCGCGGGCCAGGGCTTCCTGGACGAGGCGGCTGCCGACATTGCCGGTGGCACCGATGATGGCGATGTTCATGGAGACTCCTTGGTAACGGTGGCGGGCGGAAGGGATCCGTCCTGACAGTTGTCAGCTTAGGGGTTGTCCCGCGGCGGAAAAACCGGGCCTGTCGCCATAGTTTGTTGCGATTTCCGGTCGAATGCCTCGCCACTTTCGCACGGACGCCGATGGGAGTTACATCCCGTTCTTGTCCCATGGGAGGGGACAGGCGTATAGATAGAACCTCGTCCGACGTCCGGGCCAGGCATCGTGCTTGCTGCCGGGGCCGGAAGGACACGCTGCCGCTGTCCCAAGGAGGCCCATATTGACCACCATGCTTCAAGGTCCCGCGCACAGGATGGCCGGGAACGACACCGCTTTTTCGATGGAAGGCGCGCCGTCGCAGGGACGACGCGCCGATGCGGTGCCGCTCGACAACCGGGCGGAGGAACTGGCCGCCGGATTGTGGGCCGGCCAGGCCTGCATCGATCCCAAGTTCCTGTATGACGCGCAGGGATGCGTCCTGTTCAACGCGATCTGCGAACTCCAGGAGTACTACCCCACGCGCACCGAGCGGGCGATCTTCGAGGCCCACCGCGAGGCCATCGCGCGCGCCCTGCCGACGCGCATCCAGTGGGTGGACCTGGGGTGCGGCGATTGCGCGAAATCCCGCGCCTGGCTTGCGCACGTGGATGCCTGCCGCTACCTGGGGGTGGACATTGCCGCCGATTGCCTGCGCCAGGAGGTGGCCGCGCTGGGCCGAAAGTTCCCCGAGGTCGCGTGCGTGGCCGTGGAGGCCGATTTCTCCGGGCACCTGGACCTGCGCCGGCACTTGACCGATACCCAGGCCTATCCTCCGGTCTTCTTTTATCCCGGGTCGTCCATCGGCAACTTCTCCCCCGAGCGGGCCGTCGCGCTGATGGCCTCGATCTGCCGGCAGGCGGGGCCGCGGGGCAGCCTGCTGATCAGCGCGGACCTGCGCAAGGACCGGCGGGTGATGGAGCGCGCCTATGCCGACGACCTGGGGGTGACGGCGGCGTTCAACCGGAATGTGCTGCGGGTCTGCAATCGCGTGCTGGGCAGCGATTTCCAGCCCGCCGAGTTCGATCACGAGTCCCGCTTCGACGACGGGCATGGCCGCATCGAGATGCGGCTGCGGGCCAGGCAGCGGCAGCGTGTGCGTTGGGGGGCGTCGGAGCGGATTTTCGAGGCGGGGGAAGACATCGTGACCGAGCATTCGTACAAGTACACGCCCGCGCAGTTCGACGCCATGCTGGCGCAGGCGGGTTTCTCGGTACGCAACATGTGGACCGATCCCCGCTCGTGGTTCGGCGTCTTCCTGGCCCAACGATGAACGCGCGCGACGAGGTCTCGGTTCCGGCGCTGCTCGCCCGTCGGGTGGCCGGCGTGCGCGCGGCCACGCTGGGGTTGCTGGACGGCCTGACGCCCGAGGACTGCATGCTGCAGTCCATGCCGGAGGCCAGCCCCGTCAAGTGGCATGTCGGCCATGTCGCGTGGTTCTTCGAGACCTTCGTGCTCGAGCCCTGGCAACCGGGGTTCCGGCCTTTCGATCCCGCCTTCCGCGAGCTGTTCAACTCCTACTATGTCGGCGTGGGCGGACGGCATCCGCGTGGACAGCGGGGGCTGCTCTCGCGCCCGTCGCTGGACCGGGTGATGGCCTACCAGGAGTCGGTGCAGGAGCGCCTGCTGGCCTGGATGGACGAGGCCGCGCCGCCGCGGGCGCTGGCGCTGGTGGAGCTCGGCCTGCATCACGAGCAGCAGCACCAGGAACTGATCGCGACCGATCTGAAGCATCACTTCTGGCACAACCCCTTGCTGCTGCCCGCATGGCGGCCGGCTCCGCCGGATGGGCCGGCGCTGGAACCGGGCCCGCCGGTGTTCCGGCGCCATGAGGCGGGGAGCGTGGATCTGGGGCACGCGGGCGGCAGGTTCGCTTTCGACAACGAGGCACCCCGGCACCGCGCATGGGTAGAGGCCTTCGAATTGGCGCAGCGCGTGGTTTCGAACGCGGAGTATGCCGCCTTCATCGAGGACGGCGGCTATCGCCGGCCGGACCTGTGGCTGTCCGATGGCTGGGACGCGCGCGTCCGGGGCAATTGGGACATGCCGCTGTACTGGATGCGGGACGAGGGCCGATGGCGTTGCTACACCGCGTCCGGGCCGCGTCCGCTGGATCCGGCGGAGCCCGTCTGCCATCTGAGCTACTACGAGGCCGATGCCTATGCCCGGTGGGCGGGCGCGCGCCTGCCGACGGAGCAGGAATGGGAGCGGGCGGCCACCCAGGCCATGGCCGAAGGAAGCTGCCTGCCGGAGGATGGTGACTTCTCCGAGTCGGGCCTGTTGCATCCGGCGCGGTTGCGCGTGGATGCGCCGGGCTTCCTGGGCGGCGTATGGGAGTGGACGCAGAGCGCCTATCTGCCGTATCCGGGGTTTCGTCCCGCCGCCGGCGCGGTGGGGGAGTACAACGGCAAGTTCATGATCAATCAGATGGTGCTGCGAGGCGGATCCTGTGCCACGCCCCGCAGCCACATCCGTGCCACGTACCGCAATTTCTTCGCGCCGGGGGCGCGCTGGCAGTATGCCGGCCTGAGGCTGGCCCGCTGAGTCCGGGACAGGTTCCGCAAGAGGCCCTGTCCCGGTTTCCGCGTCGGAAGGGTTCAAGGCTGTCTGCGCAGATCCGCGGGCGGGAGCTTCATCAGGTCGCGGTATTTGGTGACGGTGCGGCGCGCGACCAAGACGCCCTGTTGCGCCAGCATCCTGGTCAGCGAGACGTCGGACAGCGGATCGCGGTGGTCCTCGGCCTCGATCATGTCGCGGATCAAGGCGCGCACGGCCGCCGCCGAACATCGGCCGCCCGTTTCGGTGGCCAGCTCGCGCGAGAAAAAGTGCTTGAATTCGAAGACGCCGCGCGGCGTGGCCATGTACTTGTTGTTCGTCGCCCGCGAGACCGTGGACTCGTGCAGGTCCAGTTCTTCGGCCACTTTGCGCAGGACCAGCGGCTTGAGCGCGATTTCGCCGTAGTCGAAGAAGGTGCGCTGGTGCGCAACGATGGCTTCGGCCACGCGCTGGATGGTGGCGAAGCGCTGTTCGGCGTTGCGTATCAGCCAGCGCGCCTCTTGCAGCTCCTGCGCCAGCGGCGCCCGGTCGTCGCAGCGGGCCTTGCGGAACAGATGGGCATAGGCCTGGTGCAGGCGGGCCTTGGGCATGACCGCCGGGTTGGTGGTGATCACCCATTGATTCCGTATCTTGCGCACGATCACGTCGGGGACGATATGGTCCGCGCCTTCTTCCAGGAAGGCGAAGCCCGGCCGTGGCGCCAGGCTGCGTATGAGCCGGCAGGCCACCGCCAGTTCCTCGTCGCCGCAGCCGAGCCGGCGGCGAAGCTCCGCCGTTTCGCGGCGCGCCATCAGATCGAGGTAGCGGTCGGCGATCGCCAGCGCCGGCGTGCGTCCCGGTGTCGCCTCGGCCAGCGCCGCCAATTGCAGGCACAGGCATTCGCCCAGGCCGCGGGCCGCGAGCCCCGGCGTGTCCAGGTGCTGGACCAGCTTCAGCGCGACCATCCATTCGTCGTGGGTGGGCGCGGGCAGCACCGACAGGCTGGCGGCCAGTTCGTCGAAATCCTGGCGCAGATAGCCGTCTTCGTCCAGGGCCTCGATGAGAATGTCGGCCAGCAGCCGGTCGCGGTCTCCCAGACGGTAGCCGCACAGCTCCTGGTGGAGGTGGTCGTGCAGTCCCACGGTGCTTTGCGTCCATTGCCCGGCGTCGGGGCGGTCGTCCCCGTCGTCGTCGCGCGCCCGGCCGGATGGGTAGCTGCCGCCATAGGGCTCGGGATCGAACGCGGGGAGGGCGGGTTCGCGCGCCGGGTCGGATTCGGCCGTGGCGCCGCGATCGGCGGGAAACACCGATTCGCCTGCCTGGGCCGCGACGGCGGGATCCTGGTCGTCTTCTTCCAGAAAAGGGTTGCTCGCGATGGCTTGCCGCAACTCCTGCGTGAACTCGAGCGCCGACATCTGCAACAGCCTGACGGACTGCTGAAGCCTGGGCGTCAGGGATAGTTGCTGCCGTACTCGTAGGTCGTAACTGGCTTGAACCAATGCCGTCTCCCAGGCTTGGCCGGACCGCCGGCCGTTGAGCGTCGCAATCCCTGCAACGTGCAAGCTTCGTGCCAATGCGAAGCCGTAGGCGCGGCGCGCGGGACAGTGGAAAATAGCGTGCAGCGCTTGCCGGTTCGGTAAGTTTTACCGGTGCGGATGCCCGCCGGGCAGGGGGTGCCCGACGGAACCGGGCTGTCTCGTCACAGAATGAGAAAAAATGCGAAGCTTCCTGCGCGTTCTCCTGTATGGCCTGTGCGCGGCGCTGTTGTGCCACTGCGCCAATCCGCTGCCCGACCCCGCCAGCGGCGTCGAGCCGCGGCGCAAGGTACGCATCTCCGGCGATGCCGGCCTGCTGACCTACCGGGAGAGCCGCCGCATCATCCAACAGCTGGACGCCCGCGGCCGGGCCGGCGATTTCCTGGCGCGCCATCTGCAGGTCGAGGAAGCCGTTGCCGACACCCCGTTGGTCGTCGGCAACGAAGTGCGCCTTTTCGGCGACGGTCCGAGCACCTATCGCGCCATGGAGGAAGCCATTGGTGCCGCGCGGCGCTTCATCCATCTGGAGAGCTACATCTTCGAGGACGACCGGATCGGCAACCTCATTGCCGAGATGCTGATCGCCAAGCATGCCGAGGGAGTGGCCGTGGCCGTCATGGTCGACGATGTCGGCACGTTCTCCGTCCCCCCCGGCCTCTTCGACCGCATGCGCCAGGCCGGCGTGCAGGTAGTCTTCTTCAATCCGGTCAATCCGCTCAAGAGCCGGGGCGGCTGGTCCATCAACGAGCGCAGCCATCGCAAGATTCTGGTGGTCGATGGCGAAGTCGCGTTCATCGGCGGGATCAACCTGAGCGACGTCTATGCGTCCCGGCCCGTGGCAGGCTCGTCCCGGCCCCACGGCGGCGATGGGCGGCAGGACGCGCCGTGGCGGGACACCCACGTCAGTATCCGCGGGCCCGCCGTCCCCGACGTCGAACGCGTATTCCTGGAAGGCTGGCGCAGCCAGGGCGGGCCGCCGCTGGGCGACATCGATTTCCTGCCGCCACAGCCCCGGAGCGGTCCGCATGTGGTGCGCATCCTGGTCAACCGCCCCGGTTCCGCGGACAACCACGCCATCTACCTGACGCTGCTGTCGGCCATCAACAGCTCGCAGCGGTCGGTGCACATCACCATGGCCTATTTCGTGCCCGATCCGGGCTTCGTCGCGGCCCTGGGCGATGCCGCCCGCCGCGGGGTCGATGTGACGCTGCTGTTGCCGGGGTTCAGCGATTTCTCCATCGTGCTTCATGCCGGCCGCTCCCACTACGAAGAACTGCTGGAGGCCGGGGTGAAGATCTACGAGCGCAAGGACGTGCTGCTGCACGCCAAGACCGCGGTGGTGGACGGCGTCTGGTCCACGGCCGGATCCAGCAATCTCGACTGGCGCAGCTTCACCTTGAACCACGAGATCAATGCCGTGATCCTGGGCGCCGATTTCGGCGCCCAGATGGAAGCCCTGTTCGAGCGCGACAGGCGGGCCTCCGAACCGGTGGCGCTCGAACAATGGAAGAAGCGGCCGCTGTCGATCCGGTTCAAGGAGTTCATGTCGCGGTTGCTGGAACGCTGGCTGTAGCGGCGGGCGGCCCCGGGGCCCGTGCGAGGCGCCTTTGGGCGTGGACAGGTCCTAGGCGTCGCCGCCGTGCTTGTACACGTCCAGCCGGTTGTAGAGCGTCTTGAGGCTGATGCCCAGCGTGCTGGCGGTCTGCCGCTTGTCGCCGCCGAAGTGGGCCAGCGTCGCCAGGATGAGCTCCCGCTGGGCGTCCGGCAGCGGGATGCCCACGGTCAGTTCGAGACTGCCGTCGCGCCGGACCACGCGGCGGTTGCGCGGCGGAGGCTCGGGGTTGCGTACCTTGACTTCGTCGTCGGCAAGGATGAAGGCCCGGTGCACGGCGTTCTTCAGCTCCCGTACGTTGCCCGGCCAGTGGTAGTGGCGCAGGCCGTCCAGTGTGTCCGGGGCGAAGCGCTTGCGGGTTTTCTCGGTCGCGTTGAGCTGGTCGAGGAAGCGCTGCCCCAGCATGTCGATGTCCGCGGGCCGTTCGCGCAGGGCGGGGACGCGCAGCGGGAACACCGCCAGCCGATACAGCAGGTCTTCTCTGAAGCGGCCTTCGCGGACCGCCGTCCGGGGGTCGCGGTTGGTCGCGGCGACGACCCGCACGTCGGCGCAGATCTGCTCCGTTCCCCCGACGCGGTGAAAGCTGGAGGTCTCCAGCACGCGCAGCAGCTTGATCTGCATCTCGGGGGCCATCTCCGTGATTTCGTCCAGGAAGATGGTGCCGCCGGCGGCGCGTTCGAAATAACCCATATGTTGCTGGATCGCGCCGGTGAAGCTGCCTTTTTCGTGTCCGAACAGTTCCCCCTCGATCAGCGCCGCGGGGATGGCGCCACAGTTGACGGGGATGAAGGGGCCGCCATCGCGCGGGCTTTTCTCGTGCAGGGTGCGGGCGACCAGTTCCTTGCCGGTGCCGCTTTCGCCCACGATGAGCACCGTCAGCGAAGTGGGGGCCACTTTTTCGATCTGCTGGTACAACTCCCGCATGGGCTGGGAGGTGCCGTACAGCAGCCCGTAGTGCTGTGTCGGGATCGCCGGGCGCACGGATCCGGTCGCCGCCGGGGCGGCGGGCGCATCAGTGTCCAGGGGCGGTGCCAAGGCTTGGTCAGGGCGCATTGCCTGTTCCTTCCGCTTGAGTCTCCAGGGCGGCATTCCATTCTAAGCAGGGCGCCCCGTATGTCGGAAGCGGGTCGGCCGGGGCATGGTAACGGGCTGTCGCAAGTCCCGTGCAGGCCAGGGAAATTTACAAGTTTTCATGTAATTCTTACCTATTGCTTGCACTTGGGCCAGAGGAGGCTGATCCCTCCCCGCGGCGCGGGCCAGTCTATACAAGGAGTAAGGAATATTGCGATGGACAGCTATTTTCTTCGTAATGACCTGATCCGATGCCTATATCCGCGATAATCGATGGCATTTCGTTCCTTATCGCCAGGAGTCGATCCGCATGCCGCATGTCCTGATCGTGGACGATGAAGCGAACACCCGGGCGGCCCTGGCGGAAATCGTCGGCGCCGAGGGGTTCACCACTGCCGTCGCGGGCGACCTCCGCGAAGCCCGCATCCAGATCGGGCGCCAGACGCCGGACGTCGTCCTGACCGACCTGAAGCTGCCCGACGGCAGCGGCATGGACCTGTTCAAGGAACTGGATCCGTCCATCCCGGCCGAGGTCATCCTGATCACGGGGCACGCCAGCGTGGAAAGCGCCGTGGATGCACTGCGCCTGGGGGCGGCCGACTATCTCATCAAGCCGATCAACATGCAGCGCCTCAAGGCCATCCTGGACCGCATCCCGCGGGCGGGGGACCTGAAGGCCGAGATCGGTTCGCTGCGCGGCGAGCTGCGGCGCTTCGGCCGCTTCGGGCGCATGCTGGGCGGCTCGCCGGCCATGCAGGAGTTGTATGACCAGGTCGGCAAGGTGGCGCCCACCGAGGCGACGGTGTTGCTGATCGGCGAAAGTGGCACCGGCAAGGAATTGGCGGCCCAGACCCTGCACGAGCTGAGCCTGAGGCGCAAGCGGCCGTTCCTGGCGGTGAACTGCGGCGCCATTTCGCCGAATCTGATCGAAAGCGAGATGTTCGGACACGAGCGCGGCAGCTTTACCGGCGCCGAGCGCCAGCACAAGGGCTATTTCGAACGCTCGCACGGAGGCACGCTGTTCCTGGACGAGATCACCGAGATGCCCGTCGAGCTTCAGGTGAAGCTGCTGCGCGTGCTCGAGAGCGGGTTGTTCATGCGCGTCGGCACCAACCAGGAGAGCGAGTGCGACGTCCGCATCATCGCCGCCACCAACCGCAATCCCCAGGACGCGGTGATCGAAGGCAAGCTGCGCGAAGATCTCTACCATCGCCTGAACGTATTCCCCATCCATCTTCCGCCCCTGCGCGAGCGGGCCAGGGATGTCGAACTGTTGGCCCAGAGCTTTCTGGACCTGCTCAACGAGGCCCACAGGTCGGCCAAGGTGTTCTCGCCCGCCATGCTGGCCTGCATGGCTTCGCATGCCTGGCCCGGCAACGTGAGAGAACTGAAGAACTACGTGCACCGCGCCTTCATCATGACCGACGGCGGCCTGATCGACGCCGTGGCGGCGCCCATCCAGCTGGCGCCCGCCGGCAAGGGGGAAAGCGAGCCCATCGTCACGATTCCCGTGGGGATGTCGCTTGCCGAAGCCGACCGGCGGTTGATCTTCGCCACGCTGCAGCACTGTGGAGGGGTCAAGAAGCACGCGGCCGAAGTGTTGGGCATCAGCCTGAAAACCCTCTACAACCGGCTGGAGGACTACGCCGCGGGCGACGCCAGCGAGGCGCAGGTGCAGGACGTGCCGGTTTCCTGAGCGCGTCCGCCGCCGTCCTTCGCGCCGCCGGGCGGGGGGGGGCCGCGGCATGTTATGTGCTGGCAGTTGTCCGTCCGTCATGCGAGGAGACTGCCGTGTCGCTCATCGTCGCTGCCCGTTTCGACTCCTTTCCCGAGGCGGAGGACGCCGGCCGCAAACTGTTCGCCGCCGGCTTCGCCCGGCAAGACGTCTCGATCTTCTTCGTCAATCCCGCCGGCCAGCATGACCGCTATCCGCTGGGCGGCGACCAGGCCACCGACCCGGGAGCGCGCAAGACCCAGCGCGGCGCGGTAGCCGGTGCCGTGGTGCTGGGCCTGGCCGGTGCCGTCATCGGCTCGGTCATCTGGCGGTATGCCGCCGGGTCCGTGCTGGCGCTGGTCATCGCGGTGGGGGTCGGCGCCTACATCGGTTCCCTGGGAGGCGCGCTGTTCGCCACCCGCAGCGCGGCACGCGCCTACCGCGCCGGCCACAGCACCGGGGTGCGGCGGGCCGGCGTGCTGACCGCCGTCCACGTCACCGCCGCGACCGAAGCCGCCGCCGCCCGGGTGCTTCGGGATTGCGAGGGCAAGGACGTGGAGAAGGCCGAGGGCCGGTGGCGCGATGGCGACTGGGTGGACTTCGATCCCGTGGCCGCGCCCGTGCTGAGCGACAAAGTGCAGGCGCGGCCGCCAGAGGCCCCGGAGGCGCGCGGACATCGCGCCATGCAACATCATTGAGTCGTCCGAGGGGACCGGCGCTTCAACGGGCGCGGGTCGCGTCGTCCTCGTCGTCGCCGGGGTGCGAGCGGGCGAGACGTTCCTCGTCCACCACTTCGTCGGGCAGCACATCGCTGCCCGTGCGCTCTTCTTCGTCGAGGCCGGCCGGGCCGGTGGCGGCCTTGTCCTCGGGCAGCCCGGGGACGCTGCCGGAGCCGGCGGGGCCGCCGGGGCCGGGCTTGCCGTTCTTGGCGCTATCGCCGGGCCGGTTTTCGCCGGTGGCTGGCAAGGTGCGGGTGGACATGGCGGACTCCTTTTCACATGCCCGCCGCGCACCTCAGGCCGCGGCGGGCGTCTTGTCCTTATATTCGCACAGGTCGGCGATGCCGCACTGCGGGCATTTGGGCTTGCGCGCCACGCATACGTAGCGCCCATGCAGGATCAGCCAGTGGTGGGCGTCGAGCAGGAACTCCTTGGGCACGACCTTGAGCAGCCGGTCTTCGACCTGGCGGACGGTCTTGCCCGGCGCGATGCCGGTGCGGTTGGCGATACGGAAGATGTGCGTATCGACCGCCATGGCCACCTGCCTGAAGGCGGTGTTGAGCACCACGTTGGCGGTCTTGCGGCCCACGCCCGGCAAGGCTTCCAGCGCCTCGCGGTCGGCCGGGACTTCGCCGCCGTACTGCTCCAGCAGGATGCGACAGGTGGCGATCGCGTTCTTGGCCTTGGTCTTGTACAGGCCGATGGTGCGTATGTACTGGCAGAGGCCTTCCTCGCCCAGGGCCAGCAGCCGCTCGGGGGTGCCGTGCTCGGGAAAGAAGCGGCGCGTGGCCAGGTTGACCGATTTGTCGGTGGCCTGTGCCGACAGCAGGACGGCGATCAGCAACTGGAAGGTCGAACCGTATTCGAGTTCGGTCTGGGGGGACGGATTGGCGGCGCGCAGGCGCTCGAAGATCGCTAGTCGTTTGGCGGCGTTCATGCGGACACGGCTCGGGCCGTTGTTGTGATGGGAGGACGGGATCAGTGCGCGCGCCGGGCACGGGCCCGGGCGAGGACGGCCTCTAGTATGGCACGCTTGCGTTCGGCGGCTTCGCCGCCTCCGGCGGACGGGGCCGGCATGACGGGGGACGCCGGTTCGCGCACGGCCGATCGCGCGCGCAGCCGCTCCTGGTCCTCGTGGCTTTCGCGGGCCAGGCGTGCCTGGCGTTGCCGATAGCGCGAGCGGGCCGAGGCGGCATCGTCATCGGTCCACGCGCGCGCCGGCTCGACCGGTTCCATGACGATGCAATCGACGGGGCAGGGCGCCACGCACAGGTCGCAGCCCGTGCACAGGGCCGCCAGCACCGTATGCATGACCTTGTTGGCGCCCACGATGGCATCCACCGGACAGGCCTGGATGCAGAGCGTGCAGCCTATGCAGTGCTGCTCGTCGATACGGGCCACCTGCAGGGGAAGGTGCAGGCCCCGCGTTTCGTCCAGGGGCAGGACGGGCTTGCCCAGCACCGTTGCCAGTCGGGCGACGCCGATGTCGCCGCCCGGCGGGCAGCGGTTGATCGGCGCCTCGCCGTCGACCAGCGCCTGCGCATAAGGCCGGCAACCGTCGTAGCCGCATTTGGTGCACTGGGTCTGCGGCAGTTGCGCATCGACGAGGTCGATCCGGTTCACGGCTGGCGTCCGCTCAAGCAGCATCCTGGTGCTGGCGGATGAACTCGGCGATCTGCGGACAGATGACTTCGCGCCAGCGCCGGCCCGAGAAAATGCCGTAGTGCCCGCAGCGCGGCGCGGTGAAGTGGCGCTTGCGGTCGGCCGGGATGCCGCTGCACAGGTCCTGCGCGGCCTGGGTCTGGCCCGATCCCGAGATGTCGTCCAGTTCGCCCTCGATCGTGAACAGCGCCACCGACCGGATGTCCGATGGCTTGACCGGCTCCCCGTTCACTTTCCAGACGCCGCGCGGCAGTTCGAAATCCTGGAACACCGTGCGTATGGTGTCCAGGTAGTACTCGGCGGGCATGTCCAGGACCGCGTTGTACTCATCGTAGAAGCGGCGGTGCCCTTCGGCGTCGTCGTCGTCGCCGCGCACCAGGTCCAGGTAGAAGTCGTAGTGCGACTTCAGGTGGCGATCGGGATTCATGCTGACGAAGCCCGCGTGCTGCAGGAAGCCGGGATAGACCTTGCGGCCCGAGCCGGGGAAGCGCGGCGGCACGCGGTGGATGAGGGTGTTCTCGAACCAGGAGTAAGGCTTGGTCTTGGCGAGATTGTTGACTTGCGTGGGCGATTTGCGCGGGTCGATGGGGCCGCCCATCATGATCATGCTGCGCGGCAGCTTGGGGTCGTTGTCGGACGCCATCAGCGAGACCGCGGCCAGCACCGGCACCGTGGGCTGGCATACCGAGATCACGTGGACTTCGGGGCCCAACTGGCGGATGAAATCGCGGATGTAGTCGATGTAGTCGGCCAGGTGGAAGGGGCCGGCCGACTGCGGCACCATGCGCGCGTCGATCCAGTCGGTGACGTAGACGTCGTGCTCGGGCAGCAGCGCGCGCACGGTGTCGCGCAGCAGCGTGGCATGGTGGCCGGACAGCGGCGCCACCAGCAGCACCGTGGGATCGGGCTTGCGGCGGGCCGTGCTCTTGCGCGGCGACACCGGGGTGCGCACGAAATGCACGAGATTACAGAAGGGCCGGGCGGCGGCGATCTGCTCGGTTACCGTGGCCTCGGCACCGTCCAGCGTGGTGGTCGGCAGGTCCCAGGCCGGTTTCTCGTAGTCCTTGCCGAGCCGGTACAGCAGCTCGTAGCCGGCCGCCAGCCGCCGCGACAGCGGGGTGTAGGCAAGCGGGCTATAGGGGTTCGAGAACAACTGCGCCGAGGCGTCGGCGAAGTGGGCAAAAGGCGTCAACAGGGCGCGCTGCCATTCATGTAGTTGGTACAGCATCCTTGCTCCAGACCACGGGTGGGCAATCGATTCACCGGTAAACCGATTATATTGCATTGCACAATCGGTGTGTCGCGCCGGCCGCGCAACTCGGTGTCACCAATAGTTTTCGACGGCCAGATTGCCTGGTTTACCCCGGCGGGAGGCCCCGAAACCGCGATCCGCCAGCAATTTGCGCAAATCAGACACCATTTCGGGGTTGCCGCACAACATGATGCGTGAACGCGACGGATCCAGCGTGACGCCGGCCCGGCGCTCCAGTTCACCGTTGGCGATGAGCGTGGTGATGCGGCCGTCCAGGGCCCCCGGGACATGCTCGCGCGTGACCGAGGGCAGATAGATCAGCTTGCCGGGCTGCTCCCGGCAGAATTCGCCGAACACCTCGTGGTCGCGCAAGCCTTCTATGGTGTCCCGGTAGACCAGTTCCTCGGCCGTGCGCACGCTGTGGACCACGATCAGGTGGTCGTAGGTTTCCCAGACCTCCAGGTCCTGCAGGACGGAGACGAACGGGGCGAGGCCCGTGCCCGAGGCCAGCATCCACAGATCCTTGCCGCTGGGGAAGGCGGCCGTGGTCAGGAAGCCGAAATTGGTCTTGTCGACGTAGAGCTTGTCGCCCTCGCGCAGGTGTTCGAGCGCGCCGGTGAATTCGCCATCGGGCACGACGATGGAGAAGAACTCCAGGAAGTCGTCATAGGGCGCGGACACGATCGAATACGCCCGCCAGGCGATGCGGCGCCCCGATCCATCCTCGGCGTCCGGATCCGGCCGCTCGACGCCCAGCCGCGCGAACTGCCCCGGCACGAACCGGAAGCCGGGCGAACGCGTCGTGCGGAACGAGAAGAGCTTGTGCGGCACCCAGGTCTTGACCCAGGTAACCGTCTCGACGGTGTACTTCTTTTCAGACATCGATACATCAATTCCTGAGCGTTGGCTGGCAGGAGTACCCGCAACGGCTTGCGGACCACGTGCCAAAGAAACGCGGCGCTTCGCCAGCCTGGTTGTACCCCAGGGCACAGCGGATCCGGCTTTGCCGGTCCGCCAGTGCCGCCCCCCTGGGGGGGCGCGCGTAGCGCGTAGGGGGGTTACTTTTCCAGCAGATCCAGCTTGCCTTCCTTGTCCTTCCACTCGTCGGCGTCGGGCAGGGGCGGCTTGGTGCGCGTGATGCTGGGCCAGCTTTGCGACAGGTCGGCGTTGATCTGGATGAAATGCATCTGGTTGGCGGGGACGTCTTCCTCGGCCAGGATGGCATTGGCCGGGCATTCAGGGATACAGACGGCGCAGTCGATGCACTCGTCGGGATCGATCACCAGGAAGTTCGGGCCTTCGCGAAAGCAGTCGACCGGGCAGACGTCCACGCAATCGGTGTATTTGCACTTGATGCAGTTCTCGGTGACGACGTGAGTCATAGGCGGCTCCAGGACGATGCTGGATAAAAGTTCAGATCAGCCCGTGATTTTACCGGACTCGCGCGGTTCGGCAGGCCATTCCCCTTAAAGGGCCATGGGCGTGGGCCCGGCCCTTGCTGTACTTGCCCCTTCTGGCGGGCGGCCTTGGGCAGGGGTAAGTCCTCTCTTGTGCTATTTTCTTTGGTTACACAACAGGCATCCCTGGAGACCGTACGATGCGATCCACCCTGAACGTCCTGCGCAAGAAGCTTGCCGCGGGGCGGAAGATTTCCATGCTGACGTGCTACGACGCCGGTTTCGCCAAGGTCATGGAGGATGCGCAGGTCGATTGCATCCTGGTGGGCGACACGCTGGGCATGCTCGTGCAGGGTAGGGATTCGACGCTGCCGGTCCTGTTGCAGGACATCGCCTACCACGTCTCCTGCGTGGCGCGCGGGTCCCGGCGTCCGTTCCTGCTGGCCGACATGCCTTTCGGCACCTACCAGGAAAGCCCCCAGCAGGCGCTGCGCAACGCCGTGACGCTGATGCAGGCGGGCGCGCAGATGGTCAAGATCGAAGGCGGGGCCGAACTGGCGCCCACCATCGAACTGCTGACCCGCAGCGGCATTCCCGTCTGCGGCCACATCGGCCTCTTGCCGTCCCACGTGCATGCCCTGGGCGGCTATCGCGTGCAAGGCAAGGAAGACGCCGAGGCGCGCCGCATCGTGGCCGACGCCCGGGCGGTCGAGGCGGCCGGCGCCGCCATGATGGTGATCGAGGCCGTTCCCGATCCCGTCGCCCGCCAGGTGTGCGAGGCGGTGCAGTTGATCACCATCGGCATCGGCGCTTCGGTGGCGTGTTCGGGCCAGGTGCTGGTCCTGCACGACATGCTGGGGCTCACGCCCACGCCCGCCAAGTTCGTCAAGAATTACATGGTGGGGGCGCCCGCCGGCGGCGATGCCGTGCTGCAGGCCTTCCGGCGCTATGCGCAGGAAGTCGAGACCGGCGCTTTTCCCGGCGTGGAGCACGTCTACGGCATGAGCGCCGGCAACATCGGCACCCCCTACGGCAACCAGAGCGGTTCGTAGCCATGATCATCACGTCTTTGCTGGATACCGACCTCTACAAGTTCACGATGATGCAGGTCGTCCTGCATCAGTTCCCGGCGGCGCAGGTCGAGTACAAGTACAAGTGCCGGACCCCGGGAATAGACTTGCATCCCTATGTGGACGAGATCCGCGAAGAAATCGACGCGCTGTGCGAGCTGCGCTTCACCCAGGAGGAACTGGACTACCTCGGCGGCATGCGCTTCATCAAGAGCGATTTCGTCGACTTCCTGAGGCTGTTCCACCTGCCCAGGCGCTGCATCTCGGTGGCCAAGTCGCAGTCGCCCGGAGAACTCGAGATCACCGTGCAGGGGCCCTGGCTCCACACCATCCTGTTCGAGATCCCGGTGCTGGCCATCGTCAACGAGGTCTATTTCCGCAACAACCACCTGGTGCCGGCCTATGGCGAAGGCCGCCAGCGCCTGATGAGCAAGGTGGAACTGGTGCGCGGCGACCCAGCCCTGCGCGACTTCCACATCGCCGACTACGGCACCCGCCGCCGTTTCTCCAAGGCCTGGCACGAGGAAGTCATCATCACGCTGAAAGACCAGATGCGGGAGAACTTCTCGGGCACCAGCAACGTGTACTTCGCGATGAAGCACGGGCTGACACCGCTGGGCACCATGGCGCACGAATACCTGCAGGCCTGCCAGGGCCTGGGGCCGCGCCTGCGCGACTCGCAGATCTACGGTTTCGAGGTCTGGGCGCGCGAATACCGCGGCGACCTGGGCATCGCGCTGTCCGACGTCTACGGCATGAGCGCCTTCCTGCGCGACTTCGACATGTATTTCTGCAAGCTGTTCGACGGCGCGCGGCACGACTCGGGCGACCCCTTCACCTGGGGCGAGCGCCTGCTCGATCACTACAAGCAGAATCGCGTGGACCCCCGCACCAAGATACTGGTGTTCTCGGACGGCCTGACCTTCCCACTGGCGATCAGCCTGGCCAAGCATTTCGCGGGGCGCTGCATCACCGCCTTCGGCATCGGCACCAACCTGACCAACGACCTGAGCTACCAGCCCTTGCAGGTGGTCATGAAGATGGTCAAGTGCAACGGCCAGCCGGTGGCCAAGGTGTCCGATACGCCCGAGAAGACCATGTGCGAGGACAAGGCCTACCTGGCGTATTTGCGGCAGGTGTTCGAGATCCCGCCCGAGCAGGTGGGCGAGACCGCCGACGACTGAGGGGCGGCGCCTTCGGCTACACCCCCAGGTAGCGGCTGAGCGCCTCGGGCCGGCGCGCGAGATCCCGGGCCTGGCCTTCCAGCACCATGCGGCCCTTCTCCATGACCACGAGGCGGTCGGAGTTGGCCATGACCATCCGGTAGTTGCGGTCCACCACCAGGGTGGCGAGGCCGCTGCGTCGGATGTCGCCGATCACCCGCCAGATCTCGGCCACGATCAGCGGCGCCAATCCTTCGGTGGCCTCGTCCAGGATGACGGCGCTGGGGTTGGTCATCAGCGCGCGGCCGATGGACAGCATCTGCTGTTCGCCGCCCGAGAGCTGCCAGCCCAGGTTGCCCATGCGTTCGGTCAGACGGGGAAAGGTGGCCAGCACGCGTTCCAGCGTCCAGTCGGACCGGCCGTCGAGGCCGCGCCGCGCCGCCATCACGAGGTTCTCCTTCACGGTCAGGTTGGGGAAGATGCCCCGCCCCTCGGGCACGTAGGCGATGCCGGCCTTGGCCGCTTCGTAGGGCTTGCCGCGCGACAGGTCGCGGCCGCCTATCGAGATGCGCCCGTCGCGCTGCTTGACGTGGCCCAGCAGGGTGCGGATCAGGGTGGATTTCCCCATGCCGTTGCGTCCCAGCAGGCCGACGGTTTCCCCGCGCCCCAGGCGGAAATCCACCCCGTGCAGGATATGGCTGCTGCCGTACCAGGCGTGTACCTGGCTGGCGTCGATGAGCGCTTCCATCTGTCTTCCTTTTCTCCGGACGCCGGATTCAGTGGGCCGAGCCCAGGTAGGCTTCCTGGACGTCCGGGTTGTTGCGCACGTCGGCCGGCAGGCCGCTGGCGATGGGGCTGCCGTTGACCATCACGGTGATGTCGTCCGCCACGGCGAACACCGCGTCCATGTCGTGTTCGACCAGCAGGATGGCATGGCCCTCCCGCAGCCGCCGCAGCAGCGCCAGCATGCGTTCGGATTCCTCCGCGCCCATGCCGGCCAGCGGCTCGTCCAGCAGCAGCACCGTGGGCGACGTGGCGAGGCACATCGCCACTTCCAGCTGGCGTTTCTGGCCGTGCGACAGGCTGGCGGCGGTCTTGTCGGCCACCGTGGCCAGCCCGGCCCGCTCCATCACTTCGTCGGCGCGTTCGCGGCTGGCACGGCAGCCCTGGGCCGACTGCCAGAACTGCCAGGGGCGCTGCGTCCGCGCCTGCGCGGCCAGCCGGCAGTTCTCGCGCACGGTCAGTGGCAGGAAGATGGTGTTGCGCTGGTAGCTGCGTCCGATGCCGGCCTGCGCCCGGCGGGGCTGGGACCAGCCGGTGATGTCGCGGCCATGCAGGCGGACGTGGCCGGCCGTGGGCGGCAGTTCGCCGGACAGCAGGTGGATGAGTGTCGACTTGCCCGCGCCATTGGTGCCGATCACGGCATGGATGCGGTCGGGCGCGAGCGACAGCGAGACGTTGTCGATGGCCTTGAGCGCGCCGAAGTGGCGGCTCAGGCCCCGGGCTTCCAGCACTGCTTTCATGTCGTCTGCTCCGTGGCCGAGGAGGGCGTGGAGGAAGTGTCGCCGCGGGCGGTCGCGGCGGGCGGCGCCAGCGGCCGGGGACGGCCGCGGTGCGGCAGGCGCAGGCGCGAGAAACCGCCCGCCAGGCCCTGGGGCATCCATGCGACGGCCAGGATGATGAAGCCCCCCATCAGCAACTGCCAATGCTTGGTCAGGTCCTGGAACCACTCGGCCAGCAGGACGAAGGCGAAGGCGCCGATCACCGCGCCCGCCAGGCTGCCGAGCCCGCCCAGGATGATCATCAGCAGGGCATTGCCGGACTGGTGCCAGGACACCAGCTCGGGATTGACGTAGCCGTGCTGGGTGGCATACAGGAAGCCCGCCAGCCCCGCCAGCGCGCCACCCAGGGTGAAGCTGGCGAGCTTGTAGGCAAGGGTGTTGTAGCCGGCCGCCCGCATGCGTGGTTCGTTGTGCTTGATGCCGACCAGCGCATGGCCCAGGCGCGATCGCAGCACCAGTCCCAGCACGGCCAGCGTCAGCGCCAGCCCGGCCAGCGTGAACCAGTAGAATTGCGGCGCCTGATCCAGGTCGACCAGGCCGCGGCCGGCCAGCGTGAAGGCCGGCTTGTTGTAGATGTAGGTCCCGTCGCTGCCGCCGAAGGCTTCGACGTCGTGGAACACGAAGTACACCAGTTGGCCGAAGGCCAGCGTGACCATGATGAAGTAGATGCCGCGCGTGCGCATCACCAGGAGGCCGATCGCCAGCGCCAGCAGCGCCGCGCAGCCCACCGCCGCCAGCAGCAGCAGCCAGCCGTTGCCGGCTTCGTAGCGGGGCGTGAACATCGCCACCGCATACGCCGCCGCCCCGAAATAGGCCGCATGCCCCAGGCTGACGAGTCCCGTGTAGCCCACCAGCAACTGCAGGCTCAGCGCGAAGATCGCCATGATCAGCACCTTGGCGCCGAGCTCGACGTGGAACGGCGTGCCGATCGGCTCGGGCAGCAGCGGCAGCAAGGCCAGCACCGCCAGCGCCACGATCCACGCAATAAGGGAAGAAGCTTTCATTCCACGTTCCAATAGGGGGAATCAAGTGCCCTGTTTGAAGAGGCCTTCGGGCTTCCACAGCAGGATGGCGGCCATCAGCACGTAGATCAGCGCGCCGGCGGCCTGCTGCCAGAACACCTTGCCGAAGGTGTCGACGAAGCCGATCAGCAGCGAGGCGACCAGCGCGCCCTTGATCGAACCGATGCCGCCGATGACCACGACCACGAAACAGATGATGAGCACCGACCCGCCCATGCCCGGATACACCGAGGACACCGGCGCCGCGATCATGCCCGCCAGGACCGCGATGGCCACGCCCACCGCGAAAACGATGCGATACAGCAGCGAGATATTGATGCCCAGCGACTGCACCATCTCGCGGTTGGTGGCCCCGGCACGCACCATCATGCCGAGCCGCGTTTTCTTGAGCGCCACGTACATCGCCACGGCCAGCAGCACGCACACGCCCGAGATGAACAGGCGGTAGACCGGGTAGGTCATATCGTTGCCGATGGCGATGCCGCCCTCCAGCCAACCCGGCACCGGCACCCCGTGGACGTCGTCGCCGACCAGGATGCTGCGCATTTCCTCGAACACCAGGATCAGCCCATAGGTCATCAACACCTGCTGCAAGTGTTCGCGTTCATACAGGAAGCTGAAGAAACACCACTCCAGCACATACCCGAACGCCACCGCCAGCACCACGCCCAGCGCCAGCGCCAGCACGAAATTGCCGGTCAGCGACGACAGCGAGAACGCCATGTAGGCGCCGACCATGTAGAAACTGCCGTGCGCCAGGTTGATCACGCCCATGATCCCGAAGATCAGCGTCAGCCCGCTGGCGATCAGGAACAGCAGCAACCCATACTGCACGCTGTTCAAACATTGAATAAGAAACGTCGTCAAATCCATCCCACGCTCCGTATAGAACCCACCCGTACGCCCTTCGGGCGCCCCCTCAGGGGGGCGAAACTGGCGGACTGGCAACGCCAGATCCGCGTTTTCCTGGATCCAGCAAAAGTCTCTTGGTTGCTGTGCCGATACTACCGCTGGCAGCCAGCGATAGCACCGGCGCCACAACCCAAGAAACCGGCACCAGACCCAGGATGCGGTGGATCCGGCTTTGCCGGTCCACCCGCATCGCCCCCTGGGGGGCGCGCGTAAGCGCGTAGGGGGGGGTCACATCCTGCAGCCCCGGGCGGGATCGGCCAGCGCCTTGACCGCCACGCTCACCAGCTGGTTGGTCTTGTTCTCGACCTTGCGCAGGTAGATGTCCTGGATCGGGTTGTGCGCCTTGGACATCGTGAAGGGGCCGCGCGGGCTGTCGATCTTGGCCTGTTCCATGCCCTTGACGACGGCGTCGCGCTTGCTGATGTCGCCGCCCGCGGCCTTCAGGCCGGCAGCCAGCAACTGGGCGGCGTCATAGCCTTGCACCGCATAGACGTCCGGTTGCAGCTTGTAGGTCTTGGCGTACTCGGCGCGGAAGGCCTTGTCCTTGGGCAGGGTCAGGCCGTCGGCGTAGTGCAGCGTGGTCAGCAGGCCGTCGGCCGCGGCGCCCTGCGCTTCCAGCGTGCCGTCGGTCAGGAAGCCGGCGCCGTACAGCGGGATCTTGTCCTTCAGGCCCGCCGCCGCGTAGTCCTTGACGAACTTGACCGCGCCGCCGCCGGCGAAGAACACGTAGACCGCGTCGGGCTTGAGCGCGGCGATCTCGGTCAGGAGCGCCTGGAATTCCACGTTGGGGAAGGGCAGGTTCAATTGCTTGATGACCTTGCCGCCCTTGGACTCGAAGCCTTCCTTGAAGCCGTTGGTGGACTCGTCGCCCGCCGCGTATTTCCAGCTGAGCGTGACGGCGGTCTTGTGCTTGAGCTGGGTGGCGGCCACCAGCCCCATGGCGTAGGCCGGCTGCCAGTTGCTGAACGACGAACGGAAGATGTTGGGCGCGCACAGCGGGCCGGTGACGTCGTCGGCGCCGGCATTGGGGATGATGAGCAGCGTCTTGTTGTCCTTGGCGACCTTGGCCATGGCCATCGCGACGCCGGAGTGCACGGTCCCGACCAGCACATCGACCTGGTCGCGCTTGACGAGCTTGTTGGCGTTGTCCGAACCCTTGGCCGGATCGGACTCGTCGTCCACCTTGAAGTATTCGATCTCGCGTCCGGCCAGCTTGCCGCCCTGTTCCTGCACGTACAGGCGGAAGCCGTTCTCGATGGCGGTGCCCAGGGCCGAGTAGGTGCCGGTGTAGGGCAGCATCAGGCCGACCTTGACCTTGCCGGGAGCCTGGGCGCCAGCGGGTACCGCCAGGCATGACGCGGCCATCATGGCGGCGGCGAGGACGGTGAATTTGCGTTTGGAAGCGTTCATCGCGAGTCTCCTGGTGGGCGGCCGTGCTGCATGGTCGGGCTGCCCTGTTCTTGGTGGAAAAAGTCGATGCGCCATGCGGGTGCGCATCGTTGCTGGCGTCCGGCAGGCCGGACAAGGTGCTACGTGCGGTGGCGCCGCATGAACGCCACGCTTGCCTCGATCAGCCGGGCCGGCTGGTCGCGATGCGGCGAATGGCCGCAGTCGTCCAGCTTGAGCAGCTCGGCGTGGGGAACCTCCTGGGCGATGCCGTCTATCTGGGCCATGGAGCCGTATTCGTCGTCATGGCCCTGCACCGCCAATACCGGACAGCGTATGGTGGACAGCAGCGCTTGGATGTTCCAGTTCTTGAATTCCGGGTTCAGCCAGACGTCGTTCCAGCCCCAGAAGGCGGAGTCCGGGTCGGCGTGATAGCGCGCGAGCTTGCTGCGCAGGTCGGTCGTGACGTAGCCGTCGCGCGCCTGCTGGATACTGGCCAGCGTGACGGGCTCGACGAACAGGTGGGGCGCGGCCACGATCAGTCCGCCCACGCGGCCGGGGCAGGCCGCCGCATGCAGCAGCGCGATCGATCCGCCGTCGCTGTGCCCGTACAGCCAGGGCGGGTCGGCCCGGGTGTCGTGGCCGATCGCCGCGAAGAAGGCAGGCAGGAAATCGCGCGCCTGGCGATGCATGAAATCGACCGGCCATTTCTCGTGCCCGGGGCGGGGACTGGACTGGCCATAGCCCCAGCGCGACAGGACCAGGCCCCGGCAGCCGGCGGCTTCGCACAGCGCATAGGGGAAGTCCTTCCACATCGTGACCGACCCCAGTCCTTCGTGCAGGAACACGAGCAGGGGCTGGCGGGTCCGCTGGGGCGCGATGAGCACGTATTCGATGTCGTGCCGCATGCCGTCCCACGAAACGTCGGCGAATCGTACGGGCAACCCTTCGGCGATGTCGGAGACAGGGGCGGCGGCGGGCCGGGCCGAGCCGGCGTTCAGGGGCGCGCGCGAACTCATGCGTGGGCCTCCCGGGACGCGGCCTCCTGCTCGCGCAGGCGGAAGCGCTGGATCTTGCCGGTTGCGGTCTTGGGCAGATCGCCGACGAATTCGATCTGGCGGGGATACTTGTGGGGCGCCAGCCTCGACTTCACGAACGCCTTCAGGTCGGCGGCCAGGGCATCGCTCGCCTGCTGGCCGGGCTTGACCACCACATAGGCCTTGGTCTTGGTCAGGCCCTCGGCATCGGCCACGCCGATCACGGCGGCTTCCAGCACGGCCGGGTGCTGCACCAGCGTGGCTTCGACCTCGAACGGCGACACGTACTGGCCGCTGACCTTCAGCATGTCGTCGCTGCGGCCGGCGTAGGTGTAGTAGCCGTCGGCGTCGCAGCTGTATTTGTCGCCGCTCTTGGTCCATGCGCCCAGGAAGGTCTCGCGGCTCTTCTCGCGATTGTTCCAGTACATGAGCGCCGAGCTGGGGCCGCGTATGTAGAGATCGCCGATGTCGCCGGCCGCCACCGGCTTGCCGTCTTCGCCGCGCAGTTCCACCTCGTAGCCGTCGACCGGCTTGCCCGTGGTGCCGTAGTGCACGTCGCCCGAGCGGTTGGAAATGAAGATGTGCAGCATTTCGGTGGAACCGATGCCGTCGATGATTTCGCAGCCGAAGTGCGCGGTGAAGCGTTCCCCGATGTCCTGGGGCAGCGCCTCGCCGGCCGACGAACACAGGCGCAGGGAGACCAGGGCGCGAGGCGGCAGCGCGGCGCTGGCCAGCATGCCGGCATAGCCGGTGGGCGCGCCGCAGAAGATGGTGGGGCGCAGCCGGGTCAGCCGCTCGAAACAGGCTTCGGGAGTGGGGCGCTCGGCCATCAGGATCACCGATGCGCCGACGCTGAGCGGGAAGGTCAGGGCGTTGCCCAGGCCGTAGGCGAAGAACAGCTTGGCGGCCGAGAACACGACGTCATCCTCGCGCATGCCCAGCACGGGCTTGGCATACAGCTCCGCCGTCCAGTATGGGTTGCCATGCGTGTGCACCGTGCCCTTGGGCTTGCCGGTGGATCCGGACGAATACAGCCAGAACGCGGGCTCGTCGGCCAGCGTGGGGGCGGGGGCCGCGAGCGGTTCGTGTCCGGCCAGCCAGTCGTCGAAGTCCAGCGTGCCGCCCACCTCGGCGTCGGAGCCGTCGCGCGAGACGACGATGTGGCGCACGCCGTGGCGGCACGCGCCAAGCGCCGCCGAGAGCTTGGGCAAGAGGGCGCGCGAGACGAGCACGGCACGGGCCCGGCTGTGTTCCAGCATGTAGCCGTAGTCCGCGGGCGTGAGCAGCGTGTTGACCGCCACCGGCACGACGCCGGCATAGAGCGCGCCGAGGAAGGTGACGGGCCAGTCCGTGCAGTCGTTCATCAGCAGCAGGACGCGGTCCTCGGGCCGGATGCCCAGGCCCAGCAGGGCGCTGGCGGCGCGGCGGGCTTTCTCGTCCAGTTCGCCGTAGGTCAACTGGCCGCGGTCGTCGATGTACGCGGTCTTGGCGGCGCGTCCGGCATTGATCGCCAGCAGGTGGCCGGCGAAATTGAATTCCGTCGGCGGGGCGGAGCAATCGGCAGGCATGATGGTCTCCTCGTTCATGCAATCGGGCGAGAAACCTCCGGCGGCCTCTGGTCGGGCCTGGTGCCGGCGGCTTCCTGTGTCAATGTCCTGGCGCGCTCCACGTCGGCGCGGCGCCGTCCAGGAGGTCCGTCACGGCGCCGGCGCCCTGGATGGCCGCTCGGCGATGGTAGAAACCCAGTGCCCGCAAGCCGCCCAGCTCTTCGCCTCCGCCGGCCCGTCCGGGACCGCCGTGCAGCGACATGGGCATGACGTTGCCGTGGCCCGTGTGGACGGCGGCGGCCTCGGGCGTGACGACGTGCAGGCGTCCATGGCTGTCGGCCAGCGCGAGGGCGGCTTGGCCCGCCAGCGCGGCGTCGGCCGTGTAGATCGACGCTACCAGCGATCCCTGGCCGAGGCGTATCTGTTCCAGCGCGTCGGGCAATCCTTCATAGGGCAGCAGCGTGGCCACCGGACCGAATACTTCGATGTCGTGCACGACGCCGGCGGCTTCGCGGCGGGAGGCGCCCAGCAGCGTGGGGCCGATACAGGCGGCCACGGCCGGATCGGCATCCAGCAGCGGGACCGCCGCGCCATCGTGCAGCACCTCCGCGTGGCGGCGCAGGGCCGCCGTGCCTGCCCGCACGTTTTCCCACTGCTGGCGGCTGGCCAGAGAGCCCATGCGGACCGCCTCGTTGCGCGGATTGCCCACGGTGATGCGTGCCAGCTTCGCGGCGATGGCTTCGCCGGCCGCCGCGTAGCAGGATGCCGGCACGAAAACGCGCCGGATGGCCGTGCACTTCTGCCCCGCCTTGACCGTCATTTCGCGCACCACTTCGCGTACCAGCAGGTCGAAGGAGTCGGAGCCGGGTTGTGCATCGGGCAGCAGCAGGGCGCTGTTCAGGCTGTCGGCCTCGATGTTGACGCGCACCGAGCGGCGCACGATGGCGTCGTGCGAGCGGATGAGCGCCGCGGTGTCGGCCGAGCCGGTGAACGACACCACGTCGAAGGGCTGCAAGGGCGACAGCAGCCCCCGCGCGCCGCCACAGACGACGGACAGCGCGCCCGCCGGCAGGATGCCCGCGGCGATCACGTCGGCGACCATCGCCTGCGTCAGCCAGGCGGTGGCGGTAGCGGGCTTGGCGACCACCGGCACGCCCGAGAGCAGCGCCGGCGCGGCTTTTTCCCATAGCCCCCAGGCGGGGAAGTTGAAGGCGTTGATGAACAGGGCGAGGCCGCGCGTCGGCACCCGCACGTGGCGGCTGAGGAACGAGCCGTCCTTGGCCATGGGGACGGTTTCGCCGTCCGCCAGCCAGTGTCTGTCGCCCAGCGACGCGCCCCAGCGGGCGTATTGGCCCAGGGTGAAGATGGCGCCGTCGATGTCGACGGCGGAGTCCGGTCTCGTGGTGCCGGAGTTGGCCTGCGCGATGTCGAAGTAGCGGTCGCGGTTGGCCTTGAGCGCCTCCACGATCGAGGACAGCAGGGCGGCGCGCTGAGCATAGGTCATGGCGCGCAGCGCCGGGCCGCCTTCGTCGCGGGCGTAGGCATAGGCCGCTTCGAGATCCAGGCCCGTGCTGGAGACGCGGACCAGTTCCGTGCCCAGGACGGGATCGAAGAGCGGCGTGCCCGGGTCGCCGCCGGTTTGCCAGCGGCCCGCCAGATGATTGGGAAGCAGTTCGGTCATGTCCGGGTGAACTCGATGGCGCCCTCGGGCAGCAGGTAGAGGACCAGCGCGCGGCCGCCCGCGACGGTGGGGCGGTGGGCGCTGCCGGGGGGGTAGACCTTCCAGCCCGCGGGAGTGCCGTCGAAGCGGGCGCCCGGGGTCTGGGGCATGACCATGTCGATTTCGCCGTTGGGATGGACGTGGTGGGGGCCGGCCAGATCGGTCATGTCGACGACGTCCACGGAGAAACCGGCGGAGTCGGGGCCGGGCTTGACCGCGCGGCCGTAGCGTATGCCGTCCGCCTCCCGGTTGCAGAGCCACCCCTGGACCACGCCGGACTCACAGGCGCGGGTCATGTCGCGGAACCAGTCCGTGTCCGGGCCATGGTGGCGGTTGAGGTGGTCCTCCAGCGCGGCGTCCACGGGGTGTCCGGCAATGGACTGAGTTATCGTCTTTACCAGGGATTCAAATGAATCGCGCATGAACTCATCTCCTCAGGCATACTGGACTTCATGTCGCGGCATTCTTTGTCATGAAGTATCGTGCATGTCCATGTGTCGAGACAATACGCGGCATGTTTGGGTCGTGTCAAAAAGAATCTGCATCCTGCGGGTAAGTCCCAGGGGGTGCGCATCATCTTGCGGGTAAGGTCCGATGAAAGAAGAGGCGGTTTCCGAAGCGGGGCAGGCCGCGGCCAATGACGCGCCGGCCAAGGAACCTTTCTTGGTGACGCTGGGGGAACGAGTACGGACGCTGCGGGCCCGGCGTGGCCTGACCCGCAAGGCCACGGCCTCGGCCGCCGGCATTTCCGAGCGGCATCTCGCCAATCTGGAGCTGGGGACGGGCAATGCCTCCATCCTGATACTGCTGCAGGTCTCCCAGGCCTTGCAGTGTTCGCTGGCCGAGGTCCTGGGCGACGTCACCACCACCAGCCCGGAATGGCTGCTGATCCGCGAGTTGCTCGAAGGGCGCTCCGATGCCGATCTCCATCGCGCCCGCAATACCCTGACGGAAATGTTCGGTTCGCGCGGCGACAATCATTCGCGCCTGTCCCGTATCGCCCTGGTCGGGCTGCGGGGGGCGGGCAAGTCCACGCTGGGCCGGATGCTGGCCGAGGACCTGGGCTACACCTTCATCGAGCTGAGCCGGGAAATCGAGAAAGTGGCCGGTTGCAGCATCGTCGAAATCCATTCGCTGTACGGCGCCAATGCCTATCGCCGCTATGAGCGGCGGGCGCTGGAGGAGACCGTGCAGATCCATCCCGAGGTCGTGATCGCCACGCCGGGCGGCCTGGTGTCGGACGTCTCGACCTTCAACCTGCTGCTGTCGCATTGCTATACGGTCTGGCTGCAGGCCGATCCCGAGGATCACATGCGCCGGGTCGTGGCCCAGGGCGATTTCCGCCCCATGTCGGGCAGCCGCGAGGCCATGGACGATCTCAAGCGCATCCTGGCCGGCCGGGCCGCGTTCTACGCCAAGGCCGATGCCCGCTACAACACCAGCGGGCACGCGCTGGAAGAGGCTTTCGCCGGCCTGCGTTCGCTGGTACGAGGCGCGGCGGGCATGGTGGACTGGACGATGTGACCCCCTCTACGCGCTTGCGCGCGCCCAGCATGGCGAGCCCCCGGCCGCCGCGCGGCAGCCCCCCGAGGGGGCGGCCCGGCGCCGGGTCCCGGGGGCGGCACTGGCGGACCGGCGGAGCCGGATCCGCGGTTTCCTGGGCCTAGGGGGGGGCTGTCCGGGGTCGGGAGGTTTGGTTGTCTGATTCGTCAGGGTTGATCCTAGTTGGCGGGAGCTTGACGCGCTTGGGTGCATGAACTATCTTTCATTCAACTGCTAGTTGATGCACTAAGATGCATAAACGTCGAGGAGATGTCATGAGCAATGCCGTTCAGGTCGATCAGGCTCCCGGGAAGGTGGACTACCGTACGGATCCGTCCCGCTACCGGCACTGGAAACTGAGTTTCGAGGGGGCCGTGGCGACGCTGGGGCTGGATATCGCCGAGGATGGCGGGTTGCGGCCGGGGTACCGGCTCAAGCTCAATTCCTATGACCTGGGCGTGGACATCGAGCTGCACGATGCCCTGAACCGCATCCGCTTCGAGCATCCCGAGGTGCGCGCGGTGGTGGTCACCAGCATGAAAGACCGGATTTTCTGTTCTGGCGCCAACATTTTCATGCTGGGGTTGTCGACCCACGCCTGGAAGGTGAATTTCTGCAAGTTCACCAACGAGACCCGCAACGGCATCGAGGACTCCAGCCGTCATTCCGGCCTGAAGTTCCTGGCCGCCATCAATGGCGCCTGCGCCGGCGGTGGCTATGAGTTGGCGCTGGCCTGCGACGATCTGGTGCTGATCGACGACAAATCCTCGTCGGTGTCGCTGCCCGAGGTTCCGCTGCTGGGTGTGCTGCCCGGCACCGGCGGCCTGACCCGCGTGACCGACAAGCGCCACGTGCGCCATGACCTGGCGGACATTTTCTGCACGACCAGCGAAGGCGTGCGCGGCCAGCGCGCGGTGGACTGGCGGCTGGTCGATTGCGCCCCCAAGCCTTCGCAATTCGCCCAGGTGGTGCAGGAGCGCGCGCAGCGGCTGGCCGGGGCCAGCGACCGGCCGGCCGGCGCCCAGGGCGTGGCCCTGGTCCGCGTCGAGCGCGCCGAAGAGGCCGATGCGCTGCGCTACCGCTACGTGGACGTGCGGATAGACCGCGCCAACCGCAGCGCCGTGTTCACCGTCAAGGCCCCGGACACGGCGCAGCCCGAGGACGTGGACGGCATCGTCGCGGCCGGCACGGCCTGGTGGCCGATGGCGATGGCGCGAGAACTGGACGACGCCATCCTGCACATGCGCACGAACGAACTGGACATCGGCACCTGGCTGCTCAAGACCCAGGGCGATGCCGCCGGGGTGCTGGCTTGCGACGCCACCCTCCAGCGTCACGCCGGCCACTGGTTCGTGCGCGAGGTCACGGGGCTTCTGCGCCGGACGCTGGCGCGGCTGGACGTTTCGTCGCGTTCGCTGTTCGCGCTGATCGAGCCGGACTCGTGCTTCGCCGGCACGCTGGCCGAACTGGCCTTCGCCGCCGACCGCGCCTATATGCTGGCGCTGCCCGACGAGCCCGGACGGGCGCCGCGGCTGACGCTGTCGGAACTGAATTTCGGCGCCTATCCCATGGTCAACGGCCAGTCCCGCCTGGCCCGCCGGTTCTACGAGGAGGCCGGGCCGCTCGCCGCCGCCCGCGCGCAGATCGGCAAGGCGCTGGACGCGGATGCCGCCTGCGCCCTGGGCCTGGTGACCGCGGCGCCGGACGACATCGACTGGGCCGACGAGATCCGCATCGCCATCGAAGAGCGCGCCGCGATGTCGCCGGATGCGCTGACCGGGTTGGAGGCCAATTTGCGCTTCGCCAGCAAGGAAACCATGGAAACCCGGATTTTCGGCCGCCTGAGCGCGTGGCAGAACTGGATCTTCAACCGGCCGAACGCGGTGGGGGAAAAAGGCGCCTTGAAGGTGTACGGCAAGGGTGAGAAAGCGGCCTTCGATCTGAATCGAGTGTAACCATCCCGCAGTCCGGACCAACGGAGTCGAGACATGTCCAGCATCAACTACAGCGAGAAGATTCCCAACAACGTCAACCTGTCGGAGGACCGCACGCTGCAGCGCGCGCTGGAACAATGGCAGCCGAACTTCCTGAGCTGGTGGGGCGACGTGGGGCCGGAAGGAAGCACGAACTACGACGTCTACCTGCGCACCGCCATCAGCGTCGATCCGCAGGGCTGGGCCCAGTTCGGCCACGTGAAGATGCCGGATTACCGCTGGGGCATCTTCCTGAACCCGGCCGAGAAGGAGCGCAAGATCCATTTCGGCGACCACATGGGCGAGGCCGCGTGGCAGGACGTGCCGGGCGAGCATCGTGCCAACCTGCGCCGCATCATCGTCACGCAAGGCGACACCGAGCCGGCTTCGGTCGAGCAGCAGCGCCACCTGGGCCTGACCGCGCCGTCCATGTACGACCTGCGCAACCTGTTCCAGGTCAACGTCGAGGAAGGCCGCCACCTGTGGGCCATGGTCTACCTGCTGCACCGCTATTTCGGCCGCGACGGCCGCGAGGAAGCCGAAGCGCTGCTGGACCGCCGCTCGGGCGACCAGGACAATCCCCGCATCCTGGGCGCCTTCAACGAGCGCACCCCGGACTGGCTGTCCTTCTTCATGTTCACGTATTTCACCGACCGCGACGGCAAGTTCCAGTTGAGCGCGCTGGCCGAGTCGGGCTTCGATCCGCTGGCACGCACGACCAAGTTCATGCTGACCGAGGAAGCGCACCACATGTTCGTGGGCGAGTCGGGCGTCTCGCGCGTGATCCAGCGCACCTGCGAGGTCATGAACCAGCTCAAGACCGACGATCCGGCCCGCATCCGCGCGGCCGGCGTGATCGATTTCGGCACCATCCAGCGTTACCTGAATTTCCACTACAGCGTGACGATCGACCTGTTCGGCGCCGACGAGTCGTCCAATGCCGCGGCTTTCTACAGCTCCGGACTGAAAGGGCGCTACGAGGAAGGCAAGCGCACCGACGACCACCGGCTGCGCAACGAAAACTACAAGGTGCTGGAAGTGCGTGACGGCAAGCTGGTCGAGAAGGACGTTCCGATGCTGAACGGCCTGAACGAAGTCCTGCGCGACGACTATATCAAGGACTCGATGGCGGGCGTGGGCCGCTGGAACAAGGTGATCGAGAAGGCCGGCATCCCCGTGCGGCTGACCGTGCCGCACAAGGCCTTCAACCGCCAGATCGGCATGCTGTCGGGCGTGCGCATTTCGCCCGAGGGCCAGGTCGTGTCGCAGGCCGAGTGGGATGCGAAGAAGGCCCAGTGGCTGGCTACGCCGGAAGACCGCGCCTTCGTCGCTTCGTTGATGGGGCGCGTGGTCGAACCGGGCAAGTTCGCCAACTGGATCGCGCCTCCGGTCATGGGTATCAATCGCCAGCCGGTGGACTTCGAGTACATCCGGTTCAACTGAGCAGCCCCTCATCATGGATACGCCAGTCCAGACGGTCGTCATCAAGCAGCACCTGATCGACCCGGAAATCTGCATACGCTGCAACACCTGCGAAGCGACGTGTCCCGTCGACGCCATCACGCACGATGACAACAACTATGTCGTGCGGGCCGACGTGTGCAACAGTTGCATGGCCTGTGTGCCGCCCTGTCCCACGGGGGCGATCGACAACTGGCGTTCCGTTCCGAAGTCCGCCGCCTACGGCATCGAGGAGCAGTTCACCTGGGACGAACTCCCGGGCGAGCTGACCCCCGACCAGTTGGCGGCGGCGGGCGCGGAAACGATGGAGGAAGAGGCGGTCCGGCTGGAAGCGCCGGCTCCGGCCGCTTCGGCTTCCGACGAGTCGGCGTTCAACTCGGGAGCTTTCGGCGCCGCCACGCCCCCGTGGTCCGCCGCCCATGCCTATACGAATCTGTATGGCCCGCGCAGTCCGATCGCGGCCACCGTGGTCGGCAACGTGCGGGTCAACGAGCCCGGCACGCAGAATGAGACCCACCATATCGTGCTGGATTTCGGCTCGCTGCCGTTTCCGGTGCTGGAGGGGCAATCCATCGGCATCGTGCCGCCCGGGGCCGATGCCCAGGGCAGGGCGCACCATGCGCGCCAGTATTCCGTCGCCAGCCCTCGCAATGGCGAGCGGCCCGGCTACAACAACGTTTCGCTCACCGTCAAACGCGTGACGGCCGACCACCAGGGCAATCCTGTACAGGGTCTCTGTTCGAACTACGTATGCGATCTGAAGGTAGGCGACAAGGTCCAGGTCATCGGTCCCTTCGGCGCTTCGTTCCTGATGCCCAACCATCCGCGTTCGCACATCGTGATGATCTGCACCGGGACCGGCAGCGCGCCCATGCGGGCGATGACGGAATGGCGGCGCCGGTTACGCGGGAAGGGGCGGTTCGAGAGCGGCAGGCTGATGCTGTTCTTCGGCGCCCGCACCAAGGAAGAACTGCCTTATTTCGGCCCGCTGATGAGCCTGCCCAAGGATTTCATCGACATCAACCTGGCGTTCTCGCGCGCGCCGGGCGCGCCCAGGCGCTACGTCCAGGACCTGATGCGCGAGCGCGCCGCCGATCTGGCCGAACTGCTGCAGGACGCCAACACCCATTTCTATGTCTGCGGGCTCAAGAGCATGGAGGAGGGCGTGGTCATCGCCCTGCGCGACGTGGCCCTGCAAGCGGGACTGAACTGGGAGAGCATTTCCGGCGCCCTGAAACGCGAAGGCCGCCTGCACCTCGAGACCTACTGATGCCCATGGACACATTGCAGATGATCCGCCACGCATCGGGCGTGGTCGACGTGCGCATGGCGCGGCCCGAGGTCTTCAACGCCTTCGACGAGCGGATGATCGAAGAACTGGCCCGGGTCTTCGCCGGGCTGGGCCAGGACGAGGCCGCGCGCGTGGTCGTGCTTTCCGGGGAAGGCAAGGCGTTCAGCGCGGGCGCGGACCTGCAATGGATGCAGCGCGCGAGCCAGGCCAGCGCGGAATGGAACCTGGAGGACGCGCGGCGTTTCGCCGCCATGCTGGAGACCATCGCGTCCTGTCCCAAACCGACGATCGCCCGTGTCCACGGTGTGGCGCTGGGCGGCGGCGTGGGGCTGGCCTGCGCCTGCGACATGGCGGTGGCCAGCAGCGATGCCCGCTTCGCCGCCAGCGAGGCCCGCTTTGGCATCCTGCCCGCCGTCATCAGTCCCTATCTCGTCAATGCCGTGGGCAAGCGCCACGCGCTGCGCCTGGCGCTGACCGCCTCGCGCATCGACGCGCAGGCGGCGCTGCAAATGGGCATGGTGCAGCAGGTGGTCGACGCCGCCGACCTGGACGCGGCGGTCGAGGCGATCGCGGCCGAACTGCTGGCCAACGGACCCCAGGCGCAGGCCGAGATCAAGGCCTTGTTCAGGCAACTGGAAGTCGGCCCCGTCACCCCCGAGGTGCGCGAGCTGACCGCCCGCACGATCAGCCGCGTGCGCGGCACCGACGAGGCGCGCGAGGGCTTCGCCGCCTTCCTGGCCAAGCGGCCCGCGGCCTGGATCCGGCAATAGTCATACGCCGGAGAGCAATAATTGCCTGTTCCCTGGCCGTGGATGCCCAGGACGTCCGCATCGACCTTGGCAATGATGCCGTGGCCGGACTCGTGCTGGGCCCGGCGGCCTTGACCGAGAAGCGTCCGCCGCGTTCCGGCGCCTGAGCGGCGGCTGACGGGGCGTCAACAACGAGGAGAACGACTCAATGAAGTTTGCCGATTTCCACCCGGGCATGATCATCGAAGCCGGCCCCCGGCGGATCGAGGAAGCGGAGATGCTGGCCTTCGCCCGCAGCTACGATCCGCAGTGGTTCCACGTGGATGGCAAGGCCGCGGGCCAGGGGCGGTTCGGCGCGCTGATCGCCAGTGGATGGCAGACCTGCGGCATCGCGATGGACCTGGCCGTCAGGGCGGCGCTGCACGACTCCGAGTCGTTCGCCTCGCCGGGCGTGGAGCAGGTGCGCTGGCCCCATCCGGTGCTGGCGGGAGATGAATTGCGGCTGCGTGCCGAAGTGCTCGAGGCGAGGACCTCGCGCAGCCGGCCCGAACTGGGCGTGCTGCGCTGGCGCTGGCATCTGTTGAATCAGGACGGCAAGGAAGTCCTGGAGTTGACGGCCACAAGCCTGTTCGACCTGAAGCCCGAGGCATCGCGGGGCTGACCGGGAGCCCCGTTTCGACGTTACTTTCTTGCGTGGACCTGGACCGTCTTGGTTTCACCGGGGCCGCAAGTTCCGCATGTTCCGCAGCCGCTGCCGCATCCCGCGTCGGGCGCGGCGGCGCCCAGTTTCCTGCCCAGTGCCCGCAGCCACGCGGCCTGGCCCGGACGGTCCATGCGCAGCGCCAGCCACGACTGCATGCGCATGCGCGTCTTGGGCGCGAAGCGGCCGAAGGCCCTGATGGCGCAGGCGGCGACGATCAGTGCCACCAATGCGATCTCGAACAGGGAATAGGCGCTCATGGAAGCCTCCGGGGAAATCAGGTCAGCATCCTCGTCACCTGGTAGGTGATGAATGATGCGAGGTAAGCCAGTCCGAACAGATAGCCCGCGGTCAGCGCGACGATCTTCCAGGAATTCGTTTCGCGCCGGATCACGGCCAGCGTGGACAGGCACTGCGGCGCGAAGATGAACCAGGCCAGCAGCGAGAACGCGGTCGCCAGCGGCCATTGGGCGGCGATCAGCGGCGTCAGCAGGGTCGAGGCCGCCTCGTCGTCGGCGGCCGACAGCGCGTACACGGTAGCCAGCGCGCCCACCGCGACTTCGCGCGCGGCCAGGCCGGGGATCAGCGCGATGGAGATCTGCCAGTTGAAACCGATGGGCGCGAACACGGTCTGCAGGGCTTCCCCGATGCGGCCGGCGAAGCTGTATTCGATCGCCGGGCCGGTGGCGCCCTCGGGCGGGCCGGGGAAGCTGGACAGGAACCAGATCAGCACGGTCAGCGCCATGATGATGCCGCCCACGCGCGCCAGGAAGATGCGCGCCCGCTCGACCAGGCCGGTGGCCACGTCGCGCAGGTTGGGAATGCGGTAGGAGGGCAGTTCCAGCAGCAGCGAGTGTTCGGCCCTGTCCCGGCGCAGCAGCTTCATGACCCAGGCCACCGCCAGCGCGCTGACGATCCCGGCCACGTACAGCGCGAACAGCGTGACGCCCTGCAAGTTGAAGATGCCCAGCACCGTGTGGTTGGGGATGAAGGCGCCGATCAGCAGCGTGTAGACGGGCAGGCGCGCCGAGCAGGTCATCAGCGGCGCGACCAGGATGGTCGCCAGCCGGTCGCGGGGGTCCTGGATGGTGCGCGTGGCCATGATGCCGGGGATCGCGCAGGCGAAGCTCGACAGCAGCGGGATGAAGGAGCGCCCGGTCAGCCCGGCGCCCACCATCATGCGGTCCAGCAGGAAGGCCGCGCGTGGCAGATAGCCCGATTCTTCCAGCAGCAGGATGAAGAAGAACAGGAACAGGATCTGCGGCAGGAACACCAGCACGCTGCCGGCGCCGGCGATGATGCCGTCCACCAGCAGGCTGTTGAGCAGGCCTTCGGGCAGGGTTTCGCCCACCCAGCCGCCCAGGGCCGAGACCGAGGTCTCGATCAGGTCCATGAGCGGTTCCGCCCACGAGAACACCGCCTGGAACATCAGGAACATGATGGCGGCCAGCGTGACGAGCCCCAGCACGGGATGCAGGACCCAGCGGTCGAGGGCGTCGTCGATGGCGGCCGTGCGCCGGGGCATGGTCACGGCTTCGCGCAGCAGCCCGTTGACCGCCTGGTGCAGGTCGGCACCGGCGGGCAGTGCCGGCGGCGCGGCGGGCATGTCGCCGTCGATGCGGGCAAGCAGCTGCGCCGCGCCGTCGCGCTTGATGGCGACCGTCTCGACGATGGGGATGCCCAGCGCCTGCTGGAGCTTGTCGCGGTCGATCCGGATGCCGCGCTTGGCGGCGGCGTCGACCATGTTGAGCGCCAGGACCATGGGCAGCCCCAGCCGCTGCAGTTCCAGCACGAAGTGCAGATGCAGGCGCAGGTTGGTCGCGTCCACCACGGCCACCAGCAGGTCCGGCCGGCGCTCGCCCGCGAAGTTGCCCAGGCAGACGTCGCGGGTGATCGCTTCGTCGGGGCTCGTGGCATGCAGGCTGTAGGCGCCGGGCAGGTCCAGCACGCTGACCTGCGCGCCGGAGGGCGTGACCAGCCGGCCCTCCTTGCGCTCGACGGTGACGCCGGCATAGTTGGCCACCTTCTGGCGGCTGCCCGTCAGCAGGTTGAACAGAGCGGTCTTTCCGCAATTCGGGTTGCCGACCAGGGCAACGCGCAGATTCGACAAGGTAGTGGTGGACATCGGGAGTCAGGAGGCGAGCGGTTCGACCAGGACCCGCGCGGCTTCGGAGCGGCGCAGGGCGAAGCGGGTGAAACCGATCTGTATCAGCAGGGGGTCGGCGCCGATCGGGCCGCGCGCCACGATGCGCACGCGCTCTCCGGCCACGAATCCGAGGTCGCGCAGGCGGATGGCGATGGGATCCGCCGGGGCGGCGTCTTCGACGGCGTTGACGGCGGCGTCATGGCCAAAAGGTAGCTCGGAGAGGCGGATAGCCATGTGCTGGGTCGGTGGAGGGAAATGAAAACGATTACTAATTATAAAAGTTTTACGCCGATCCGGGGCGAATAGCCGTCATCGGGGCACGGATAGGGGAAACGGCAGGAGGTAAGGAATTGCTAGCCGCGCCACCGATCCGGCCGGGCATCGGTTATCTTGATGTCGTCACATCACCGAAGGGGGGAGATATGAAGGCATCCGTCATCGTCGGCCTGCTGCTGATCGTGCTGGGCGCGGTCGCGCTGGGATACAAGAGCTTTTCGTATACGTCCGAGGAAACGCTGCTCAAGGTCGGGCCGGTCGAGGCCACCGCGGACACCAGGAAGACCGTTGCCATTCCGGTCTGGGCGGGCGTGGCCGCCATCGTGGCCGGCGCCGCGGTGATCGTGCTGGGGCGCAGGCGCTGAGGGGCGCGCCCCGGCCGGATCAGACGTCGGCCGTTTCGGTCTGCGAACTTTCGCGGGCCGGTTGGGGCGCCGGCCGTGGCGCCAGCGCCGAGGGCAGGGCCGGCAACTCCAGCGGCCGGCGGCGCCTGGATTTGATCACGGCCGGTTCGCTCGCATCGGTCAGGTGGGTCCAGTACACCAGATGCAACTGGCCGTGTTCGTCCTCGACCAGGGCCGACAGGCTTTCCACCCAGTCGCCGTCATTGCAGTACAGCACGCCGTCCACGTGCCGGATCTCCGGCTTGTGGATATGGCCGCAAACGACGCCATCGTAGCCCTGGCGCCTGGCCTCGTTGACCAGCACTTCCTCGAAGTTGGTGATGAAGGACACCGCGTTCTTCACCTTGTGCTTCAGGTATTGGGACAGTGACCAGTAGTGCAGCCCCAGGCGGCGGCGCACCCGGTTGAAGTGCAGGTTCAGCCAGAGCGCGAAGGTGTATAGCGTGTCGCCCAGGTGGGCCAGCCATTTGCTGTGCTGGATGACGCCGTCGAACTGGTCGCCGTGGGTCACCCACAGGCGCTTGCCGTCGGCGGTGACGTGGACCGCGTCTTCCTGGACCTGGATGTCGCCGAAGGCATAGCCGATGAACTGGCGCGCGAATTCATCGTGGTTGCCCGGAATGAAGACGACCCGCGTGCCCTTGCGCGCCTTGCGCAAGACCTTCTGCACCACGTCGTTGTGGGCCTGGGGCCAGGTCCAGCTCTTGCGGAGCTGCCAGCCGTCGATGATGTCGCCGACGAGGTAAAGGGTCTCGGCCTCGTTGTGCTTGAGGAAGTCCAGCAGGTGGCTGGCATTGCAGCCGGCGGTTCCCAGATGCAGGTCCGAGATCCAGATGGTGCGCCATTGGGTAGGGGGCGATGTCGTCACGCTGGCCGGGAAGATGTTTCCATGGAGTGAATGGAAACATGGCGCGATGACGTGTTTGTGACGGCGCGGGACCGTTGTCAGGCCGCGTCGCTTTCCGCCATTTCCGGGGCGTGCAGGGCTTCCAGGCGTTCTTCGATGAAGGCCCGGACGGCGGCATCGTGAGCCAGCGCCATGTGCCCCACGCGGGCGACCACGAGGCTGGCGGAGGCGCCCGGCAGCAGGGCGCGGTCGACGGGACAGACGATGTTGTCGTGGTGCGAGGCGATACAGGTGTACCGGCTGGCCATGGCCGGCGTCTCGGCGGCGTGCAGGGCGCCGAGCCAGGGGCTGTCGGGCAGCATCTGGGTCGCGCACCGCCCGCGCCCGAAGCGGGCGTGCCAGGTGCCCCGGTGTGGCGTGCCGAGCGTGATGACGTGGCCGATGGGCGCGTCGGGCGCGCCGCGCAGCGCGGCCCGCGCCGCGAGGCCGCCCATGCTGTGCGCGACCACGGTCACGCGTTCGCGGCCCGTGCGCAGTGCCAGGGCGGCGGCCTCGGCGGCCACCTGCTCGCCGAACCGGTCTATTCCGGCCCGGGGCGGTTCCAGGTCCAGCGCGGCGACGGTCCAGCCGCGCGCGGCCAGCCAGGTATCGAAGTCGCGCCAGATGCCGCGGTTGCATCCGTAGCCGTGCACCAGCAGCACGGCGCCCCGCGCGCGGGGCGGCAGGCGCATGGGCCAGCGGTGCCGCCACGGGATGTCGAGGTACATGTTGCGCAGGGAAAGGTAGGTTTCCCGGGGCATGGCGGCCAGCCAGCCGGGCGGGCCGGCGGGACCGGTGCGGTCGGTCAGCAGGCGGGCCAGCGCGAAGCCCAGGGCGACGATGGCCGCGTGGATGGCGACGGCCAGCAAGAGCGCGGCAAGCACGGCGGCGGGCCAGGGCAGCCAGGCCGACAGGGCCCAGGAGGTCAGGGCCACCAGGATCGCCACGCCGAGCGTGAACCCGCGCATGGCCCAGGCCATCATGCGGCGGGGCCTCCCGTGGCCGGGCGCGGGGTCAGTTCGGCGGCCTTGGCGCGCACGCGCGCATCGGCTGCCTGTTCCAGGAATGCACGGGCCTTGGCCAGAAAGGCCGGGGTGGCGGTCCCGGGCAGGCGATCCAGCCAGGGCAGCGCGGCGTCGATGTCGCCGCGTTCGATCAGCAGGCGCGCGTAGTTGAATTGTCCGCGGAAATCGCCGCCCTCTGCCGCGCGGCGGTAGTGTTCGAAGGCCTGCTGTTTGTCGACGGGGACTTCCCATCCGTCTTCGTGGAAGCCGCCGATGATGTTGATCGATTTCGCATGGCCCAGTGCCGCGGCTTTTTCGAACCAGGCCAGCGCCCCGGGCCGGTCGGCGGGGACGCCTTCGCCCAGTGCCAGGGCGGTGGCGTAGTTGTACATGCCCCAGTCCAGTCCCTGTTGCGCGGCCAGGCGGTACCAGTAGGCCGCCAGCACGAGGTTGACGGGCACGCCCCAGCCGTGATGGTGGCACTGGCCGAGCATGTTCATGGCCATGGGGTGGTTGGCGTCGGCGGCGCGCTTGAACCAGTACACGGCCTGTTCGCGGTCGACGGGCAGGCCCTGGCCGTCCAGCAGCATCTGCCCGAACACCGCCTGGGCCTCGGCCACGCCACCCTCCGCCGCCGCCCGCACCCAGGCCGCGGCCTGCTCGGGGGGGCCGCGCAGGATCTCGGCCAGGTCGTCGGCGGTGGCGGCGTTCAGTTGCTGACGGGAGATGGGCTCCATGGTTTTGGGGGCGTTGGTGGGAGTCATGGGATTGTGCACCAAGAACTTGGGTTCTAAACACGGCCGTGTCCGGGGGCGCGGGGCCGGATGGGGCGCAACGGAGCCGGTCCTGGCCTTTGGCCAGGACTTCCCGGCGTTCAGGTACTTGGCGGGGCGGGCGCAGGACTCGCGCGGGGACAGTCCACTGGACTGTCCCTACTGTCGCGCTCGGACAGCTGCGCCCTTGCTTCCCCGCCAAGTACCTGAACGCCGGCGGCTCCAATGCGCCCCATCCGGCCCCGCGCCCCCGGACACGGCCTGCGGCATCGCGAAGCGTGGCCCACATGGAGCGGGGTAGGGCGGAAAAGAAAAGAGGCGCCTTGCTCACGCAAGGCACCTCCCACGGGCCAACCAGGACACGTAGAATCGCCGCCCCCCGCCAGCCCGGTAGTCCCCTAGGGCACAGCGGATCCGGCTCCGCCGGTCCGCCAGTGCCGCCCCCTGGGGGGCGCGCGTAAGCGCGTAGGGGGGATCAATACTTCAAGTTGAGGTTCAGGATCGCCGCGCGGCCCGCGCCCACCGCCGCGTAGTGCGTCGAATAGGTCGAGGTGAAGTAGCGCTTGTCGGTCAGGTTCAGCAGGTTCAACTGGACGCTGACGTTGCGGTTGATGCGGTAGGCCGCCATTGCGTCGAAGCGGGTATAGCCCGGGATGTAGCGGCGCACCGCCGCGTTCGAGCCGTACTGCTTGCCGACGATGAAGATGCCGCCGCCCACCGAGATGTCGTTGGTGACGCTATAGGTGGTCCACAGGCTGGCGGTGTGCTTGGGCGTGTTGGGGAACTCCTGGCCCTGCGTGAGCGTGGTGTTGGCGCCGTTGCTGCGCACTTCGCTGTCGAGGTAGGTGTAGCCGCCGAACACCTGCCACGCCTTGGTGATGTTGCCCGAGGCGCCGACCTCGAAACCGTTGATGCGGCGTTTGCCGGCCAGGGCGTAGGTGTTGTCGGGCTGGGTGACGCGGGCGTTGGTGGTGTCGATGCGGAAGACCGCCGCGCTCAGGCCGAGGCGGTTGTCCAGTACGTTCCACTTGGTGCCCAGTTCCAGCGAGCGGTTTTTCTCGGGGCCGAGGTCCGCCGCGTTGGGGCCGACGTTGTTGCGTCCGGGGGTCAGGCTGCCGCTTTCGCTGCCCTGGCCCAGGAAGGCGTTGGCGGGGGTGGACGAGGTGCCATAGGACACGTAGACGCTGCCGTTGGACGCCGGCTTGTAGATGATGCCCAACTGGTAGTTCAGGAGGGTGTCGTTGCGGCCGACGTCGGTGGTGGCGTTGAAGTAGCGCGTCTTGTAGTCATCCACGCGCAGGCCCAGGTTGGTCTGCCAGCGGTCGTTCAGCTTGATCGTGTCGAACGCGTAGACGGACTTGGTGGTGCTCTTGAAGTGGTTGGACCGATCGCCCTCGGTGATCGTGCCGGTCCACGGGTCGTACGGGTTGGGGTTGTACAGGTCCGTGCAGTTGTAGTCGGAGGCCGCGCCCACGCCCAGGTTGCAGACGTTGGCCGCGCCGCTGCCCGCGCCGCGGTTGACCGTGTACGAGCCGTTGTCCGCTTTCTCGCGCGACAGCTCGATCCCCGCCGTGAAGCTGTGCTCGAAGCCGCCCAGCTTGCCCTTGCCGAAGATCTCGGTCTGGTTGGCGATGGTGTGGACGCCGCTGGTGCGGGTGTTGGCCCGGCGCCAGACCTTGCCGTCGACCACGTTGCCCTGGCTGTCGTCCGGCTGGGTCCACAGGTAGCGCTGGTCGGACGCGGTGTAGCGCAGCGTGTTGCGGATGGTCAGGTCGGTGCTGATGTCGTGTTCGACGCGGGCCGTGGCGACGTCCGACCGGTTCTTCATGAAGTCGGTGTTGGCCAGGCCGTAGAAATTGTCCATGTTCACGGTGACCGGGCGGATCGCCGTGACGCCGGCCGGGATCCGGTTGCCGTACATGAACGGGATGCCCGAGTCGGGCGTGTCGTTGGTCTGCAGGTGGTAGTAGCTCAGCGTGACGCGGGTGGGGGTGTTCAGGCCCCAGGTGAGCGAGGGCGCGATGCCCCAGCGCGACACGTCCACCGCCTTGCGGCCCGGCACGTCGGCGTCGTGCGCCATCGCGTTCAGGCGGAAGGCCATGTTCTCGCCCAGCAGCCAGTTGCCGTCCACCGTGGCGCGCTTGTAGTTGTCGGTGCCCAGGCCCAGCGTGGCGTTGGTGAAGTTCTCGGCCTTGGGCGCCTTGGTGATCAGGTTGATGCTGCCGCCCGCGCCGCCGCGGCCGCCATAGGCGCCGTCCGGGCCCTTGATGACTTCGATCTGTTCGAGGTTGAAGACTTCACGCGTCGTGGCGCCGATGTCGCGCATGCCGTCGACGAAGGTGCTGGCCTGTGCGTCGTAGCCGCGGATGAAGGGGCGGTCGCCCAGCGGGTTGCCGCCCTCGCCCGAGCCGAAGGTGATGCCCGGCGTCAGGCGCAGGGCTTCGGTCAGGGTCGTGGAGGCGCTGTTTTCGATGACTTCCTGCGGGATGATGGTGACGCTCTTGGGCGTGTCCAGCAGCGGCGCGGTGAATTTCTGCGAGGCCGACTGGTCGGCCTTGTACGCCGATTCGGCTTCCCCGCGCACCGTGATGGGCGCGAGCTGGCCGCTGGCGCGCGGCGCGTCGGCCGAGGTGGCGTTCTGCGCCTGGGCCTGGACGGCCGGCACGAAAGTGAGCGCGCTGATGGCGGCCGCCAAGGTATTGAACCTGAACTGGTTCGTCGATATCACCGTGAAATCCCCCGTAGGTGGGCGCGAGGCCCGGAATGAATGCGGGACGGGGTGCCGAGCCCCCGGCCTCGATGACTGAGATGAAACTCTAACGAAGAATGATTCGCATTCTTCGATGAGCGGGGACGATAGGCGTCGTGGGCTTACAGAAAGCTGAACGGCGACTGGTCAGCAGGGGATTTCGGGAAAAAAGCAACACCAGGCGCCGGATTTCCGGTGCCTGATCGGGGGACGGGCTAGCGCGTGGAAATCAGCCGGGTGCCCAGCAGGCGGTCGTGCGGGAACTGGCGGTCGCGGTCGAAGAAGGTCCAGACGAAACCCAGTCCGGTCAGGGTAAAGGGCCAGGCCAGGATGTAGCGCAGGACGGCCTTCCAGAGAGGCGGGCGGCCGCCACTGGCATCGGTCAGCCGGATGTGCCAGGTTTTCATCGGCAGGGTCTGGCCGCCCAGCCGCCAGCACAGCACGAAATAAAGGCCGATGACGCAGAACAGCCACGCCTGCCGCTCGTGCCGCAGCATGAGCGCATGCCGGCTCTGGGTCAGGGTGTCGAACAGGTAGTCGGCCACGAACACCACCCCGAACAGCAGGATGGCTTCGTACATCATGCAGGCGAACCGGCGCCAGCGGCCCGGCGCGGCCTGGGGGGCGGGGGAAGCGGATGGGGTGTCGTTCATGGGGCGCTACGATAACCCGAGCGCGGCCGGCTCCGCCCGCCCGCGGCCGCGACCCGGGGGAAAGTCCCAGTCGCCGCGAAGAGCCTTGACCGCATTGCAACATTCCTGATAGCCTAGCGGGCTCGCCGGAAACGTTACCAAAGTCGACGGCAAAGAGCTTCATCTGGCGCCAGGCACCCCTGGGCGCCATGCAGTGCAGTCAACCCAAGCCTGGCCCGCGCCAAAAGCGTCGCGGCGGCCTTTGTCCCCAGGGCGAAGGCAGTCCGGTCCCGGCCTTCCGTTTCAACCTTCAGTGCTCGTTCCGGTGAACGTGCGCGAGGTCGGCAGGGTGGGCGAGTGGAACGGTTCCGTGAACCGTGAAGCGTCGCTACATGTTGCCGGTGTCCGCGCAGGTTTGGTTTCCCTGCCGATGGCAGTACCGCCCGGGGCGTCAGCGCGAACTTGAATGGACGAAAATCCAATGGAACTCACAGGCGCAGAGATCGTCGTGCGTGCCCTGGCCGACGAAGGGGTCGAACATGTGTTCGGCTATCCGGGCGGCTCGGTCTTGTACATCTACGACGAGATCTTCAAGCAAGACAGATTCAAGCACATCCTGGTGCGTCACGAGCAGGCCGCCGTGCACGCCGCGGACGCGTATTCGCGCGTATCCAACCGCGTGGGCGTGGCCCTGGTCACCAGCGGGCCCGGCGTGACCAACGCCGTGACCGGCATCGCCACCGCCTACATGGATTCGATTCCCATGGTGGTGCTGACCGGCCAGGTGCCCACCGCGGCCATCGGCCAGGATGCTTTCCAGGAAGCCGACACGGTCGGCATCACCCGGCCGTGCGTCAAGCACAACTTCCTGGTCAAGGACGTCAAGGACCTCGCGGACGTCATCCGCAAGGCCTTCTACATCGCCCGCACCGGCCGTCCCGGCCCCGTGCTGGTGGATATTCCCAAGGACATCACGATCGCCCGCTGCAAGTACACCCCGCCGGCGGGCGAGATCAAGATGCGGTCCTATTCGCCCGTCGTGAAGGGGCACCAGGGACAGATCAAGAAGGCGGTCCAACTGCTGCTGCAGGCCGAGCGTCCCATGATCTACACCGGCGGCGGCGTGATCCTGTCCGATGCCGCGCCCGAGCTGACCAAGCTCGTGCAGATGCTGGACATGCCCTGCACCAACACGCTGATGGGCCTGGGCGCGTTCCCCGCGGACGACCGCCGCTTCGTGGGCATGCCCGGCATGCACGGCACCTACGAAGCCAACATGGCGATGCAGCACTGCGACGTGCTGGTGGCCATCGGCGCCCGCTTCGACGACCGCGTCATCGGCAATCCCAAGCATTTCTCGCAGAATGCGCGCAAGATCGTCCATATCGACATCGACCCCTCGTCGATCTCCAAACGCGTGAAGGTCGACGTGCCCATCGTGGGCGATGTCAAGGACGTGCTGCTGGACTTCCTGGCGCAGGTCGAGGCCTCGCTCAAGGAAACCAAGCGCAATCCCGAGCAGATTGCCGGATGGTGGAAGCAGATCGGCGCCTGGCGCGAGCGCGAGTGCCTGAAGTACAAGTCCTCCGACGAAGTCATCAAGCCGCAGTTCGTGATCGAGAAGCTGTGCGAGATCACGCGCGGCGAGGCCTTTGTCACGTCGGACGTGGGCCAGCACCAGATGTGGGCCGCGCAGTACTACCGCTTCAACAAGCCGCGCCGCTGGGTCAATTCCGGCGGCCTGGGCACGATGGGCGTTGGGCTGCCGTACGCCATGGGCGTGCAGATGCTGCATCCGGATGCCGACATCGCCGTCATCACCGGCGAAGGCTCGATCCAGATGAACATCCAGGAGCTGTCGACCTGCCAGCAGTACCATCTCAGCCCCAAGATCCTGTGCCTGAACAACCGGTACCTGGGCATGGTGCGCCAGTGGCAGCAGATCGACTACGGTTCGCGCTACGCCGAGTCGTACATGGATTCGCTGCCTGACTTCGTCAAGCTGGTCGAGGCCTACGGCCACGTCGGCATGCGCATCGAAAGCCCGCGCGACGTCGAGGGCGCGCTGCGCGAAGCCTTCACCACGCACAAGAAACGCCTGGTGTTCCTGGACATCATCACCGACCGCACGGAAAACGTGTGGCCCATGGTGAAGGCCGGCAAGGGCCTGACCGAGATGCTGCTCGGTTCCGAAGACCTTTAAGGAGCGCACATGAGACATGCCATATCCGTGCTCCTGGAGAACGAAGCCGGCGCACTTTCCCGCGTGGTCGGACTTTTCTCGGCCCGCGGCTACAACATCGAGACCCTGACCGTCGCCCCGACCGAGGATGCCACGCTTTCGCGCATGACCATCGTCACCTCGGGCTCCGACGACGTCATCGAGCAGATCACCAAGCACCTGAACCGCCTGGTCGAGGTGGTCAAGGTGGTGGACCTGACCGAGGCGCCGCACATCGAACGCGAACTGATGCTGATCAAGGTGCGCGCGGTGGGCAAGGAACGCGAGGAAATGAAGCGGATGGTCGATATTTTCCGCGGCCATATCGTCGACGTGACCGACAAGAGCTACACCGTCGAACTGACCGGCGACAAGGGCAAGCTGGACGCCTTCATCGAGGCGCTCGATCGTGCCAGCATTCTTGAAACGGTGCGCACCGGCAGTTGTGGCGTGGGCCGTGGCGAACGGGTATTGAAAATTTAACCCCCTGATTGGTAGTCCCCCCCTACGCGCTGACGCGCGCCCCCCAGGGGGCGGCACTGGCGGACCGGCAGAGCCGGATCCGCTGTGCCCTTGGTCTCTCGGGGTCATCCGAGGGGCTGAGGTGGGGGTGGTAAGTGTTTGATTGAATTTGAACTGATTCTGAATTGAATCTTGGAGAGCATCCATGAAGGTTTTCTACGATAAAGATTGTGATCTGTCGCTGATCAAGGGCAAGACCGTGGCCATCATCGGCTACGGTTCGCAGGGCCATGCCCATGCCCAGAACCTGAACGACTCCGGCGTCAAGGTCGTGGTCGGCCTGCGCAAGGGCGGCGCGTCGTGGGACAAGGCCGCCAACGCCGGCCTGACGGTCAAGGAAGTGAACGAGGCGGTGAAGGAAGCCGACGTCGTCATGATCCTGCTGCCCGACGAGAACATCGCCAAGGTCTATGCCGAGAACGTCGGCCCGAACATGAAGAAGGGCGCCGTGCTGGCCTTCGCCCACGGCTTCAACGTCCATTACGGCGCCGTCGTGCCCCGTGAAGACATCGACGTCATCATGGTCGCTCCCAAGGCCCCCGGCCACACCGTGCGCGGCACGTACACCCAGGGCGGCGGCGTGCCCCACCTGGTGGCCGTGCATCAGGACAAGTCCGGCGCCGCCCGCGACATCGCCCTGTCGTACGCCATGGCCAACGGCGGCGGCCGTGCCGGCATCATCGAGACCAACTTCCGCGAAGAAACCGAAACCGACCTGTTCGGCGAGCAGGCCGTGCTGTGCGGCGGTACCGTCGAGCTGATCAAGGCCGGCTTCGAGACGCTGGTGGAAGCCGGCTACGCGCCCGAGATGGCCTACTTCGAGTGCCTGCACGAGCTCAAGCTGATCGTGGACCTGATCTACGAAGGCGGCATCGCGAACATGAACTACTCGATCTCGAACAACGCGGAATACGGCGAATACGTCACCGGCCCGCGCATCGTGAACGAGGACACCAAGAACGCCATGCGCGCCGTCCTGAAGGATATCCAGACCGGCGAGTACGCCAAGAGCTTCCTGCTGGAGAACATGGCCGGCGCCCCGACGCTGAAGTCGCGCCGTCGCTTGAACGCCGAGCACGATATCGAAGTGGTCGGTGGCAAGCTGCGCGACATGATGCCCTGGATCCGCAAGAACAAGCTGGTCGATCAGAGCAAAAATTAGGCCCCCCCCTACGCGCTTGCGCGCGCCCCCCAGGGGGCGATGCGGGTGGACCGGCTGAGCCGGATCCACCGCATCCTGGGTTTGGGAACCCCTCACGCTTGCGTGGGGTGTGCCCTGGGTTTGGAACCCTCACGCTTGCGTGGGGGTTTTTCTTTTGGGGGCGGGTAGGGGGCGCTGCGTTGGCCGGGGGCGGGGTCGCGTCGCCCGAGTCCGGCCGTCAGCGGCGGGGGCCGTGCATCCAGCCGCCGCGGTGCAGGGTCCATTGTCCGCCCGAGCCGTGGGTCCAGCCAGGCTGGCGATAGAACATGCCGGGGCGCGGATGTTCATAGTGCCCCGGATACCAGACGTGGCGGCTGCCCACCCAGTCCCAGTATCCGCCCACCCAGATGGCGCCGGTGAACGGCGCCACGGGCACGGCTTCGACATACGGCACGGGCGGCGCGACGGTGGCGGTCACCACGTCGCCGTACCCGTAGTCGTAGCCCGGTGCCGGCACGACGGCGCAGCCGCCCAGGAGCGCCGCGCCCAGTACCGCCGCGGCGGCATGCCCCGGCCATTTCCGTGTGCCTCGCGCAGCGCGTTCGGCAGTGGTTTGAAGCAACGCGGTCGTCTTCATGGTGAGTCTCCTCGTGCACTGGGCACAGGCGATGACGAACCCATTCTCCGGCCGCCGGCTTAGGCGATTCTTAAGGCCGGGGCGAGGCCAGCGGCAGGTTGTCCCGGGAGGCTTCCCGCGGGGCGGAAAGGCCGGACGGGGCGGGGCCGGAGCCGGGGGGGCCGGCCATCGCCGCCGGCAGGCGGATGGCGATGGTCACCAGCCCGTTGGCCTGGCTCACGAGCACGTCGCCGGCATGCATGGCGGCGATGGCCTTGACGATGGCCAGCCCCAGGCCGTGGCTCTCGCCGCTGTTGTGGCGGGCGTCGTCCACGCGGTAGAAGCGGTCGAACAGGTGCCGCAGCTGCTCGGGTGAAATCGGATCACTGGCATTGGAGATCGCCAGTTCCGCCGTCATGCCGTCGCGCAGGCCGATCCGGACGGAGATCAGCTTGCTGCCCAGGGAATGCTGGATGGCATTCTGCAGCAGGTTGCTGAGCGCCCGGCGCAGCAGCGGCGTCTGGACGCGCACCTGCGCGTCGCCGTGGACTTGTACCCGCATGCCGGCATCGTCCAGCACCATGTCGAAGAAGTCGATGATCTTGCCCATTTCTCCGGCCAGCGACACCGCCACGAGGTCGTGCGCGCGTTCGCCTTGTTCCGCGCGGGCCAGGAAGAGCATGTCCGCCACGATGCCGCGCAGGCGCTCCAGTTCTTCGAGATTCGACTGCAACACCTCGCGCAGCTCGGCGACGCCGCGGCTGCGCGAGAGCACCACCTGCGTCTGGCCGATCATGTTGGCCACGGGCGTGCGCAGTTCGTGGGCCACGTCGGCATTGAAGGTTTCCAGCTGCTGGTACGCGGTATTGAGGCGGTCGAGCGCGGCGTTGAACGAGGCGGCCAGATCGAGCAGTTCAGCGGGCAGGACGGGCAGCCGCAGGCGTTCGCCGCCCCGGTTGCGGCCGATACGCTGCGCTTCGGCCGAGAGTTGCTTGAGCGGTTTCAGGCCGATCACCGCGATCCAGTAGCCCAGCGCCGCCACGAGCAGCGCGGCGGCCGGCGTCAAGGCCATCAGCGCGGTGCGGAAGTTGAGCAGCGTGCCGGCGATGGCGCCCGCGTCCATGCCTATCATCAGTTGCACCGCGGGCCGCACGTCGTTCGCGGGCAACTGCGCGCCCAGCACGGCGAAGCTCTCCTGGCCGGCCGCGTCGGGCACCACGCGGATGCGGCCGTCGGGATCGACCTCCCGGGCCAGGCGTTCGGCGCCGTCGCCGTAGCGGTACCTGGGGTCGTCGCTCCAGAGCCAGTAGCGGGTATGGGGATCGCCGCGCTCCATGTCTTCCATCTTGGCCGCCGCCCGGCTGGCCAACTGGGGCGAGCGGCCATGTTCCAGCAGGTAGCGCAGGTCGGCAAGCCGCCCTTGCATCTGCTCGCGCTGGTAGTGGTCGAGCTCGCGGTCGAGCACCCGGTAGAGCGCCGCGCCCATCAGCGTGAAGATGGCCACCGCGGTGACGGCGAACATCAGCGCGAGGCGCGCGGAGATCGACCACGAGCGGGATGCCTTGTCCGGAGCGGATCGCGTGGGCGCCGGTTCGCCGTCAGCTGGCATCGCGTTCCTCCAGCGTGTAGCCCATGCCGCGGATGGTATGCAGGAGCGGGGTGCCGAAGGGAAGATCCACCTTGGCGCGCAGGCGCTTGACGGCCACTTCGACGACATTGGTGTTGCTGTCGAAGTTCATGTCCCATACCAGTTCGGCGATGGCGGTCTTGGACAGGATCTCGCCCTGCCGGCGCGCGAGCAGCTCCAGCAGCGCGAATTCCTTGGCCGTGAGGTCGATGCGCTGCCCCGCGCGCGTGACCTTGCGCCGGATCAGGTCGATGGCGAGGTCTCCCACGCGCAGCAGCGTCTGCTCCTGCGCGCGCCCGCGCCGGGTGAGCGCCTGCAGGCGCGCCTGCAGTTCGATGAAGGAAAAGGGCTTGACCAGATAGTCGTCCGCGCCTTCGCGCAGGCCGCGCACGCGGTCTTCGACGCCGTCGCGCGCGGTCAGCATGATCACCGGCGTGCCTTTCACGGCGCGCAGCGAGCGCAGGATGTCGAAGCCGTTCAGGCCCGGAAGCATGACGTCGAGCACGATCACGTCGAAGTCGTAGTGCACGGCCAGGTGCTGGCCGTCGATGCCGTCGTGCGCGACGTCCACCGTCCAGCCCTGCTCGGTCAGGCCCTGGCACAGGTAGTCGGCGATCTTGCGCTCGTCTTCGATGATCAGCACTTTCATGGTTCACCTATCGTAGTGGGCGCGGGTGGCGTTGTCACGGGCCGGCTGCGGCGTGCTTTCCAGGCAGCCTTCCTGCGCTCGAACCAGTAATGCGCATCGTCCAGGTAAAGATAGATGATGGGGGTGGTGAACAGCGTCAGTACCTGCGAGAGCAGGAGACCGCCGACCATGGCGTAGCCCAGCGGGCGGCGCAGCTCGGAACCGGCGCCGTGGCCCAGCATGAGCGGCAGGCCGCTCAGGAGCGCGCACATGGTCGTCATCATGATGGGCCGGAACCGCAGCAGGCAGGCCTCGAAGATCGCGTCGCGCGGCGACAGCCCCTTGTCGCGCTCGGCATGCAGGGCGAAGTCCACCATCATGATGCCGTTCTTCTTGACGATCCCGATCAGCAGGATGATGCCGATGAGGGCGATCACGCTCAGGTCGTAGCCGCCCGCCATGAGCGCCAGCAGGGCGCCCACGCCGGCCGAGGGCAGTGTCGACAGGATGGTGAGCGGATGGATGTAGCTTTCATAGAGCAGGCCCAGCACGATGTAGACGGCGATCAGCGCGGCGGCGATCAGGTAGGGCTGGGTGCGCAGCGAGTCGCCGAACGCCTGCGCCGTGCCCTGGAAATTGCCGTGCAGCGTGGGCGGTACGCCCATGTCGGCCTGCGCCTGCTGGATCGCGTCGACGGCCTGGCCCAGCGAATGGCCGGGTTGCAGGTTGAACGAGATCGTCGCCGCGGGAAACTGGCCCTGGTGGTTCACCGCGAGGTAGCCCGTGTGCGTGGTGTCGACCTTCACGAAAGTGGACAGCGGGACTTGCTGGCCGGTGATGGGCGAAGTGAGATAGAGCTTGTCGAAAAGCTGCGGATCCTTCTGCAGGGCGGGGGTGACCTCGAGCACGACGAAATAGCTGTTGAGCTGGGTGAAGTACTGCGCGACCTGCCGCTGGCCGACGGCATCGTTGATGGTCGCGTCCACCAGCGCGGGCGTGATGCCGTAGCTCGATGCGCGTTCGCGGTCTATGGTGACCAGCGCCGTGGGCGCGGCGTTCTGCTGGTCCGAGGTCACGTCGGCGAGTCCGGGCAGGTCGCGCAGCCGGGCGGCGATCCGCGGCGTCCAGGCGTTGAGCTCCTCCAGGTCGGTGTCGGTCAGCGTGTACTGGTACTGCGCGCGCGAAATGCGCCCGCCCACGTTGATGTCCTGTCCGGCCTGCATGTAGAGGGTGATGCCCGGCACTTTCGCGAGCTTGGGCCGCAGCCGGGCGATCACCTCGTCGGCCGTGGCCTCGCGGCCGTCGTCGACCGACTTCAGGCCGATGAACATGTTGCCGGAGTTGAATGTGCTGGCGCCGGCCTGCATGCCGAAGGCCGTGACGTCCGGGTCCTGGCGGACAATGTCGGCGATGGCGAGCATGCGGTCGTGCATGGCGTCGGACGAGGTGTCCTGGCCGGCAACCGCCGAGCCGAAGATGAAGCCCGTGTCCTGCTGGGGAAAGAAGCCCTTGGGTATCATGATGTAGAGGATCACCGTCGCCGTCACCGTGGCGATGAAGCTCAGCAGCGTGATGAAGCGGTGGCGCAGGACCACCTCCAGGCCGCGGCGGTAGCCCGACAGCATGAGTTCGAAGCCGCGCTCGAACCACAGGTAGAGCCGGCCGTGATGGGGGGGGCGCGGTGCGCCGGGTTCGTCGTCCTTGTCCTCGTTGTGCAGGAACTTGGCGCACAGCATGGGCGTGACCGTGAGCGAAACCAGCACCGAGACCGCGATCGTGATGGTCACGGTGACCGCGAATTCGCGGAACAGCCGGCCCACGATGCCGCCCATGAGCAGCAGGGGAATGAACACCGCCACGAGCGAGACGGAGATCGAGATGATGGTGAAGCCGATTTCTCGCGACCCTTGCAGCGCGGCCTGCAAGGGCCGCATGCCGTCCTCGATATGCCGGTAGATGTTCTCCAGCATCACGATCGCATCGTCCACCACGAAGCCCACGGCGATGGTCAGCGCCATGAGGGAGAGATTGTCCAGGCTGTAGCCGACCACGTACATGACGGCGGACGTCCCCAGGATCGCGAGCGGTACGGTCAGGCTGGGGATGAGGGTGACCGCCACGTTGCGCAGGAACATGAAGATGACGGCCACGACCAGGGCGATGGAGAGCAGCAGCGTGAACTCCACGTCCTTGACCGAGGCCCGGATGGTCTGCGTGCGGTCGACCAGCGTGTTCACGGTGATGCTGGGCGGGATGCCTGCCGTGAGGGTGGGCATGGCGGCCTGGATGCGGTCTACCGTCTCGATCACGTTCGCCCCGGGCATCTTGGTGATGGCCAGCAGGATGGTGCGGCCATTGGCGATGTCGTTGCCCCGGTCGGCCGCCGGGCCGGCGAAGGCCCAGGCGGATACCTTGGCGTTCTCGGGGCCGTCGACCGCGATGCCGATGTCGCGCACGCGGATCGGCGCGCCGTTGCGCCAGGCCAGTACCACGTCGTTCCAGGGACCGGCCTTGAGGAGCTGGTCGTTCGTGTAGACGTTGAATGCCTGCGACGCGCCGTCTATGGTGCCGGTCGCCGCGCTGACCGTGGTGTTGGCGATCACGCCGCGGATGTCCTCCAGGCTCAGGCCGAGGGCCTTGAGCCTGGCGGGATCGGCCTGGATGCGCACGGCCGGTTTCTGCTGGCCGAACACGGTCACCAGGCCGACGCCCTGGATCCGCGAGATCTGCTGGGCGAGGATGTTCTCGGCCGTGTCATCCACCTGGGTGAGTGGCAGCACCTTGGATTGCACGCCCAGGATCAGCACCGGCGAATCGGCCGGGTTGATCTTGCGGAAGGTGGGAGGGGTGGGCAGCGTCTTGGGAAGCTGGCCCGTGGCGGCGTTGATGGCCGACTGGACGTCCAGCGCCGCGCCGTCGATGTCGCGCGCCAGATCGAATTGCAGCGTGATCTGCGACAGGCCGAGCGAGCTGGTCGAGGTCATCTGCGTCAGGCCCGGGATCAGCGAGAACTGGCGCTCCAGGGGCTGCGCCACGTTCGAGGCCATGGTTTCGGGGCTCGCGCCCGGCAGCCGGCCCGTGACCTGGATGGTCGGGAAATCCACCTGCGGCAGCGGCGCGACAGGCAGCAGGGGCCAGGCCGCGATCCCGACCAGCAGCAGCGCCACCGCCAGCAGGGTGGTGCCGATGGGACGCCGGATGAAGGTTTCCGAGATGTTCATGCGGCGCTCCCCTGGCGGGCGGCGGCGCTGTCCTTGGGCGGAGTGCCTTCGGGGCGGGCTTCCACGACGTCGGCGCCGGGCGTCAGGCGGTACTGGCCGTCGGACACGACGCGCTGGCCCGCCCGCAGGCCCTTGGTCACCACGGCCAGGTCGCCCTCGGTGCCGCGGACCTCGATCGGCTGCACCTGCGCCTTGCCTTGCTCGTCCACCACGTAGGCGAACAGGCCGTCCTGGCCGCGCTGCACGACGGCGTTGGGAACGACCAGCGCATGCGGTTCGGTGCCCAGCACCAGCCGCGCGTTGGCGGATTGTCCGGGCCAGAGCTTGTGCTGCGGGTTGGCAAAGCGCGCCTTCAGCGAAATGGTCCCGGTCGCGATATCGATCTGGTTGTTCAGGAGGGTGAGTTCCCCCGTGGCGAGTACCTCGCGCGTGCCCGGGTCCAGGGCCTGAACCTGGAGCGGGCGGCCCGAGTTGATGGCGCGGTTCACCGCCTGGAATTGTTCCTGGGGCAGGGTGAATTGCAGCGCGATCGGATCGATCTGGTTCACCACGAGCAGGCCGCCGGCGTCGCTGGCGTGGACGATGTTGCCGGGATCCACCAGCCTTGCGCCCACCCGGCCGGAGATGGGCGAGGCGATGGTGGTGAAGCTCAGGTTCACGCGCGCGAGATTCTCCTGCGCGGCATCGTTGCGCACCGTCGCCTCGAGCTGGCGCACCAGCGATTGCTGCGTTTCCAGCGTCTGGCGCGTGGTGGCTTCGTCGCGGATCAGTTCCGTATAGCGCTGCAGGTCCACCCTGGCGTTGGCCAGCAAGGCCTCGTCCTTGGCGCGCTGCGCCTGGACCTGCTGCAACTGCGCTTCATAGGCGCGCGCGTCCAGGCGGGCCAGGACCTGCCCGGCCTTGACGTCCTGGCCTTCCTTGAACTCTACCCGGTCGAGCTGGCCGTCCACGCGCGTATGTATCGTCACCGAGGCGACGGTGACGACCGTGCCCATGCCGGTCACCGCGATCGGCATGTCCATTTCCCGCACCAGCGCCATGTGTACCGGCACTTTGGCGGCGGCCTGCGCGCGCGTGCTGCCGGCTCGTGGTTCCTGGGACCGGGCCTGCCATTGCGGGAAAGCGAACGCCAGCGCGATGGCGGCAGCCACCGCCGTCAGGCCCCAGGCCTTGGCGCGTGTCTTGGGAGGGCGTCCGGCCGTCGGCGCCGCGGTTTCGCGGCCCTGGTCCTGGTCAATTTTCATGATGAATGTCCTTCGAATCCGCGGCGATTTCCTGGCGGCTCGCGGCGCTGTCCTCCGGCAGTTGCCCGGTGGTCCAGCCGCCGCCCAGTGCCTTCACGAGCGCGACGCTGGCCGCGAAGGCGCGTCCCTGCGCCTGCAGCGAGTTGCGCTCGTTGGTGAGCGCGAGCGCCTGGGCGGTGATGACGCTGGTGTAGGTGGCGGTGCCCGCGCGGTATTGGCTCAAGGTCACGCTTTCGGCCCGGCGCGCGGCCAGGAAGGCGCGACGATCGGCGTCGTACTCCTGCCGCAACGCGTGGACGGCCGCGAGGTTGTCCTCCACTTCCTGGAAGCCGTTCAGCACGGTCTGGCGGTAGGTGGCGGCGGCCACGTCGAAGTTGGCCCGTGCCCGGGCGAGTCCGGCGCTGCGCGCGCCGCCGTCGAAGAGGCTGCCGGCCAGCGCCAGCCCGAGTGCCCACACCTTGCCCGGCGCGGCGGTCCAGCTTGCCAGCCCGAGTCCGACCCCGGTGTTGCCGCCGGAGGCGTTGAGCGTCAGGTTCGGATAGAACGCCGCCTGTGCGACGCCGATCTGGGCGTTGGCGGCCGCCACGCGGCGCTCCGCGCCGGCGATGTCGGGGCGCCGTTCCAGTAATTGCGAGGGCAGTCCGGAGGGGACGCCGGGCAGCGCGGGCAGCTCGGCCGGGTCGTTCGCGGCCAGGGTGAAGTCCGAGGGCGTACGGCCCAGCAGCACGGCCAGGGCGTGTTCGAGCTGGCGGCGCGTGAGGTCCACGTCGATGGCCTGCGCCTGGGTGGCGGCCAGCGTGCTTTCCGCGAGCGAGACATCGGCCTGGGTCGCCACCCCCGCGCGGAACTGGGCCTGCGCGAGTTGCAGGGACTTGCCGTAGGCTTCGATGGTGCGCGCATAGAGCGCCTGCTGGCGATCCAGGATGCGTAATTGCAGATAGTCGTTGACTACGCTGGCCTGCACGGCCAGCCGCGCGGCGGCCAGGTCGGCGGCGCTGGCCTGGGCGGTGTCGGCGGCGGACTCCACGCCGCGGCTCACGCTGCCCCAGAAATCGGGTTCCCACGACGCGTTGATCGACCAGGCATGGCCATCGGCGAGGGTGCTGCGGCCGCCGCTGACGGTGCGCGCGCGCTGTGCCGAAGCGCTCGCGCCGACGACGGGATAGTAGGCGGCCTGCGCGCCCTGCACCAGGGCCTGCGCCGCGCGGTACTGGGCCTGGGCCTGGGCCAATGTCTGGTTCGCGGTGTTGGCCTGCTCGATGAGCGTGTCGAGGCGGCTGTCGCCGTAGGCCCGCCACCAGGGCTGATCGGGGTCTGGCGCGCTGGGCCTGGCCGTACGCCAGGCGCCGTCTTCCTTGAACGCGGCCTGGCTGGCGGCGCCATCCGGTGCCGCCGGGCGTACATAGTCCGGCCCCACGGCGCAGCCGGCCAGGAGGCAGGCGGCCGCCAGGCCGGGCCAAAGAGAGGGGCCGCAGATACGGCGGCGTCCCCGCGCGCGGCGTCTGGCGGTCTGGAGTTCGAAGGTGGGCATGGACGACCTCATTGGTGAGATCACTGTAGGAATCGCCGGGTAACAAATCGCTGACGGGGAAATGACAAAACTGTCAGCAAGGCAGTGTCCGGCGGCAGCCGTGTCCAGTCCTCGGGGTTTCCGTAAGGAATACGGTAGAATGCCGTACAAATTACGGAGATGCCCGGCATGGCCAAGAGCGAACGTTTCGAAATGCGCCTGGACGAGTCGTCCGCGGCGGCCATCGATGCCTGGCGCGACGCCAGCATGGCCGGCGCGTCGCGGGCGCAGGCGGTCAGGGCGTTGATCGAGCGCGGCCTGGCGGGCGCGCCCGGCGAGGGGCCCCGGTTCAGCGACGGCGAGAAGACGCTCATGGCGTTCATGGGCGACCTGTTTCGCCATCTGGGCGCGCCGGCGGAAAGGGTGGATGCCGTGTGCAGGGGGTTTGCCACCGGCAACCATTGGGCCGTCGATCTGGAGATGGGCGGGCTGTACGGTCCGCCATCGGCGGCATCGCCCGATGATGCGCGCTTCGTGCTGTCGGTGCTCGAGATGTGGGAGGTGTTCGAGTCCGCGTTCGAGGATTTTTCCGAAGCCCAGCGGGCGCAAGTGCTCGGGGGCGGGGAGGGGGCGCAGCGGCGCGCGCGGGGAGCGCGCCGGGCCGCCGAACCGCGGTTCGGCGGTTTCGATGCGGTCCACGAGCCCGAATTGCTGCGGATCGCGGAGTTCCTGGTGCGCGAGATGCGGCGTTTCGGGCGATTCGCCGGACGCAATCTGGTGGCGGCTCAGGGCGGGGCGCGTCGGGATCATGCGGCCCGCCTGCGGTACTACGAAAGGCTGCTGCCGACGCTGGCGGGGCGGCGGCCGACGCCGGACGAGGTCCGAGAGTTCCTGTGGCTGCGGGCCGAGGCGCCGGGCCATGCGACGGAGGCCGGGGACCGGAGCGTGTCTCATCTCAAGGAGTTCTCCTTCCATCGCTTCGGCCTGTTGGCGCCGCGCGTCAACGCGCTCAGCCGGGTGCTGACGCGCAGCGCGGTGCAGTTCGCCAAGGCGGAATACGGGCTGTCGCAGGTGGAGTGGCTGGCCGTCACCCTGCTGGGCGCGTTCGAGCCGGTCTCCATTGGTGAGCTGGCCTATCACGCGATGCTGGATGCGGGGCAGATGAGCCGGACGGTGTCCGGGCTGGTCGAGCGGGGGTTCGTCGAGCGTCGGCGCAGCGAGGCGGACAGCCGCGAAACCGTGTTGACGCTGACCGGCGAGGGCGAGGAAATGCGGCGGCGCCTGGCGGAGGCGGCGGCGGCCCGCAACCGCCACGTGGTCGGGGACCTGCCCGAGAGCGAGCTTGCCATCGTCTACGCCCGCCTGGACGGGTTCATCGCCAGGGCGCGGCAATTGGTGGACTAGCGGTCTGTACGTATAAATATGATTTATTCATATTAATTCGTATCGAGGACTGATCCGGCGAGTTGCGGTTTAGCCTTGATTTATATGGAGTATTTGGTTTTCACTGCTTGATGGCTAGCATCCTAGGGAAAACTCCACCATTTTTTTATTTGACTGAATCAAATAAAAAATCGCAGAATGCATCGTGTGAAGGAAGGGGTGCCCCGGCCATGCGCCGGGATGCGCCACCTGATTGCGTTCCATCCGATTCAGGAGCCCTGCGATGCCGGCTTTATCCCTTGGTCCTTTCTCTTCGTCGATCACCGCCGCGCGGTTCTTGTCGATCCTGGCCCTGTCGGCCGCCGCGTTCCCCGCGCTCGCCGCCGACGGCGATGCCTGCGCCGCGGTGGACCTGTCCGCGGCCAAGTCCCCGCCGGTCGCGATCCGCTACGGCACGACCGGCGGCGGCGAGGAGCCGCTGGCGCTGTTGTGGGCGGACCAGGCCAGCTATCCCGGCAATGGCAGGTTCTATACCTTGCAGGTCACGGAGTTCACGTCCACTGACCGCATGACGGCTTTCCAGGCCGGGCAGATCGATGCCGGCACGATCAGCTTTCCCTCGCTGGTGACGGCGGTGCACGTGGGCATCGACGCGCGGGCGGTCGCCTCCCTGATCCAGGTCAACGAGGCCGACAACGAAGGCGCGTTCGCGGCGCTGTCCAGCGGCGGCATCCGCGACATCAAGGACTTCAAGGGCAAGAAGGTCGGCTACTACGGGCCCAATACGATCAGTGAATACTGGGTCAAGAGCGCGCTGCGGCGCGCCGGCATGAAGCCGAACGACGTCTCGTTCGTGTCGCTGCCACCGCCCGCGCAGGAGCAGGCCTTGCGCAACGGCCAGATCGACGTGGCCTGGCTGGCCCGCCAGTTCCTGTTCAAGGCGAAGTCCGCGGGGGGCGTGGAAACCATCATGACGCCGTTCCAGGCCACGGGCGGCGCCAACCAGCCCAGCCTGCTGATTTTCTTTTCGCCCAGGTTCATCAAGGCCCATCCCCAGGCCTATTGCGCATGGCGCAAGGATTACCAGCAGGCCCTGGCCAACTGGTCGGCCAACCGCGACGCGGCCTATCCGAAGCTGATCGCCGCCAAGTACGTGACGCCGTTCTCGGCCAAGGCGGGCGCCGATGGCGGACGCAGTCCCGACGGCTCGGTCCTGCTGGCCGAGTTCGACGCCACGATGAAGGACATGGCGGCTTCCCGCTTCCTGCCGCCGTCCATGGTGCAGCCCGCCGCCAAGCTGGTGATGCCGGGCTATTCGCTCGTGAAATAGCCCACCCCCTACCCGCTGCGCGGGCCCCCTCGAGGGGGCGGCACTGGCGGACCGGCGGAGCCGGATCCGCTGTGCCCTGGATTGGGTCCGGGGCTGCATGGAAGGGTTTTCGCTTCGAGGAGTTCTCTTGCTGGAAGTCAAACGCGTGACGAAGACGTTTCGTCGCGGCAAGCACATCGTCAACGCGCTGGCGGCGGTCGACCTGACCGTCCGCAAGGGCGAGTTCCTGACCATATTGGGTCCCAGCGGCTGCGGCAAGACGACTCTGCTGCACATGCTGGGCGGATTCGAGTTTCCGACCGAGGGCAGTGTCGAGATCGAGGGCCGGCCCATCACCGGTCCCGGCCGCGATCGCGGCATGGTCTTCCAGGAGGCCATGCTGTTTCCGTGGCGCACGGTACGCGCCAACGTGGCATGGCCGCTGCAGGTGGCGGGCACGCCCAGGCGCGAGGCGCACGCGCGGGCCGACGAACTGCTGGCCATGGTCGGCCTGTCGCGGTTCGGCAATGCCTATCCCGGCGAATTGTCGGGCGGCATGCGCCAGCGCGCGGCGCTGGCGCGGACGCTGGCGATGGAGCCCAGCGTGCTGTTGATGGACGAACCTTTCGGCGCGCTCGACGCGCAGACGCGCGAGGTCATGCAGGAGGAACTGACGCGGCTGTGGCAGGCCTCGGGCCTGACGGTGGTCTTTATCACGCACGATATCAACGAGGCCATTTTCCTGGGCGACCGGGTGGTCGTGATGGGGGCTTCGCCCGGCCGCGTGGTCGAGGATCGCGCCATCGAGCTGGAGCGTCCGCGTTCGTCGGAAACCAAGGCCGATCCGCGCATCCTCGAATATCGCTCGCATCTGTGGGACGTGCTGCGCCGCGAGTCGGCCAGGAGCGCGCCCGAGATGGCGGAGGCCGGACGATGAGCACGTCGGGCAGCATGGCCGCGCAGTTGATGCGCAGGCAATCCTTCCTGGGCGCCTCGCGCGAACGGACCTGGCTGGTATCGAGCCTGTTCACGGCGTCCATCCTGGCCGCATGGGAAGCGCTGGCGGTGGCGGGCGTCTTGCCTGAATACCTCTACGGGCCGGTCGAGATCGCCCGGGCCTTCGTGGAACTGGCGCGCAGCGGCGACCTGGCGGCGCAGACCGGGCCGAGCCTCTACCGGGCATTGAGCGGCTTTTTCATCGGCAGCGCCATCGGCGTCATGCTTGGCCTGCTGGCCGGTGTCTCGCGGGTGTTCCGTGACCTGTTCGATCTGACCCAGTCGTTCACCCATCCCATTCCCAAGATCGCGCTGTTCCCGGCCATCGCGGTGCTGCTGGGTTTCACCGACAAGTCGCGCATCCTGGTGATCGCCATCAGCGCCTTCTATCCGTCCTACCTGAACGCGATGAACGGCGCGCTGGGCATCAACGCGCGGCTGCTCTGGGTGGCGCGCAACGTCGGCGCCTCGAAACTGCGCACCTTCTTCCAGGTTGTGGTGCCCGCGGCCATGCCGCGCGCGCTGGTGGGCGTGCGCATCAGCCTGATGATCTCCTTCGTCCTGATGGTCGCCACCGAGGTGGTCGGGCATTCCAACGGCCTGGGCGCCGGCCTGATGGAGGCGTACCGCGATGGCGAGTACGGCGCCATGTACGCGGGCATCGTCGCGGTCGCGCTGTGCGGCGTGGCCTCGAACGCCGTGCTGCAACTGGCGGCGCGCGCCCTGGGCGGCGGCCGCCATGCGGGAGGGGCCGGCCATGGCTGACGCCGATATCCGCGCGGCGCGCCCGGCTGCCGGAGCCGTGCCGGATACGTTCGCGGGACGTGGCCTGTCGGCGGTCCTGCTGTCGAGTCCCGTGCTCAAGGCGCTGGGCCTGGCCGCGGTGCTGGGGGCCTGGCAACTCTACGCGACCATCAACGGCACGCGCCTGACGCCGGGCCTGGAGGTCATCGGCCAGAGCTTCATGCAGTTGCTCGAGGACGGCGAACTGCTGGAGCACGCGGCCATCACGCTGACGCGCGGTTTCGCGGGACTGGCGATTTCGTTCCTGGTGGCCGGCCTGCTGGGTTTCGTGGCCGCGCGCAGCTGGGTGGTGGATGCCGCGCTGGGGCCGTTCGTCACCTTCGGCTACCCGGTGCCCAAGCTGGCGTTGTACCCGGTCATCATCCTGTTGCTGGGACTGGGCGCGGGCTCGCGCATCGCCCAGGTGGCGCTGGAGTGCTTTTTTCCGATCTTCGTGCACTGCTACGCCGGCGCCCGCGCCGTCGCGCCGAAGATGGAGTGGCTGGCGCGCAATACCGGCGCCGGCCGCTGGCGGCTGCTGGCCGATGTGATCGTGCCCAGCGCGCTGCCTTTCGTGTTCACCGGCTTGCGCGTGGCGGTACCCATCATGTTGATCGTCATGACCGTGACCGAGTTCATCGGCGACTCGCAGGGCCTGGGCTATCTGATCGCGCGCTCGGCATCGTATTTCGATACCGCATCGGCCTTCGCGGTGGTCGCCACGCTGGGAGCGATCGGCTTCGTCAGCGACCGGGTCGTCGTCAAGCTGCGCGGCCGCGTGGTGTTCTGGGAGAAAGGCGCCTCGCTCTGATCGTCTCCCTTTTCTTCACATCCCATTCTTTCAAAAAGAGCACATCGTGAGTACAGAACACATCGACGTCGTGATCGTCGGCGCCGGCCTGGCCGGTCTTTCTTGCGCGGTCTTCCTCGGCATGAACGGCGTGAAGGCGCTGGTGGTCGAGCGCCGCGAAGGCACCTCCATCCTGCCGAAGGCGCGTGGCGCCAACCCGGTCACCATGGAGGCGCTGCGCACCGCCGGCCTGGCCGAGGCCATCCACAGGGCCATGCCGCCGGGCAAGCCGGCGATCACCTCGGTGGTGTCGGAAAGCCTGACCGGCAAGGTGCTCTACGACCACGTCGCGCACCGTCCCGACTTCTCGAAGTTCTCGCCCGAGCGCCCGGGCATGGCCAGCCAGGCGCGCGCGGAAGAGGTCTTGCTGCGCCGGGCACTGGAGCTGGGCGCCCAGGTCCGCTTCAAGACCCGCTGCGAATCGCTGGCCCAGGATGACGAGGGCGTGGACCTGGGGTTGTGCGATCTCGATACCGAACGGACCCGCCAGGTGCGCGCCAGGTACGTGATCGCCTCGGACGGCATACGCGGCAGCATTGCCGGCTGGCTGGGCATAGGCACGCACGGCCTCGGCGCCATCAAGTCGGTCACCGCCGTGCGTTTCAAGGCCGACCTGGCCCTATGGGCCGGCGACAACGCCATGGTCATCCACTACCTGCAGAATCCCGCGCTGCCCGACGGCGCGGGCGTGCTGGTCAGCACCGACTACAAGGACGAGTGGGTCGCCAACATGTCCGCCGATCCCGAGCGCGACGAGGCCGGCATGCGCGAGATCATCAAGATCATGACCGGCCTGCCCGAGCTGGATTTCGAAATCATCGGCACGGTCAGCTACGACTACGGCCATCGCATCGCCGACCGCTTCCGCGCCGGCCGCGTGCTGCTGACCGGCGACGCCGCGCACGTGATGCCGCCCACGGGCGGGCAGGGCGGCAATACCGCCGTGCAGGACGGCTATTACCTGGGCTGGAAGCTGGCCGCGGTCATCCAGGGCAAGGCCGGCCCGGCGCTGCTGGACAGTTACGAGATCGAGCGCCAGCCCTATGCGGAAGAAGTCTGCAACTGGCAGGTCGCCAACCTGGCCGAGCGGCGCCGCATCGGCACGCTGGCCGAACAGGTCGGCGCACCGCTGGACCACGCCACCTTGCTGTTCGGCTATATCTGCCCGCCCAACGGCGCGCTGGTGCCCGAGCCCGGCAGCGAGGACCTGCGTTTCGAGCATCCCGCGCAGGCCTCGGGGCGGCCGGGCGCGCGCGTCCCCTATGTCGAGCTGGAAGGCGTGGATGGCCAGAAGGTTGCTCCGCGCCATCTGCTGGGACCGTGGTTCATGGCCTTCACGGCCGTGCCGGGAGGCGCCGAGGCGGCCTTGGCCGCGGCCGGAGAACTCGGCGTCGAGATGAAAGCGTATCCGGTCACATCCACCGCGCCGCTGCATGCCGGGGAACAGCAGACGGTGCTGGTGAGGCCGGACGGCGTCGTGGCCTGGCGTGGCGACGACAACGCCGGCATCGGCCGTGCGCTGCGCGCGGTCCTGTGCCGCTGAGCACGCCATGATCCTGGTGACCGGAGCGACAGGCAACGTCGGCAGGTGCGTGGTGCGCCGCCTGGCGCAGGCGGGCGAGCGCGTGCGTGCCGTGGCGCGGGACCCCTCGGCGGCCGGCTTCCCCGCTGGCGTGCAAGCCTGCGCGGGCGACCTGTCCGCGCCCGGGAGCCTGGAGCATGCGCTCGAAGGCGTGGACCGCCTGTTCTTGTTCACGCCCGCCTCCGGCGCCGGATTGATCGCGCGCGTGGCCCGCGAGGCCGGGGTGCGGCGGGTCGTGCTGTTGTCCTCGGCGGCCACCCAGAAGGCCGATCCGCGCATCAACCCGATCGCGGCGCGCCATGCCGCCGCGGAGGCGGCGGTGCGGGAGGCGGGGCTGGGATGGACTTTCCTGCGGCCCGACAGCTTCGCCGCCAATGCCTGCGCCTGGGCCGACTCCATCCGCCGCGAAGGCGTCGTGCGCGCGGCGTATCCCGACGCGCAGCGCAATCCCATCCACGAAGACGACGTGGCCGCGGTGGCGGTGGCGGCGTTGCTGGATGCGGCACATGAGAACCGGGCCTATCCGCTGACCGGGCCCGCCGTCATCACCCAGGCCGGCCAGGTGCGGGCCATCGCCGAAGCCATCGGCAAACCGCTGCGCTTCGAGGTGCTGACCCGGGAGCAGGCCCTGGCCGCACGGCCGGCAGGCACGCCGGTCGAGGTCGCGGAACGTCTGCTCGACTATGCGCTGAAGTCGGTGGCGACCGCGCCCGCGATCACCGATGCGGTCGAACGGGTGACGGGCCGGCCGGCCCGCCCGTTCGCGGAATGGGCGCGCGACCGCGCTGCGGCGTTTCGCTGACCGAGCGCGCCTGGGCGTTGCCGGCGAGGCTGGGAACGGATCCCGCTCTTTGTGCGCCGGGATCGATATTCAAAAAAGTTTGAAGATTCAAGGAAACGTAATGTAACATTTATTACTATTCAGACCCAATTAGAACGAGATACCGGCATGCCCAAATTCGCGCGATGGTTCGATTCCTTTCAAGGGCGTCGCGGATCCGGACCCATGCTGCGCCGCCTGGTCGTGCCAGGCTGGACCGTATTGTGCTGTGGCGCCCCGCTGGGGGGATTCGCCCAGTCCGTCACGACCGGTCCCAATTACTACGTTGATCCGGCCACGACGTTCAAGCTCGGGGCCAACGGCGCGCCGGGCCAGGACGCCAATGGCGATGGCGGCAAATGCCGTTCGGGGCCGGTTCCCGGGACGGCTGGCCACGATGGGCCGGCCGTCAATGCGGGGCTGACCTACAACCCCTCCACGAATCCCTATGGCGGCACCATCGTCGTGGCGGGCAGTTCCGGCGGCACGGGTGGCGCGGGCGGCAATGGCGACCCCCAGGGCGAATGCGGGAAAGGGGACTTCGACGGTCGTCCCGGCGGCGACGGCGGCAATGTCCAGGTCACGGTGACGCCCGGCGCCAGCGTACCGGCGGGCGGCTATACGATCGCCAACACCGGCATCGTCGCGCTGAGCCATGGCGGCATGGGCGGCAAGGGGGGCGACAACACGCGCGCCAAGGACCAGTACAGCGCGGGCGACGGCGGGGCGGCCGGGGATGCAGGTACGGTCAGCGTCACCAACAGCGTGTCGTTCTCGGTCACCGGGGGCCAGACGGCCTTCGGGATCGTCGCGCAGAGCGCGGGCGGCCAGGGGGGCGAAGGTGGCGAATCGTCCAATGGCAAGGCCACCGGCGGCAGCGGCCTGCCTGGCGGGAGCGGCAATACCGTAAGCATCAAGAACACGGGCGACATCACGACCAGCGGCGGCATTGCCATCGCGGCCCAGAGCATAGGCGGCTTCGGCGGCGACGCGGGGCTCAACACCAAAGGCTACGGCGGGGGTGGCGGCTATGGCGGCAACGGCGGCGCGGTGTCGGTGGACAACAGCGGCAGGCTGGTGGTCGGCTCGGCCCAGGCGGCCAATTGCGCGGAAGGGCAGACCTCGGGCTGCAATCCGGCCGCCGTGTTCGGCCTGGCCGCGCAGTCGGTGGGGGGCGGCGGCGGCAACGCCGGCGGGGCGGCCGGACTGCACGCGCTCGGCGCCAGCGGCGGCACCGCGGGCAGCGGGGGCAGTGTCATGGTCGTCAATTCCGGGTCGATCGCGGTCCATGGCGGGTCGGGCATCAGCCTTTACGCCCAATCCATAGGCGGAGGTGGCGGCAGCGGCGGCATGGCGGTGTCGTCGGGCTCGCATACGACGGCCATAGGCGGCAGCGGCGGCGACGGCGGCAGCGGCGGCGCGGTGACGGTGAACAACAGCGGCGACCTCTGTACCGGCGAGGCCTGCGTGGCGGAGCGGGCAGGTACCGCCGACGACACCACGGCGGGCGGCGCGGTGGGGTTGCTGGCGCAGTCCGTCGGCGGGGGCGGTGGCGTAGGCGGCTATGCCGAGGCCAAGGGCAAGACCAACTCGATCTTCGGCAGTTCGTCGGCCGTGGCCATCGGCGGTACGGGCGGCAAGGGCGGCAACGGCGGGCGCGTGGCCGTGACCAATACTGGCTCCATCCGGACCGTGGAAATCAATTCGGCGGGCATCCTGGCGCAATCGATAGGCGGAGGCGGCGGGGCGGGCGGCGGGGCGGTGGCTTATTCCACGGCCATGCTGGGCGATTCGGCCGCCATGGCCGTGGGCGCCTCGGGCGGTTCGGGCGGCTCGGGTTCGGCGGTATCGGTCAACTGCAACAGCTTCGGCGCGTACTCGGCCATCGCCGCGTGCAACGGCCAGGCGCGTTTGTCGACGGTCACGCCGGGTGCGTCGATCACCACCGCCGGCCTGGCTTCGGCGGGTATCGTGGCCCAGTCCATCGGCGGCGGCGGGGGAGCGGGCGGGTACGCCATGTCGCTGTCGGGCAGCTTCGCGGGATCCGCGGCGTTGGGCTTCGGCGGCTCGGGCGGCGCCGGGGGCGTCGGCGGCAGCGTCTACGCCGGCACCAACGGCGCGCAGATCACCACGCTGGGGGACTATTCCCAAGGCGTGCTGGCCCAGTCCATAGGCGGAGGCGGCGGCAGCGGCGGCAGCACCATGAACCTGAGCCTCGCCTACACGGGATCATCGGTGTCGGTGGGGATCGGCGGTTCGGGCGGTTCGGGGACCGCGGCCCAGGGCGTGGCGGTAGAGAACACCGGGGGGACCATCACGACGTATGGCGACGGCTCGCAGGGCATCGCGGCGCAATCGATAGGCGGAGGCGGGGGCAATGGCGGCTCGGCCGTCACCTACGCGGCATCGGGCACCTATTCGGCCGCGATATCCGTGGGCGGGTCGGGGGCCAACGGTGGCACGGGCGGCAGCGTCGACGTCATCAATGCCAGCGGCGCGGTCAATCCGGCCTACGGCAGCGGCGACATCACCACGCATGGCTACGCCGCCAGCGCCATCCTGGCGCAATCGATAGGCGGCGGGGGCGGCAACGGCGGCTACAGCGTGGCGGAGTCCGGGGCGTTGATGGCCGCGGGTGCGGCGGCCGTCGGCGGGTCCGGCGGATCGGGCAACAATGCGTCGTCCGTCAACGTCGCCAACTACGGGAAACTGACGACTACCGGCGGCGGGGCGGCGGCCTTGCAGGCGCAGTCGATAGGCGGGGGCGGCGGGTCGGGCGGCTATGCCTATGCCGGCAGTATCAGTCAGATCGGCGCCATCAGTATCGGCATCGGCGGGTCGGGCGGGACGGGCGGCGCGAGCGGCGCCGTGACCGTGAACAACTCGGGCGCGATCGCCGTGGATGCCACGACCACCGGCAACGCGCCGGCCATCCTGGCCCAGTCCCTGGGCGGGGGCGGCGGGTCGGGCGGCTTCGCCGCGGCGGGCGCCGCCGGTTTCGCGGGCGCCGCCAGCGTCGTGGTAGGCGGAGGCGGCGGCAATGGCGGTTCGGCAGGCGCCGTCACGGTCAACAACGGGTCCAGCCTGAATGTGGCTGGCGACATGTCTGCGGGCGTGGTCGCACAAAGCGTGGGCGGCAACGGCGGGATGGGCGGCTTTGCGCTGGCGGGCGGACTCGGGGCCGGCGCCAGCCTGGCGGCGGCCATCGGCGGCGGTGGCGGCAATGGCGGTTCGGCCTCGGCCGTCACGATGAACATGTGGGGCGGCGACCAGCGGGTCGCCACGTCCGGCAGCCAGTCCGCGGCCCTGCTGGCGCAGTCGATCGGCGGCAGCGGCGGCACGGGCGGCTGGAGCCTGGCCGCGTCGGGCAGCCTGATCGCATCGCCCAGCGTCAGTCTGGGCGGAGCGGGCGGCAAGGGCGGCAAGGCGGGCGCGGTCAACGTCTATACCGAGCAAAGCCTGTGGACCGATGGCCTGATGTCGGCGGGCATCCTGGCGCAGTCGATAGGCGGCAGCGGCGGCGCGGGAGGTTTTGCCGCCGCTGGGGCGGCCAGCAGCATCGCGGCCCTGGCCACTGCGGTGGGCGGCGCGGGCGGGACGGGCAGCATCGCCAATACCGTAGCCGTGACGGCCACGGGCGGCATTCACTCCCGGGGCGACCAGTCCATCGGCATCGTCGCCCAGTCGATAGGCGGCAACGGCGGCAATGGCGGCTCGGCCATGACCGGCACGGCATCGGCCGGCAATCCCGCCTCGCACGTGTCGGTGGGAGCCTCGGGCGCCAGCGGCGGCAACGGTGGTACGGGCCAGGCGGGCAGTTCGGTCAGCGTGACCACCACCGGCGGCATCACGACATCCGGCCAGCGGTCCGTCGGTGTCCTGGCGCAATCGATAGGCGGCGGGGGCGGCAATGGCGGCGACAGCGTGGCGTTCAGCGCCTCGGCGTCCAGCGGCAACTCCTCCAGCGCCTCCGCGTCGGTGGCGGTGGGGGGCAAGGGCGCGGCCGGCGGCAACGCGGGCCAGGTGACCGTGATGATGTCGGGCACGATCATGACAGGTTCGGAGCGCGCCGGCGGCATCAGCGACAGCGACCAGGCGGTGGGCATCCTGGCGCAAAGCATAGGCGGCAGCGGCGGCAACGGCGGCTCGGCCTATGCCAACGCGATGTCCGGCACGGCGGCGATGGCCGTGGCGGTCGGCGGAGGCGGCGGCGTCGGCAGCAACGGCGGCAATGTGCTCGTGTGCAGCAACTCGAGCGCGGGCGCATGTAGCAGTGCCGCCCGCCAGCAGGCGTCAGGCAACGGCATCGCCACGTATGGCGACATCGCTCCGGCCATCTATGCGCAATCGGTGGGCGGAGGCGGCGGCAACGGCGGCGCCTCGACCGCCAGCGCGACCAGCAACAAGTACGCCGCGTCGGTGGCCATTGGCGGCTATGGCGCAGGCGGAGGCAACGCGGGTTCCGTCACGGTGGACGCCGGGGGGGCGTTGATCACCGCCGGCAACCAGTCCAGCGCCATCTTCGCGCAGTCGGTGGGGGGCGGCGGCGGCAACGGCGGTTCGGCGTCGTCGTCGGCGGCGGGTGCCCAGGGCGCGGTGCAGGAGGCGGGGGTGGCGGCCTACACCGGCTTCGTCGGCAAGACCGTCGGCAATGCCACGGTATCGGCCGCGCAGAAGTTCCCCAGCAGCAGTACGCCGGCGAACCAGTCGGGCGCGGACAACGGCGTCGGGGCATCGTTGAGCATAGGCGGCGCGGGCGGCCTGGGGGGCAACGGCGGCGCCGTCAGCGTCGCCACCGTGGCGGCGATCAGTACCCTGGGCGACCTGTCCAGCGGCGTGTTCGCGCAGTCGGTAGGCGGGGGAGGCGGCAATGGCGGCTCCAGCAGCTCGAACGCGACGGGTGGCAACAGCTCGGCCTCTGTCAGCCTGGGCGGCTCCGGTTCGGTGGGGGGCGACGGCGGCACGGTTGCGGTCGTGAACAATGGCAGCATCGCCACGGTCGGCACTCAGGCGCTGGGCGTGTTCGCGCAGTCGATCGGAGGGGGTGGGGGCACGGGCGGCGCGGCCAGCAGCACGGCCGATGCCGGCGGCAAGGCCGCCGCGTCCTTCGGGCTGGGCGGCAGCGGAGGTGGGGGCGGCAACGCGGGTGGGGTCACGGTGACGAACACCGGCACGATCACCACGCAGGGCGCGAACTCGGCCGGCGTGTTCGCGCAATCGGTAGGCGGCGGCGGAGGCAACGGCGGTGCCTCGTCCAGCGCGGCCAAGGCGGCATCGGATTCGAGCGATACCGACGGCACCAGCGCCTCGACCGGTACGGTGTCCACGGGCGCGGCGCCCAGCAACAACAGCAACTCGGCCACGGCCGGCACGGTGCCCAGTTCGGGCGGCACCGCCACCAGCAAGGGCTCGGGAGCGGGCGCCGACAGCGGCTACGCGGCCGGCCTGAGCATAGGCGGCGCGGGCGGCAAGGGCAGCGCCGGCGGGGCGGTGACGGTGAACAACAGCGGCACCATCGTCACCGGATCGCCCGGTCTTCTGTCCGGCGGCGTGCAGTCGCCGGCGATCTTCGCGCAGTCGGTGGGTGGCGGCGGCGGCAATGGCGGGTCGAGCAGCAGCAATGCCGACGCGGGCAAGGCCAGCGTGGCCTTGTCGCTGGGCGGCATCGGCAGCGGCGCGGGCGCCGGCGGGCAGGTCACGGTCGCGTCCAGCGCGGGCAGCCTCGTCACCCATGCCCACAACTCGGCGGCGATCTTCGCGCAATCGGTGGGCGGTGGCGGCGGCAGCGGCGGGTCGTCCTCGTCTACCTCGGGCGAGGGCGGGTCGGTCTCGACCGCGCTGGGACTGGGCGGCTCGGGCGCGGGCGGCGGCGCCGGCGGCGCGGTGCTGGTATGCGGCAGCGCGAGCGGCGGCAACTGCGCCAGCGGCGTGTCGGGCAGCGGCATCGTGACGCAGGGCGAGCGGTCCTACGGCATCTTCGCGCAATCGGTGGGGGGCGGGGGCGGTACCGGCGGCGCGGTCGCCACGGCGGCCACCGCCGGCGATGCGTCGTCCGCCGGTGACAACCATGCCTCGGGGGGCAGCAGTTCCACCTCGGCCTCCGCCGCCAGCGGCGTGGCGGTATCGGCGGGGTTGGGCGGGAGTGGCGGCGCAGGCGGGGCCGGCGGCGCGGTGACGGTATCGGCGGCAATGGCCATTACCACCCTGGGGGCCCAGGCATCGGCCATCCATGCCCAGTCGGTCGGCGGTGGCGGCGGCGCGGGCGGGGCGAGCACGTCCAACGCCAACAGCGGCGCCTACGCGGTGGGATTCGCGCTGGGAGGTTCCGGCGGCACGGGCGGCAAGGGCGGCACGGTGCAGGTCACGACGGCCCGAGGCAGCGCGCTGTCCACCAGCGGCGACCTGGCCTACGGCATCCTGGCCCAGTCGGTGGGCGGCGGTGGCGGTGTCGCGGGATCGTCCAGCAGCACCACGGCCGATGGCGGCAATGCCTCCATCAGCATGGCGCTGGGGGGCTCGGGCGGCAGCGGCCAGGACGGCGGCATGGTGACGGTGGCGCACGACGGCACCATCCATACCCGGGGCGTCGGCGCGGACGGCATCGCGGCCCAATCGATAGGCGGCGGGGGCGGCAGCGGCGGCTCCAGCATGTCCAGCGGTTCGTCGGGCAAGGTCGCGATGTCCCTGGCGGTCGGCGGCACGGGCTCGGCCGGGGGGCAGGGCGGCAACGTCCTGGTCGGTTTCTCCAACGGCATCGTCACCGAAGGCGACCATGCCGCCGGCATCCTTGCCCAGTCGGTGGGGGGAGGTGGCGGATCGGGGGCCTCGGCGACCTCGACCGCGGAGATGGGCAATGACGGTTCGTCTGCGCCGGTGAGCCTGTCCCTGGGCGGGTCGGGCAAGGGCGGCGGTGCGGGCGGGGCCGTGTCCGTGACAGGCAGCAACATCCTGGGCTCGGCCGTTACCGTCACCAGCGGTGGCCAGACCCGCGAGTATGCCGCGGCGATCATCACCAGTGGCGACGATGCCGCCGGGATCCTGGCGCAGTCGATCGGGGGCGGCGGCGGCCGTGGCGGCGCGTCTACCTCGACCGCGCAATCGGGCGGCGCGAATGCCGTCAGCCTGGGGCTGGGCGGTTCGGCGGGGTCCGGCAGCGCGGGCGGCGCGGTCAACGTCTGTGGCCAGGTCTCCGGCGGTGCCTGCTCGTCGGCGATGACCGGGGCCGCGATCCTGACGGCCGGTGTGCATTCGACCGGCATCCTGGCCCAGTCGGTGGGCGGCGGTGGCGGTACGGGCGGTTCGTCCAGCAGTGCCGCCAGCGCCGGCGGCACGAGCGACAGTTGGTCGCTCGGCGCGAGCCTGGGCGGCAAGAGCGGCGGTGGAGGTGTCGGCGGCGCGGTGGTGGTGAAAGCCAATGTGATGGTGCAGACCCTGGGCGACCTGTCCATCGCCGTCCTGGCGCAATCGGTGGGCGGCGGTGGGGGCGAGGGCGGCAGTGCCAGTGCCGGCGCGAGCGGCGGCAACAAGGTGTCGGCCAGTCTCGCGCTGGGTGGCGCGGGTGGGAGTGGCGGCAATGGCGGCAGCGTTGCCGTGACCCTGGGCGGCGGTGCCGAAATCGTGACCGGAGGCGCCAGTGCGCCCGCCGTGGTCGCGCAGTCGATAGGCGGCGGCGGTGGCACGGCCGGCGTGGCGGCCACGACCAGCAACGCGGCCGGGTCGTTCACGTCGAGCATCAACGGCGCTTTGGGCGGCACTGGCGGCAGCGGCGGCAATGGCGGGGCGGTGAGCCTGGACAGCAGCCGGGCGGTCACGACCACCGGCATGCAATCCATCGGCCTGCTGGCGCAAAGCATAGGCGGCGGAGGCGGCCTGGCTACCGCGTCGACCGGCAACGCCGGGATCTTCAGCGGCACGATGACGCTCGGCAGCATGGGTGGTTCGGGCGGCGCGGTCGGCACCGCCACCCTCGCGGCGTCGGGCAGCGTCACCACCCATGGATTGTTCTCGTCCGGCATCGTCGCGCAAAGCGTGGGCGGCGGCGGTGGGGTCAGCGCGGTGCGCGCGACCAATGTCGTGCTCGGCGGGACGGCCAATGATGCCAGCGGCGTGGTCAATCTTTCCAGCAGCGCGGCCGTCACGACCGTGGGCGGCGCATCGGCGGGCGTGGTGGCGCAGAGCATCGCCAGCGGCGGCCTGGCGTCGAGCGCGGGTTCGGCGACGCTGGGGGGCTCGACCAGCGGTTCCAACGGCGCCGCGGTGAACGTGTGCAACAGTTTCAGCAACGGCAATTGCGCGGGCAATGGCGCCATCGGCGGCAGCATCACGACCTGGGGCGATGCGTCCATCGGCCTGCTGGCCCAGAGCATAGGCGGCGGTGGCGGAGCGGTGCTGGCCAGCGGCAATGCCGTGTCGGCCAACTTCAAGCACGGCATCGGCTATGGCGGCGCCGTCACCACGGTGCAGAACGCCGCCATCAGCACCGCGGGCGCCGGATCCGCCGGCGTGCTGGCGCAGTCCGTCGGCGGTGGCGGTGGCGCCGTCGTGGCGGCCTACCGCGATGCCGGCAATACCGGTTATGCGGCGAACCTTGGGGGCACCGACAAAAGCAACGACTACGGCGCGGCAGTGTCGATAACCGCCTACGATCGCGCCATCGGCACGGCCGGGGTGAATGCGCCGGGCCTGGTGGCGCAGTCCATCGGCGCCGGCGGCGGCTACTACAGCGCCAGCAACCTGGCGGCGGGCGGCAAGATGGACGTCACGTTCAGGCTGGGCGCGGACGCGGGGGCGGGCATCGGCAACGCCGTGAAGATGGGCCTGGGCAGCGGCGGCGCGGCGACCGTGATCAATACGGCGGGCGCGAATTCGGCGGGGGTGGTCGCCCAGTCGATCGGTGGCGGCGGCGGTATCGCCGGTTTCTACGGCGCCCCGGGCAGCGCTTCCGTCAATGGCACCGTGACCGGCCAATTGGGGCAGGTCGGCGGCAGTGGCATGAGCGGCGCCGTCAATGTCTCGGGCAGCGCGATCATCCGCACCACGGGCCTGCAATCGGTCGGCCTGCTGGCGCAGAGCATCACCGGGGGCGGTGGCCTGGCCCTGGCGGCTTCCGGCGACGGCAGCCTGTTCAGCGGCACGGTGCGGCTGGGGTCGACCAAGGGCGACGCCGACTATACGAATCCCGTTGCGGTCAACCTGTCGGGTGGCAGTATCGCCACCAGCGGCGCGATGTCGCCGGGTATCGTCGCACAGGACATCGGCGGCGGCGGCGGGCTCAGCCTGGTCGATGCCACCAACGTGGTGCTGGGTGGCGTCACCAAGTCCAGCAGTTATACGGGGTCGGCGTCCAACAACAGCGCCACGGTAACCAACGGCGCGGCCATCGCCACGTCCGGCGCGGGCTCGATCGGCATCGTGGCCCAGAGCGTGGCGGGCGGAGGCGGCCTGGCCTACGGTTCAGGCAGCGCCACGCTGGGCGGCGGACCCAGCGGTTCGAATGCCGGCGCGGTGCTGGTCAACAGCAACGCCGCCATCACGACCGCGGGCACCAACGCCTTCGGCATCCTCGCGCAGAGCGTGGGGGGCGGTGGCGGAGCGGTGATCTCCACCGGCGGAGCGGTCACCCCGACCTTCAAGTCCGGCTCCGGCAACGCCAGCGCCGTGACCGTGAACGTCAATGCCTCCATTACCACCACCGGCGCCGGCGCCCATGGCGTGGTCGCCCAGTCGGTGCGCGGCGGCGGCGGGCTGGTGACCAATGGCACGACCACTGTGATGCAAGGAGGCACGAGCGGCAGCAGCGGCCTGGTCAAGGTCAACGTTGCCTCGGGCGTCAAGGTCGTGGCCACGGGACAGGGCGCGGTCGGCATCAAGACCTGGTCGTCGACCGATCCCATCGTGGACATCGCTTCGGGGGCCTCGGTGGTGGGGGGCGCGGGAGGCAGCGCGCTGGAGTTCGAGGGGCCGACCAACGAACTCAACAACAGCGGATCGGTGGGCAGCGTCGACGGGGCCGACGGCGCGGCCGTGCGGACGATCTCCGGCGACACCACGATCAACAACAGCGGCACCTTGCAAGGCAATATCCACCTGGCGAGAGACGGCAGCAATCTCGTGCACAACCTCGGCACGGGAACGCTGGTCGCCGGCTCGACGCTGGACCTGGGCGATGGCGGCCTGCTGCGCAACGACGGCACGCTGGCCAGCGGCATTGCGGCCGGATCGATGACGCGGATCACCGGTTCGCTCGAGCAGTCCGCTTCCGGTGTCCTGAACCTGCGGGTCGATCATGCCAACGCGCGTGTCGATACCTTCGAGGTCAGCGGATCCGCGCAACTGCTAGGCAGTTTGCGGCCGACGCTGGTCAACGGCGGGTTGGTCGCGCCGGGCACGGCGGCGCTCGGCTCATTCCTGCATGCAGCCGATGGCCTCGATGCGTCTGGCCTGTCGGTGGGCAATACGGCCATCCTGCACTTCGCATTGCAGCGCAGCGGGAATGAGGTCTCGCTCTCTTCGACCGCGGACTTCAGCCCCGGCGGGCTGGGCTCGGATGGCCGGCAGATCGGCGCGCTGATCGCGCAGGCGCAGAGCCAGGGCTTGCGGCATTTCCAGCCGCTGGTCGCGCGGCTGGTCGAGATTCCGACCGTCCTGGAACTGGGCCGGGCTTATTGGAACGTCAGCGGGGCCGCGGCGTCGTCGGTCGCCATGGTGGGCGAGCAGATGGGCACGGCGTTCAATCGCGTATTGCTCCAGCGCGCCGCCGACGCGCGCGCCAGCAGCCCTCGTCCGCCGGCGTCCGGACAGGCGGAGGGCGGCGCCTGGGAGGAGGGGCGCGACAATACCTGGGCGCAGGTCTATGGCAACAACAGCCGGATGAGCATGGATGCCGCCTACAGCAACGGCGACCTGTCCACGCGCAGCCTGGGGCTGACCATCGGCCACGATCGCAGGATTTCGCCCGATACCACGGTCGGGGTCGCGCTGGGCAGCGGAGTGGCGCATTTCGACGTGGCCGACGGCTTCAGTGGGCGCAACAATGCGCTGCAGGTCGGGGCCTATGCCTTGCAACGCGCGGGATCGGCGTATGCCGCGGCCGCCGTGTCCTATTCCTTGCACCGCATGACCACGGATCGCTCGCTGCGCGCGATCCAGGCCTCCTACGCCGCCGACTTCCATGCGCATAGCGTGGGAAGCCGGGTGGAGGCCGGCTACCGGTTCGAGGGCGAATCCGGCACGGTGACACCGTACGCGGCCTTGCAACTGCAACGCGTGAGCACGCCGGGCTATGCCGAAACCGCGGGCGGCGGCCAAGCCTCGGACCTCGCCCTTGGCTACCAGAAGCGTTCGGTCAACTATGTGCGCACCGAGCTGGGCCTGGCGTTCGACCGGACCTTCACGCTGGAGGGGGCCCGGTCGCTCGCCGTACGGACCTCGGCGGCGTGGGTGCACAACCACTCGAACAATCCCGACCTGCGAGCGTCGTTCACCGCGCTTGCCGCCACGGATTTCACCAGTGCGGCGCTGGCGCCCGCTGCCGATCTCGCGCTGGTTTCGGCGGGCGTGGAACTGCGGCTGGCGAATCGCCTGGCGTTGGGCGCGAGCGTCCATGGGGAATTCGGCCATCGGACGCGGGCCCTGGCTGGCCGGGCAACGATGCGCTATCAGTGGTGATCCGGTGTGAGGCGGTGGCGAAAACCCGCCGTCAATCGATCCGGATCTCCAGGCCGCGGATGACCTCGCCCCACATGGTGTTCTCCTGCATCATGTATTGCGCCAGTTCTTCCGGCGTGGACACCGCGACGTCCACGCCCGCCCCGGCCAGGGCTTCGCGCGCCTCGGGCCTGGATAGCCCGGCGCGCACCGCCTCGTTCAGGCGCGCGACGATGTCCTGGGGTAGTCCCGCCGGCCCCAGCAGCGCCAGCCATACCACGGCGTCATAGCCCGGGACGCCGGCCTCCGCCAGGCTGGGCACGTCCGGCAACTGGGCGTTGCGTCGCGTGCTGGTGACGCCCAGCGCCTTGATCTTGCCGCTCTTGACGTGCGGCAGTCCGTTGGACACGGCGGCGAAGCTGGTTTCCACGAAGCCCGCGGCCAGGTCCTTCATGGCGCCGCCGCTGCCGCGGTAGGGGACGTGTTCCAGCCTGGCCCCGGATTTGGCCAGGAACAGCGCCCCCATCAAATGTTGCGTGCTGCCGTTGCCGGACGAAGCGTAGCGGATGTGGGCGCCCTCCGACCTGGACAGCGTGATGAGTTCCTGCACCGACTGGACGGGCAGCTTGGTGTTGGCGAACAGCACATACGGGCTGTCCGCCAGCTTGGTGATCGGCGTGAAGCTCTTGATCGGGTCGTAATCCAGGTTCTTGTACAGCCTGTGGCTGGTGACGTGGTTGGTGGAGACGATCTCGAGGGTGTAGCCGTCTGGAGCGGCCTTGGCCACGAAGTCGGTCCCGATGGTCGACCCCGCGCCGGGCTTGTTCTCGATGATGAAGGACTGGCCCAGCGCACTGCCGAGCTGTTGGGCGACGACGCGCGCCACGACATCGGTGAAACCACCGGGCTCGAAGGGAACGATGACCTTGACCGGACGCTCCGGGTAGGTCCCGGCGGCCCCTGCGTGCAGCGAAATTGCGAGCAGCGGTGCTGCCCATGCCATGCCGTGGATGCGCTTCATGGAGTCAACCTCCGTATCGGGCGTCGGGGAGCGTGAGGAAGGCGTGCAGGATGTGATAGACGCGCAGGTAATTCTTTTGCTGGAAGCTCGCGTGCGAGATGCCCGACATGACGGTGAACTGCTTGTCCATGTTGGGAAGCTGTTCGAAGAAGCGCATCAGGTCGCCGAAGCCGGCGATGCCGTCGTACTCGCCGCGCATCAGCAGGGTCGGCACCCGCAGGCGCTCTGGGTCGATCAGCGGCAGCTTCGAGCACATGTCCACGTAGGTGCCCGTGGGCATGGAGTCGTCCAGGGTGAGGATGGCGTCGGCGAAGGCCTCGATGGTGGTGTCGTCGGCGGTGCCGGGGTGGTCGCGGTTGAAGATGCTGTAGACGAAGGCCCGGTCGATGGGGCGACGCGTCCTGGCAAGGAATTCGGGCAATTTCTTGGCGCGTTCCTTCAGGGTGGGGCTGCCTTCGCCGGTCCAGACGAAGGCATCGAGCGCGAGGCGGGCGATCCGCTCGGGATGTCGCTGCGCGAAGAGCGCCGCCTTCAGCGCGCCTGAAGAAATGCCATAGACGAACAGGGGCTTGCCGCCGTTGCGCGCCAGGATGTACTGCGATCCCGCGGCGAGGTCGTCGGCGCCGTTGGCGATGTCGAAGTTGATCGGGCGATGCTTGTCGGAGCGCCCATAGCCTTCGTTGTCCATGCACCAGGTATCGAAGCCCCGGCGGGCGAACCAGTCCATGACGGAGGAGTCCGGCCTGCCGGGGACCGACAGGTCGAAGGTGGGTTGCGAGGCCATGGACGAGCCGTGCACGAAAAGGATGGTGCCGGCGAACGGCACGTCCGCGGCGGCCGGTTTCTGCCAGAGGAACAGGCGGATGTCGCCCTTGGTGGTCCAGTGCTCGGTACCGCCGTGCCATTCGACGTGGGGCATGCTGTCTCCAATTGGTACATATATGGTTTTTATGTTTGTACCAATCTATCAGGGCGATGTTTGGGAAGTCAATAGAAAGGGCGCCGGGAAAGGGGCTGATGAATCAGGGATATCCAGGATAAATGGGCTGTTCCGTAGATGTCCAGGATGCCTGGAATGAATTAACCAATTGGTTTTAGTTTGGGTGATTGGTCTTGGTCCGCGTTTCCCGCAACCGCCGGCCGCAATTGGCCTGCCGGCACGGCATCGGTTAACCTTCACGTCATGCTGAAAACCACTTTTTCTCCTTATTCCATGGGGGGCATGGCAACGTGGGTGCACCTCGACCATCCTTCTTCCGGCGGAGTCCAGTCGTGAAAGACCTGGAGCACCGCCACCGCGGCATCTATCTGCTGCCCAACGCATTCACCACGGCCGCCTTGTTCGCCGGCTTCTATGCCATCGTGCAGGCCATGAACGATCGCTTCGAGGCGGCGGCCATCGCCATCTTCGTCGCCATGGTGCTCGACGGCATGGACGGGCGCGTCGCGCGCCTGACCAATACGCAATCGGCATTCGGCGAACAGTACGACTCGTTGTCCGACATGACCTCGTTCGGCGTCGCGCCGGCGCTGGTCATGTATGAGTGGATCCTGACCGGCCTGGGCCGCTGGGGCTGGCTGGCCGCCTTCATCTACGTGGCCGGCGCGGCACTGCGGCTGGCGCGCTTCAATACCAACGTGGGCGTGGTGGACAAGCGTTTCTTCCAGGGCCTTCCAAGCCCCGCGGCCGCCGCGCTGGTGGCCGGTTTCGTCTGGCTGGCCGTCGACAACAAGCTGCCCATCCGCGAACTCTGGATGCCGTGGGTGGCCTTCGGCCTGACCGTCTATGCGGGCGTGAGCATGGTGTCGAGCGCGCCGTTCTTCAGCGGCAAGTCCTTCGCGCTGGGGCGCAGCGTGCCGTTCTGGACCATCCTGCTGGTCGTGCTGGCGTTCGTCTTCATCTCCAGCGATCCCCCCATCGTGCTGTTCGCGCTGTTCGTGATCTACGGCCTGTCGGGCTATGTGCTGTGGGGCTTGAACTGGAGGAAGGGCAGAAGGCCGCCTCCCGCGATCTGACCAGCACCCTCGCGCGAGAAACACGAACGGCTTCGCTTCCGGATGGCGAAGCCGTTTTTTCTGTGGCGTTGCCGATCCAGGGCGCAGCGCGCAAGCGCGCGGGGGACCACCCCGGGGAGGGGGGTAGAATCGGCTCTTAGAAGGAGATTTCCATGAGCGACAAACTGATCGTTTTCGATACCACGCTGCGCGACGGCGAGCAGAGCCCCGGCGCGTCGATGACGCACGAGGAGAAGGTCCGCATCGCCAAGCAGCTCGAGAAGCTGCGCGTGGACATCATCGAGGCGGGGTTCGCCGCGGCCAGCAATGGCGATTTCGAGTCGGTACGGGCCATCGCGCTGGCCATCAAGGACTCCACGGTCTGTTCGCTGGCACGCGCCAACGACCGCGACATCGCGCGGGCGGGCGAGGCGCTGCGGGGCGCGAACAGCGCGCGCATCCACACCTTCATCGCGACCAGCGTGCTCCACATGGAGAAGAAGCTGCGGATGACGCCCGACCAGGTCTTCGAACAGGCCCGGCTGGCGGTGCGCTTCGCGCGCCAGTACACGGACAACATCGAGTTCTCGCCCGAGGACGGCAGCCGTTCGGATCCGGACTTCCTGTGCCGGGTGCTGGAGGCGGTGATCGCCGAGGGCGCCACCACCATCAACGTCGCCGACACCGTCGGCTACGCGGTGCCCGAGCAATACGGCGAATTCATCCGCAACCTGCGCGAGCGCATTCCCAATTCCGACAAGGCGGTCTGGTCGGTCCACTGCCACGACGACCTGGGCCTGGCCGTGGCCAACTCGCTGGCCGGCATCAAGATAGGCGGCGCCCGGCAGGTCGAGTGCACCATCAATGCGCTGGGCGAGCGCGCCGGCAACTGTTCGCTGGAAGAAGTGGTGATGGCGGTGAAGACCCGCAAGGACTACTTCGGCCTGGACGTGGATATCGACACGGCGCAGATCATGCCGGCCTCGCGGCTGGTGTCGGGCATCACGGGCTTCGTGGTGCAGCCGAACAAGGCCATCGTCGGCGCCAATGCCTTCGCGCACGCGTCGGGCATCCACCAGGACGGCGTGCTCAAGGCGCGCCAGACCTACGAGATCATGCGCGCCGAAGACGTCGGCTGGGCGGCCAACAAGATCGTGCTGGGCAAGCTGTCCGGGCGCAACGCGTTCAAGCAGCGCCTGCATGAGCTGGGCATCGAGCTCGATTCCGAGCAGGCCGTCAACGAGGCGTTCGCGCGTTTCAAGGATCTGGCGGATCGCAAGTCCGAGATCTTCGATGAAGACATCCACGCGCTGGTGTCGGGCGAGCAGGGCGAGGCGGGGGAGGGGGCATATCGGTTCGTCGCGCTCGCGCAGCGGTCCGAGACGGGCGAGCGGCCCCACGCCCGCGTGGTGTTCTCGGAGAATGGCAAGGAAGTGGTGGCCGAGGCGCAGGGCAATGGTCCCGTCGATGCCACGGTGAATGCCATCGAAAGCCATGTCCGCAGCGACGCCGAGCTGTTGCTGTTCTCGGTCAACGCCATCACCACCGGCACCGAATCCCAGGGCGAGGTCACCATGCGTTTGTCCCGCTCCGGCCGCATCGTCAATGGCGTGGGGGCCGATCCCGACATCGTCGTGGCGTCGGCCAAGGCTTATCTGTCGGCGCTGAACAAGCTGCAGTCGCCGGTGGAGAAGGTGCACGCGCAGGGGGTCTGATGCCAGTCTCTCCCCGTTTGCCGGCCAGCTTCGCCGTGGAGGCGATGCAGCCGGCCGACGTCGAGGCCGTGCTGGTGGTACAGGCCCAGGCCTATGCCGGCCTTGATCTGCTCGAGGATGCGGGCTTCTTCCTGAATCGCATTGAACTGTCGCCGCGCACCTGCTGGGTCGCGCGTGGCGACGGCGGGCTGCTGGGTTACCTGGTGTCCTACCCGTGGACGCTGGGCGGGCCGCCGCAGCTCAATGTCCCGCTGCGGGCCTTGCCCGCGGGCGCGCACAGCTGGTTCCTGCACGATTGCGCCGTGTCGCCCGCCGCCGCCGGCCGGGGCGTGGGCCGCGCCCTGGTCAGCGCCGGCCTGCGCTGTGCGCGGACGTCGGGCCTGGCCTGCGCGACGCTGGTATCGCTGGGGCCGGCCAGGCCTTACTGGGCCGCGCTGGGGTTCGAGCCGGTGGCGACGGATGCCGGCCTGCTCGACGGCTATGGCTCCGATGCCTGCTACATGCGCCGCCTGCTGAACGCGGAACGCTGACCTCTCGCTTTCCCCCTCGCCGCGTGAATTTTTTGTGACAACCGGTGGTTTTGCCGGCCGATTTCCGTCTTGATGCAAGGAACGGAACGACCGACATATTCCGGCAATCACACAGAGGCACCTTGTGCGGCTGACTTTTCAACGACGGGGGCGCGTGGACATGGCGGCTCGCCATCACGCGGCATCCATGGCGGCATGCGCCGCGCTGGTTTCGTCATTCGCGTGGGGGCAGGCCGCTGTTCCCCCACGGTTGTCGGCCACGGTGGAGACCCACGCCACCGGTGTCTTCCTGAATCAGGCGGGCGACGTGCTGACGGCACGGCATGCGATCGACCATTGCCAGGACATCCTGGTCGTCAAGGACGGCAGGGTGGCGCAGGCGAGCTTGCGCGCCGTCAGCAACGAGCGCGACCTGGCCGTGCTGGGCACGGACCTGACGCCTTACCTGAGCGCAACCTTTCCTGAACAGCCCCAGGGCGCCACGGGTAGCGTGGGGGTGTTCGCCGAGGCCTACAGCGTGCTGCAACGCATGCCGCAACGCGCCAGCGTGTTGAGCAATGCCCTGACCGTGCCGGGCGGCGAGGGGCTCAATCTGATCTCGGGGGTCAAGCCCGGGACCAGCGGCAGCGCGGTGCTGCGCGGCGACGGGCTGGTGGCCGGCGTGGTGGTGGAGCGCGTGGCGCGGGGGCCCGGGGCGACCGTCGGCATGCTCAGCCGCGCATCCGGCGCCGTCGCGATGCAGGGGCCTTCGCAAGTGCGCGCGGTTTCCGCCGAACAGATCAAGCAGTTCCTGCGCGACAACGGTATTCCCTTCTCCCAGAGCGACCTTCCGCAGCTTGCCCCGAACCAGGCGCCGGCCGCCCGTGCCGCCACGCTGGCCGTCGGGATCCTGTGCGGCTGATGCCGCTTCTTCATCTTTCGGCGATGTTCATCCATGGCACAGACTTCATCCTCGACCCGAACCACCCAATCCCGGCGCGACGGCCCGTTCGCCCGCGCATGGCAGCGCATCGTCCGCGCCGCCGGCGTCCTGGGCGTGGGGTTGACCACGGCGGCCGGCAATCCCGCTGTTGCCCAGGCTCCCGCGCAACCCGTGCCGCAGCACTGGATCAGCTACGCGCAGATGACCGGCAACCAGTTCCAAGCCTGGCTGAGCGATCCCGAAAGCGAAACCGTCCAACGACTGCATGCCTGGATGCAGGAGCGCATGCTGCAGGAAGGGCCGGTTGCGCCGCCACCGCCGCTCATCGTGCGTGTCTGGGTGGACGGCGCCGGCAAGGTCGAACGGCTCGAATTCGCGTCGCTCGGTCAACCCCAGGCGGATGAGGATCTGCGCGCCTTGCTGATCGCGCAGCCGTTGTCCGAGCCGCCTCCGCCTGATATGCGCCAGCCCATGGTGCTGCAACTGGAACTCAGCTTTGTGGCCAAGAGCTAGGCTGCCGGACGGCCTTCGCCTGGCCGGGCCGCTGCTGGCCGCCGTGCTGGCGCTGTCGGCGTGTGCCGGCATGCCGCCCGCGACCTGGCTGCCGGCCGCGGATTTCTCGGCACTGGTCAAGACCTATGGCCCGGCGGTGGTCAACATCGGTGTCGTGCGCGGCACCGCGCCGCGGCCCGCCATGGTCGACGGCCGGCGGGCAGCGCCAGGACGGGACCAGGTCGACGAACGCAGCCTGGGATCGGGTTTCGTCGTGAGCGGGGACGGCTATATCCTGACCAACGCGCACGTGGTGGCGCAGGGCCGGGATATCAGCGTGCGGCTGGCCGACAGGCGGGAGTTCAAGGCGCGGCTCGTCGGCCTCGATCCGGTGGCCGACGTGGCGCTGCTCAAGATCGAGGCCGCGGGACTTCCCGTGGTGGCGACAGGCGATCCGGAGCGTTCCGAGGTCGGCGACTGGGTGGTCGCCATCGGGGCGCCTTACGGCTTCAGCCAATCGGCGACGGCGGGCATCATCAGCGCCAAGGGCCGGGTCCTGCCCGGCGCCGATTACCTGTCGTTCCTGCAGACCGACGTGCCGATCAACCCGGGCAACTCCGGCGGCCCCCTGTTCAACCTGCGGGGCCAGGTCATCGGCATCAACTCGCGCATCTACAGCAACAGCGGTGGCTATCAGGGGCTGTCCTTCGCCATCCCGATAGACGTGGCGATGCGCATCAAGGAGCAGTTGCAGGCCGGCAGCAGCGTGACCCGGGGCCGCATCGGCGTCGCCGTGCAGGAGGTAAGCCAGGCGCTGGCGCATTCTTTCCGGCTGGATCGGCCCGCGGGCGCCCTGATCAGCTATGTCGAGCCGGGCGGGGCGGCGGACCGGGCCGGACTGCGGCCCGGAGACGTGATCCTGGACGTGGCGGGACGCGAGGTCCGGCAGTCGGCCGACGCGCTGATCTTCGTGGCGGAGCTGCGGCCCGGCGAAGTCGCGCCGATGGCGGTCTGGCGCGACCGGCAGAGAATGACCGTCGAAGTGTCCATCGATCGTTTCGAGACGCCGTCGCGGCCGGCCCTGGCGGCGCCGGATCCGGCGATGCCGCTGGGCATGGTCGTGCGCCCCCTGTTGCCGCAAGAGTTGCAGGTACTGCGGGCCGAGGCCGGGTTGCTGGTGCAGCGGGTCAACGCCGCGGCTTCACGCGCGGGCATGGAAGTGGGGGACGTCATCCTGGCTGTCAACGGGCAGCCGGTGGGGTCGCTCGCGGCATTGGCCGAAGCGGTGACGGAGGCGGATGGATCGGCGGCGTTGCTGGTGCAGCGAAGGGGAGCGAGGATATTCGTCGCACTGGAACTGCCCGGGGGGGCGCCCCGGTAGAGCGGGTGTCGCGGATCGGACGCCGCAAGAGCATGGGGCTGTGTGCGCAGGCCTGACACCAAACTGTCGCGAAAGCTGCCTACCATGCGGGGCGCGAACGGGAATGGCGACAGCATGCACAGCCAGGTCGAGGACGGGGGGGAATGCCGCATGGCCGCGGCCCGTGCCGCGGCGAAATTCCGGCGCGCCGTGGCGGGCGCGGCGGCGTGGATGGCCGCGGCGACGTGTGCCTGTGCCGCGGCGGGCGTCGATCCGGCATTCCAGCGATACGTATTCGATATTCCGGCGCAACCGCTGGCGGCCGCATTGGGGGCCTATGCGCAGGTGACCGGCGAGTCGTTGTTCTTCGATGGAGAGCTCGCGGCAGGCAAGCATTCGGCCCGGGTCTCCGGCGAACTGGCGGCCGGGGCTGCGTTGAATCGGCTGTTGGACGGCACGCGTCTGGTCGCCCTGTATACGCCGGCCGGAATGCTGACCTTGCGGGATACCGGGGGGGACGCCCGATTGCCGGACGAGCCGGCGTCGCCGGCGTCGCCGGCGTCGCCGGAGCCGCCCGGCATGCTGGCGGCATCCCAGGCGCGCCGGGTGCAGGCGGCGCTGGAGTCGTCGCTGTGCGGGTTCGCGGCGACCCGGCCGGGAAGTTATCGGGCTTTGCTACAAGTGGGCGTGGATACTGGGGGGCGTGTGAACAAGGTGAGAGTGGTGACCTCGACAGGGTCCGGGGCGCGGGACAGGGCGATCCAGTCGGCATTGCAGGGCGTGCCGGTCGCGGCGGCGGGCGAGGCCGCGGGCGACGAGCCCTATACCATTCTGCTGCTGCCCCAGGCCAGCGCCAGTACGCCCCTCTGCGGCACCGACACAGCATCCGCGCCGCATTGACGTGACCCTGGACAGTTCCACTCCCGCCATCCTGCGCCGGCTGCTTGTTGCCGGCTACGGTGAAATCCGGAGCCGCCTGAGGCGGCGCCTGGGCTCGGAGGATGTCGCCGACGACGTCCTGCACGAGACCTGGCTACGCGTCGAACGGATGAGCGACCCCGGGCCGATCAAGAGCCCGATGGCCTACCTCCTGCGCATCGCGGCAAATGTGGCCGAGGACAAGCGGCAGGCCAGCGCGCGCCTGCTGGACTTCGTCGAAATCGAGGAGCTCCTGCATTTCGCGGACGAGACCGCCGAGCCGAGCCGCATCGCCGAGGCGCGGGCCGACATCACGGCTGTCGAGCGGGCCTTGGCGGAACTGCCGGTGCGGCGCAGGGAAATCTTCCTGGCTTCGCGGGTGCATGAAACGCCTCATCAGGAAATCGCCCGCCGCTATGGCGTATCCGTGCGTATCGTCGAGCGGGAAGTGAAGGCGGCGCTGTTGCATTGTGCCGAGCGGTTGGGCCGGGAAGCCGTCCAGCGGTTCGGTCCGGGTGCCGGAAAACGGTCTTAATCGATATCATGGCCTACGTGAATACCGAGAAAGAAGACCGTCCCGCCCTCGAAGCCCAGGCGCGGGACTGGCTCGTGCGCCTGACCTCCGGACGCGCGACCACCGACGACGCCCAGGCCTACAAGCAATGGTGCGCGCGCAGTCCCCTGCATGCGCAGGTCATGGCCGAGACCACGCGCGTATGGGACCTGGCCAAGGAAGCCCGCCTCCTGCCCGCGGCGCCCTCGATCGGACCTGGCTTGCGTGGGCGGACGTTCTCGCCGGGCCGGCGGGCATTTTTCGGATCGGCGGTGGCCGCCGGCGCGGCGGCCTACCTGGTCGTGCGTCCGCCGGCCCGGCTCTGGCCCGCCTTTTCCGACCTGACCGCGGACTACCGGACCGGCACGGGCGAGCAGCGCGACATTCCGCTCGATGGCGGCATGGTCCGCCTGAACACCCAGACCGCCGTGAACATGCATCCGGCGGGCGCTGGTGCCGCGGATGCCGTCGATATCGAACTGCTGTCCGGCGAGGCCATGATCGCGCTGGAGCGCGGGCAGGCGCTGCCCGTGACGGTACGCGCCGGTGGCGGGACCTTGCGGCTGGCTTCGGCCGCGAGATTCAACGTGCGCGCGACGGGGGGCGATGTCTGCATCACCTGTCTCCAGGGCCGGGGCGAGGTGGACGCCGCGGGCCGGGCCCGCTCCTTGGAGCCGGGACAGCAGGTGATCTACGGTGGCAAGCGGTTCGTCCTGAACGAGGGGACCGACCTTGCAGCGGTCGAAAGCTGGCGCGACCGGATCCTGGTATTCGACGGCGTATCGCTGGCGGCCGCGATCGACGAAATCAACCGCTATCGTCCAGGCCGCCTGATCGTGACCAGCGCGGCGCTGGGGCGGCGCAAGGTGCAGGCCCGCCTGCGGGTGGAGCAGTTGCCGGAGGTGGTGGCGATCATCGAGGCCACGTATGGTGCCAAGGCTACCGTCCTGCCAGCGGGCATCGTGTTGCTGAGTTGAGGCCGCGGCGCGCGGGCCGGCGATCCGTCCGGGCCATGCGCGCTCATCTTGTCCAAGCGTGGGGTTTTTTTACTTTCGGTGTTCGGTCGTCCACCGCCAGAACGGTCTCTATGGCATACGACGGCGGAATGCCGTCCCGGCGCGTGGGGCCGGGACGTTCCGGCCGGCGCTGGAGAACGGAATGAATTCACGTAGTCGAAGCGCAGCGGCGATCGCGGGCACGGTCTCGAAACGGCAATCCTTCAAGCTGGCGCCGCTGGCACAGACGATGGCGATGGCGATCGCGCTGGCCGCGGCCAGCGAGCCGGCGCCGGCGCAGCAGGCGTTCAGTCCCGCGTGGTTTGCGCAGAAGGGGGCGACGCAGAACCTGGCCGCGAGTACCGGGCGGCTGCCCAATGGACAGCCTGCCAGTTCATTGAATCTGTCTGAGCGAGCCCAGCAGGCGGCGCGGCAACAGACTCAGCGGTCCGTGGCCAATCTGAGCCGGGCGGCCCAGGCCATCGCGGCGCAGCAGGCCGCCCAGAAGGCGGCGCGCGCGGCGGCGCTGGCGGCAGGGTCTCCGGTGCCGGACGGATTGGCCGAGGGCGGGCTGAAGGTGGACACGAACTCGCTCACCGCCGGCTGGCTCCATGCCCGGGATCCGGTGCAGACCTCGGAAGGCGGGCGCACCACGGTGGCCATCGAGCAGACGGCCGACAAGGCGATCCTGAACTGGGAAACGTTCAACGTGGGCGCCAACACCACGGTGAAGTTTGGCCAGCAGGCCAATTGGTCGGTGCTGAACCGGGTCAATGACCCGCAGGCGCGGCCGAGCCAGATCGCCGGGCAGATCGTGGCGCCGGGCAGCGTATACATACTGAACCGCAACGGCATTCTGTTCACCGGCAGCAGCCAGGTGAACGTGGGCAATCTGGTTGCCAGTGCGGTCCACATCACTGACGAGAAATTCTCGGCCAATTTCCTGACCACGGCCTGGGACGCCAGCGGCCCGACGTTCGAGATCGAGGACGCCACCCAGTTGGCCGGCGCAGTCACCGTCGAAGCGGGCGCCGAGCTGACGGCGGCCTCGTCCGGCCGCGTCGCGCTGTTCGGCGGCGAAGTGCGCAACGATGGCACGCTGCGCGCCGACAATGGCCAGGTGCTGCTCGCCGCCGGCCAGCAGATCTACCTGCGCGCCAGCAGCGACAACGGCATGCGCGGCCTCTACGTCATGCTGGGCGAGGGGGGCCGCGCGGTCAACAACGGCTACCTGGTGGCCGAGCACGGCAACATCACGCTGGCCGGCCGGGACGTCGGCATCGGCGCCCTTGCACAGGGCGGCCGGGCCACCGCCGCCGTGCTCAGCACCTCCACCAACCTGATCGGCAACGGATCGATCATCCTGCACGCACTCGATGCCGCGCGCGCTACCCAGGTCAGCGAGTTCGACAGCTCCTTCGCCGGCTGGGAAGCAACGGCCACCGGCACCGTCAACATCAGTGAAGGGGCAGTCCTGTCGGTACTGCCGGACCTCGGCGATACCCGTGTCGCCGCTTCGGATGCGCTCGACCGGCGGTCCTTCATCGACGTCGCCAGCGGCAAGGTCGCGGTCGGCGGAGGTGCGCTGCTGCTGGTGCCGTCCGGCGAAATCCGCATGGATGCCCGAGGCAGTACCGGCCCGACCGAGATCGACACGGTGGGATTCGCCGACAACAGCCTGATCCGCATCGAAAACGGCGCCATCCTCGATGTTTCCGGCACGCGCGGCGTGCAGAAATCCGTGCTCGACAATTTCGTCCGGGTCGAGCTGCGCGGTGCCGAACTCGCCGACAGTCCGGCCTACTACGACGCGCTGTACGGCAAGAAAGTCTGGGTCGACATCCGCGACACCGGCCGCTTCGAGGATCCGCTCCTGGCCGGCGTCGAATGGGTCGACGGCCAGCCCGGCACGTGGCAGGGTTCGCAACTGTTCAATGCCGTCGGCTACATAGGCATGATCGAGCGAGGCATCGGCGAGTTGACCACCACCGGCGGCGACATCAGGCTCGTCAGTACCGGCAATATCGTCCTGCGCGAAGGATCCTTGCTCAACGTCAGTGGCGGCACCATCGATTATGCCGCCGGCAACGTGCCGGTGTCTTATGTGCTGGATGCCGTCGGCAACCGCGTCATCGCCGGCCGGGCCACCAACGGCCTGGCCTATACCGGCGTTGCCGGCCAGTTCGGCGTCACCCACAGGCGCTGGGGCGTGACCGAGACCTGGGCCAGCCCTGTCGTCGGTCCCCAGTTCGTCCATGAAAGCGGCTACACCGACGGCGCCGCCGCCGGCACCATCACGCTGATCGCGCCCAAACTCGCCGCCGAAGGCGATTTTCTCGCCGTGCGCGAAGCCAGTACACGCGTGCTTTCGGCTTCGCCGGTGGGCGGTACGCTGATCGTCGGCGATGCCGACGCGCCCGGACCGACACAGGTCTCTCCGCGTCTGTACGGTTTCGACCGCATCACGCTGCAAGCCGGGAAATCGATCGTCGCCGACGAGGATTACGTCGGCGAGCTGCTGCCGGACCGTTACGAAACCGTGCTGTCCACCGATGCGCTGAACGAAAGCGGCATCGGCCGCATCGGCATCTACGCCAATCGCCACATCCGGCTTGCGGCCGATGCCAACCTCGACCTGGGCGACCTGGGCAGCGCCGGGTTCCATGCGCGCAACATCGAGATCGAGGGCCGGATCCACGCCGCCGGCGGCAATATTTTGCTCGAGACGATGCACACCACGGGCCAATCGGATGGCGCCGAACATCTGCTGCACCTGGGCGGCGGCGCCGTGCTCGACGTGGCGGGCCGCTGGAGCAACGGGTTCGATGGCGGCCGGCCGGGGCCGGTCGATGGGGGGCGGATCGTTCTTACCGCCGAGGATCGCAGCGCCGGCGCGCACTTCGTCGCCAATGATGTCTATGCCGGCGAGGCGCGCGTCGTGATCGACAGTGGCGCCGTGCTCGATGTCTCCGGCGGCGCGCGCATCGGCACGGACGGCCGGGTCAAGGCGCTTGGCGACGCCGGCAGCATCGCCATCGTCGGCCGCGACGTGAGCATCGCCGATGGCGCCGAACTGCGCGGCTATGCCTATGCGACGGCCACCAGGGCCGGCCGGGGAGGTTCCCTGCTGATCACCGATCAGCACGATACGGTGATCGCCGCCCGGCTTGACGACGCACTGCGCGCGGTAAGCGATGGCGTGCTCGAAGCCGGCGTCGCCGCGCCGATGGACCTGCGCCTGGCCGAGGATCTGCGGGTCCTGGCCGGCACACCGCTCCCGGTCCCGGCGGAATACTCCTCGGCGGTACTGGCCCCCGGCATCGAGGTCGCCGCCAACGCCAGCTTCTGGTTCCAGGACAACGGCTATCCGCCGACACAGGTCGTCCTGAAGGGCAACTGGGTGGTACCCACGGGGCTCCAGGTCTACATTTCGACGACCGGCCAGTGGTACTACGCGGGCAATACCGTTCCCGCCGGGACCGGCATATCCCGGATCAGCGGCACCTTGATGGCGGGCACGGTCTTGCCGGCCAGCGCCTTCGCCACCAGCCTGGCCAACGCCAACGGCGCGATCCGGCAACTGGCGCCGGTCGGCTCGACGCTCGACTATGACTATACGGTTCCTGCCGGCAGCACCCTGGGCGCCGGCATTGTCCTATCGGTCGACGTGGCTGTCGTCGCGCCGCGGTTGGTCAGCCCGGAATTCTTTGCGAAAGGAGGCTTCGCCAGCTATAGCTACACCGCTGGCGCCTCGCTGTCGGTGAGCGAGGGGACGCAGGTCGTGCTTGCGCCGCAGCACCGGGTGCTGCCGAACGTGGTCAGCGGCATCGCCAGCGGCTCCGGAGCCTCGGCGATAAGCATGCCGGCCACGATCGATCCCGCGCTGAGCGGGACAGCCAGCCTCGACCTCGCCGCGGGTTACTACGTCTATGAACTGGACCAGTACGGGGTTCCGCAGTTGTCCGCAACCCTGGGGCGTCTGGACGTCGGCACCGGCGCGCTGCTCGACGTCGGCATCGGCGGCAGGATAGCGCTGAACTCGGTGCAATCGCTGTACGTAGACGGTACCTTGCATGCGCCGGGGGGCGAGATCACGTTGAACAAGGGCGCCGCCGTCTACTCGCAGCGCAATTACGTCGCCGGCCCGTATACGGGGGCAGCTGCGGCCGACACGCTATGGATAGGTTCGAACGCGCGGCTGCTCGCGCCCGGCGTGCTGGCGCCCAGCTTCAATCGCCACGGCCTGGCCACCGGCACTGTGCTAGACGGCGGCACGGTGACGCTGAACGTTGCCACCGCCGGTTATCTGGTCAGCGAGGCCGGGTCTGTGATCGATGTCTCGGGCGGCCTGGCGCAGGTCGATCTTCCAGTCGAGGGCAGCGTCCGGACCGCGCTGTCCGGCAAGCCGGTCGACGGCAAGCCCGTGCGCGAGTCGACGACGGTATGGAGCGCCGGCGGCAGGATCAACATCCTCGTCAACGACGGTGCCTGGCTCGACGGCGACTATCGCGCCGCCGCGCTCGACCCGCGCGCCAGCGGCGGTACGTTCGCGCTGAACTTCGGCGAGCAACTGCGCGCGTACTACTACGGCTATGGCAATGACGTCGGCTTCCAGCAGGATGTCGGCCGCCGCAGCGTCATCATCCGCCAGCGGGCGGCAGCCACGCTGCCCGACGGCGTGGGGTTCGGCGATGTGCTGCCGACACGCACTTCGGCCTACGACACCGCGGCTGGCCGGCCGTGGGCAACGGGCACCGTCGAACTGTCGGCCGATCGCCTTGCCGCCGCGGGATTCGGCACCGTCGATATCGAATCGCACAGCCATATCGTCTTCGACGGCGACGTCGACCTTGGCGCCGGCCGCGCGCTGATCCTTGCCGCCGGGGTGTTCGCCGCGCTCGATCCGGCGGCGTCGAGCCGTGTCTCGCTGAGCGCACCGTATGTGCGGCTTGGCGATAGCGACGACAGCATCGTCGACAATCGCCTGACGACCTATGCCTCGCAGGGCTACACCACGTTCACCACGCCGACCGCCGGCGCGGCCAGCCTGGCGGTGCAGGCGGGACAGGTACTCGAACTCGGTGGCCGCACCGTGCTGCAGGGTTTCGACGGCGGCCGCTTCATCAGCGCCGGCGATCTGGTGTTCAGCGGCGCCCCGTCGCTCGGGACCACGGCGGCAACCGTGCGCAGCGGCTCGCTGTCGGTGGCCGGAAACCTGGTCCTTGGCGGCACGCAGCTCTATCCGGTGTCCAGCAGCGCATTCACCGCCCGGGCCACGGCGGTGCCGAGCAGCGACGAGGCAGGCAGCCCCGGCACGACCGGCGGCACGCTGACCGTCCTGCCCGGCAGCGGCGACGCGGCGACGCTGCCGCTGTCGATCGGCGGACAGATCACCTTGCAGGCACCGACCATCGTCCAGGGGGGCACGCTGCTCGCGCCGCTGGGCAAGATCACGCTGGACGCCGGCAGCACCGGCAGCGTCACGCTGGCCTCCGGCAGCCTCACCGATGTTTCGCTGCAGGGCCGCACGCTGCCGTACGGTACGTTGATCAACGGTACCTGGTACCAGGGCTACGGCGCCGAATACGACGCGGTCGGCAACCAGGACGCGCTGCGCATCGTTTCGACGCCGTCGTCGAAGGCTATCGTCATCAATGGCGACAGCGTGGACATTCAAGCGGGTTCGACTCTGGATCTGTCCGGTGGCGGCGATGTGGCCGGTGCCGAATTCACCGCTGGCACAGGCGGTTCGCGCAACGTATTGAGTGGCGGCGGCGTTTACGCCGTCATACCCGGCGCGCAGCCTGCTTTCGGCGCCGTGGCCAGCGCCGAAAGCCCCGCGCCGGCCGTCGGCAATCGCGTGTATCTTGACGCCGTGCCGGGCTTGCCGGCAGGCTGGTACACCCTGCTGCCCGCCGAGTATGCCCTGCAGCCGGGCGCGTTCCGCGTCGAACGGGTGGCCGCTCAGAGCGATCGCGTCAGTGGCGCCGGCGCGCGCCTGGACGGCGGTTATTACGTGAGCGGCCGCCTTGGCTCGAATTTCGATGGCAGCCAGGACGCGCGCCGCTCGACCTTTCTCGTGCTCTCGGGCGACGTTGCGCGCCGCTACAGCGAGTACCGGGAAACCACGTTCAGCGCCGCCTTCGCCGGCACCGGGGCGGCAATACGTCCGGCACTGCCCGCCGACGCCGGCCAACTGTCGCTGATCGCCACGCACGCGCTGACGCTCGAGGGCCGGTTCGCCTTCGGCATCGCCGAAGGCGGCCGCGGAGGGCAGGCTGACATCGCCGCGCAGTCGATCGCGGTGATCGCCGACGGCGCCGCGCCGGTCGAGGGCTACGCGCTCAGTATCGGGGCCAGTGCGCTCAATGCGATCGGCGCGCAATCCCTGCTGCTCGGCGGCACTCGAGAGCCGGTAGACACCGATGCCGACAACGTCACCGACAGCGTGAAGCTGACGGGGGTTTCCGAGTCGATCCTGATCGCCAACGACGAGGCATCCGCGTTGGTCGCACCGGAAATCCTGCTGCTGACCGGCAACGGCCAGGCCGCAGGCGGCGCCAGCAGCATCAGGCTCGCCGACGGCGCCGTGATCCGCGCCGAGGGCGGATACAGCGGCGACGCGCAGCCACTGGCGATAGGCACGATTTCGGCCGCCGACACGCGTGCCGGCACGGGTCAGGGTGCGCTGCTGGTGCTCAGCAACGCCGCCAACGATCTTGCCGTCAAGCGCCACGACCTCGGCAACGCAGCGGGCACGCTGGCCGGCCACATTGGCATCGGCAGCGGTGTGTCGTTGGTGGCGGGCGGCGCGATCCTGTTCGACGCCGTGGCCGGCGCCGATATCCCGGCCGACGCGCGGATCACCGCGCGTTCGCTGGAACTGGCCGCCACGGCGATCCACTTCGGCGATGCCCCGGCCGACGCCGGCGGCTTCATCGCCAACGCCGAGACGCTGTCGCGCCTGTCGCAGGCCGAGCGCCTGGTGCTGCGCAGCTATGGCAGCATCGACCTGCACGATGGCACCGACCTCCGGTCGCAGACCGCCGCGCTGGTACTCGACGCGGCCTCGCTGCGCCAGCAGGGCACGGGCACGGCGCGCATCGAGGCCGACCAACTCGTGTTGCGCAATACCAGCGGGGCGCAGGCCGCGGGCGCCGAGCCGGCGACGAACGCCGGCGTCCTCGATCTGGTCGCCGGGCGGCTGATGCTGGGCGACGGCGACAGCCGCATCCTCGGCTTTGGCGAGGCGCGGCTTGCCGCGCGGGAAACCCACTTCGACGGCATCGGCACCTTGACCGCCGGTAGCACGGCGGCCGCGTCCGACCTGCTGCTGACGACACCCTTCATCAGCGCCGCGGCGGGCACCGACGCTACCGTGACCGCGACCGGCGCAATGCGCGTCGGGCGCGGTGGACAGGCCGCGCTGGATGACCGCGACGAGCGCGTGGGCTCGGCGGGCCTGCTGACCTTCGCTGGCAATACCGTAGACTTCGGCACCGATGTGCGCCTGCCGGCCGGCTCGCTGACGCTGAAGGCGCAGCAGAATCTTGCCGTCAGCGGCAACGCCCGGATCGATGTCAGCGGCCGCACCGAGACCTTCTTCGACCAGCAGCGCACATTGCCGGCCGGCGATATCAAACTCGTTTCGCAGGCCGGCAACGTCCGCGTCGACGCCGGCAGTGTGCTGGATCTTTCCGATCCCGATGGCGGCGGTGAGCTGACCGTGACCGTGCCGGTGGGCAATTTCACGATCGAGGGCGAGGCCGTCGGCGCCAAGTTTTCACTCGATGCCGGCAGCCTGCCGGGCTTCGGCGCGATGCAGTCGGTGCTCAATGCAGGCGGTTTCGCCCGTTCCCGCGAGATCCGGCTGCGCAGCGGCGACGCGGTGCTCGACGGGGTGACCCGGACCCGCGATTTCAGCCTGATCGTGGACGAGGGGGGGATCACCGTCACCGGCACCATCGATGCTTCCGGAAAAACCGGCGGCAGTATCGAGCTGTCCGCGGCCGACGACGTGATTCTTGCGTCCGGCAGCAAACTCACCGTTGCCGGCGAGGACTTCGACGGTTCCGGCCAGGGCGGCAGCGTGTTCCTGTCGGCCGGCGCCAACCGCATCGTCGATGGCGTGGACGTGACCCACCACGACGCGGTGGTCGATATCCAGGCCGGTTCGCTGATCGATCTGGGCGTGGCCAGCGCCGCGGCCGCGGCGAAGGTCGTGACGCTGGACGCGATCGGCAGCAGCATCACGCTGCCGTCGGGCAATACCATCGGCTTCCCCGGCGGCACGCCGGGCAGCAAGATCAGCAGCACGGTCGCGGCGACGATTACCCTGGCCGATGGCAGTACCCGGAACCTGGCCGCCAACACCCCGGTCGAGCTCACGGCCGGCAGTACGCTCACGCTCAGGGGGGCCGGCGAAGTCAAGGTGGTCGAGGGCGTAGCCGGTGTCGCGGTGGCGCTGCCGACCAGCGGCGCGTTCGACACGCACGGCGCTACCACGGTCGCCTCGGTGCCGCTGACGCTCAACGCGCCAGGCAGCTCGGTGCACCTGGCGGGCGGCACGCCGGTGGTGCTTCCCAATGGCACGCCCGGCGACAACATCATCACGACCACGGCCGACAGCGTCAGCGTCACCACCGTCGGCAACGGCACCCAGGTCACGGTCACGGCCGGCCAGAGCGCGTTGCAGCTCTCCGCAGGCAGCGCGCTGACGCTGCTGAGTTCGACCGGGAACTGGACGCTGCCGGTCAATCGGGTGACGGTAAGCGCCAGCGGGCAGACCTCGGTCACCTTGACCAAGGCGGGCAAGAGCAGCATCGTCGGCAGCACCGTCTTTACGTTCTCCAACGGCCTGCCCAAGGGCGGCTCGGTCGTGTTCAGCAACCTCGTAAACCAGTTGCAGAATATCGGCCTGCCGGTGGGCGGCGAACTGGCGATCAAGGTTTCGCCAACCGAGGTGTTCAGCGGTAGCGGCGGCTGGCGCATGGCTTACTACAATTCCGGATCTGGCGCGCTGGACCTGGAGATGTACTTCCCCAGCGGCACGCCGGCGGGGGTGCAGATGCTCGGCGCGACCAATCTCAGCCTGGTCCTGGCCGACGGTACCGTGCGCGCCACCGAGACCAATGTCGGTTTCTCGGTGCCAGCCGGAGCGACGCTGAAGTTCTCCACGAACAGCTACAGCTCGGTGGCCTTCGCACCCGGTTCGATCGGCGCGGTCGATGTGGTGTTCCGCAACGCCGGCAGCGCGGCCATGACCGGCATGCAGGTCTATGGCCAGTCGTTGACCGTCGCCGGAGCCACCGCGGGCGTGGCGGTGCAGCCCTATGACAGCAAGACCTATTCGGCCAGCCTGAACGCGTCTTTCCTCGGTGCTGGCTCGCTGGACGTGTTGATCGGCACCACCTATGGCACGACCGATTTCAGCGTGACCGACGCGGTCGTCACCGGTGCCGGCGCCAACACCAAGTTCACGCTGCTCTCGGCCGGCAGTTTCACCCCGGTCGGTGACGCCGTGCTCAGCTTCGGCCTCGATGGCGGCGGAAAATTCGACCTGACCCATGCCGCCATCGGCAAGGTCTCGGCCGGCTCGGTGCTGACGCTCGCCAAGGATGGCGACCTGAGTTTTGCCCGCGGCGGCAGCGGCGCGATTCCGTTGGTGTTGCCGGCTTCCGCACAGTTGGCGGGTCTGAGCGGCGCCAGCGTGCTCGACCTCGGAGGCGGCCAGGCCGGCACCCTGCACCTGCGCGCGCCGCAGACGGCGGCCGGAACCGATCTCAACGTCAAGCCGATCGCCGGCAATGTACTCGGCGCCGCGCACATCATCGCCGAAGGCTACAAGGTCTATGACCTGTCCGACAGCGGTGGCCTGATCGACGACGCCGTGCGCACGCAGGTGCAGGCCGACGGCAATCGCTTCGCCAGCAATACGGCGGCAATCCGCAATCGACTGCTGGCATCGAATCCCGGCCTCGTCAACGTGCTGGAAGTCACGCCGGGCGCCGAAGTCATCAATGCCAACACCAGCCTGCCCGATACCATCGCCGCGATTCTCGACCCGGGCGCCGCGCTCGGCATACCGTCGGGAGGTTCGCTGAGCTTCACGGATGGTTTCAGCGAAGGGCGGCTGGTCGTCACCTCCGAGGGCGTGCGCAGGCAGAATACGAATTACGAAATCACCACCATCCGCGACGGCCTGGTCGTGGTGATGCAGGCCGCCGACACCTTCGTCGTTCCTGTCGGGGTACCGATCCTGCTGCCGGAAGGCTCGGGCACCGGTACGGTCTTGATCAACGGCGGCGGCTACGCCATCCTGCCAGACGGCAGCCGGATGACGATGGAAGGCAACTACTACAGCACTTACACGTTGCCGCCCGGGACGGTGGTCTACGCCAGCGGGACCGGCAATGCCAACACGCCGTACATGCAGATCAGCGTCGCCGGGGTGAGCGTCGTGTTGCCGGCCGGTGGCTACGAGTTCAACGAGAACATCCAGATCGCATCGCTGCCGGCCGGCAGCACGTTCAAGGCCAGCGGTGCGGCGATCAAGATATTGCAGTCGAGCGAGCGGCAGGTGGCGGTCGCGCTGCCAACCAGCGGCACCTATCGGCTCAATGGCGTGACGATCGACGCGCTGGGCGTCGCGGTGCCGGCCACTTCATCCAGCCACGATCAGATCGCGATGCGCAATAGTGTTGTCAGCGGCAGTTGGCTGAACCTCAGCGCCGGTGCGCGCGTCAAAGTGAACTGGATCAACGCCAATGGCAGCACCAGCGGCACCTTCCGCAGCAGCGTGATCGGCGTCTTCAACATCTACGATGCCAAGGGAAGCTTCCTGCGCAGCGTCAACCGCACTACTGTCAATACCAACATATTGGTGAACACCGGTGAGATCGTCGAGATTCCCGCCGCCGGCCAGTTGACGCTGTTTACCAACGGCCTGGCCGCGACGGTCGAGATCGCCAACAACACCGTGCCGGCCGACCGGCTGTTCGGCGGTACAACGGCACTGGAGCACGTCGTCGTCACGCCGCTGACAGATAGCGTGACGCTGCCGACGGCCGACCTGATCCTGGCGCGGGACTGGGATCTGTCGGACCTGCGCTTTGGCGGCGGGCAGACGCCCGGCATCTTGACATTGCGTGCCGCCGGCAACGTTATCTTCAAGGCCTCGTTGTCGGACGGTTTCACGGGCGGCGCGGGGATCCTCGACAGCAACCTGCTGCTCGACGATCGCTCATGGTCCTATCGCTTCGTCGCGGGCGCCGACTTCAGGGGCGCCGGCGTGCTCGGCGTGCAGCCGGACTTCGAGGTCGCGCAAGGCAAGGGCGAGGTGATCCTGCGCGCCGCGGACGCCGTATCCGGCACCGGCAACAACGGCTACGGCGGACGCGGCGTGGTCGTGCGCACCGGCACGGGCAGCATCGATATCGCCGCCGCGCACGACATCGTCACCGGCGTGCTGCGCACCAACGGTGTTCCGTATTCGTCGAGCAGCGTCGGCAGCGTCCTGCACTACAGCGCGATCTACACCGCCGGCCGCCCAGCCAACATCCAGCCGGGCGGCGGCGCGTTCGCGCTGCTCGGCGACGGTCGCCGCGCCTACGGCGGCGGTGCGTTCACGCTGGCCTATGGCGGCGGCGACATCACGCTCGACGCGCAGCGCGACGTGATTGGCGAGCGCAAGGACAGCAGTTCGGTGGGCATCAATCCGCAGAAGCCCGAGAACTGGCTGGCCGCGCAGGGCGGTTACAACGCGACCAGCGGCATCTACACGCAGCAGGTGGCGTGGGGGCCGGTGTTCCAGAATCTCCGCGAGGGTGTGGCGACGCTCGGTGGCGGCAATCTGGCCGTGACGGCAGGCCGGGACATTTCCGGCCTCAACGCCGCGACTTCGGACGCCGGCGTTTACCAGGGGACGACGCCGGGTGACCGCAACCTCTTGACGGTCGGCGGCGGCGATCTGCTGCTGTCGGCCGTGCGCGACGTCAATGGCGTCAATGTCTACGTCGCCAGCGGCAAAGGTACGGTCGACGTCGGCCGCAATCTCGGTACCGCGCCGTATCAGTCCTATCATGTCCAGAGCTGGCTTCAGAACAGCGCCAGCCAGTACAACTCCAACTTCGCCATCGGCGCCGCGGCACTGGATCTGAACGTGCGCGGCAACGTCGACATCGGTTCGATCTACAACCCCTTTACGCTGTTCAAGACCTACGGCGGCAGAAGTGCCTTGAACCTGACGACGCTGACCGGCGACATCGTGCTCGGCGGAAGCAGCGCGTATTCCGGTGGAGCGCCGAACGCGACGACGGTCAACTTCGGAACCTTCCTGCCCGGCAACGTCGAACTGGTAGCGTTCAACGGCGATATTTCGCTGGGCAACGACGGCAATGGCGTCTACATCGCGCCGGCCGCCGACGGCGATCTGACGGTACTGGCGAGCGGCTCGCTGACGCTCGGCCACCTGGTGTTGTCCGATGCCGATCCGTCGGTCTTTGCGACGCCGGGCAACAACATCCAGTTCGCCGCCGCGCTGTCCGAGCTGATTCCGGGCTTCTGGCCGAGCTTCGACCGCAGTCTGACCCACAGCGCCAGCCTGTATCGCGCCGAAGACGCGAATCCGGTGCGACTGTATGCGGTGCAAGGCGACGTTCTGGGCAAGGCGCAGAATATCGCCTACAACAATCTGGCGGGCTTCGTCTCGCTGGCCAAGCCGGCCGAGATCCGCGCCGGCCGGGACGTGACCAACCTGCAACTCGTTGTGCAGAACTTCCGCGAGGACCATGCCACGGTGGTCGAGGCCGGCCGCGACGTGCTGTTCTACACGCCGCGCACGCCCTACCTCAACAAGGCGCCGGACGGTGCCGGTATCTGGATCAGCGGCCCCGGCAGTCTGGAAATCACCGCCGGCCGAGATCTGGACCTGGGTACCAGCAACGGCATCCAGAGTGTCGGCAATCGTCTCAATCCGTACCTGCCGGAGGGGGTCAGCGCCAACGTGGTGCTGACCGTCGGCGCGGGTGCGAAAGGCCCGGATTACGCCGGCTTCGCCGGAGCGTATCTGGCGCCGGGCAGCACGTCCGGCAGGCAGTCCTACGTCCACGACGTGACGCTGGCCAACGGCGAAAGTACAACCGTGATACAGGGTCTCGTCAGTTTCATGCGAAAGCAGACCGGGGATGAGACGCTGGGCGAGGCGGCGGCCTGGGAAGCGTTCCAGATGCTGCCGGCAGGCCAGCGGCATGCGTTCATCCGTTCGATCTACTTCGCGGAGATCAAGCGCTCCGGCATCGAGGCCGTGTCCAGCGGCAACTACAACGATGGTTATCTGGCGACCACAGGGTTGTTCCCGACCGATCCGGCACTGTTCCCGACCGACCGGCCGTTGACCGAGGCCGAGTTGAAGACGTTCAGCGAGCGTTGGAGCGGCTATCAGGCATTGCTGCGGGACTATTACGGCGGCGATCTATCGCTGCGCTACTCGCAGGTGCGTTCGCACTACGACGGCAGCATCGACATCCTGGTGCCGAATGGCGCCATCGATGGCGGCCTGGCGCAGGTCGGCCCGGACATCCTGCAGACCGGCCGTTACGCGTTGAACGGCTATCCGGCTTCGACCATCGTCTACCGCGACTATCTGAAGCAGCCAGGCGAACTCGGTATCGTGGCGCTGCGCGGCGGCGACGTAAGTATCGCTTCGCATGGCGACGTGATCGTCAACCAGAGCCGTATCTTCGCGGTCGGTGGGGGCACGCTGGCGATCTGGTCGTCGGAGGGCGACATCAACGCCGGCAAGGGCGCGAAGACGGCCGTGCTGGCGCCGCCGCCGCGCCTGGTGTTCGATCCGGCCTCCGGTAGCTTCGAACTGGAGCTGACCGGGGCGGCGACCGGGTCGGGCATCGCGACGCTCATCACGGAACCGGGACAGAAGCCGGGGGATGTCTACCTGTTTGCCCCACATGGCACGGTGGACGCGGGCGATGCCGGCATCCGGGTATCGGGCAACCTGATCATCGCGGCACAGCAGATCCGCGGTGCGGACAACATCGAGGTCAAGGGCCTGACCTTCGGCCTGCCGCAGAACACCGTGAACGTGGCGGCACTGACCAATGCCAGCCAGGCGGCCAGTTCGGCGGCGACGGCGGCACAGGATATGATCCAGCGCGAGCGCTCGGCGGCGCGGCGGGCATTGCCTTCGGTGTTCACCGTACGCGTGCTCGGTTTCGGCAGCGAACCGGCGCCTGTATCGCAACCGTCTTCCGCGGCTCCGGCTACCGTCGGTATGGGGTACGACCGCAACAGTCCGGTGCAGGTGCTGGGCAGGGGTCCGCTGGGCGACGCGCAGAAGGCCAGTCTGACGGCCGAGGAACGCAGGTTGTTGGGAAGGTAGGGCAACGGGGGCGGGCCGGCCGGCGTAGCGGGGCGCGGTAAGGCGGATGTAATCCGACTGTCACGCCAGCCGGCTACGATGCGCCGGCCTTGCCGCATGTCCGGTCCAGCGGTGCGGCCCACGAAAAACTGCCGCGTTTGGGGTGGAATGTCCTGCCTGCCGTTGCCCGCCTGTCCGCTCGTCGTCTGCGCGTCCGCCGTGTGCGCATGATGTTGCTCGCCTGGATCGTGGGGCCGTTCTGCTGTGGCTTCGTCAATATGGCCGCCGCGGCGCAGGCCTCCGGGCGAGAGGCTGGCGCGGCTTCCCGCAGCGAACCCGCCGCGTTCGCCATCGATAGCCAGCCCCTGCACGATGCGTTGCAGGCGTACAGCCGCGCGACGGGGCGGTCCGTTCTCTATGATGCCGGGCAGGTGGCTCACCTGAGGTCGACGGCCATCAACGGGCGCCTGGATCCTGATGCCGCCTTGGCTGCCCTGCTTCGCGGAACCGGGATGCAGGCCCGGTTTGCCTCGACCGGGGCATTCGTGATCGTGCCGGTCGAGCCACCCGCGCCAGCCGCGGCGGAAGGTGAACGACGGATGGCGCTTCATGCCGCTTTCTACGGCAGAGTGCAGCGGGTGGCCACCAGCATTCTTTGTGCCGACGCCGGTTTGGCGATCGGCCAGTACCGGCTGGCCATCAGTGCCTATGTCAGCGGCTCCGGTGTGCTGCAGCGGGTCAGGGCCGCCGCCCAGGGCCATGCCGAACTCGAGCCCCGAATCGAGGCCAGCCTGGAAGGAGCGCGACTGGATATCGGGCCACCCCCCACGCTGGCCCAACCCATCGTGCTGCTTGTGACGCACCAGGCTGGTCGCCTGAAGGCTTGCGCGTCATGACGGGACGTGGCCTGGCCGAATTGAGGCGGTTGTTTACCGAGCGTTATGAAACGCTTAAAGCGCAATTGGTCCGTCGTCTGGGGTCGGCGGAACTGGCAAGCGACGCGCTGCACGACGCTTATGTGCAGTTGGCGGATCGCGAGGGCTTGAACGAGGTGCGGCATCCCCAGGCCTATCTGCTGCACACCGCCGTCAACGCCGCCATCGACAGGCTGCGCGGCACCCAGCGCTACCTGAGCGCCGACGAAGTGGCCGATCTGTATGAACTGGCCGACCCCGCGCCGGGACCGTCGCGTGTGGTGCAGGCGCGTTTCGACCTGAGCCGTGCGGCTGATGCCCTGGCCGCTTTGCCGGCCAGGCAGCGCGACATTCTCTACGCCGCGCGGGTCGATGGCCTGACGCTGAAGGAGCTGGCGCAGCGCTGGGGGGTATCCACGCGGCTGATCAGCAGAGAGCTGCAGGTGGCACATGAATTCTGCGCGCGCCATATGGAGGCAGTGGAGGAAGCGGTGGACGCAGCTTCCGGCCGTGTCGCGAGAGATGGCAACAAATTGTCAGATCCCGCGGAAAAACGTGCGCATATCCGAGTCTCCAAACGTCTATAAGAAGAAGGAAAAACCGAATATGGACACCGAGTTCCATGGCATGACGGCAGGAGATCCCATGAACGATCCCGGCGCGGACAGCGCCGACATCGTGTTGCAGCAGGCGCGTGCATGGGCGCGGCGGTTGGCCGTCGGCCGCCCGACCCGCGCCGATGCCGAGGCCCTGCGCCGCTGGTGCGCGCAGAGCGCGACGCATGCGCAGATGTGGCGCCGGGCGAGCGCGGAATGGCGCGAAATGGGCGAAGTCCTGCGGACGGTCCGGTGCCGGATCCCGGCGGCGCGGATGGCCCGGCCGGTCTCGCCGGGCCGCCGGTGGTTCGTCGGTGCCGCGGTCGCCACGGCCGCGGGCGTGGTGGGCATGGCGCATCCGCCCTTGGGGCTGTGGCCTTCGTGGTCCGAAATGGGGGCGGACTATCGCACGGCCGCGGGAGAGCAACTCAGCGTGGCCCTGAGCGCGCACATACAACTATTGCTGAATACCCAGACCAGCATTTCGGTGCGGCAGGCAGATCCCCTGCGGGTCGAGTTGATCGCCGGCGAAGCCGAGATCCGCAGCGATGGCCGGGCGCCGCTGGAGATCCAGGCCGGGTCGGGCCGCATCCAGCTCGCGGCGGGATGCGTCGAGATCAGGTACCTGGACAATGGGGAAACCCGCGTGCTGTGTACCGAGGGCCGGGCCGAAGTGCGCCATGCCCATGGCGTCCTGACCCTGAACGCCGAGGAGTCGGCTTCGTACGGTTCCGGCCGGGCTCTTGCCGTCATGAATGAAGGTCCCGCCGCGCCCTCGGGATGGCGCCAGGGATACATCGTCTTCCACGATACGCCGCTGACCGATGCCGTAGCCGAGATCAATCGCTACCGCAGCGGACGCGTGATCCTGATGAGCGACGAACTGGCGCGCCAACGGATCAGCGGCCGTTTCACCATCAAGGACACCGACCAGGCCATTGCCCTCATCCAGCGGCTCTACGCCGCCCACGTCCGCCGCGTGGCGAACGTCGTGATGCTGGGGTGACCTGTCACCAAAAATTCATGTGGGTTTCTGTTCCATCTTTTTCCCGGGTGGCGTCTATACGGACATAGGGGTGCGCGGCTTGCGCGCCCGCGTTGATTCATCTGTCTAGGATCCGACCCGATATGTCCGTGCCCGTCCAGCCTATCGCTTCGTCCCGTGTTTCCAACCGGCGACAGGAAGCGATGTTCTCAATCCGATCCGGGCGCCACCTCGCATGGCGGCATACGCCGATGGCGGCGGCGATCGCAGCGCTGGCATTGACGGGGGCATTCGCGGAACCGGCCCGTGCGCAGCATGCGTTCAGTCCGGCATGGTTCGCGGCGAAGGGGGCGGCGCAGGGCACGGCAACGGCGACGGGGCGGCTGCCCAATGGCTTGCCGGCTTCGTCGCTGACGGCGCCCGAACGGCAGTCGGCGGCGGCGCGACAGAAGCTGCAGACCTCGATCAACAACCTGAACCTGGCGGCGCAGGCGATCGCGGCGCAGCAGGCCTTGCAGAAGACGGCGCGGGAGGCGGCGCTGGCGAACGGAACGTCGGTGCCGGATGGCCTGGGCGAGGGCGGCCTGAAGGTGGACACGAACAGCCTGACGGCGGGCTGGGTCAACGCCAGGGATCCGGTGCAGACGGCATCGGGCGGCAAGACGAAGGTGACGATCGAGCAGACGGCGGACAAGGCGATCCTGAACTGGGAGACGTTCAACGTCGGCAAGGAGACGACGGTGGCGTTCGACCAGCAGGCGAGCTGGTCGGTGCTGAACCGGGTGAACGATCCGCGGGCGCGTCCGAGCCAGATCGAGGGCCAGATCGAGGCGCCCGGGACGGTGATGATCGTGAACCGCAACGGGATCGTGTTCAGCGGGTCGAGCCAGGTGAACGTGCGCAACCTGGCGGCGGCCGCGGCGGGGATGACCGACAGCCAGTTCAAGAAGGGGCTGTACAGCGAGGGGCAGGGCAGCGGGCATATCCCGACCTTCGCCAATGACCTGGAGACGACGGCCAGCAGCAACAGCCATGGCGCGGCGACGGGACAGGTGGTGGTGGAACGGGGGGCACGGATCGCCACGCACGTTCCGCAGACGGTGACCGAAGGCGGCGGCTATGTGCTGCTGCTGGGCGGCGAGGTGCACAACGCGGGCCAGATCACGACCGATGGCGGCCAGACGGTGATGGCGGCGGGCGATGCCTTCGTGATCAAGAAGGGCATGGGCACCGACGCGAACCAGAACTCGACCACGCGCGGCAACGTCGTTGCCACGCAGCGTCTGGACGGCAGCGCCAGCGGCCTGGTGAGCAACACCGGTCTGGTCCAGGCGTCGACAGGGGACATCACGCTGGCGGGCCACGACGTGCGCCAGGGTGGGGTCGCGGTGGCGACGACCTCGGTGCACACGCGGGGCACCGTCCATCTGGCGGCGAGCGGCGGCAACACCGCGAAGGTCAGCCTGGAGGAGGGTGGCGTCACCGCCATCGTGCTCGATGCAAGCGCTTCGACGGCGCTGGACGTGCAGCGGGAGACCCTGGTCCAGGACAGCGACAAGGCGGGCGACGGTATCGCCCACCGGCGCGATCAGTCGCTGGTGCAAGTCACCAGCGGTGGCGACGCGCGCTTCGAAGGCGGTAGCCTGACCCTGGCCACCAGCGGGCAAGTCTACGTCGATGCGGCAGGCACCAGCGAGGTCAAGGACGGAGCCGTGATCGACGTCTCCGGCTACGTCGGCGTGCGCATCGCGATGGAGGCGAACAATGTCCTGGTCAACGTGCAGGGTTTCGAGCAGCGCGACGCCTCGGTCAATCGCGATGGCGACAAGCTGCGCAACAGCGACATCTGGCTCGATCGCCGCGACCTGGTCCTGGTGCCGGCCGGCACCAATGGCCATGAAACGGATCGCTGGTACACGGCGGGCGGCCTGCTGGAGGTAGGCGGCTATCTCGGCATCACCGGCCATGGCATCGGCGAATGGTCGGCGCAGGGCGGGACCGTGCAATTCAGCGGCGGCAACCTGCTGACCCGCCAGGGTTCGCTGATCAATCTGTCGGGCGGGGCGCTGGACGTGCAGACCGGCTATGTGGCCCAGACCTGGCTCAAGGGTTCGGACGGCAGCCTGTACAACGCCTCGACGGCGCCGGGCGACCTGCTGTATGCCGGCTTGTACAGGGGCTTCGAAACCGATGCTTCGCGCTGGGGAGACAAGGCCAAGGAAAATTTCTACAACCCGATCATCGCGCCGCGAGGGCGGCTGGAAAACGGCTATACGGTGGGCCGCGACGGCGGCCGCCTGGTGGTGGCGACGAGCGCGGCGACGTTGCAGGGCGATGTCGAGACCAGCACCTATCAAGGCGAGCGGCAGCAGCGCGCGCGCGATGCGGGCCTGGACGGCTACCGGCAGGCACAGACGGCCGTCGCGCGTAACGGCGAGCTGGTCATCGGCACCTGGACGCCGGTCTACGACGCCGATAGCGGCGACCTGCGCCACAGCCCGGGCGCCGTGGTCGACTCGGTAAAGATAGGCGGCACGGGCGGCGCCATCGCGCTGGAGGCGGCCTGGCTCAACGCGCTGAACCTCGGCGGCCTGCGGGTCTATGCCAAGGGCGGCATCGAGGTGGGCGAATCGGTGGCGGTCGCTCCGGGCGGAGAAATGGCCCTGCACGCCGCGCAGGTCGACGTCAACGCCGACCTGGCGGCGCGCGGCGGCGCCATCGTCCTGGGCAATATGGTCGACCTGCACGTCAATGCCAGCACGGGTTGGCAGCAGCTGCCGCTGACGACGGCCGTGCCGGCGGGCTATGTGGCGCGCGTTTCCATCGGCGAGGGCGTGACGCTGGACGCACGGGGCCTGTGGAGCAATCTGCTGCGGGATGGCGCCGATATCGGCGGTCTGCCGTTCATCAACGGCGGCCGCATCGACGTGCGCAGCAGCGGCGACGTACGGGTGGGCGCGGGCGCGCTGCTCGACGTTTCGTCGGGCGCGGCGCTCATGGCCGACGACAGCCTGCGCGGCGGCAAGGGCGGCGACATCACGCTGGTCGCCGATGCCTACTCGGCAGCCGGTGGACGCAAGGGCAAGCTGGTGTTGGAGGGCGAACTGCGCGGCCACGGCGTCAAGGGCGGCGGCACGCTTACCCTGCAAACCGGCAATGCCGTGATCGTCGGCGGACAGGTCGCCGGCAGCGATGGCGTCCTGCGGGCCGGCGAGACTTCGCTGGTCGATCTCGTGACGGACGAGGCTTTCACCGTCGCCGAGGGCGCGGTGCTGCCGGTGGACTATCACTACGTCCGCACGCATGCCAGTCCGGGCGAAGCGATCGGCGGGGCGCCGCAGATCGTCGCCGGCAACCCCGCCAGCTGGGTCACGCTGGGCGCCGCCTGGACGCTGCCGAAGGCGGCCAACCAGAACGTCAGCTACAGCGTGACGCTTTCCAACGGCCAGTACCTGACGGTCGACGGCTATAGCTGGAGTACGCCGCCGACGCTGCCGGCGGGCACGGTGATCACCTCGGTCGTGAATCCAGCGAATTTTCCCATCCATTACGTCGTGGATGCCGCCATCCTGCCGAACGGCATCCCGATCGCGCCGACGCCCGGCGTGATCAAGGCCGGAACCGTCGCGGCCAGCGAGGTGACCTATGCCGCGGGCACCGTGATCCGCGCGGGGTCGTCGCTGCCGCAGTCGGTGGCGGTTGAATCCTTGCTGCATCTGGACGCCGCGCGTTTCCAGCAGGGCTTCTCGCGTTACGAGGTGACCGGCGGCGATGGCCTGGCCGTGGCCGAGAGCGCCGACCTGCGCGTGGCCATGCCGGTCTTGCACGCCGATTTTTCCGTTGCGCGCGGGACGGCCACCGGCACCGATCCGCAAGAGGCACTGGCGCAGCGACTTCCGCCGCTGTTCGCCGAGGATGCCCGGAAAGGACGGCTGACGCAGCGCGGCGGCGCCGATCTCGTGTTGACCGCCGGGAACGCGCGCAGCATGGTCGAGGGAGGGGAGCGGCCCACGCTCGCCATCGGCGAAGGCGCTCGCATCGAAGTCGATCCGGGACGCAGCATCGTCTTGCAGGGCAACGGCCAGATCAATATCGACGGCCGGCTGCGCGCCGCCGGCGGCCGCATCGGCGTGTACGGCCTGGGGTTCGGCGTCGAGGATGTCGGCCACTTGAAGGGCCATGACGGATCGGTCTGGGTAGGGAGCAAGGCCGTGCTTGACGTCGCGGGCCTTGCCCGGACGGCGACGGATGAGCAGGGACGCCGCTATGGCCTGGTGCTCGATGGCGGCCGGATCGAAATCGGCGGTAAATACCAGGCCTATGCTACCAAGGCCGATGCCATCGACAACTTCATTGTCATCCGTCCCGGCGCGCGCCTGGACGCTTCGGGCGCCGCAGCGACGCTGGACCTGCCCGGACTGGGCGAGACCCTGCTGGCTTCCGACGGCGGCGTGATCCATCTGGCCAGCTTCAACGGCCTGTATCTCGATGGCGACATGCAAGCCGCGGCGGGGGGCGCCGGCGCTGCCGGCGGCACGCTGTCCCTGGCGCTGGAAGCGCCCGCCTATCGGGATGCGGGCAATCCGGCCGATCGCGTGCTGGTGCACCGAGAATTGCAATTGGTGCAGGAACAGGCGCCTGAAAGCCTGGCGGCCGACCTGCATCCGGGCCTGGCCGATCCGGGGCTGGTCTACGGCCATGGCCGCCTGGGCGTGGATCGGGTCGAGGCGGGGAGGTTCGGCAATCTGTCCATGCTGGTCAACGGCATCCTGTCCCTGGGGGATGGCGTGGACCTTGCGCTGGGCCAAGGCCTGCACCTGGCATCGCGCGCGATCATTCTCGCGGAAGGGGCGCCGGCCGGCGCCAACGTGAATCTGGCCGCGCCCTACGTGCGCCTGGCGGGGACCTCCCGCCTGGGCAAGGACAAATACACCATACCGTTCCTGAACGACCCCACCTCTTACCAAGGCGGCATGGTTGCGTTGCGGGACGACTCGCGACTGCGCGTCGAGGCCGGCGTGCTGGACGTGCTCAACGGGGTGCGGTTCGGCGCCTATGGCTACTCGATCCAGGGCGACAAGGCCCTGGTTTCGCGCGACGGCTTCGAGCTACTGGAGCTGCGCAGCCAGAACGACTTGCGTTTCCTCAAGCATACGGTCGGCGACCGGACTTCCCTGACGACCGAGGGCGACCTGATCTTGGCCGGCAGCCAGATCTATCCGGCCACCGGCGCGGTGGTCGACGTGATCGCGGGGCGCAAAGGGGTTTTCGACCAGTGGGGGAGCTATCAGATCACCTACGATCCCGAGCGCAGCCTGCGTATCGAGCGTAGTGGCGCCGGCGCGGCGCCGCCGGCGCCGTACTCGGCCTTCGGCACCTTGCGCCTGCGGTCGGCCAATATCGATCAGGGCGGCGTGGTCCGCGCGCCGCTGGGCATACTGGAGCTTGGCGTCCAGGCAGGGAACCACCAGGAACCAGGCAGGATCGTGCTGCGCCCGGGCGGCGTCACGTCCGTCAGCGGGGCTGGACTGGTCATGCCCTACGGCGGCACCGTCGACGGCCTGACCTATAGCTATGCCGGCGCGGAAGCCTGGTTCTCCGGCCTGGGCGGTGGCTTGGGCAATGTGCAACTGACGGCGGACAGCATCGAAGTCCAGGACGGTGCGCGGATCGACCTGTCCGGCGGCGGCGAACTGAAAGGGGCGGGCTTCCTGACCGGGCGCGGCGGCTCGACCGACGCGCGCCTGCATCCGCTGGTGCAGATGAGCGGGGAAGGCTTCGTGCTGCCCGGGCTGTCCTCCAATCCGGTCTATGCCATCGTCCCCGGCGCGCAGCCCGCCGTGGCGCCGATCGCGGCGGAGAAGGGCGCGGGCGATCCGATGATCGGCCGGCAGATCACCGTTGGCGAAGGAGTGCCAGGCCTGGCGGCGGGTACCTACACCCTGTTGCCGTCCACCTATGCGCTGCTGCCGGGCGCCTTTCGCGTGGAATTGAACGGATTGGCTTCGAGCCAGGCCGCCTTCGGCAGCGGTACCGCCATGCGCAACGGCTCCTACGCCACCGCCGCGCGCCTGGGCATCGCCCATACCGGCATCGCCGGCGCGCAAACCACCCAGGCGGTGTTGACGCCGGCCGACACCTTGCGCACCTATGCGCAGTACAACGAGACCAGCTATGCGCAGTTCGGCCTGGACTGGGCGGCGCGCGACGGCGCGCCGAGGCCGCAACTGGAGCGCGATGCACGGCAACTGGGCCTGTCGCCGGGCAGCCGTCTCGATATCGCCGCCGGTACGGCGGACTTCACCCCCGCCGAAGGCGGGCGCGGCGGCACCGTGGTGCTGAACGGCAGCCGCATCGAGATTCTTGCCGATGGCGCGGCGCCCACCGAGGGTTTCGATGGCATGTCGGTCCACGTCGGCACGCTCAATGGCCTCGGCGCCGCCGGCATCAGCATTGGCGGTGCGCCGGTGTCCACGTTCGCGATGCAGAACGATAGCGGATCGTCGACCCAGAATGCCTGGCAGGTCGGCCTGGGTAACGGCTCGACCGGCGAACTCATCCTGCGCCAGGGCGCCGTGCTGGAAGCGGCATCGGTTTTCCTGGTGGTCAACAACAAGAACCAGGGCCTGACCATCGAGCAGGGAGCGGGCATCAATACCCTGGGGCGAGGCAAGGCGCCCTGGGACTCGGCCGATGGCTATGTGTTGATGCCGGGCCAGGCCGGGGTGCTGGCGGTAACCAACGGCTGGCTGAACGTGACCTCGCCGACGGCCGACGACGTGTCGGGCTTGTCTGGCTCGGGCTATCTGCACGTCGGCACCTGCGCCGCCGGCGCGGGCTGCGCCGGCGAAACCTTGCTGTATTCGGAAGGCACGATCACCGCCGCCACCAACAAGTCCTTCGAACTGGGCGAGTCGGTGCGCTATGGCACCCGCAACCTGGTGCTGGCCATGGGCGGCATCAACGTGGGCAGCGCCGAGGCGCTGGCACAAGCAGGGGCCGCGGGCGTCCTGCCCTCGGGCCTGACATTGAACCAGGGCGTGCTCGACCGCCTGCTGCGAGGCGATACCAGCACCGGCGCGCCGGCCCTGGAAAACCTCGTCCTGACCGCCGGCGATTCGGTCAACTTCTACGGCAGCGTGGACCTGAGCACCATCGACCCGGCCACCGGCAAGTCGGCGCTGGAGCGGCTGGTGCTCGGCACGCCAGCCATTTACGGTCATGGCGGCGCGGGCGACGTTGCCCGCATCGAAACCGGCATCCTGGTCTGGAACGGCGCGACCACGCCGGCGGCCAACGTCATCGCCGGCGGCGCCGGCACCGGCAGCGGCAGGCTCGTGATCGACGCGGACGTCATCGAGTTCGGCTACGGCCCCCAGAGCCAGCCTGATACCGTGGGCACGCACGAGCGCCTGGCGCTGGGTTTTGCCAGCGTGGACCTCAACGCCGGCGAACGCATCACCGCCAACCACAAGGGCGCGCTGGCGGTGTATCAATCCCGCGGCGCCTGGGACGACGCGGCCAAGGCATGGACCTACAGCGGCGGCGATTTGAACCTCAACACGCCGCTGTTCACCGGCCGGGCCGGTTCGGTTAACCGCATCAAGGCGGGCGGCTCCATCACGGTCGCGGCCCCGGCAGGCGCCGCCGCGCCGCTGGCGGACAACGCCGCCCTGGCCGACTCCCTGGGCGCCGAACTGGCGCTCGACGCCGGCGCGCGCCTCGTGCTGGACACCGCGGTGCTGCTGCCCAGCGGCAAGCTGTCACTATCGGCGCAGGGAGACGTGACGCTGGCGGACGGCGCGCAACTGGATCTCTCCGGCGGCAAGGTCGATTTCTTCGACGTCAGCAAATACAGCTGGGGCGGCGACGTGACGCTGTCGAGCCGTCAGGGCAGCGTCGTCCAGCATGCCGGTTCGACGATAGACCTGGCCGCCGAAAACAACCGCGCCGGCAAGCTGACGGTCCTGGCGTTGGAGGGAACGGCCAACCTTGCAGGCGGCATCCTGGGCGGCAGCACCGGCCACTACGATGCGGGCGGTACCCACGTCCCGTTCGCCGCCGGCTACGTCGACGTGCGGGCGCAGCGCATTGCCGATTTTGCCAGTCTGAACGAACGGTTGACGCAGGGCGAGGTCTTCGGTGGCCGCAGCTTCCAGCTCAAGCAAGGCGACCTGGTCATCGGCGACGAGATCAAGGCCCGCGAAATCAACGTTTCGGTGGACAACGGCAGCCTGACGGTAACGGGCAGGGTCGATGCCAGCGGCGAGCAGGCCGGCAGCATCCGCCTGGCCGCCAATCAGGGTGTCACCCTGGCCGGCAGCGCGGTACTCGATGCCAGCGCCAGCGTATTGCGCAAGGACAGCTACGGGCAGGCGATCGACGCGCCCAACCGCGCCGTCATCGAGATCGACTCCGGCAGAGGCCGTCTGGTGCTGGCCGACGGTGTGCGCATGGACCTGGGCGTGGCCGGCGCGAGCGCGAATTACGGCACGGTGGCGCTCAACGCGCCGCGCCTGGGCGGCGCCATCGGCAACGACGTCGACATCGATGCCAGCGGCACGGTCGCGATCAACGGTGCCAAGTCCATCGCTGTCAACGCCTTCCATACCTACGACGATGCGGCCGCTGGCGTCGAGTCCACGGTGGACGGCCGCAGCTACCAGACCATCGACCAGGCCTACCTGGACGGCAAGCACGCCGACAGCCGCGCCTTCATCGACAATGCGCTGGCCAACGGCGCGCTGATGAACGGCAAGCTTGGCGGCCTGCGCGCCCATGCCGACCAGTTCCATCTGCGTCCTGGCGTGGAGATCGTCAGCAACGCGGCGCTCAATCCCGACGGCAACCTGCATGTGGACGGCGACATCGATCTCTCCGGCCACCGCTACGCCAGCGTCAATCCACGCACGCAGAAAACGTCCGTCCATGGCTCGGGCGAGGCCGGCGCGCTGGTGCTGCGCGCCCAGGGCGACCTGGCGATTTTCGGCAGCATCACCGATGGCTTCGATACGACGAAACTGGGCGTGACGGCGGATGACAAGGGCTGGGTGCTGCCCGCGGGACGCATGCCTTTCGGCGGGGATCTCATCATCCCGCACGGTGGCATGGCCACGCTGGACGCCGGTACGCAATTCGCCAGCGGCCGCACGCTGAACTACGACCTGCCGGTCGCGAGCCTGACCCTGCCGGCCGGCACGTTGCTGCCCGCCACCATGCCGCTGGCGCAGGGGTTGACGCTGCCGGCCGGCACGGTATTGGGAGGTGCCGTGCTCGACGCTGGAGGCAACGTGGTGCACGCGGCCGGCACGGTGCTGCAGGCGCCGCTGACGCTCGACGCAGGCATGCAGTTGGCCGCCGGCTTCCGCCTGCCGGCGCTGGCACAGATCGGGGCCACGACGTGGCCCAAGGGGGCGAGGCTGCCGGTGGCGATGAAGCTCGCCCGGCCGCTGGCGTTGGACAAGGGCGCCATCGTGCCATCGGAAACCGACGTGGTGTTGCCGGACGGTGCCGGGTTGGTGAACCTGCGTCCCACCGGTACCGACGGCACACAGGGCCGAACCTTGGCGCTGGCGCCGATGCTGGCGCCGGGATCCCAATCATGGGACCTTCGCCTGGTGGCCGGCGCCGATACCACGGCGGCCGACGCACGCCTGACGTTGCCGGACAGTTCGGCGCGCCTGCTCCTGTCCGACACGCACTTCGGCATGGGGCATGTGCTTACGCCGATTCCAGGCACCGGCACGCCGGCCATATATGAGGCCGCGGCGTCGCCAGAAGCAGAGGCCTTCTTCGCCGAGCTCACGGCATGGTTCGGCATCGTGCTGACGCCGGGGCAGGCGATCTCGCAAAGCGACGTGCAGATGGCCATAGACTACGGGCTTATCGCGGAAAGCATTACCGAGCTTAACGGCTGGGGTTACGGTGAAGTGATCCATGTGGTGGATGCCGGGACGCCGCCGGACATGGCGTTCGCCCCCAAGCTGGCGCGCCAGCAGTTGTTCAGCGTCCTGCGCACCGGTACCGGCGACCTGGACCTGGTTGCCGGCGGCGATTTCGAAATGACCTCGCTCTACGGCGTCTATACAGCCGGGACGTCTTCGGTGCCGCCGGGCGGTGGCTATGGCCAGGCGCGAGGCCGCCTGGCCGATGGGACGGTGCTGCGCTCCGAAGGGGCGATTTTCGAAGCGCTGGTGGATGGCGGCGCCGACAGCCTGTACGCGGCCTGGTACCCGGAGCAGGGCGGCAATGTGTTGCTGCGTGCCGGCGGCGACCTGAAGGGCGACCTGGTCGGCAACAATGACGACAAGGGCGATATCGGCTACACATTCGCCAATACCCGCCAGCAGATCGCCAGTGCGGCGGTCGGCAACTGGCTGTGGCGCCAGGGTACTGGCAGCGTCGAGGCGGGCGCGGACGGGGTCCCGACGGCGTGGTGGATCAACTTCGGCACCTATGTCGCCGGCGACGCCATCGGCCAGACCAATCCCTACAATACGAGATTGTTCAACAACGATCCCTTCCTGGTGGGTTTCACCGGCATAGGCACGCTCGGCGGCGGCAATCTTGTCGTGGAGGTCGGGGGCGATGCGGGCATGACCGATGCGCGGGGCATCCAGGCGACCTGGAACCAGCCATCTCATACGCCGCGCAGCCAGGGCCTGCACCTGGCCGTGGCCAGCACCGGCCGCATCACGCGGGACGGCGCGCTGATGCAGACCGGCGGCGGCGACCTTGCGCTGCGCATGGGCGGCGCCTTGAATCCGAATCCGGCGCTGCGGCTGAACGAGTACGACCTCAACAGCACCTTCGCCAACCTGCGTGGCGCCATCCTGATCGATGCCGGCGCCGTCGGCGGTGTGAAGCTGGGCTATGGCGGACGGGACCAGATGGATACGCGCCGGGGCGATGTGTACGCGGCCGGGGGCGGGCTGGCCACCGGCGGGCCGATCCTGGTGCTGGGCGATTCGGCGGTCCGTATCGAAACCCGCGGTGATCTGGTGCTGGGCGGAACGGCGGATCCCGGCCGCACGCTGCTGCTCAGCTCCATGCCGTTCACTTACCAAGGCAAGACCCATGACGGCGACGGCTGGAGCTGGTTCTCGCTATGGACGCCGGCCACCGCCATCGATCTCTTCAGCGCTGGCGGCAACCTGACGCCGACCACGGCCTGGGACGAAAGGGCTGGCAACGAGGATGTGCGTTGGGGCAGTTCGGGCCGCAACCAGTCGGCCAACGGCGACGGCTCCTTCTACCCATCCATCCTTCGAGCGGTTGCCGCCAACGGCAGCCTGTACTACGGCGCCAGCGCCAGCGGCGCGACCCATAGCGGCACCGGAACCTTGCGCTACGGCTTTGGCACGGTGCTGGCGCCTTCGCCCGTGGACGCACAGTTCGTCAATGCGGTCGGCAAGGGCGAATTGCAACTGTTGGCGCGGGATTCGATCCGTGGCGCGGGCTATGTATTCTCGGCGTCCACCGCGGATCCGCTGGCCATGACCAGTCCCTTCCGCCCGGGTTTCGTCGGCGTGGTGGCGCAGACGGGCGGTGGGCAATATGGCAACAGCCCCCTGCTGGCCACCAATGCTGCACCCGAAACGCGAAGAACCAACGACTGGATCTCGCAGGCCTACAACGGCGAACCGACGCGCGACGGCGGACGCCTGAACACCGCCGCGCTGTTCACCTTCGGCAGTCCCGCGACCGTGGCGCAGGCGGTGGCAGGCCGGGAGCCGGCGCGCTACTACGCGGTGAACGGCGATATTGTCGGTCTGCGCGTGGGCCAGGCGGTCCTGTCGAACGTCCAGCTGGGTTTCGAGGACGCGCGCTACGAGGCGTCGATCCCGGTGGCGATCCGGGCCGGCCGCGACGTCACCGACTCCGGGACGCCGCTGGGCAAGAAGGATGCGACGGTTGGCGCCCGTTCGGCGGGCTTCCCCTCGACGCGCGGCAACCTGATCGCGCATGCCTATGCCGACGAGATCTCGGTGGTGGAGGCCGGCCGCGACGTGCGCAACAGCAGCTTCTACATCCTGGGACCGGGCCTGCTCGACGTCTCGGCCGGCCGCCACGTCTATCTGGCGAACAACGGCGAGATCAAGAGCCTGGGGCCGCTCACCGGTGCCGCGCCGTCGGGCGACCGCAGCGGCGGCGCCAGCATCTCGGTGTCGGCGGGCCTGGGCAAGGGCGCGCATTGGGATGCCTTTGCCGCGCGCTACCTGGACCCGGCCAACCAGGCCGATCCGGAACTGCCCTTCGCCGACCAGCCCGGCAAGGCCCTGACCATCTATAGCGGCGGCCTGAGCCTTGCCCAGTGGCTCAAGCGGGAGTTCGGCTATGCCGGCGACGAAGCCGGCGCGCAGGGCTTTCTTACGCACAAGCAGGCGGAACTGGACGCGGCGCGTGCCGCGGCATTGGCCGAAGGCCGTACCGACGAAGCCAATCGTTCGCTGGCTCGTGAGTACAAGGTAGAAAGCCAGCTCCACCTGGTGAACTGGCTGAGCGATCGCTTTGGCGGCGTCAACGGGCTGGATCTGCACTTCGATCCGGCCACCGCGGACGCACGCGCATTCTTCAATGCATTGCCGCTGGAACAGCAGCGTGCCTATCTGCGCAATGTCTATTACGCCGAACTGCGCGAGTCCGGCCGCGAGTACAACGACGCCGACGGCAAACGCTTCGGCAGCTATCTGCGCGGCCGCGAAGCCATCGCCACCCTGTTCCCCGGACAGGACGCGCAAGGCAACAAGCTGGCGTACGAAGGCGACCTGACCATGTTCAGCAGTGCGCTGTACTTCTACGACATCGTGCACAACAGCGCCGGCCAATCGCGCCCCATCCCGGGAGTCGACTACATCACCAAGGCGCAGTGGGAGGCGATGGGCAGCCCGGCCAGCAGTGTGGGGTTCTATGACGTGCTGGATGCTGGCATCCATACCAACTTCGGCGGCGACATCAGCATCCTGACGCCGGGCGGCCGCACCCTCGTCGGGGTGGACGGTGGCTTCAATCCGGGGCCGGGCTCGGGCGTGATGACGCAGGGCGAGGGCGACATCAGCATCTACGCGCTGGGCAGCATCCTGATGGGCCAGAGCCGGGTGTTCACCACCTTCGGCGGCAACATCCTGGGCTGGTCGGCGCAGGGCGACATCAACGCCGGCCGGGGCAGCAAGACCACTGTCGTCTACACGCCGCAGCGCCGCGTCTACGACGACGTGGGCAACGTGGCCCTGTCGCCGCAGGCGCCGAGCACGGGCGCGGGCATCGCGACGCTCAATCCGATCCCGGAGGTTCCTCCCGGGGACATCGACCTGATCGCGCCGCTGGGCACGATCGACGCGGGGGAAGCGGGTATCCGTGTCTCGGGGAACGTGAACCTGGCGGCGCTGCGGGTGGTGAACGCGGAGAACATCCAGGTGCAGGGCAAGGCGGTGGGGATACCGGTGGTGGCGGCGGTGAACGTGGCGGCGCTGAGCAATGCGAGCGCGGCGGCCTCGCAGGCGGCGACGGCGGCGCAGGAGGTGATGCAGCGCGAACGGGCGGCGTCGCGCCAGATCTTGCCGTCGGTCTTTACCGTGCGGGTGCTGGGGTTCGGCAACGAGGCCGCGCCCGCTTCGCTGGAACCTGCCTCGCCGCGCGCGCCAGAACCGTCGGCCTATCGGCCGGAGGGACTGGTGAAGGTGGTGGATGCGTCGGCGCTGACGGTGCAGGAACGGGCACGGCTGGGGTTGTAGCGGCCAAGGCTGTTTCCGCCCGTGCATTGTCATGAGAGTGAACAATTTGGTTCATGAGGCTGCCACCTGTCGAGGGCATGGTCGCATGGGCGAGAAATGCGCGGCCAACCGCAGTGCGCCGGGTCCCCATGAGTCGATGCGCTGTCGTTGAGCATGAAGAGCAATAACCGGTGAGTTCAAGAGCTGAGGGAGTTATCAATGACGAAAACGACACTGCGAATCTCACGTTTCATATTGACCGCTGCCGCCATGGCTTGCGCTGGCACTGTATCGGCGCAAGTCGTTCTTGGGGCCGGAGCGACTTTGCCGCAGTCTCTCTACAACGACATCTTCAGTTCAAATGGCATCGACGGTGTCGTGGGAGCATGGGACTACGAAGGGGGAGGAAGTGGAGAGGGCAAGAGGCGCTTCCTGGACAAGTTCAGTTCGGACACCGTGTCCTTCGCGGGCAGCGATTCGGTCCTCAAGATGGTGGAATTTGCCGACTATAACCAAAAGAATCTTGGAACCTGGGGGCCGTTGATTCAGCTTCCCGCGCTTATCACGCCGATCGTGCTGGGGTACACCAAGCTGAATCTGCCTGAGCTCAGCCTGGCCCGCGCCCAGGTATGCGATATTTTCGCCGGGCGCGTTCAGACTTGGGGGCAAATCCTTGGAAATGGCGACCCCCAACTCATTCGTGTGGCCTATCGGTCGGATCGGAGCGGCAGCACCGAAATACTGTCGAAATTTCTGTCTGACACGTGCAGCGGAGACGGATTCCTGATATCCGATTCGTTTGCAGCCATGGTCGGAGGCGCCATGGCGAACGGTATTCCCAATCATTGGCAGGGAGTGGCCAGCGAAGAAGACATGTCAGCCGCGGCCAGCGCAAATGGCAGCTTCGGCTATCTTGGGCCGGCATACGGTTTTCCGCCAGATGACCCTGCAAAGGTTGCCAAGGTGGACGGGTTTCTTCCCTCCACGCTTAACCTGCTCGGTATTTCCACCCCTCCCGTAGGAACCGCTGCCCAGGATCCAATGAACTGGATCCCATCCTTCTCATCATCCACGCCGGGCACTGGCTATCCCATATACGGCACCACGAACTTGCTGGTTGCTCAGTGTTACGACGGCGGATTCGGAGTCGGATCGAAGGGGTTGGCCATCCGGTCATTTCTGGCCAGGCTATACAGCGGTGCGAGGCCGTATGCTCAGAAGATCTCGTCGCACCACTTCGTTGAGCTGCCCAATCTCTGGAAGGTTGCCATCCAACAAACCTTTCTCCCGCCTTCATCCAACGGTCTGGCTATTGGAAATTCCGCGGTTTGCAGCAGTGTCGGCCATCCATAGGCGTTGATCGCTGTTCTGATCATTGCCGGCGCTGACCGTCCCGGTTGTCACGCGACGGTCACGCGGCATGGATAGCATGCGCCTCGATCTTCTCGATTCATCGGGCCGTGCCGGCGGATTGGCGCCGGCCGTGTCCTTTTCGAGCGCATTGATGAAAACCTTATGGCAATCTCGGCGGCAACCGTCGGCTTCTGCGTGCTGGCGGGGTGCATAGTGGGACTGCCCGCGCAATGTGCCTGGGCCGGCCAGGCGAACGCTCCGGATGTCGCCCGCAGCGTGGCGAATACGGCGATGCGGTTCGATCTTCCGCGCCAGCCCCTGGCGGCCGCGCTGGAGCGGTATGGGCAGGCGACCGGCCTGCCGGTGTTTTTTGACGCGGTCCTGGTGCAGGGCCGCTGGTCGTCGCCGGTGGCCGGCTCGTACACGCCACGGGAAGCGTTGGGGCGCATGCTGGAATCCACGGGTTTGCATCCGCAAAGCGCGGGCGCGGGGCAGCGCGAGGCGTTCGTGATCCTGCCCGACCCTCCGTCGAGCGGCGCTGCGCCGCGCGGCGAACCGTCAGCGCCGCCGGCCTCGCCGGGGCTGGTTTTCCGGCGCTACGATGGCCTGGCCCAGACGCGCATCCGGGAAACTTTCTGTGCCGATCCCCGCTTGGCGCGGGGAGATTATCGCGCCGCCGTGCAGTTCGGCATCGACCCGGCGGGACGTATCGTCGAAGCCTGGCTGCTGCATACGACCGGTGACGGTGGACGCGATGCAGCGATCATCGCGGCGCTGCACGGCGTCAGGCTGGATCGACCGCCTCCGGCGCACATGGAGCAGCCCATCACCCTGGTGATCCAGGGCGAGAGCGGGCGGGCGTTCTGCCCCGCCGGCCGCTGAGCGGTCGCGCGATGCCCGATGCCACGATTCCCGCGCTCAGGAGTTTCCTGGTCTCCCGCTACGCCGACCTGAAGCGTACGTTGACGCGCCGGCTGGGGTGCGCCGACCTGGCCGGCGACGCGTTGCAGGATACGTGGCTGAAGCTGGAAAGCCGGGACGATGCCGAGGGCGTGAGAGAACCGTTCGCCTACCTGCTGAGGACCGCGGTCAATGTCGCGTACGACCGGCAGCGCAATCAGAGCCGGCTGGTGTCCGGGAGCGAGATCGAAGCGTTGCTGGCCGAACAGCCGGACCCGGCTCCCCAGCCGCCGGATGCGTTGACCGCCCGCCGCGAGCTGGACACGCTCATGGCGGCCATCGAGAAGCTTCCCGAGCGGCGGCGCCAGATCCTTGTGATGGTGCGATGGGAGCACGTGCCGCAGCGGGAAGTGGCTGAACGCCTGGGGGTGTCGCTGCGCACGGTCGAACAGGAATTGAAGAAGGCCCACGATTTCTGCGCCGCGCGGGTGGACCGGACGAGGCAGGGAAAATGAGGATGTGGTTTTTGCCGTGCCGATCCGTCGTTCATGTAGGCGGCACACCCATGGACGGCCACGCGGCAGAGGCGGGGCGATGAAGACTTCGACGGAGCGGGACGCGTACGGCGACGCCTCGCGCATACAGCGGGAGGCGCAGGCCTGGTTGCGCCGCCTGACTTCGGGCGAAGCCACGCAACTCGACGTGGACGGATTCCGCCGTTGGCGTGGCAGCAGTCCGGCGCATGGTCAGGCCTTCGCAGAGGCCCGGCGGGTATGGAACATGCTCGATCCTGCGGCCGCGCGGCTGGTCTCGGCCGGCCTGGGAGCGGTTCCCGCCGCGCCGGCGGATCGGGCATGGCGACGCCGTGCTTTCCTGGGCGCGGCCCTGGGCGCCGCGGGGGCGGCCGGCGTGGCGGCGGTCGCGCCGCTGTCGCTGTGGCCCGGCGTCGGGGAGTGGGGAGCCGATTATCGGACCGGCACCGGCGAACAGCGCCGGCTCGATTTTACGGATCAGGCGCGGGTCGAACTGAATACCCGTACGGCGTTGAACCGGTATGAAGTCGATGGCCGGATGCGGGGCGTGCGGCTGATCCAGGGGGAGGCGGCCGTGGACCTGCCGGCGTCTTCCACGCCATTCGAAGTCGTGGCGGGGGCGGGCCACGTCATTGGGGAAGCGGGTGGGTTCATCGTGCGCCATCTGGACGGGTCGAGCTGCGTCACCTGCATCGAAGGCCTGGTCCGGGTGGAGCATCCCCGGGGCGTGCGCCAACTCGCGGGAGGGCAGCAACTGTCCTATGACGATGCCGCGGTACGGGACGTGGCCACCGTGAATCCCGAGGAGTGGTCGGCCTGGCGGCAAGGCCTGCTGGTTTTCAGGAAGGCGCCGCTGTCCAGGGTGATCGACGAAATCAATCGCTATCGCTCCGGCAAGGTGGTGTTGTGGGCGGATGCCTTGCGTGATCGCGAAGTAAGCGGCCGGTTCTCGATCGCCTCGCTCGACACGGTGTTGCTGCAGATCCAGCGTTCGTACGGGCTGCGGTCGCAGTCCCTGCCCGGCGGAGTGCTGATTCTCAGCTGAAAGGCCGCTCGGCTCCGCCCGCACATGACAAAAGAAAGTCTAGTGGGTTTTGCCGCCAGGATCCGTCAATCCAGTGAGGCTCGCATGGCGCTTTCCGGCGCATGGGGAGCGAGACGACTCGAATCATCGCTGGGGATCAGATGGGCACTCATGAACGCCGCGCAGGCACCTTCAATTACCTTCGCAACCACCAGGCCAGGCTGCGTCGATCGCCGTTGACCCATGCCATCGCGCTGGCCTTGGCGGCGGGAGGCGCGGCCGGCAGTGCGCATGCGCAGCATGCGTTCAGTCCGGCATGGTTCGCGGCGAAGGGGGCGGCGCAGGGCACCGCGGCGGCGACGGGGCGGCTGCCCAATGGCTTGCCGGCTTCGTCGTTGACGGCGCCCGAGCAGCAGTCGGCGGCGGCGCGGCAGAAGCTGCAGACCTCGATCAACAACCTGAACCTGGCGGCGCAGGCGATCGCGGCGCAGCAGGCCTTGCAGAAGGCGGCGCGGGAGGCGGCGCTGGCGAACGGAACGTCGGTGCCGGATGGCCTGGGCGAGGGCGGTCTGAAGGTGGACACGAACAGCCTGACGGCGGGCTGGGTCAACGCCAGAGATCCGGTGCAGACGGCATCGGGCGGCAAGACGAAGGTGACGATCGAGCAGACGGCGGACAAGGCGATCCTGAACTGGGAGACGTTCAACGTCGGCAAGGAGACGACGGTGGCGTTCGACCAGCAGGCGAGCTGGTCGGTGCTGAACCGGGTGAACGATCCGCGGGCGCGTCCGAGCCAGATCGAGGGCCAGATCGAGGCGCCCGGGACGGTGATGATCGTGAACCGCAACGGGATCGTGTTCAGCGGGTCGAGCCAGGTGAACGTGCGCAACCTGGCGGCGGCCGCGGCGGGGATGACCGACAGCCAGTTCAAGAAGGGGCTGTACAGCGAGGGGCAGGGTAGCGGGCATATCCCGACCTTCGCCAATGACCTGGAGACGACGGCCAGCAGCAACAGCCATGGCGCGGCGACGGGACAGGTGGTGGTGGAGCGGGGGGCACGGATCGCCACGCACGTTCCGCAGACGGTGACCGAAGGCGGCGGCTATGTGCTGCTGCTGGGCGGCGAGGTGCACAACGCGGGCCAGATCACGACCGACGGCGGCCAGACGGTGATGGCGGCGGGCGATGCCTTCGTGATCAAGAAGGGCATGGGCACCGACGCGAACCAGGGCTCCACGACGCGGGGCCAGGTAGTGCAGGCGCTGTCGGCGCAGCAAGGAGGGGCTGGCAGGGTGGTGAACCGGGGCCTGGTGCAGGCCAGGACCGGAGACGTCAGCCTGGTGGGCAAGGAGGTGCGCCAGGACGGGGTCGTCGTGTCGACCACCTCGGTGCACACGCGGGGCACGGTGCACCTGCGCAGCGGCGCGGAGCATGCCGAGGGCAGTGTGGTGCTGGGTGAAGGCAGCGTGACCAGCATCCTGCTCGACGAGAGCGCGACCACGGCGCTGGATGTGCAGCGCGAAGCCCTGGTGCAGGAGAAGGGCGAGATCGCGGACCGCCGCGACCAGTCGCTGGTGCGCATCGACAGCGGCGGCACCGTCGGTTTCGAGCGCGGCAGCCTGACCCTGGCCACCGGCGGCCAGGTCTACGTCGAGGCGGCGGGCGGTACGCAGGTGCGCGACGGGGCGGATATCGACGTGTCCGGCCACGTGGGGGTACGCATCGCCATGGAGGCGAACAACGTATTGATCAACGTGCAAGGCTTCGAGCAGCGCGACACCCCGGTGAATCGCGACGGCGACAAGCTGCGCAACAGCGAGATCTGGCTCGATCGCCGCGATCTGGTCCTGGTGCGCGCCGGCACCAACGGCTACGAGGGCGACCGCTGGTACACGGCGGGCGGCCTGCTGGAGGTGGGGGGCTACCTGGGCATCACCGGCCATGGCATAGGCGAGTGGTCGGCCCAGGGCGGCACGGTGAAGTTCAGCGGCGCGGACGTGATCACGCAGCGCGGGTCGCGCATCAATCTGTCGGGGGGAACCCTGGACGTGCAGACAGGATGGGTCAACCGGACCTGGCTGAAGGGTTCGGACGGCAATCTGTACGCGGCCTCCACCGCGCCGGGCGACTTGCTGTACACCGGCCTGTACCGGGGTTTCGAGACCGACGCTTCGCGCTGGGGCGATGCGGCGAAAGAGAGTTTCTACAACCCGATCATCGCGCCGCTGCGGCGCCTGGAAAATGGCTATACGGTGGGCCGCGATGGCGGCCGACTGGTGGTGGCGACGGCTGCGGCGACGCTGCAGGGCGACATCGAGACCAGTACCTACCAGGGCGATCGCCAGGTGCGCGCGCGCGAGTCTGGCCTGGACGGGTATCGCCAGGCGCAGACGGCGGCCGCGCGGCGGGCCGAATTGATCGTGGGCAATCTGCGGCCGGTCTACGACAAGGAAACCCGTGACCTGCGGTACAGCCCGGACGCCGTGGTCGAACGTGTGGTGATCGGCGACGGCACCGCGCCGGACTCGGGCATCGGGCTCGAGGCCGCGTGGCTGGACAGCCTGGCGCTTGGCGGCCTGAAGGTCTACGCCTCCGGCGGCATAGCGGTGCGCGAGGCGGTGGGCGTCGCGCCGGGCGGCGAGATCGGGCTGCATGCGACCCAGGTGGACGTGCTGGCCGACCTGACGGCGCGGGGCGGCAGTATCGCGCTGGGCAACATGGTCAACCGCCAGACGGGCGCGAATGGCGGATGGGTGGAGGCGCCGATTGCGTCCGCTCCGCCCCAGGCTTACGAGGCGCGTACCCTCATCGGCGAAGGCGTGACCCTGGATGCCCGGGGCATGTGGACCAACCTGTGGCAGGACAAGACTTCCGCGGGCGCAATGCCTTATGTGGATGGCGGGCAGATCTTGCTGGCCAGCTCTGGCGATGTGTTGCTGGAGGCGGGCAGCCTGGTGGACGTGTCCTCGGGCGCGGCACTCAAGGCCGATGGCAGGACGCTGTCCGGCGGACGCGGCGGCAGCGTGTCCCTGCATGCGAATGCCTATACGGCCTCGGGTGCGGCGGCGGGGAAGCTGGTGCTGGAGGGCGAGATCCGCGGACACGGCGTCAAGGGAGGGGGGCGTTTGTCGCTGCGGTCCGGAGAGGCGATCGTGATCGGCGGTCAGGTACAGGGCAGCGACGGCGTCCTGCGCGAGGGCGAGACGTCGCTGGTGGACCTGGTCACGGACGAGGCCTTCACGATCGCGGCCGGCGCGGTCCTGCCGCTGGATTACCAGTACACCCGCACGCATGCCGCGGCGGGTGAGGTCCTGGGTTCGGCGCCACGTGTGGAAGCGGGCGACCCGGGCAGTTGGCTGACCCTGGCCACCACCTGGACGCCGCCGCGGGCGACGGGAAGTTCGAGCTACACGATCCAGACGCAGGATGGCCGCCGGATCGTGGTTTATTCATGGCTCAATCCGGCGCCCATCGAGGCCGGGACGGTCATTGTCGCGATTTCCGGCCCGAATTACTTCCCCACGAGCTGGGTCGTTCCCGCTTCGGTATTTCCCCAGGGCATGGCCGTGGCACCGTCGATGGGCGTCTACAAAGCGGGCGCCGTGTCGCCGGTCGACGCCGTTTTTGTGCCGGGTACCGTGCTCGCCGCGGGCAGCCGCCTGCCGCAGTCGGTGGCGGTACGCACGCCCATGCATCTGGATGCCGACACTTTCCAGTTGGGTTTTTCGCGCTACGCGGTGCAAGGCATGGGGGGCGTGGCGGTGGCGGAGCAGGCGGTGGTCGACGTCTCGATGCCGGTGCTCCGTTTTGACTCCCAGTCGGGGCGCGAGGTGGCTTCAGGCGCCGAGCCGGCCGACGCCTTGGCGGTCTGGCTTCCGGACTTGACGCTGGATGACCCTGCCCGGGCCCGCCTGACGCGGCGCGCTGGAGCCAGCCTGGAACTGCTGGCCGGCGAGCGTGGCATCGGGCAAGTCGCCAGCTTGAGCATAGGCCGGGGTGCCACCCTGCGCGTGGACCCGCGCCAGACGATCCGTCTGCTTTCCAACGGGCAGATCCGGGTCGATGGACGCCTGGAAGCCCACGGCGGCGCCATCGAGGTCCTCCCCGCCGGGTTCAGGCAAGCGGGCCTGGCCCAGCGCCATGCCCGCTCGATCTGGATCGGATCCGAAGCTGTGCTGGATGTGTCGGGCCAGGCCTACGTGGCGCGCGACGCCAAGGGCCTGCGCTACGGGTTTGTCGATGATGGCGGCCGCATCGAGCTTGGCGGCACTTATGGTCGCGATGCCACCGTGGCCGAGGTGGCGGACGCTTTCGTGATCCTGCGGCCGGGCGCCGAGCTCAACGCCTCGGGCAGCGCCGCAACCGTCGACATCGAAGGCCGGCGTGATACGCCGCTCGCCTCCAATGGCGGCCTGATCTACCTGGGCAGCCAGAATGGCTTGTACCTGGACGGCACGCTGCGCGCCGCGGCCGGTGGTGCCGGCGCCGTGGGCGGCACGCTCGCCGTGGCCCTGGAGTCGCCGAACTATGCCAATGCCGAGAATCCGGACGACGCGGTGCGCGCGCTGCGCGAACTGCACCTGGTGCGCGAGCAGTCTCCTGAAACCCTGCTAGCCGACTCGCGGCCCGGGCAGGCCGACGCCGCGCTGGTCTATGGCCACGGCCGCCTGGGCGCGGACGCGATCCGGGCGGGCGGCTTCGACACCTTGTCCACCCTGGTCAATGGCGTCCTGAGCCTGGAAGGCGGGCTGGAGCTCGACCTGGGCCTGGGACTGCGTCTGGCGGCCGGGTTCATCGGCCTGCGGGAAGGCAGCGAGCCCGGCGCGCAGGTCCGGTTGTCCGCACCCTATGTGCGCCTGGCCGGCGCCACGCGCAACCAACTGGACTACCACGTCATGCCCTTTCCCCAGGGCAGCGTGTCGCCTGGGATCCTGCCGGGTTCCGCGCTGACGATCGACGGCTACCTGATCGATGTGATCGAGAACGTGCGCTTCGGCACGCGCGGTTCGATCACGCAGGCATCGGGCGAGTCGCGGGCGGTCGAGCGGGACGCCTTCGACCACACCACGCTGCGCAGCCAGGGCGACCTGCGTTTCCTGAAGTCCCGGGCTGCCGACCGCAGCAAGCTCAACGTGCCGGGCGACCTGCTCCTGGCGGCCAGCCAGATCTATCCGGCCACCCATGCCCGTGCGGAGATCTGGGTGGGCCAAGGGACTACAGGCTTCGACCCTGGGCGCAGCTTGAAGATCGAGCGCATCGGCGATGCGCAGGCCGCGGTTCCTTATTCCGTCTTCGGCTGGCTGACGCTGGGCGCCGCCCACATCGAACAGGGCGGCGTGCTGCGTGCGCCGCTGGGGCAGATCAGCCTTGGCGGCGATGCCGTGCAGCGCCTGGATCTGCTGCCGGGCAGCCTGACCTCGGTCAGCGCCGCCGGCCTGGTCATGCCCTATGGCGGGTCCATCGATGGCCTGACCTATCTCTACGACGGCGTCGACGTTGCCTACGATGGCGTCGGGTCCGGTCGCGTCGGGCAGGTCGGTCTGGCCGCCCGGCGCATCGATGTGCAGGAGGGCGCGGTGCTCGACTTGTCGGGCGGCGGGGAACTGCGTGGCGCCGCGTTCCTGACGGGACGCGGCGGCTCGACCGATGCGCGCCTGAACCCCTTGGTGCAGAGCGCCCGCGCTGGCTTCGTGCTGCCGGGCCTGGCGACCAATCCGGTCTACGCCATCGTGCCGGGCGCGCAGGCGGGCCAGGCCCCCGTGGCCGCGGAAGCCGGAGCGGGGGATCCGCTGATCGGCCGGCAGGTCGTGATCGGGCAGGGCGTGCCGGGGCTGCCCGCCGGTACCTATACCTTGCTGCCCTCCACCTATGCGCTGATGCCGGGAGCGTTCCGGGTGGAGCTCAACGGGCTGGCGGCCAGCACGGCCGCGCCTGGGGAGGCCAGCCCCATGCGCAACGGCTCGTTCACCGCGCCGGTCCGCCTGGGCTATGCGGGCACGTCCCTGATCGACGGCCTGTCGACGCCGGCCGTCCTGACGCCGGCCGATACCCTGCGCCGGTATTCGAACTACAACGAAATCAGCTATGCCGAGTTCGCGCTGAACTGGGCCAGCCGCGACGGCGTGCCGCGCCCGCTGCTGGAGCACGATGCCAAGATCCTGGCATTGGCGCCGGGCAAGGGCGTGGATGGCGAAAACGCCCTGGAAGTGGCGGCCGGCGCCGTTCGCTTCGCCCCCGCCAAGGGGGGGTATGGCGGCAGCCTGAAGCTGGAGGGTGAGCGGATCGAGATCCTGGCCGATGGCCAGGCGCCGACGGAAGGCTTCGAGGGCACCTCGGTCCACGCCGGTGTGTTGAACGGAATCGGGGCGTCCACCCTGGGCGTGGGCGCGTTGCCCACGGCGCGTTTTGGATTGGATGCGACCCAGGACGCCAACATGGTCGACTTCGGCACCTCGGGGACGGGCACGCGCGCCATTACCCTGCGCGACGGCGCGGTGCTGAAGGCGGCGCAGGTTTTCCTGGTCACTGGCGATCCCCGGGGCGGGATCACCATCGAACAGGGCGCGGGCATCAATACCTTGGGCCAGGGCAATGTCTCCTGGGATTCGCGCAACGGCTACGTCTTCCTCCCCCGCCAACGCAGCGTGGTGGCCGTCTCCAATGGCTGGCTGGACATGCTGGCGCCCGCCTCCGGCGATACCATTTTCGGCCCGGGCACGATCTCGATCGGGGAGTGCGCCGCCGGCGCGGACTGCTCCGGCATCACCCAGCTCTATTCGGAAGGCACGATCACGGCCGCGACCGACAAGGCTTTCATCCTGAGCGAATCGGTACGCTATGGCACGCGCAACCTGGTGCTGGCCATGGGCGGCATCAACGCGGGCAGCGCGCAAGCGCTGGCGGCGGCCGCGGCCGCGCAAACCCTGCCGCCCGGCCTCACCTTGAACCAGCAGGTATTGGAGCGCCTGCTGCGGGGCGACACCAGCCTGGGTGCGCCCGCGCTCGAGAACCTGGTGTTGACCGCGCGCGACGCGTTCAACTTCTATGGCGACGTGACGCTGAGCACCCTCGACCCGGCCACCGGCAAGTCGGCGCTGGAGCGCCTGGTGCTGGGCGCGCCGGCCCTGTATGGCCATGGCGACGCGGGGACCGTGGCCCGCATCGAGACGGACACCCTGGTGTGGAACGGCGCGGCCACGGCGCCGCAGGCGCCGGTGGCGGGCGGGCCCGGGACCGGGTCGGGACGACTCGTCGTCGACGCCAAGGCGATCGAATTCGGCTTCGGGCCGAACAGCCGTCCGGACACCGTTGCCGGCTATGACCGCCTGGCGCTGGGTTTCTCGACGGTCAGCCTGAACGCCAGCGAACGCGTGACCGCCAATCACAAGGGCTCCTTGTCGGTGTACCAGTCGCAAGGCGCCTGGGACGAAACCAGCAAGTCCTGGACCTACCAGGGCGGCGACCTGCAGATCACCACGCCCTTGCTGACCGGCGCGGCGGGTTCGGTCAATGCCTTGCGCGCCGGCGGCAGCATCGTGGTCGTCGCGCCGCAGGGATCGACGGCGCCGCTGCCCGATTCCGCCGCCTCGACCGCAGCCCTGGGAGCCGAGCTGTCGCTGGAAGCCGGCAAGAACCTGGTGCTGGACACCGCCGTGCTGCTGCCCAGCGGCAAGCTGACCTTGTCCGCCCAGGAGGACGTGAACCTGGCGTCCGGGGCCCGGCTGGACCTGGCGGGCCGCGAGATCGGCTTCTTCGATGTCAGCAAGTACAGCTGGGGCGGCGACGTCCTGCTTTCGAGCCGCCACGGCGACGTCCTGCAGCATGCCGACGCCGGCATCGATGTCTCGGCCCGGTTCAACCGGGCCGGCAAGGTCGAAGCCACCGCCCTGGAAGGCACGGTCGAGCTGGCCGGCCAGATCCTGGGCGGCAGCACCGGCCACTACGACGCCGGCGGCACCGCGGTGCCCTACGCGTCGGGGTATGTGGACATACGCGGCCGGCACATCGCCGACTTCGCTGGCCTGAACGCTCGTCTGACGGCGGGCGAAGTCTTCGGCGGACGCAGCTTCCAGTTGAAGGAAGGCAGCCTGGAGATCGGCAGCGAAATCAAGGCGCGCGAAATCAATGTCTCGGTCGATAACGGCAGCTTGCGAGTGACAGGCCGTGTGGACGCGAGCGGCGAACAGGCGGGCAGCATCCGTTTGGCCGCCAACGAAGGCGTGACCATCGCCGGCACGGCGCAATTGGACGCCAGCGCCACGGTGTTGCGTCGCGACAGTTACGGTCAGGTCATCGAGGCGCCCAACCGGGCCGTGATCGAACTGGACTCGGGCGATGGCCGCCTGGTGCTGGAATCCGGCGCCAGGCTGGATGTGAGCGTGGAAGGCGCGCCGGCGGCCTACGGCACGGTGGCGCTGAACGCCCCGCGCCTGGGCGGGGCGCGGGGCCGGGACGTGGCGATCGATGCCAGTGGCACGCTGCTCATCGACGGCGCCAAGACCATCTTTGTCAATGCTTTCCAACGCTACGACGATGCCCGGGTCGGCACGGACGAGACGGCCGATGGCCGCAGTTACCAAGTGGTCGACCAGGCCTACCTGGACGAGAAGCACGCCGACAGCGTGGCTTTCATCGGGAATGCGCTGGCCAACGGCGCGCTGAGGGGCCGCTTGAAGGGCTTGAGCCGCTACGAGGATGCCTTCCACCTGCGTCCCGGCGTGGAGATCGTGAGCGACCGGGCGGTGAACCCGGACGGCGACCTGCACGTCGATGGCGACCTGGACTTGTCGGGCCATCGCTATGCAAGCCTGAACCGGCACACCCAGAGGACCGGCGTCTACGGCTCGGGCGAAGCGGGGGCGCTGGTGCTGCGCGCTGAAGGCGATCTGGCCGTCTACGGCAGCGTCACCGACGGCTTCGATACTTCCCGGCTCGGCCAGACCCTGGACGACAACGGCTGGATCCTGTCCGCGGGCATGCTGCCCTTCGGTGGCGAGCTCATCGTGCCGGAAGGCGGGCGGGTCACGCTGGCCGCGGGCACTACCTTCGAAAGCCGGCATGTCTTGAACTACGCGGTGCCGCTGACGGGCTTCACCATGGTGGCCGGCGGCGTGCTGCCGGTCGCCGCTCCGCTTGCACAGCCACTGACGCTGCCGGCCGGGACGGTGCTGAGCGGCGCCATCCTGGATGCGAAGGGAACGGTCCTCCACCAGGCGGGCACGGTGTTGGCCGAACCCGCCATCCTCGAGCCCGGCATGCGGCTGGGCGCGGGCTTTCGCATGACGGTCGACACGACAGTGGGCCCCGTGACCTGGCCCAAGGACGTGCCGCTGCCCCGCCTTTTCCACCGCTCGTCACTGGTGACGCTGGCCGAGGACGTGAGCTTGGGGAAGGGCGCGCGGATTCCGTCGATGACGCGGGTCGTGCTGCCGGATGGCGCCCCGTGGGTCGATTTGCGGGCGCCGGATGCCGAAGGCAACCACGGCCGGGCGTTCGCGCTGGCGCCGATGCTGCCTTCGGGTTCGCAGTCTTTCGACCTGCGCCTGGTGGCGGGGGCCGACCTGGCCGCGGCCGATGCCAGGCGGGTCAACGCCCTGGGCACGGGCACGCTGCGCCTGGCCGACACCCACTATGGCCGGGGTTACTTGCGCACGCCGATCCCGGGTACGGGTACCCCGGCGCAGTACCGCTGGTCGCCCAAGGTCAACCTGGAGTACTGGACCTGGCTGGGGATGGACATCGTGCCGGGCGCTCCCATCGAGGGCGAGGCCCTGGAGCTTTTCCTGGCCTACGGCGGCATCGACATGAACCAATGGGGCTCCGGCCCGCTTGCCGAGATCACCGTGCGGGAAATCCCGCCCGACCACGATCTCGAGGCGGAGTCGCTGCGCCAGGAGTTGTTCAGCGTGCTGCGCACGGGCACGGGCGACCTCGACCTGCTGGCCGGCAAGGATTTCGTGATGGACTCGCTGTACGGGGTCTATACAGCCGGCGCGCCGTCCGCGGCGCTGGCCCAGTGGGCCAACCGCTACGACCTGCCGCGCGGCCGCCTGCCCGATGACAGCCTGTTGTCGCGAGAGGGCCTCGAGTTCGAGGCCTGGATCGACGGCGGCTCCCGCAGTCTGTATCACGCCTGGTATCCGGAAGGGGGCGGCAACGTACTGCTGCGCGCGCAGGGCGACGTGAAGGGCGACGTGGTGGGCAGCGGTGGCGGGGCGCGTATGTATAACGAGCCGCTGGGCGACCTGAGGACCCAGCCCGACAGCATCAGTGTGGGCAACTGGCTGTGGCGCCAGGGCACCGGCAGCGTCGAACCCGATCCGGACCACGCGGTGCTGACCGCCTGGTGGGTCAACTTCGGAACCTACCTGCCTTCGGAGACTACCCCGAACCCGAACGCATCCGCGCCCTACGCGACCCAGCCCTATCTGATCGGCTTCACGGGCGTTGGCACGCTGGGCGGTGGCAACCTCGTGGTGGAAGCTGGCGGCAATGCCGGGTTGATCGATGGGCGGGGCAATGCCGGCCGGGAAGTGGGCCGCACCAACGTGGCGAGCCGCCCGCGCGGCCAGGCCCTGCATCTTGTGGTGGGCGGCACGGGACGCGTCACCCCGACGGGCGAACTGGTGCAGACCGGCGGTGGCGACCTCGATCTGCGGGTGGGGGGCAGCCTGAACCCGAACCCGGCGTTGCGCCATTTCGACCACGATCTGAACAGCACCCTGGTGAACCTGCGCGGCGCGCTGAACGTGCAGGCGGGAGCGGTGGGAGGCATCCAGGCCCAATACGGCATGCGCGACCAGATGGATACGCGCAGCGGCGACCCCTTCGAGGCCGCGGTGGCCATGTCCTCGGGGGGGCCGGTGCTGGTGCTGGGCGACAGCCTGGCCCAGATCCAGACGCGTGGCGACCTGGTGCTGGGGGGCGCCGCCGATCCGGGCCGGACGCGCCTGCTGACCGGACCCGCCTTCAGCGCCGATGGCGTCGCATTCGCGTATGAGGGCTGGAGCTGGTTTTCCTTGTGGACCCCGGCCACCGGGATCGACCTGTTCAGCGCCGGGGGCAACCTGACGCCCACCACCGCCTGGATGGAGGGCATCGACCAGGAGTATCGCCGCACGCCAGCCGACAGACGAAACCAGAGTTCGGAGTACGACATCGTCTATCCGGCCATCCTGCGGGCCGCGGCAGCCAGCGGCAGCCTGTACTACGGGGTCAGCAGCGCGGCGGGCTACCTGAGCCGCCCGGGCGGCTACCAGCAGATCGCCCGGCCGCTGACCCTGGCGCCCTCGCCGCTGCTGCCGCAGTTCCGGGGGGCGACCGGCAATGGCCAGTTGCAGTTGCTGGCCATGGACTCCATCCACGCGGGGGGGTACGCGATTTCGGCCTCCACCGCGGATCCCCAGGCTTTGTTCCATCCCCTGCAACCCGGCTTCAGCGGCATGACCGATCCCTTTGGCGGCGAGTGGGGCGGCGCGCTCTATGCGAACAATTCCGGCCTGGATCCGCTGGGCTGGTCGCTCTCCAGTTGGGCCTCCAGCGGCGGGCGCGGCAACGGCGCGGGTTTTTTCACCGTGGAGCGAGGCAATGTCTCGTCCTTCCTGCCGACGGCGCGCGAATCGGCGCGCTACTACGCGGTGCAGGGCGACATCGTCGGCCTGCGCGCCGGCCATATCTTCGCCCTGGGCGAGGGGGCAGGTTCACGCTACGAGGCGGGCGGTCCTGCCGAGATCCGTGCGGGGCGCGACATCAGCAATTCGGGTACGCCGCTGGGGAAGGACGATCCCAACGGGCAGATGCGAGGCAACGTGTTCGCGCATGCCTATGCGGACGATATCACCGTGGTCGAAGCGGGACGCGACATTCGCCACAGCAGCTTTTATGTGGTCGGCCCAGGCTTGCTCGAGGTGTCGGCCGGCCGGCACGTCTACCTGGCGGACCAGGGCGAGTTCAAGAGCCTGGGACCTGTGGTCAACGTCACGCCGGGCACCCGCAACGGCGGCGCCAGCATCGTGGTGTCGGCCGGCCTGGGCAAGGGCGCGCGGTGGGACGACTTTGCCGACCGCTACCTGGATCCGGCCAACCAGGCCGACCTGGAGCTGCCCTTCGGCGACCAGCCGGGCAAGGCCCTGACCATCTATAGCGGCGGCCTGAGCCTTGCCCAGTGGCTCAAGCGGGAGTTCGGCTATGGCGGAGACGACGCCGGCGCGCAGGCATTCCTGATCCAGAAGCAGGCGGAACTGGATGTGGCGCGCGCGGCCGCGCTGGCCGCGGGCCGCACCGATGCAGCCAATCGTTCTTTGGCGCGCGAGTACAAGGTCGAAGGCGGTCTCCACCTGGTGAACTGGCTGAGCGAGCGCTTTGGCGGCAGTAATGGCCTGAACCTGCACTTCGACGCCACGACCATGGACGCGCGCGAATTCTTTGCGCAACTACCGGAGGCACAGCAACGCGCCTATCTGCGCAATGTGTATTACGCGGAACTGCGCGTGGGGGGCCGGGAGTACAACGATCCGGACAGCCGGCGCTTCGGCAGCTATCTGCGGGGCCGCGAGGCCATCGCCACGCTGTTCCCCGAGCAGGATGCGCTGGGCAACAAGCTGGCGTACGAGGGCGACCTGACCATGTTCAGCAGCGCGCTCTACTACGACCAGTGGGTCGACGGCATTCCGAAGAACCGTCCCACTCCGGGCAAGACCTACCTCCCCAAGTCGGAATGGGAGGCGATCGGCAGTCCGGGCTACGGCGTCGCCTTCTACGACGTGCTCGATGCCGGCATCCATACCAACTTCGGCGGCGACATCAGCATCCTGACGCCGGGTGGCCGTACCCTCGTCGGGGTGGATGGCGGCTTCAACCCCGGCCCCGGATCGGGCCTGCTGACGCAGGGCGAGGGCGACATCAGCATCTATGCGCTGGGCAGCATCCTGATGGGCCAGAGCCGGGTGTTCACCACCTTCGGCGGCAACATCCTGGGCTGGTCGGCGCAGGGCGACATCAACGCCGGCCGGGGCAGCAAGACCACTGTCGTCTACACGCCGCAGCGCCGCGTCTACGACGACGTGGGCAACGTGGCCCTGTCGCCGCAGGCGCCGAGCACGGGCGCGGGCATCGCGACGCTCAATCCGATCCCGGAGGTTCCTCCCGGGGACATCGACCTGATCGCGCCGCTGGGCACGATCGACGCGGGGGAGGCGGGTATCCGTGTCTCGGGGAACGTGAACCTGGCGGCGCTGCGGGTGGTGAACGCGGAGAACATCCAGGTGCAGGGCAAGGCGGTGGGGATACCGGTGGTGGCGGCGGTGAACGTGGCGGCGCTGAGCAATGCGAGCGCGGCGGCCTCGCAGGCGGCGACGGCGGCGCAGGAAGTGATGCAGCGCGAACGGGCGGCGTCGCGCCAGATCTTGCCGTCGGTCTTTACCGTGCGGGTGCTGGGGTTCGGCAACGACGCCGCGCCGGATGGTTCGTCGCCCCATGTGCCCACGATCACGCCGGCCGAGCGCACCAGCTACGACCCGGACAGCGCTTTCAAATTCGTCGGCCATGGCCCGCTCAGTCCCGGGCAGGCCGCGATGCTGACGCCGGAAGAAAGGCGCGGGCTGGAAGCAGGGCGGCGGCCGGCCCTGCCCAGGTCATGAACAGGCAGGCGCGGCTAGGGCCGCGCGCCGAAGATGGGGCTGCCGTATTGCGGGGTGGGCGGGCGCTGCGGATAGACCGAGGTGCCGAAGGTGTTGCCCATCCGATTGGCCATGGCCGCGCGGTTGAACAGACCCAGCTGATTGGAGGCGCGCTGGACGATGGCTTCGGAGGCGAGTTCGGGGCCGCCCTCCATTTTTCCTGGCGCGGGATTCGGTTGCAGCTTCTGCGTCAGGCATCCATAGGAAGGCGCGCGCTGGCCGTTGACTTCGACGTCGAAGCAGGACGGTTGGGCGTTGTCGGGCGCGGCTGCCGCGGCGGCGCCCGATACGAGGGCGCAGGCGAGGGCGGCGAGGGGCAGGTGCAGTGTGCGGTTCAGGTTCATGGCGTTCTCCTGCCTGCCAGCGTAGCACCCGGCACCGATTCCCTCTACCTCGCTGCCGCGTCATTCGCCGGGGGTCGCCAGCCGCCGGTTTTTCATGAACTTTTCATGACAAACGACAGTCCGGGGCCGCCCCATCCGTCTAAGCAAACGTATGCAACGCCGACATGGGGCTGTTGGACCTGTCCAGCGATGAACGACCCGGATCCCGTGCCTCTTCCGGCATGACGCCGGGAGGGGATGCCGCGAAGGCTACTACTTGAGAAACGAATTCGACACATGCATGAGCTGAGAAAGAACGGGCCGTCGGCGGCATGGCGGGCCCTTTGTATGGCGGCGCTCTCGCTGGGAGCGCAGGGCCTGACGCTGGCCCAGGAGCCGGGCGCGGCGGCGCCGGCCGGAGCGTCGAGCGAGGCGGAACGCCGCGTGGACATCAACGAGTACATCGTACGAGGCAATACGGTGCTGGACGTGCGGTCCATCGAGAAGGCGGTGACGCCTTTCCTCGGGCCGGGCCGTACGCTCAAGGACATGGAAGGCGCACGCGACGCGTTGTTGTCCGCCTACCAGACCAAGGGCTATCAATCGGTCTATGTCGACCTGCCTGAACAGCAGGTCGTGGGCGGCATCGTCTACCTGCAGGTCTCGGAAACCAAGGTGGGACGCGTTCGCGTGGTAGGTGCCGAGTATTCGTCGCCGCTGGAGGTCAGGGACCAGGTTTCGGCGCTGAAGGAAGGCCAGGTGCCTGATTTCAACAAGGCACAAGCCCAACTGACCGAGCTGAACCGGACCGGCCGCCGGCAGGTGATGCCGCTGGTCCGGCAGGGCAAGCTGCCGGGCACCATGGACGTGGACCTGAAGGTGGAGGACAACAGTCCGTGGCGCGCCAGCGCCGGCCTGAACAACGACCACAGCCCGGATACCAGGTCGCTGCGGGCCACTGCCTCCATCGGCCACGACAATCTGTGGCAGATGGGGCATAGCGCGTCGCTCAGCTTCTTCGGCGCGCCGCAGGACCTGGACCAGACCAAGGTGTGGTCCGGCTCGTACATCGCGCCGCTGCGCGATTCGAACTGGAGCATCGAGGCTTCGGGCTACGTCTCGGACAGCAACGTCTCCACCGTGGGCGGTACCTCGGTGCTTGGCAAGGGCCATGCCATCGGCCTGAAGGCCACCTACACCGTTCCCAACGCGGGCGACTGGTGGCATGCCTTCAGCGCCGGCATCGATTTCAAGAGCAACAAGGAACAATTGCGCCTGGGCGCCACCGGCGACGAGGTGCCGCTCAAGTACGCGCCGATCACGCTGTCCTATTCGGGCTTTCGCCAGACCGAGCGTGGCCAGTACGCGCTGGGCATGTCGTTCGTGACCGGTACCCGCAGCCTGTTCGGCTATGGCAGCAATTGGGAAGCGTTCAACTACAAGCGCTACAAGGCCAAGCCCGCCTTTATGGCGCTCAAGGCCGACGTCAACGCGACCTACAACTTCGTCGGCGAATCCCAACTGGGCTTCAGGCTGGCCGGACAGATGACCGATTCGCCGCTGGTTTCGGGCGAGCAGATCGCCGCCGGCGGCATGAACTCGGTGCGCGGCTACATGTCGGCGGAGTCCACCGGCGACTACGGTCTGGTCGGCTCGGTCGAGTGGCGCACCAAACCCCTGCAATGGGCCGGAACCTGGGTCGAGAACTGGCGCGCGTACGCGTTCCTGGATGCCGCCCAGCTCCGCCTGCAGGATCCGCTGCCCGAGCAGCAGTCACGTTTCACGCTGGCTTCGGTGGGCGTCGGAACCAGCTTCCGCATCGGCCAGCGCGTGTCCGGCCGGCTGGACTTCGGCTATCCGCTCAGGGACGGCCCCCGCACGGAAAAGCACGATCCGCGCGTGACCTTCAGCATCAACGCCAGTTATTGATCATCGCCACTCGCTTCCACTCATGTCTTCCAGCAAAGATTTCGGAGAGTTTTCCATGCGACGCATTCTGCTTCTCGCGCTCACCATGTTGAGCGCGATCCTGCCCGGCCTGGCGCAGGCCTGGTGGCAGCCCGACTGGGCCTACCGCAAACCCATCACCATCGACGCCACGCCGCAGGGCGCGGCCCTGGGCGGCGAGGCCGGCCGCACGCCCGTGCTGGTCCGCCTGCACACCGGCAACTTCAGCTTCGAGGGAGTCGGCGAGAACGGCTCCGACCTGCGCTTCGTCGCGGGCGATGACAAGACCGTGCTCAACCACCAGATCGAGCAGTTCGATCCCCTGCTGGGCATCGCGCTGATCTGGGTGGACGTACCCAACGTCTCGGCCGGCGGCGCGCAGCAATTGTGGATGTATTACGGCAACCCCAAGGCGCCCGCCTCGGCCAACGGCCAATTGACTTTCGATCCCGACTACACGCTCGTCTACCACTTCGCCGAGGCCAACGTGCCGGCGCGCGATACCACCGCCTATGGCAACCATGCGCAGACCGCCGTGGTCAGCGTCGACGGCACCGTGATCGGCAAGGGTGCCCAGCTCGGCGCCTCGCCGCTCATGCTGCCCGCCTCGCCCTCGCTGTCGCAACAGGCCGGCGCGCCGTTCACGTTCTCCGCCTGGGCGCGTCCCGACCAGCTCGGCGCCGAACAGGCCTTGTACGTCCGCCGCGATGGCGCCAACGAGTTGGTCGTGGGTGTGAACCAGGGCGTGCCGTTCGTGCAGGTCAATGGCCAGCGCAGCGCCCCCGGCCAGCCGATCCAGGCGGGACAGTGGTCGCACATCGCGGTCAAGTCCGACGCCGGCAACGTCACGCTGTACGTCGCCGGCCACCAGGCCGCGACCGTGGCCGCCAGCCTGCCCGCTTTCAATACGTCCGCGTCGGTCGGCGGCGACATCGCCCGCCCGGCCACGCCGGGCCAGACGGCCTCCATCCCGGCGTTGGCGGCGTTCACCGGCGCCATCGATGAGCTGCGTCTGTCCAAGACCGCCCGTCCCGACGCGCTGATCCTGGCCGACGCCATCTCGCAGGGCGCCGATTCGCGCCTGACCGCTTTCGGCGCCGACGAGCAACAGGCCGGCAAGAGCCACTTCGGTTTCATCCTGGCCGCCATGCCGCTGGACGCCTGGGTGGTCGTGGCGATCCTGGGCCTGATGATGCTGGTCTCTTGGGCCATCATGATCGGCAAGGGCCGCAGCTATGGCTCCATGTCGCGCGCCAATGGTTCGTTCATGGCCTTTTTCCGCGAGTCGGCCGGCGCGCCGCTCGACAGCCTGGCCAACAGCAACCGCGTGCCGGAAGACGTCAGGCAGGATTCGTCGTTGTGGCGCCTGTACGAAGTGGCGGTCGAGGAAATGCGCCGCCGCCAGGAGCGAGGCTACGACATCAACGCCGTCTCCGACGCCACCATCAGTGCCATCCGCGCGGCGATGGACGGCGTGATGGTGCGCGAGAACGAGCGTATGTCCAAGCGCATGAACTGGCTGTCCACGACCATCGAAGGCGCGCCTTATGTGGGCCTGTTCGGCACGGTGATCGGGATCATGCTGGTGTTCGTGGTCGCGGCCATGGCCGGCGCGGTCGACATCAACTCGGTGGCGCCGGGCATGGCTGCCGCGCTGCTGTGTACCGCGGCCGGCCTGGGCGTCGCGATCCCCGCGCTGTTCGGCTACAACTGGCTGGCCTCGCGTTCGGAAGCCATCGGCGCCGACATGGCCGTGTTCGTGGATGAGTTCTCCACGCGCCTGGCCGAAGAGCAGGGCGCGGGCCGCCAGGTCCGTCCCTCCTTGCAGCGCGCTTGACGGAGCGGGCGACCATGGCAACCGCAGTCAAGTTCGGCACCAAGAAGCGTGCCAACGGCATCAACATCACGCCCTTCGTCGACGTGCTGCTGGTGGTGCTGGTCATTTTCATCCTGACCAGCAACGCCAGCATCCCCGGCATCCGCGTGGACCTGCCCAAGGCGAGCGCCTCGGTCCCCCTGGAGAAACCCAAGACCAAGGCCATCACCATCGATAACGCCGGCCAGGTGTTCCTGGATGCCTATCCGGTCACGCTGCCCGAACTGGAAGAGCGGTTGCGTACGGAAAAGGCGCTGTCGCCCGATTTTCCAGTCATCGTCCGCGGCGATGCTTCGGTCCAGTACGCGAAGGTGGTCGAAGTGCTCGACCTGTTGCGCCGGATCGAGCTCAACCAGGTCGGCCTGGTGACGGGCAAGCCGGCCTGAGGAGAGCAATGTGAGCAGTCGTGATCCCGTCTCCCGACCGGCCTCGCCAGGCAGCCGCCTGTGGCGGCGCTGGGGCGGGCTTGTCATCGGGTTGGGCGTGGCGTCCATTCTTGCCGGATTGCTGTGGTATCTGCTTGCGGATACCGCCAGTACCAGGCGCGAGGTGGCGGCAACGCCGATGCTGATGTTGCCCCCGCCACCTCCGCCGCCGCCCGAGCCGGAGAAACTGCCCGAGCCTGAACCGGAGATCAAGCCGGAAATCGTCGAGCCCGAGCCTACGCCCATCGAACCGCTCGATGCGCCACCGGAGGACGCGCCGCCGAGCCCGTCGCAGGACCTGGGTGATCCCGTCACCATCGATGGCGCCGCCCAGGCCGGCACGGACGCCTTCGGCGTCGCGGCTGGCCGCGGCGGTGGATCGGCGGGAGCGGGGCGCGGGGGAATGGGCAATTCCTCGTACGCCTCGTACTACTCGAGCGCCTTGCAGCGACTGCTGGCGCGCGATGCGCGGACCCGTCAACTGGCGTTCCAGGACATACGCATCGATCTCTGGCTGACCGCGGACGGCCGCGTGGCGAAGGCCCAGCTGGTGCAGAGCACCGGCGATGCCGAAGTCGACAAGACCGTGTTGGCTGCGGTGCGGGACGCGGACGCGATCGATGAACGTCCCCCCGCGTCGATGCGCTATCCGATGCGCCTGACCATCAAGGGGCAACGTCCGTCATGAACACGCCGCAGCAACCTTATCCGTTTCCACCCCATTCCGTGAATTCGCTCATGAATCAATCGACAGCATCCGATCGCCGCGCGACCCGCGGCAGCCATACCCGGCCGTGGCGGCCGGCCGCGGAAGCGGCGCGCAGCCGTCCCGGCCTCCGAGCCATCGCAGCAGCCGTCGCGTCGGTCGTCGGGCTGCTGGGAAGCGTCCCGGCGCAGGCCCAGACCGCGGCATCCAATGAAAGCGCGATGGTCCGCCTGATCCGTGGCCTGATCCAGAGCGGCGCCCTGACGAAGGACGTGGGCGAGGCGCTGCTGGCGCAAGCGCAGACCGAGGCGCTTGCCTCCCAGCAGGCGCAGCGCCAGGCGGCCACAGCCGCCGCAGCCGCCACGGCGGGCGCGGCCGGTGGCGCGTTGCGCCCCGAAGCGGGCGACGTGCGTATTCCGTACATTCCCGAGACCGTGCGCGACCAGATCCGCGACGAGATCAAGGGCCAGGTGATGGCCCAGGCCAAGTCCGAGGGCTGGGCGGCTCCCAACGAGACGCCCGAGTGGACCAAGCGCATCCGCATCGAGGGCGACATGCGCGTGCGCAACGAATCGCGCTTCTACTCGGACGGCAACAGCAATATCGAGGTGGACTGGGCCGCGATCAACCGAGGCAGTGGCTATGACGTCAACGGCAACACCAACCTGTCGCTGCCCAATACCATCAATACCCGCGAGAACCGCAAGAACGTGTTCCGCGCGCGAGCCCGGCTGGGTATCTACGCCGACCTCTCGGACCGCACCGAAGTGGGCGTGAGGCTGGCCACCGGCAGCGACGAAAGCCCGGTATCGACCACCCAGACGCTGGGCGGCGGCCTGGGCAAGAAGAATGTCTGGCTCGACCAGGCCTACCTGGCGCACAAGCCGCTCGACTGGCTGACCGTGGTCGGCGGCCGTTTCGGCAATCCCTTCTTTTCGTCCGACACCCTGTTCTCGTCGGACCTGAATTTCGACGGCCTGGCCATGAAGGCGGAGCGGCCGTTCGCGGCGAACCCGGATGTATCGTTGTTCGGCAGCCTGGGCCTGATCCCGCTCGAGTACTCGTCGGACAGTTTCCCCGGCACCAGCCAGGACAAGGCGCGCAGCCACAACAAGTGGCTGATCGGCGCGCAGGTCGGTTCGAGCTGGAAGGTGAACGAGGACAACCGCCTGCGCGGCGCGGTGGCGTACTACGACTTCCGCAACATCAGCGGCAAGGTGTCGCAGCCCTGCTCCCTGTACGCGGGCGCCGACCATTGCAGCACCGACTGGTCCCGTCCGGCTTTCATGCAGAAGGGCAACACGCTGATGTTGTTGCGCAATATCGCGCTTGATCCGCTGGACCCCGCCAATACGAAGATGCCGCAGTATGTCGGATTGGCGTCCAAATTCCAGCTGCTGGACCTGAACTTCCGCTGGGACACCAAGGTCGCCGGCGGCTACGGCCTCAGGCTGGATGCAAACTACATCCGCAACCTGGCCTATGACGCCGACGAGATGTGGAACCGCGCCGGTGGCGGCATCGTCAACAACTTCGGCGGCACCGGCGGTACCGGCCGTTCGGACTTCAAGAGCGGCGCCAATGCCTACATGGTGCAGGTCACGTTCGGCAAGCCCGCGCCCATCGCGCGCGGCGACTGGAACCTGCTGGCCGGCTACAAGCGCATCGAACCGGATGCGATGCCCGACGCCTACAACGATTCGTCCTTCCACCTGGGGGGAACGAACGCCAAGGGCTACTACGTGGGCGGTTCGTATGCCATCGACAAGAACACGTGGTTCACCGGCCGCTGGATGTCGACCAAGGAAGTCTACGGCGCGCCGTTCTCCGTCGACATGCTGCAGGTCGAATTCAACGCCCGCTTCTAAGGAGAATGACGTGCATCTCGCATCCCTAGTGCCGTCGGTGGCCGTACCACGCCGCGCCGCCTGCGCGGTGGTGCTGCTGCTCGCCGCCGCCGGCGGCGTCCAGGCGCAGCAGGCACAGAGCATGGAGGAAAGGCTGCGCGCCCAGTTGCGCATCACGACTTCCCAGCTCCAGCAGGCGCAGAACGAACTGGCGGCGCTGAAGGCCGGCCAGGGGGCCGCTGCGGCGCCAGCCAGGGCCGACGAGCTGGCGGCCATGAAGGAAGACCTGTCGCGCGCCAAGGCGCAACTGGCGGCCGAGCGCGAATCCCGGCAGAAAGCCCGCGACGACAGTGTGCAGCTCAAGGAACAGGCCGAGGCCGCCCTGGAGAAAGCGGGCGCCCAGGTCGCCCAGTACCGCAATGCCTACGACGAACTGCTGAAGATGGCGAAGGCGTCCGAGGCCGAGCGGCAGCGGCTGGCGTCGGAGACCTCGGCGCAACACACAGCGATCGGCCAGTGCGAGGCGAAGAATGCCCAGTTGTATGCCGTGGGCAAGGAGATCCTCCAGGCCTATGAAGCCATGGACGTGGGCACCGTGCTGTCCGCGCGCCAGCCGTTCGCGGGCGCCGCGCGGGTCAGGCTGGACGAGGCGGCCCAACAGTTCGGCGACAAGTTGTACGAGGGACGGTTCGACGCCCGTGGCGCGGCGTCCGCCGCGGCCCAGTAACCGGGGCGTGATGCAGTTTGGCGGCGGCCGAGGTGGTTTTGTCACATTGCTTCGTTGCAATAGAGGCCACGGAGTCCGCCACGGCTCCGCCATCACCGGCTGGCGGTCACGATCAGAGAAGGAAGTTGAAGTCATGAAGCTCAAGCAAAACCCCTCCACGTATTCCAGGCCAGTTGTCGTGGCGGCCCTGCTCGCCGCCTGGCTGGGCGCCGCCGCGCCGGTCCATGCGGCGGACAGCGGCACTTCGGTCGCCAGCGTGGGCAGCGTCTCGATCAAGCAGCAGGAGGTCGAGCAACTCCTGCGCGGCATGCCCGATGCCGAGCGCGATGCCGTCAAGGGCAATCGGGCCGGCCTGGAGAACTGGCTGCGCCAGCGCCTGGCCAGCGAAGCGCTGCTCAAGGAAGCCCAGGGCAAAGGCTGGGACAAGCGCGCTGAAATCAAGACGCGCGTGGACGCGGCGGTACGCGAGGCCACGGATCGCATCGTCGCCACCTCGTACCTGGATTCGGTGGCGCAGCTTCCCGAGGGCTATCCCTCGGAGGCTGACGTGCGAGCGGCCTACGAACGCGCCAAGGAAGGCTTCCAGCTTCCCGCGACCTATCACGTCGCCCAGATCTTCCTGGCGGCGCCGGCCAATGACGGCGCGGCTGTCGCCAAGGCCCGCGCTCAGGCGCAGGACCTGGTGGGCCAGGCCCGCAGCGGCGATTTCGCCGAGCTGGCGCGCAAGAATTCGCAGGACGAGCGTTCGGCCGCGCGCGGCGGCGACGTCGGAACCCTGCCCCTGGCGCAGTTGCTGCCCGAGGTGCGCGACCCGGTGTCCCGCCTGCAGCCCGGCCAGGTGAGCGAGCCGGTCCAGTCGTCGGCGGGCATCCACGTGCTCAAGCTGCTCGACTCGCAGGCCCCGCGCATCGCCACGCTGGACGAGGTCAAGCCACGTCTGCAGCAAGTGCTGCGACAGCAGCGCAAACAGGAACTGATCGAAGCCTACATGGCCAGGCTGGCACCCGCCGGTTCGATCAAGATCGACAGCGCGGCGCTGGATGCCGCGATGGGCAAGGTCAACTGAACAGCATTCATCATCAGGACAGAACATGAGCAAGAACGACAACCAAGCCGCCGTGGAAACCATCGCGGCACAGATGCTGACCTTCGTCGGCGCAGACCAGGTGGCCGAAGCCATCAAGGCGGCCGGTTGCGCCGTGACCCCGATCGAACAGGACGGCGTGGTCCGCCTGCACAGCGCCAGCCACGGCGTCGGCTTCCAGGTGCTCTGGGGCAATGCCCAGGCCAAGGACGAGTATGCCGACTTCACGTTCAGCTGCCCGCTGCGGATACAGGGCGGCGAGCTGCCGGCAGGCCTGTTGACTGAATGGCATCGCACCAAGCGTTTCGCGCGTGTCTCCCAGCATGGCGATTTCGTCGTGCTGGAGATGGACGTGGTGGCGGCCGGCGGCGTCTCGCCCAGCCATCTGGTCGTGGCGGCGCAGATCTGGACGCAGATGATGGGGCAGTTCTTCCTGTACCTGCGCAACTTCCGCGCGGCCGAAGGCGCCCGGGCGGTGGAAGGCGAACAGGTCGAGCAGGCCGGGAGCGAGCCTGCCGCCGTGACGGCTTGACGATCCGCGGCCGCCGGATCGCTCGGTGACACGGGAGAAACCTATGCAGGAGACGGCAGTCACCCATGACGCCGAAGGCGCCGTGCAGGAAGCCATCCAGCGGCGGCTGAACGCGACGGCGCGCCAGCTTGAGCGCACGCGGCGAGTGGAGACCGCGCGTGTGCGGCAGCGCGAACGGCTGCTGCGGATGCTGGCGGAATCCATGGCGGAACTTGGCATATCCGGCGCGGAACTCCAGGCGGCGTGCCGCGCGTACAAGTCGAACAAACGCGGATCGGGAGGCAACGACGGCGGAGCGAAGCAGCGCTAATGCCGGAGCCGGCGGCATTGCCGGTTTTCATGAAAACGTCATATTTCATATCGCCGTCATAGAGCGCGACTACGATCCCCGCACCCCGGATTGGAGTGCAGGGTTTGTCCGTTCATCTCCTGGCAACATGTACGCATCGGTCCTTCCACGTTACGGACAAGGCAAGCGCCGCGCTGCGGTTGGTGGCCGCGCTTCATTGGCCCCTGGGCCTGGCGGCGCCTGTATTGGCGCAGGCACCGCCTCCGGCGGCCGTGCCGCAGGACGCCCGAGTTTCGTTCGACCTGCCCGCGCAGCCGCTGGCCGCGGCGCTGGACGCCTATGCCCGGATGGCGGGACGTCCTGTGCTGTTCCGCGATATCTTGGTCGCCGGTAGGATGTCGGCGCGCGTCGATGGCATGCATACGGGGCGCGAGGCGCTCGACCTGATGCTGGCGGGAACGGGCCTGGTCGCCGATGACGTCGGTAGCGGGATGGTCGATGCGTTCGTACTCAAGCCCGCGCCGGGGGAAGGAGAAAGGGCGTCGCCGCAGGCTATCGACCGATACGGGGGCATGGCACAGGCAAGAATCATGGATGCGTTGTGCGGCGACAGCTTGACGCGACCGGGCGGGTATCGAGCCCTGTTGCGGATTTCCGTGGCCGGCGACGGCCGTGCCGAGGTCCGGCTGCTCGGCACGACAGGCAAAGGCGAACGCGACGCGGCCGTGCTGCGGGCCATCGCGCATACCCGGTTCGCGCCACCTAACGGCGTACCGCAACCCTTGACGCTGATCGTCCTGCCGCGCACGGACATCGCCGGCCGGGACTGTCCGGCGCGAGGGCACTAGCATGACGCAGAAGGGCGATGCGCGGCCACTGCTCCGGTCGCTTCTGGTGCAGCGCTACAACGACCTCAAGCAACAGCTCATACGCAGGCTGGGCAATGCCGATCTGGCCGGAGAGGCCTTGCAGGATACCTGGCTGCGGTTGCAGGTCCAGGACGAGCGGGACACGCTGATCGCCAGCCCCTATTCGTATTTGCTGCGCATGGCGGTGAACGCGGCGGTGGATGCCCAACGTGCGCAGACCCGCATGCTTTCCGCCGACGAGATCGAATCCCTGGCCGAATTGCCCGACCCGGCCCCGGGGCCCGCGCAAACCGCCGAGGACCGGGCCCAGGTCCAGGCCCTGGCCAGGGCGATCGAGCGCATGCCCGAGCGCTGCCGCCAGGTGTTGATCCTGGTCCGCTGGGAGGGATTGCCCCAGGCAGAGGTGGCCAGGCGGCTGGGCATCTCCTTGCGTGCCGTGGAGTACGAATTGAAAAAGGCGCACGACTATTGCATGGCGCGGACAGGGCGCGGCGAGCGATGAAAAATCTTGGGGATCTGGCGGTGCCGGTACGTCTCTTCATTACCAGCCTGGAAAGGTCGAGCCGATGACGGTCTTGCCTGCGCCCCCCGCGGGGCCCGAATCCGACGAGATGCTGCGCAAGCAAGCGCGGGCCTGGGTGCGCCTGCTCATGTCCGGGCAGGTCAGCCAGTGGGACGCGCTTGCCTTCAACCGCTGGAGGTGTAGCAGTGACCGGCATGGGGAGGCTTTCGCCCAAGCCCGGCGCGAGTGGCAACTGATGAGACCGGCGATCGGGCAGGTGCTTGCCGGGGATACCGCGCTTGGCGGACGCCGCGGCAGGCCACGGGCGGCGGCCACGCCGGCGGGCCGCCGGGCGTTCTTCGGCGTGGCTGCGGGCGCGGTGGCCGGGGCGGTTGCCGTCGTGGTCCAGCCGCCATTCGGCCTGTGGCCGGCCATGGACCAGTGGGGCGCGGATTTCGATACCGGGCCGGGCGAGCAGCGGCACGTCGCGGTGGCCGACCACGTCGATATCGTGTTGAACACGCGGACCCGGGTTCGCCGGCAGGCGGCCGGGGGGCAGCCCGCAGGCATGGAAGTGCTCGAAGGCGAAATAGCCGTCGACCTGGACGCGGCGGGCGCGCCGTTCCTGGTGCGGGCCGGGGCCGGCACCAGCGTGGGCCGCGCCGGCAGCTTCCAGGTCAAGCTTACGGAAGGACGCTCGTGCGTGACCTGCCTGGCCGGCACGGTGCGCGTCGAGCACCCGGCCGGGGTACGCGTGCTGGCGGCCCGCCAGCAGGTCTCGTACGACGGCCGGCAATTGGCGGATATCGCACCCGTCACGCGCGAGGATGCTCTCGCCTGGCGGCAGGGCATGCTCGTATTCCGGCGGGACCGGCTCGCCGATGTCATCGCCGAGATCAATCGCTACCGCGCCGGCCGCGTCGTGCTGTTGGCCGGCGGCCTGGACGACAGTGCGGTCAGCGGCCGGTTTTCGATCAAGGCGCTGGATGCCGCATTGCTGCAGATCCAGCATTCGTTCGCATTGACCGCGCGTGCGTTGCCCGGCGGGATTGTCCTCCTGAGCTGAACGACACCGAAATTTAATTCGGGGATTCGTCGGGCGGTGCGCGTCTCTATGAGTAACAGACTTCGTTACTCGAGCGAGAGATTCAAATGGAAAAACGCGTACGCGCCACAGTTTCCCGTGCCGCCCATGCCGACCCCTTCGGCGCCGGACTGTGCTTGGCCCCCGTGGCGCGCGCGCTGGCGCTGATGCTGGCGACAGGGGGCCTGGCCACGGGCGCCCAGGCGCAGCAGGCTTTCAGTGCGGCCTGGTTCAGCGCCAAAGGCGCCGCGCAGAACACCGCCGCGGCGACCGGGCGCCTGCCCGATGGCCGGCCCGCGTCTTTGTTGACCGATCCGGCGGGCTACCAGGTCCGGGCCAACGAGCAGGTCCAGCGCTCCATCCGCAACCTGAACCAGGCGGCACAGTCCATCGCTGCCCATCAGGCGGCCCAGGCGGCCGCGCGGCTGGCAGCTCGGAACGGGCAGTCGCCGATACCGGATGGCCTGGCCGAAGGTGGCCTGCAGGTCGATACGAATTCCCTGACGGCGGGCTGGCTGCACGCCAAGGCGCCGGTACAGTCCAGCGGTGGCGGCAAGACCACCGTGACGATCGAGCAGACCGCCGAGAAGGCGATACTCAATTGGGAGACGTTCCATGTCGGTCGCGACACCACGGTGAACTTCGACCAGCGTGCGGGCACCAACACCGCCGATGGCAGCAACCACTGGATCGCGCTGAACCGGGTCAACGATCCGTCCGGCCGTCCGAGCCAGATCGCCGGCCGGATCCAGGCCGACGGCGCGGTCTACATCGTCAACCGCAACGGCATCGTCTTCACCGGCAGCAGCCAGGTCGATACGCGCAGCCTGGTGGCCTCCAGCCTGAGATTGACCGATGCGCAGTTCAACAAGGGAATCAATTCGCCTTCGTACTATCCGGGGCAGGCAGGCACCGACTACGCCATTCCGACCTTCGGCGACTATGGCGAGACCTACCTGCCTCTGTTCGGCCCGGAGCGGTACACGCCCGGCGCGGCACCCGGCGCCGTGGAGGTGCAGGCGGGGGCCCGTCTCGACGTGGATGCCGGGGGCAAGCTGATGCTGTTCGCGCCCAAGGTGCGCAACGCCGGCCACCTGTCCGCGCCCGAGGGCCAGATCATCATGGCGGCTGGCGAGAACGTCTTCCTGAAGACGGCGGAGAACCAGACCAGCCTGAGCGGGCCGCCCGAGGTGCGAGGGCTGGACGTGGCGGTCGCCGCGCCCGCGCCCAAGCATTTCAGCTACCACCAGATTCGCGAGGGCGTATACGGCCTGGGCAGCGGCGCGGCGGCGGCGGGCGAGGTCATCGCCATCATGGATGCCCGCGCCGCCGAGATCGGCTACGAGGCGGTGAACACGGGAGTCGCCGAGTCGGCGCGCGGCAACATCACGATGCAGTCGATGAATGTCGAACAGCGTGGCGTATTGTCGGCCACGACGGCGTTGAACAACCGCAACGGCTCGATCTTGCTGCGCGCCTGGGGACAGGGCACGCACGCCTTCGCCGACAGCGTCAAGCAATTGCGCAACTGGTCGTCGGGCACACTGACGCTTGCCCCGGGCAGCGTGACGGTGGTCATGCCGGATGCCGCCGACACCGAGGAGATCGAGACGTCGGCGCTGGCAACCCGGTATGCGCCCGGCAGCGTTCGCCTGTACGGCAAGCTGGTCGATGTGCAGTCGCAGGCCACCGTGCGCGTGCCGGCCGGCATCATCGACCTGCAATCGGCCGCCAGCGCCTTCACGATCCAGGAGTCGGACCTGCCCGGCACCGCGCCCGACGGCAGCCGCATCTACCTGGACCAGGACGCGTTCCTCAGCGTGGCGGGCCTGCAGGAGGTCGAGGTGGCGATGTCGCGCAACTTCATCGAGGCCGAGCTGCGCATCAACGAGTTGCGCGATTCGCCCTTGCTGCGCGACTCGTGGCTGCGCGGAAAGAAGATCGTCATCGACCGCCGCGCGGCCGGCGTGTATGGCGATGGCCCGATGGCGGGCGTGCAGTGGGTGCCGGACGGCCAGGGCGGCTATGTGCCCGGCGCCTGGGTCGGTACGCCGCTGGGCGACGTCACGGGCTGGGTGGGCGTGGGCAAGACCGACCTGGCCGAAATTTCCACCGGCGGTGGCAGTATTTCGCTGGTGACCGAGGGCGGCGATGTGATCATGCGCCCGGGTTCGCTGCTGGATATCTCTGGCGGCTCGGTGCGCTACACGGGCGGCATGAACAACGCGACCAAGCTGCTCGGCATCGATGGCCGGATCTATCCCGTCGCCCAGGCCAGCCCCGACATGATCTATGTGGGCATCGCCGGCAGGTACGAGCTGCGGCATGACCGCTGGGGCGTGTCGCAGACCTGGAAGAGCGCGGTGATGGGCGCTGATCACTACGAACCGGGTTACCTGGAGGGACGCACCGCGGGTGCCATCCAGGTCAATGCCGGCGCGGCCATCGTGATGGAGGGCGACATCTGGGCGGGCGTGCAACGGGGCGAGCGCGATCCGCAGCGGCCGGCCCAGCCCGGCGGCACGCTTACCGTGGGTGGCGGCGCGTTTACCGACACGACCTGGTCTCCCGGCCATATCATCGTCACGCCCACGCCGTTGCAACTGGGCGCGGACTTCCGCGCCGACACGGCGATTCCGGACGACTGGTATGTCGCCCAGCGCCCGCTTTCCGAGGCGTCCGACGGCACGTCGTTCGAAAAGCACACCTATCTTGCCGACGGCATGCTGAACCGTTCGGGCCTGGGCACCATCAATCTGTATGCCACCGACGATTCGGCCATCGTCAGGGACGCAGTCCTGGATCTTTTCCCCGGGACGCGGTTCAATTTTCTTGCGGTGGAGAACGCCGGCATCGACATCGCCGTGCAAGGAAGTATCCATGCCCCGGGCGGCGTCATCCAGCTGGAGCCCCAGGGCGGCGATGTCCTACTGGGCGCGGCCAGTCGCCTGGATGCCGGCGGGTCCTGGGTCAACGGCTGGCACGACGGGCAGGCCGGGTACCCTTGGGCCATCGACGCCGGACGTATCGCCATCCTGCAAACCAACCCCGGCGAAGGCCGCCTGATCGCCGAGACCGGCGCTACGCTCGACGTCACGGGCGGGGCAAGGGTCCATCGCAACGGTAGCGGCAGGCCGGCACTCCAGTTCGGCGACGGCGGCAGCATTCTGCTGGGCGGCATCGATACCGCCAGCGGCCTCGCGGGCCTGGAACTGAATGGGCTGGCTCCAGGCGCGGGTGCGAGCCTGAGGCTCGACGTCGCGGCCGACGTGCAACTGGGGGGCGTGTCCGTGGACGGCGGGATCGTGCTGCCGCCGTCGCTGTATGCGGATCGCGGTTTCGGCGAGCTGATCCTCAATGCGGGTGGACATCGCGTGTTCGTGCCGGAAGGCGTATCGATCGTCCAGGAGACATACAGCATCGATCTGAGCGGCATCGCCGCAGCGCAGGTGCCCACCGGCGCGGATACCGCGCAGACGGGCCGGACAGGCAGGCTGCGTCCGGAGCAAGGGATGGCGTGGCGGGTCCCCCGCCTGGCCGTCGAGGCGGGCGAGATCTCGGTCGGAGCAGGGGCGGTGCTCCGTACCGACGCAGGCGGCCGTATGGCGTTCCTGGCCCGTGGGGGCAATGGCCTGGTCGACCTGCGCGGGACGCTCGAGGCGCCTGCGGGCGCGATCGATATCGACGCCAGCCGTATCGTGTTGGACGAGGGGGCGCAACTGTTGGCCCGTGGTGTCGATGCGACGTACGAGAACGCGCAGGGAGTGCGGACAGGCCGCGTCCTGGCGGGCGGCAGCGTGGTATTGGCCGCCGGGAGCCTGCACTTGCGCGCGGGCTCGCTGATCGACGTGTCCGGGACATCGGGCCGCATCGATGGGGTGCCCGGGGCAGGGGGCACCGCGTTCGCCGCCCGTCCTGTCGTGACGCTGGCCAGCGATGGCGGGGCGATCTCGATCCACGGCAGCGGAGTGGTGGAAGGCCGGCTGCGCGGCCACGCCGGAGGCGTTGGTGCGGCAGGCGCGCGCCTGGACGTCGCTTTCGCTCCGCCGTTGGTGGACCCGAACGGCTCGCCAGCGGAGCAGGTGCAGCAGACCTTGATGTCCATGGATCCCGATTGCTATGGGATCGCCGGCGACGGCGTGTGCGGGACGGGAGACTGGAAGGAAGCGCTGGGTGTGGATTGGCAGCCTTTCTTCAGAGACTTCTGGGGTATTCCGGTCGAGACGCCCGTGATCCTGCCGGTCGAACTGATAACCATGGCGAGCGGCGGCAACCGCTTCATCGTATCGGACAGCGCACCGGGCAGCACCGAGCCCAAGCTGCCGCGCGATCCGGCCGAATTCGGCCTGACGCCCGAGGTGCTGGACCTGTTCCGGGACTACATGATCTACACCGACGCGCTGCGCGAGATCTTCCAGGAGCCAACGCAAGACTACGCCATGGTGTTCCGGCCCGGCGCCATGGCCGACGGCGGGTTCGCCGACCTGGCCCTGGGCGGCGGCGCCACACCGATCCGGCTCGACGGCGCCTCGCTGTCGCTGGGGCGGTCGATCTCCTTTGATGGCCAGATCGTGCAGCATGGCCAGGCCGCGTCCCGTCTTGCCGCGCCGGTCATCACGCTGGCCGGGGCACGGGCCGACGGCGCCCCGCTGCGGGCCGGGGACGTCGCGCTGGCAGGAAAACTGGTGGTGGACGCGGGGGTGCTGGAGGTCCACGGCAATATCGCGGAGTCAGGCTGGGGCGGCCGCATTGGCGGTTTCCAGCAGACCCAGATGCGTGCGGACCACCTTCGGCTGGGGCGCCTGGCGGGCGAGTCGGTCACCCTCGGCGTCGATGGCGAACTGGTGATCGAGGCCGGGCAGGTGTATCCCGCGATGGCGGCCAAGGCCAGTATCCGAGCGGGCGATCTCCTGCGCGTCGAACCGCTGGGCCAGGTGGCGCCGCCTCTGTCTGCGGGCGGATCCCTGACCCTGCAGGCGCCCGTGATCGAGCAGTTCGGGGTACTGCGCGCGCCGCACGGCCAGATCGTGCTGGAGGCGTCCGAGCGCCTGGTCCTGGGGGCCGGCAGTTCGACGTCGGTATCGGGCGAGGGCGTCATCGTGCCGTACGGAGTGCTGCGCAACAACGAGCACTGGCGGGACCCGGCGCAGGTCGTCATCGACGAGAGCGACCCGACCCAGGGCTTGTTGACGGCTCCGCCCGAGAAGCGCATCGAGCTCAAGGCGCCCGACGTCGCGATGGCGGACGGCGCGGTGGTGGACATCGCCGGTGGTGGCGATCTGTACGCCTGGGAATTCGTGCCCGGCCCTGGCGGTTCCCACGACATCCTGACCCAGCCCGGCATGTACGCCATCTTGCCAGGCTACCAGGGGCCCGCGCTGGGAGCTGGCGCCGCGGCTGGCGACCGGGTATGGCTGGCCGGCGGCGATGGCCTGGCGGCGGGCTGGTACACGTTGCTGCCGGCGCGCTATGCGTTGTTGCCCGGCGCCTTCGCGGTGCAAGCGACGAGCCGCTCGTGGACGGGGATCGCGGCAGAGTCCGTCGCTGCGGCGGACGGCAGCCTCGTCATGCCGGGATGGCGCGGCAGCGCCTACGGCGGCACGCAGGATGCACAAGCCTCGGCGTGGCGCGTGCTGTCCGGCCAGACCGTCCGGCGCTACACCGAATACAACGAAGCGATGGCGAATGACTTTTTCTCGTCCGACGCCTTCAAGCTGACCCGGTACCGCCTGACCGGCCAGGACATCGTGACGCCGCGCCTGCCGCGCGACGGCGGCGCCGCCGTGTTCAGTGCCGGGCAGGCGTTGACGCTGGACGGCGAACTGCGGTCCCGCGCAGCCGTGGGCGGGCGCGGCGGCCTGGTCGACATCACGGGCGACAAGATCGCCATCGTCGGCGCCGGCCTCGATGCGTCGGACCTGATCGGCCAGGGCTTCCTGATGATCGATGCCCAGGACCTGAGCGGATTCGAGGCCGGCAGCGTGCTGATAGGCGGTACGCGACGGGGTGATCCGCTGGGCCTGGCGGTGGACGTGACGGCGAGCAACATCGTCGTGCGCAACGATGCGGGCTCGGCCCTCGAGGCGCCGGAGATCATCCTCGCCGCCAGCGACCTGCTCCGCATCGACGCCGGCAGCGTGATCGAGGCGAGCGGCGGCCCGGCGCCGGCCAGCGACCTGATCGTCGCTCCGCGGCAGGCCGCCCAGTACAACGACAACGGCACGCCCGGCGATCCCGCCGACGATACATTGCTTGCCCCCGAGCGCGATTGGGGAACCTTGATCCGCGTGGCCAGCGGCGACGCGGCGCGGGTGGTGCGGCGCGGCGTCGATACGAGCCTGGGCGGCCAGGTCAGCATAGGCGAGCAGGCCCGGCTGCAGGCTTCGGGCGCGTTGTTGATCGACGCCACGCGCACGACCGACATGGCCGGATCCGCCATGCTCGGCGCCAGGAGTCTTTCCGTATCCTCCGGCCGCATCGGTTTTGGCGGCTCGGGCGAGGGGCTGCTGCTCGAGGCCGGCGCATTGACGCAGTTGTCGCGCACCGAGGAACTCACGCTACGCAGCTATTCGAGCTTCGATTTCCATCAGTCGGTGAACCTCGAGGCGGCCGGTCTGCGTGCCGTCGTGCTCGATGGCGGCGCCCTGGCGGGCTACGGCGACGTCGATGTCGTCGTGAGTGGCAACCGCGTCACCCTGGCCAACAGCGGCGGGGTGACGGATCCGGTGGGCGCGGGCGCGGCCAGCCTGACGCTGGCCGCCGACACCATCGTCCTGGGTGCCGGCGAGAAGCGGGCCTCGGGCTTTGACCGAGTATCGCTGGTTGCCGCCGACCGCATCGTGGGGCAGGGCCAGGGCGTGCTCGACGCCGGGGCCGCCGACCTGGCGCTCGATGCGCCCGTGTTGACCGGCAGCGGAGCGGCCAATCTGGTGCTGCGCACCCGTGGCCGGCTCGACGTCTTGTCCGCCGCGGCTGCCGCACCCGGGACCGAGGCGTCGCAGGACAGCCTGGGATCGCGCCTGGCCTTGTCGGGCGGCAGCGTACGCGTTGGCGGACGGATCGAGGCGCTGGGCGGCACGGTGTCCATTACCGCGACAGCGGGCGATGTGACGCTGGTGGACGGCGGCGTTGTCGACGTGGGGGGCTTTGCCAAGCAGTTCTTCGACCTTTCGGAATACGCCGACGCGGGCCGTGTCGAACTCGCGGCGGTCGACGGCAGCGTGCGGGTCGAGGCCGGCAGCACGCTGAATCTGTCGGCCCAGCCCGGCGGCGGCAGCGCCGGCACGCTGGCCTTGACGGCAGGCAACGGCGGCAGCGTGCTGCTCGCCGGCGACGTCGGCGCCCACGCAGGCGAAGATGGACAGGCCGGATCCTTGTCCCTGGATATTGACGCATTGCCGGATTTCGGCGCCTTCAACGCCCGCCTGAACGAGGCCGGCTTCCTGCAGGCGCGCAACTTCCGCATTCGCAATGGCGATGTGACGGTCGATGGCCACACCCGGGTGGAGCAGTTCACGCTGTCCGCCGATCGCGGCAGGATCGATGTGGTCGGTACGGTCGATGCCCGCGCGGGATATGGGGGAGTCATCCGCATCATCGGCGGCGGCGGGGTGGCGTTGCGGGACGGCGCCGAGCTGCTGGCGGGGGCGACCGAAGCCATCGGTAGCGGCCGCGTGGCCCTCGTCGCGGTGGACGGCACGGCCGACCTGGCCGGCGGCCTCATCGACGTGGCCGGAGGCCAGGGTGGCAGGGTGCTCGTGCGTGCCCGGCGTCACGCCGACAATCTCGACCTGGCCGTGGACCGGCTTGCCACGCGCGTGATCGGGGCGCGATCGGCCGTGGTCGAAGGGACACGCAGCTACGACAGCGCGTCCGTGGGCGCCGTCAGGCAACGGGTGGTCGACGAAGCCCTGGCGTTTGCGTCGAATCGTGATGCGATGGCGGCGCGGCTGGGCGGCGCTGGCGGCTGGACGGTTGCCGCGGGAGTGGAAATCGTCGCCGACGGCGACCTCGCGCTCGATACCGACTGGAACCTGTACGAGGATTTCGCGGCCGCGCGGGGCGGCAGCCTGACCTTGCGCGCTGGCGGCAATCTGGTCATCGGCGGCCACCTGAGCGACGGCTTCGACCGCGCCGGCCGCGACGGCGCGCTGCAGGATACGGACGCCTGGAACCTGAGCCTGGTGGCCGGCGCCGACTTGTCGGCGGCCGACACACTGGCGCTGCGTCCGCAGGCGCTCATCGCGGCCGACAGCGGATCGGTCATCGTCGGCACCGCCGACACGGATCCGGGCGAGGGCGACAACGGCGCCGGCAAGCTGGTGCGCACCGGGACCGGCGACCTGACGGTGCGCGCCGGCCGCGACATCCGCCTGGCCCACCGGCAATCGGTCATCTACACCGCCGGCCGCCGCGACCCGTCCACCTGGGACGACTTCACGACGGCGCGCGCCGGCGCCGTCTACGGCATCGAAGGGGGCAACCTGGACATCGCCGCGCGGGGCAGCGTGTCGGCCGAGCCGTCGGGCCAGCGTTTCGTCCAGTGGCTGAACCGCCAGGGCGCCGTCAATGCCGAGTACTACTTCGGCGACTACCTGGGCGGCGAGTACGGCGAGCTGCCCGACGGCAGCTACGGCCCCATCCGCCGGCCGGCCGAGCAGTCGAGCTGGTGGATAGACTACGGCATGTTCGAGCAGGGCGTGGGGGCCCTGGGCGGTGGCAATGTCTCGGTCGATGCCGGCGGCGACCTCGCCAATCTGGTCGTGGCGCTGCCGACCAACATGCGCATGCGCGGCGGCCGGACTGCCACCGAGGAAAAGATCATGGAGACGCGCAATGGCGGCTCCTTTGCCATCGAAGCCGGTGGCGCCATCCTGGGCGGCCAGTACTACGTGGCCCGCGGCGAAGGGCGCATCAGGGCCGGAGAAACCGGGGTCGGCAATGCCGTCACGGTGACCATCGGCGACTGGGGCGGCGACCGCAGCTACGCGTTTGCGCTGGCGCCCGTGCTGGCGGTCGGGGACGCCACGCTGAGCGTGCGCACGCAAGGCGACATGGCCGTGCAGTCCGTGATCGACCCTTTGATGGTGCGCTACGGCAGCGATGGCAGCGGCGACTTGCCGTCCATCGTGCGCGGCGCTTACATGAGCGGCTATACGGACCGGACCGCGCTGCAGCTGGTATCGGTGGGCGGCAATATCGCGCTGGTCAACCAGGCGGACTACGCCTTTCGCGACGTCCGCCTGGAGAGCTACACCACCGATCAGGACAATCTGATCGGCCTTGGCGGCAATCTCTACCCCGCGCACCTGAAAGCGATCGCGATGAACGGCGGCATCGCGATCCAGGGGCCGTTGTACGTGCTGCCTTCCCGTGATACCAACGATGTCACCGTGGCCGCTCAGGCCGACCTGCGTTTCGGCCGGCCGGATGCCGCGCGCTACGCGCGGGACGGCATGCGACTGCAACTGGCCGAGCCGGGCCTGTACATGCCCTATGCCACGGCGGCGATGGTGCCATCGCCGGCCATGCCGGTGGGTTTCGGAGAACACTCGATCAGCAGCATGGCCATCCTGCTGCGCAACGAGATCGGTACCGCGTCCGTGCCGATCGGTTCGGCCTATTTCTCGAGCGCGGCCAATCCCGCGGTACTGCCGCTGATGGACGACCATGAGCCCAGCCGCCTCTACGCCGGCGGTTCCATCGACGGGCTCAAGCTCATCGCCAACGAACAGACCTGGGTACGCGCGGGCCGCGACATCCGGGGCCTGGACCTGCTGGCACGCAACCTGCGCCCTTCGGACGTGACGCTGCTGGAAGCCGGCAACGATATCCTGGAGGTGGGGGCGCCGCGGTCCGACTATTTCAACCATATCGATATCCAGGGTCCCGGATCGTTGCTGCTGTCGGCGGGCCGCGACATCTATGCCGACCGGCTGCGCATCGTGAGCCTGGGCAACGTCGGCCGGTACGACGACAACAACCGTCCCTTGCCGAGTTCCGTCATCAACGGATTGCCGGCGCAGGGCGCCGGCATCACGGCGATGGCGGGCATCAACGGCGAGGTCGCCTACGGAGCCTTCGCCGACGTCTACCTGAACCCGGCCAACGTGGCGGGCATGCCGGCCTACCTGAGGCAAGCGGGCGACGACGGCACCTTGTTGCCCGTCTATCTGACCGACGGCGCGGAAGTGCGCGACGATGGCACGAGCAAGACCACGCGCCGGGGCCTGGTGTCGTACGTGGAGGCCATGACCGGCGAAGAATTGGCGCCGCTGGCGGCCTGGGAACGTTTCCAGACGCTTGCGCAACAGGCGCAGCAGCAATTCCTGCGGCAGGTCCTGCTGCTGGAGTTGCGCGATGCCGGCCGGGACCAGAATTTTCCCGGCGAGAACGGCCTGCCGCGCAATGGCGGCTACAACCGCGGCTATGCCGCCATCGAGCGGATGTTCCCGGGAACGGGGTGGAGCGGAAACATCGCCGCCAACAACCTGATGCTGCGCACCATGGCCGGCGGCGATATCAACGTGCTGACGCCGGGCGGCGGCCTGCAACTGGCGGCGCTGGGCGCCACCGTGCCCGCCGGCTACGGCCTGGTGACGCTGGCTTCGGGGCACATCAACGTTTTCGCGCATGACGACGTCGTCGTCAATCGCTCGCGGCTGCTGTCATTCGTGCCAGCGATCACGCGCGAGGGCAGCGACCAGATCGTCTGGTCCACCGTGGGGGACGTCGACGCCGGCAGGGGGGCGAAGACGGTGAGGATCCCTTCGTCGGCCGATATCGTGACCGACACCGACGGCAATACGGAGATTCGCGAACGCTCGGACATGAGCGGCAGCGGTATCGGCACCGTGGGCGACGGGGACGTCGATCTCGTGGCTCCCGTCGGTACCGTCAACGCCGGCGACGCCGGCATACGGGTGGCGGGCAACCTGAATATCGCCGCGCTGCATGTGCTGAACGCGGAGAACATCCAGGTCAAGGGCAAGGCCACCGGCTTGCCGGTGGTGGCGGCGGTCAATATCGGCGCGTTGACGGCGGCCAGCGCCGCGGCGTCGCAGGCCGCCGCGGCGGCGCAGGATGTGCTGCAGCAGGAGCGCAAGGCCACGCGCAACAGCCTGCCGTCGGTGTTCACTGTGAGGGTGCTGGGATTCGGCAGCGAGCCGGCGCCTGCCGGGGGCAGGCAGGAAGGCGCCATGACCGACCTGCCGTCGGCCGGCGGCCGGGGCGGCGATCCGGCAAGCTACGTCCAGATGGTGGGGGCCGGCCGCCATTTCGATGCGCGACAGCTCGCCCGCCTGACGCCGGCCGAGCGCAACCTGCTGGCGAAGGAAAGGTAGCCGTGCCGGCCAACCTTCCGGATCTCGCCGGGGCCACGGTTCCGGCGAGATCCGCCGCCTTGCTCGGCGGCCGGCTGCAGGAAGTTCTCACCGGTAACTATGTCGGGTTCCACAAGCGACTCACGCGGCACCTCGGTTGCGCCGACCTGGCCAGCGAGAGTTTGCACGAGGCCTGGTTGCGACTGGGGGGAGCCATGCTGGTTCGGGAGCCGGGCAACCCCCAGGGGTATGTGTTTCGCGTTGCTTGCAATGCGGCCATGGACTTGTTGCGTGCCGACCAGGTGCTTCGTCCGGTCGATGGAAGCACGGCGCTCGAGGGCGTCGTGGACGAGGCGCCGGGACCCGAGCGCATCGCCGCCGCGCGCGCTTCGGTGCGGGCGCTGGACCGGGTCTGCCGTGGTCTGCCGGGACGGCACCAGGCGATCTTGTTCGCCTTGCGGATCGACGAGGCGCCGCGGCAGGAAGTCGCCGCCCGCTACGGGCTGTCCGTGCGCAATGTCGATACCGTCCTGCGTCAGGCGCTCCGCCGGTGCGAAACGGAACTGGCATCCACGAAAGCGCGGAATTGTCTACATCGTTAAGTATTTCGGGCGCCGTTGGCGGGCTGCGCGGAGCGCCTGGCCCGGCACGGGGTGGGGCCACGCAGGAACGAAAAGAAAAGCCGTCATCGAGGAGACCCGCCCATGAAGATCCCGCACATGCCGTTGTCCGCTCTCGTCCTCGCCGCCCGGCCGGCCAATCCGGGCGCGGCGCGGACACGGCCGATGTGCCGGTCGGCGATGCGGCCAGCTTCGCGTGTGTGACGGAGTAGGAAGCGATGGGCCGGGGCGTCCCGGCCCATCCGCTCACTTCGACGCCGTCAGCGTGTCGTAGCTGGTGATCAGGTTGCGGTAGTCGGGGATGTGGTTGGAGAACAGCGCCGCCAATCCTTCCACGTCGTTGCGCCAGTCGCGGTGCAGTTCGCAGGCGGCGCCGAACCAGGTCATCAGTTGCACGCCGGCGCGCGACATGCGGTCCCACGCGGCATCGCGAGTGAGCGCGTTGAAGGTGCCCGACGCATCGGTGATGACGAAAACCTCGAAGCCTTCCTCGATGGCCGATAGGGCGGGGAAGGCCACGCACACTTCGGTGACCACGCCGGCGATGATGAGCTGCTTCTTGCCGGTGGCCTTGACGGCCTTGACGAAGTCTTCGTTGTCCCAGGCATTGATGTTGCCCGGGCGCGCGATGTAGGGCGCATCGGGGAACTGGGCCTTCAGTTCGGGAACCAGCGGGCCGTTGGGGCCGTTCTCGAAGCTGGTGGTCAGGATGGTGGGCAGCTTGAAGTATTCGGCCATGTCGGCCAGCGCCAGGACGTTGTTCTTGAACTTGTCGGGGTCGATGTCGCGGACCAGCGACAGGAGGCCGGTCTGGTGGTCCACCAGCAATACGGCGGCATCGTTCTTGTCGAGGCGGATGTAGGGCTTGCTCATGGTCATGCTCCTGGTCGGGTGGGACTGGGTGAGTCCCCGGGGAAGCGCGAAAGGCGTCCTCCGGGGGTGGGTCAGGCGGCCCGTTCGAAGCGGCCGGCGTTGTAGTCTTCGATGGCCTGCTGGATCTCGGCCTGCGTGTTCATGACGAAGGGACCGTAGCCCACGACCGGCTCGTCGATGGGCTCGCCCGCCAGCCACAGCAGGATGGCGTCATTGTTGGCCTCCAGCGTGACACCCGTGCCGTCGCGTTCGAAATGCACGAGCTGCCCCTCGCGAGCCAGCGTGTCGCCGTTCACCAGCACCGTTCCGCGCAGCACGACCAGCGCCAGCGTGTGGCCGGGCGTGCCGTCGAAGCGGGCCTGGCCTCCCTGCGCCAGACGGATGTCCCACATGTCGATGGGCGTGTGGGTCCGGGCCGGGCCCTTGCCGCCGCCGTATTCCCCGGCGATCACCCGCACGCGGCCGGCGCCGTCGGGCAGGTCGACCGAGGGGATCTGCGCATCGAGCAGCGTCTGGTAGCCCGGGGCGCTCATCTTGTCCCGCGCGGGCAGGTTGACCCACAACTGCACCATTTCTATGGTGCCGCCGCGCTCGGTAAAGGCACGTGAATGGAATTCTTCGTGCAGGATCCCGCCCGCCGCCGTCATCCATTGCACGTCGCCCGGGCCGATCAGGCCGCCGGCGCCGGTGGAGTCGCGATGCTCGACCTCGCCCTGGTAGACGACGGTGACGGTCTCGAAACCCCGGTGCGGATGGCGGCCCACGCCGCGTGGACGGGCCGCGGGCGGGAAGGGGGTGGGGGCGGCATGGTCCAGCAGCAGGAACGGGCTGAGGTGGCGGCCCAGTCCGTCGTAGCCGAACAGCGAGCGCACGGGAAACCCGTCGCCCACCCAATGGGGCCGGGGAGCGCTGTAGACGCCGAGGATCTTCTTCATGCCGATCTCCTGGAAGGGGAACCGTGGTAACGGTCGATGGAGACATCATATGGACGGGACGAAATTCCCGGTAGATGGCAGAATTCGCATGGAGCGTTCTATTCAAGGAACGATGGTCATGCAAGACCTCAACGATCTCTATTACTACGTGCAGGTGGTGGACCACGGCGGCTTCGCCCCGGCCGGCCGCGCCCTGGGCATTCCCAAATCCAAGCTCAGCCGCCGCATCGCGCTGCTCGAAGAACGCCTGGGGGTCCGGCTCATCCAGCGTTCGACCCGCCGTTTCGCGGTGACGGAGATCGGCCAGACCTACTATGGCCACTGCAAGGCGATGCTGGTGGAGGCCGAGGCCGCCGATGACGCCATCGCGGTCATGCACGCCGAGCCGCGCGGCATCGTGCGCCTGGCATGCCCGGTGGCGCTGCTGGACGCGCGGGTGGCCGACATGGTGGCCGAGTTCATGGTCGCCTATCCCCGTGTGGAAATCCACCTGGAGGAGACCAACAGGCGGGTGGACGTGGTGGGGGAAAGCATCGACGTCGCCCTGCGCGTGCGTCCGCCGCCGCTGGAGGACAGCGGCCTGGTCATGCGGGTGCTGGCGAACCGTGCGCAGTACCTTGTAGCCTGCCCGGAACTGCTCAGGCACGGCATGCCCCGCGTGCCCGCCGATCTGGCCGGCCTGCCCAGCATGGCGCTGGGCGTGCCTCAGCAGGAGTATGTCTGGAATCTGTTCGGGCCCGACGGCGCGCACGCCGCCGTGCGCCACCATCCGCGGCTGATCACGCGCGGCATGCCGGCGCTGCGAGCGGCCGCCGTGGCAGGGGCGGGCGTGGTCCAGCTTCCCGCCATGATGGTGCGCGACGAGCTCGTCAGCGGCGAACTGGTCCATGTCATTCCGGGGTGGGCACCTCCGCGCGAGATCATCCATGCCGTGTTCGCATCGCGGCGCGGCCTGCTGCCCGCCGTGCGGGCGCTGGTGGACCATCTGGCCGACCGGTTCGCGTCGCTGGACGAAGACTGAGGAGCCGCCCGGCCATGGACGACGATCGCAAGGGCGCGGACGCCAGGAGTTTTCCCGACTATCGCCAGATCAGCATATTCACCGCGCTATACGAGGTCGCGAGCATCGCGCGCGTGGCCGCGCGCCTGGGGATGAATCCTTCCACGGTCAGCATGGCGCTGGCCCGGCTGCGCGAGATCTACCGGGACGATCTGTTCGTGCGCAGCGCCGTCGGCATGATTCCGACCATTAAGGCCGAAGCGATCTATCCGGGCCTCAAGCAGGCCCAGCAGCTTTTGCAGGCCAGCGCGCTGGAAGGCGATGCCTTCGATCCCGCGGTGGCGACACGCCATTTCCGGGTGGCGATGAGCGAGATCGGCGTCTATGTGCTGATGCCCGGCCTGCGTTCGTTGCTGGCGGGCGAGGCGCCCGGCGTCAGCCTGGAACAGATCGAGATCACGGCCGACACGCCCTGGCACCTGGAGTCCGGCACGCTGGATCTGGTGCTGGGGCATGTGCCCACCATGGGCAAGTCGGTCATCCGGCAGCGGCTGTACCGCGAGCACTATGTCTGCCTGGGCCGGGCGAACCATCCCGCGCTGCGGGCCGGTATGCCGGTCGAGGATTTCCTGCGGCTGCCGCACCTGTCGGTGGCCAGCCGGGGTCGCAACCGCCAGCGCTGGGAGGACCATGCGGCCGAGAGTCTGGGCGCGCGGCCCAACATCCGCCTGGAGCAGTCGAGTTTCGCCGGCATCGAGCATCTGCTTGCCGACAGCGATCTGGTGGCCGTCGTGCCGGCCCGGCTGAGCCGCGCGCTGATGCGCTTCGCGCCCCTGATGACGGTCGATCTGCCGTTCGAGTCGCCCAGCTACGTGGTCCACCAGCATTGGCACCCCCGGCACAGGAAGGATGCCGGCGCGACCTGGCTCAGGAAGGCGCTCGCCCGCATCGCGCAGGGCTGAGCGCCCGGCCGTTCATTCGACCGTGATGTGGTTGCGCTCGATCAGGGCCTTCCACATCGCGCGTTCCGCCTGCAATTGCTGGCTGAACCTGGCGGGCGTGTCCGAGACCGGGATGTAGCCTTGCTCGATCAGGCGCTGCTTGACCGAAGGTTCCTGCATGGCCTGGACCACGGTCTGGTTCATTTTCTGGACGATGGCATCGGGCGTGCCCGCGGGCGCCATGACGCTGAAGGATTGCGGCACGTCGGGCAGGCCCTTGTCGGTCCAGACCGGCAGCTTGGGAAACAGCGGCGACTTGCTGCTGATGGCGAGCGGGACGGCCTTGCCGGACTTGATGTGCGGAAGCACCGAGGCGACGTCCGATTGCAGGAAGTCCAGGCGTCCGCCCAGGAAGTCCTGCATGGTCGGGGCCATGCCCTTGTACGGGACGTGGGTGAAGGCGGCGCCGGTCTTTTCTTCCATGACCTTCACGCCCAGGAAGGTCGGCGAACCATGGCCGGCCGACCCGAACGCCAGTTTGCCGGGTTCGTTCTTGCCGGCGGCCAGCAGGTCGTCCAGCGTCTTGAAGCGCGAGCCGGGCGGCACGACGTAGACCAGGGGCGCGTCCACGCCGCGGGCCACGGGCACGAGATCCTTTTCCGCGTCGTAGGGCAGGTTCTTGTACAGGTAGGGATTGACGGCGATCGCCGGCGTGGCCGAGACCAGGAAGGTGTAGCCGTCGGCCGCGGCGCGTGCCACCGCCGCCGCGCCGATGTTGCCGCTGGCGCCGGGTTTGTTCTCGACCACGACGGTCTGCTTGAGCCCCTTGCCCACGCCTTCGGCCAGCAGCCGGGCATAGATGTCGGTGCCGCCGCCGGGCGAGGAGGGCACGACGAAGGTGATGGGCTTGGCGGGCCAGTTGTCGGCCGCGGAAGCGGCCAGGGCGAGCGACAGCGCGCCGGCGCCGCCGACCAGGGCCAGGCCGCGTGCAAGGGGGGTGGGGATCATGGGTGTTTCCTCCGGATGTTCTCTTCTTGGTCCGAGTATTTCACAGGCCGGCCCGCAAGTCGGTCATGGAATCTGATGTCAAAGATCAAATGAATTGATGATGCCTTCGGGTGCACAATACGCGCTCGACATACAAAGCGGAAAACGGGGGAGCATGCTCATGAACGCAATCGTGCTGGAGGCGCGCCGTAACCTGGCGAGGGCCAACCGCATCCTTTACCTGAAAGGCATCGTCGACGGGTTCGGGCACGTCAGTTGCCGGCATCCCGAGATCGCGGGCCACTATCTGATTTCGTGCAACCGGGCGCCCAACCTCGTCAGGGAAGCGGACATCGTCGAACTGGACGCGGACTCGGACCCGGTGGGTGGCGACACCCGGCGCCTGTACCTCGAACGCTTCATCCATGGCGAGATCTACCGCACCCGCCCCGATGTCCAGGCCGTGGTCCACAGCCATTCGGCGGCCATGATCACCATCGCCGCCACCGACGTGGCGGTCAAGCCCATGTTCCACATGGCGGGGTTCCTGACGCGGACCGCGAAGTTCGACATCCGCGAGGCCACCGGCCGCGAGACCGACATGCTGATAGGCGACCCCGACCTGGGCCGCCACCTGGCCGACACCCTGGGGCCCGCCAGCGCGGTGCTGATGGTCGGCCATGGATCGACCATGGTGGGGACCAGCCTGGAGGAGGCCATCTACCGGGCGGTCTATGCCGAGGTCAATGCGGGCATGCAGCTGGGAGCGATGCGGGTGTCGGACCGTGTGCGCTACCTGTCCGAGACCGAGTCAGACCTTGCCACCGAGACCAACCGCGGCCAGCTCAAGCGGTGCTGGGACTTGTGGTGCGAGGAAGTGGACATCGATGCCTGATCCGTGCGCGGCGCTACGCGGGCGCCGCCGTCGGTGGTATCGTGCGATCCGGGCGGCCCACGGGCCGCCACACAATAAATAAACAAGGCAAGGGGACATCGCCATGAAACGGATCGTGGGAGGACTGGCCGCGCTGGTATTGGCGCTGGCCGGAGGGGCAGGCATGGCGGCGGAATCGCCCGGCGTGCAGGTCGAGAAACTGATGGAGAGCGGCGCTTCGTGGGATGGCCGTCCCTATGTGGCCTATCCGTCGGGCGCGCCGATGCTGACCGTGCTCAGGATCTCCATACCCGCGCACAGCGCGCTGCCCTGGCATACCCATCCCATCCCGAATGCGGCCTACGTGCTGTCGGGCGAACTCACGGTCGAGAAAAAGGAAACCGGCGAGACGCGCCTGCTCAAGCAGGGCGACGTCCTGCCGGAAATGGTGGGCGAATATCACCGCGGCGTGACCGGCGACCAGGGGGTGGTGCTGATCGTGTTCTATGCCGGCAGCCGCGGCCTGCCGCTGTCGCAGCAGTAAGGGGCGTCAGCCTGCCTGCACCGGATTGCTGAGCGTGCCTATCCCCGCCACGGTGACGCTGACGGGGCCGCCGATCTTGCTGAGGTCGGCGTTCTGGACGGCCCGGCCGGGCTTGCCGCCCGAGGCCAGTGCCGTGCCCATCGACACCACGTCGCCCGGCACCAGCGTCATGTAGCTGGAGACGAAGGCCAGGACCTCGGGCAGCTTGTGGAAGAGGTTCGCCGTGTTGTCGCTGGCGTACTGTTCTTCGCGGACGTGGCACGAGATGTCCAGCGCGTGCGGATTCGGGATCTCGTCGCGGGTGACGATCCACGGGCCCAGCGGGGAGAACGTGTCCGAGCCCTTGTAGCGGCCGCTGTACGAGACGTGGCTTTCGACATAGCGGATGCCTTCGCCTTCCAGCGCCGGATGGATGGCGCGGTAGTGGAAGCTGTCCTCGTCGCGCATGGTGGGCGAGGTCAGGTCGTTGTGGATGGTGTAGCCGAAGACGTGGTCATAGGCGTCGGCCGCGTCGATGTCGCGCGCCAGCTTGCCGATCACGACCGCCAGTTCGGGCTCCGGATGCACGCGGCCGTAGTGGGGCTTCAGGCGCACCGGTTCGCCGTGGCCGACCAGCGCCGACCAGGGCTTGGTGAAGATCGCCGGATGTTTGGGGCCCTTGACGATGCGGTCGGTGTTGGCGCTGTTGTTCAGGGCCAGGCAGCACAGCTTCGAGGGCCGCGGCACGGCGGGAAGGAAACGGACCGTGTCCATGGGCAGGCGCGGCAGGTTGGACTGGCCGAGCGCGGCATGCACCTGCCGGAGCTGTTCCCAGAAATCGGGGCCGGCTTCGATCAGCCGGTGCATGTCGAGCGGGCCCGAGAAGCCGGGCGCGAATTGGCGGCAGGCGGTTTCGGCGTCGACCAGTTCGGAGTCGGAGATCACGAATCCGACGCGCGCGGTGTCGGGCCGGTCGAAAGTGGCGTAGCTGGCGAGTTTCAAGCGAGGCTCCAGTCCTGATGGAAAGTGGGAGCGAGGCGGCGCATGGGCCGCCTCGCGGCACGACAGCTTAAGTCCGCTTGGCGGCGGTGCAGAACCGCGTCGCCGTGTCTTTCCGTGTGGCGGAACGCGTCAGCCTTGCGCCAGCCGCGCGCCGACGGCGGCGCAGATTTCCTGGCGGGTCCGGTCGAGTTGCTCCACGCACTCGCGCAGGCGCTCCGGGGTCAGCAGCGCGCCGAAGGTGGTCAGCGACAGCACGCCCAGCACGCGTTCGCCGTGGGCCAGCGGCACCGCCAGCGTGGTGCTCGAACCGCGGCCCTGGCCCTTGCGCAGGCCGTAGCCGCGCCGTCGCGTGATGGCCAGTTGGTGCTGGATGTCCTGTTCCACCGCCGGCCACAGGCCCGGTTCGGGCAGCGAGGCTTGCATCCATTGCAGCAGGCGGTCGCGTTCGGCCTGGCCGCAATAGGCCAGATAGGCCTGCCCCATGCCGGAATGCACGAGGCCGTGGACATGGCCGACCGTGGTGTGCTCGGACCCGATGGGGCTGTAGGGCATGGAGCTGTAGCGCACGACGATATGGCCACGGTCCAGGGTGCCCAGGGCCAGCGGCAGGCCGGTGGCGCGCGTGCTCTTGAGCACGATGGGGGCGCCGACCTCCACCACCAGCTCGGGTTCGGAAAAACCCTCGCTCAGGCACAGGACCTTCTCGGTCAGCGTATACGTGCCCTTGACCACGTCCGCACGCACGTATCCCTCGCTCTTGAGCGTCGCCAGCAGGCGGTGGATGGTGGACTTGGGCAGCCCGGTGGCCTGGTGCAGGGACTGGAGCGAGCTCTGCGGCTGATGATTCAGCGCCCGCAGGATGTTCAGCGCCCGGACTACCGGCCCGATAGCGTTCGTTTCGGACATGCCTGCCGTTTCCTCCGTGAGCCTGGCCGCTTCGATCATAGCGCCGGGCCGGCCATTGCCGAGACCAGCCCGTTCCGTACTACGGAATGCCCGCGCGCGGAGTGGCGTCCGTGGCCGGGGGGCGCTCCTATACTGCGCCCCGGCGACCCCACAGAGGGAAGCGACCCTGAAGACTGAAGGAGACCCGATGGGGACTTGCACCTTATCCCGACGCGCCATGCTGGCGCTTGCCGCCGGCTCGATGCTGCGTCCGGTTGCCGCCGCCACCGGCGCGGCCTCCGGCTATCCGGGCCGTCCGGTGCGGCTGATCTCGTCGTTCGCTGCGGGCGGTACCACCGACATCCTCGCGCGCCTGGTGGGCAAGCAGTTGTTTCCGGCGGCGGGGCAGGCCGTCGTGGTCGAGAATCTTCCCGGGGCGGGCGGAACGATAGGCGCGGCGGCCGTCGCGCGCGCGCCGGCCGATGGCTACACGCTCGAGATGGGCGGCGTGTCCACCCACGCGATGGCCGGCGCGCTGTACAAGCAGTTGCCGTTCGATCCGGTGGGGTCTTTCGAACCGGTGTCCATGCTGGTCTACGCGACCACCGCGATCGCCGTGCCCGCCTCGTCGCCGTTCCGGGACCTGTCGTCCCTGATCGCGCATGCCCGCGCGAATCCCGGCAAGATCACCTATGGCTCGGGCGGGATCGGCAGCATCAATCATCTGGCCCTGGCCTCGCTGGCGAGCACGGTAGGCATCGACCTGCTGCACGTGCCGTACAAGGGCGGCGGGCCGGCGGTGACCTCGCTCCTGCAGGGCGAGACCCAGTTGTTCGCGGGCGGCAGTTCGCTGCTGCTGCCGCATGTGCGGGCCGGCAAGCTGCGGATATTGGCCGTGACCGAAGACAAGCGAGCCCGCGTCCTGCCCGACGTCCCCACGGTGGGCGAGACGGTGCGCGGGTTCCGCGTGGTCAATTGGTACGGCGTGCTCGCGCCCCGGGGCCTCGCTCCCGAGATCCGGGAGACGTTGTGGCGCGAACTCGACCGCGTCATGCGCCTGCCCGAAGTCGAGCGCCAGCTCGATTCGATGGGCCTGGAGTATCCGGGCATGTCGTCGGCCGCGTTCAAGACCGCCCTGGCCGAAGACAAGGACCGCTGGGGGCGCACCATCCGGGAACTGGGCATCCTGCCCGAATAGGAGATCGATATGCGGACCATTCTGCTCGCCGTCCTGGGGACGGCCATGTTGTCCACGTCGCCCGCGTTGCGGGCGCAGGAGCCGGCCTATCCGGCGCGGCCGATCCGGCTCATCGTGGCGTTCGGGCCCGGCAGCGTGAACGACGCGATGGCCAGGGAACTGGCCAAGACCCTGTACGCCGAACTGGGCCAGCCGGTGATCGTCGAGAACAAGCCCGGCGCGGGCGGCGTGGTCGGCACCGACTATGTCGCCAAGGCGGCCCCCGACGGCTATACCCTGGGCTTCGGCACCAGCTCGCAGCTTGTCATGAACGTCGGGCTGCAGAAATCGCTGCCGTTCGACGTGGAGCGAGACCTGGCGCCCATTGGCCTGGTCTCGCGCACGCCGCTGGCGCTGGCGGTGCCGACGGGCGGGGCGGGTTCGCTGGCCGATCTGGTCAAGCAGGCCAAGGGGCGTTCGCAGTCGATGACGTATTCGTCCAGCGGCGTGGGCTCGATCAATCACATCGCCGGCGCCGCGTTCGCGCGCGCCGCCGGCATCGACCTGATGCACGTGCCGTACAAGGGCGCGGCCGTGGCCGCCGCCGACCTGGCCGCGGGCCGGGTCGACATGATGCTGGTGACGCTGCCCAGCATGGCGGGACTGGTGGAGCAGGGGAAGGTCAAGGTGCTGGCCAACGGCATCGACCGGCGCGGCGCCTCGACGCCCAATGTTCCGACGTTCGCCCAGGCCGGCTTGCCGGCCTTCAAGGGCTACACGTGGAACAACGTATTCGCCCCCGCGGGCACGCCCGCCGCGATCATCGCCAGGCTCAACGCCGCGCTGAACCGTGTCCTGGCCGACCCGCAGGTCGTCCAGTTCGCCCAGCGCCAGACGGCCGAGATCATGGCGCCTTCCACGCCGGCGCAGGCCCTGGCGTTCGAGCAGGGCGAGCGCGCGACCTGGGTGCCGTTCATCCGCAGCCTGGGCATCGAGCCCTGATGACTCAGCGCGGCGGAACCCGCGAGGACAGCGGCGGCGGCTGGTAGCCGACCTGGATGCGGCAGGTCTGCTTGCCGCCGTCGCCGTAGTCCCGTTCATAGCCCTTGCACAGCTGGGCAACTTTCGCGGGCGTCGGCTTTTCCCCTTTGTCCACCCAATCCATCAACGCGGTGAACACGGCGGGATACTGGGGCTCGCTCAGGTAGCTGTGTTCGGCGTCGTCCGAGAATGTCTGTACCAGCCGGTCGCCGCTGCCCGCGCGGTCGACGATCTCGCGGTAGGCCGATTCGAGTTCGACGAAGGCGGTCGGGTCGTGGATGGCGTGCAGGGTCAGCACGGGCATCGCGAGCCTGCCCGTGGGCGTGCTGTCCACCATGAGGCGGCCGACGGCCAAAGGATCCGCGCGATAGCGGGCCACGCCGGCGTTCAGCGCGGCGTCGTCGGAGGAGCCGCCGTAGACCACCTTCTCGTTGCCGAAGGGGTTGCGGCCGTCCAGCCGTTCCTGCGTCAGATCGCGGAACAGCCAGGTGGCCCAGTTCATGTTGGACACGAAGGTGCGTTCGGGAATCTTCACGACCGACAGGATGGTCTTGAGCCTGGCCGCCTGTTCGGCGCTGCGCTGCGCCGCCGGCAGGCCGACTCCCGTGCACGTCTTGATGCGCGCCGCCAGCTCCGCGCGGGTCAGCGGAGAGTCCTTGGGCAGGCCCATCCACAGCGGATACTGGGGTTCGTCGGGACGTGGATGGTTGCGGCAGACGTACTGGTAGACCACACGCAGGTCCAGGCGGAAATCGTAGGCGGTATCGCCCCCGCCCAGTACGCCGCTGGTCAGCAGCACGGCATCGTAGGGGCCGGGGCGGCCTTCGACGATGCCATACAGATCGGCCGCCTTGGACGCCACGCCGCCGCCGTAGCTCTGGCCGTGCAGCAGGGTTCGGCGGGGCTGGCCGAATTGCCGTACGAACAGGCGGCGCAGGCGCTCGGTGTCCTCGGCCGCCATGGTGACGCCATAGCCGCCGCGGCGGTAGGACGAGCCGGCCCAGGCATAGCCCGCCTTCACGGTCACCGCCCAGCGGCTCAGGTCTTCCTGGCTGCGCTTCAGGGTCGACGGGCCCAGGTCGGGGCCGCCGTGGGCGTGCATGACCAGCACCCGGTTCCAGTCGCGGGGAATCGCGATCCAGTAGTAGGCGCCTTCGCTGTCCTGTCCGTTATAGCAGCGCGCGTCGGCGGGGACGTCCTTGGGGCAGGGGGCCGGCCGGGCACGATCGGTCGCGGCATGGGCCGTGGCGGCGGCCAGCGCCAGCGCGGCCAACAAAGAGAGTCGGGTCAGGGTTTTCAATGGCGGACTCCGGTGGCGAAGATGGCGGTCGATCCCGTGCTCGAAGCGTAGCCCAGGATACCGTGGGTGAAGAGGAAATGGTTGGCGCCCGAGGCGCCTGCCTGGGCGACGCCCGGCACCGGCGTGTCATAGGCCACGGCCACCGTGCCGCCGTCCAGGTCCAGCGTGGCGCCTGACAGGGTGGCTTCGAGACTGCGCCCGCCGGTGCCCGCGACCGCGTAGACCCCGTCGGCCGCGCCGGAGGCCAGCGATTGCTGTGGCGCATAGAGGCGCAGGCCATAGCTGGATGCCGATTCGCGTACCAGTTGCAGCGGGACCGCGTTGCCGTTGACCAGGCCGATCACCATGGAGCCGGCGGGCGTGCCGCCGGTGGTGGTGGCCGGATTGGCGGACGGGGTCGTCAGCAGGTCGAAGGCCCCGCGTCCGGCGTTGTAGACGATGTATCCCTTGGCGGTGGACGTGCACGCGGCGTCGTAGGTCATGAAACCGCCGGTGACGGGGTCGAGGCACAGCTGGAAGGTGCCGGCATTGCGCAGCCGGCCCGAGGCCTTGTAGGCCGAGGGTGTTCCGCCCGCGCCATGGTGGACGCCGATCAGGTTGTAGATGTCGGCGACCGGGTTGAAGACCGTGGGCGAACCCGTGTTCTCGAACGTGGTGGCGAAGGCCAGCAGCGGCACGAAGCCACCGCCCGAGGCCGGCAGGACGCCGCCCTGCAGGACGCCGCCGGCGGCGAATGCGTAGGCCGCGCCGCCCTCGTCGCTGGCGTAGGTGCAGGTCGATTGCGCGCGCAGGCTGCCCTCGCGCACGGTCCCGGCCGCGCGCTGCATGCTCGCGTCGATCGTGACGGTGTAGCGCATCGAACCGGGGTCCACGGTCACGGTCAGTTCCTCTCCCTGTGTGTTGCCGCCCTTGTAGCGGGTGGCCACGGCGGGCAGATTGGGGCAGGCCAGCGGGTCGCCGGTTTCCTGTACGCAGCTGTAGTTGACGGCGGCGTCCAGGCTGCCGCTGCCGCGGTACTTCGGCCAGGCGGGGTGCTGGCACAGGGGCCGGGTGCGGCCATACGTTCCCGCCACCGCGTCGGCCGCCACGGGCGTGCCGGGAGGCAGTCCCTGTTCTACCCAGCCTTCCAGCGCGGCCAGCGAATCCCAGTTGGGAATGAATACGCCGGTGCCATGGCCCATGCCGGGCACGGTGTAGAAACGCACGCCCTTGTCCACCGCTTCCCGGCCCACGGTGGCCACCACGCGTTCGTAGTAATCGATGGTGGAGTTCGGACTGATCACCTCGTCGGCCAGGCCGTGCAGCATGATGAGCTTGCCGCCGCGGGACAGGAAGGGGCGCAGGTCGGGGTCGGTGGCGTCGGTGATCGCGGACACGGCCTGCACGCGCGCGGTGTACGAACCGGGGTTCTGCGGGTCGAAGCCCAGCGTGTCGAAAGTGGCCGAGCGGGTGACGAAATATTTCACCCACTGGTCGCCCGTGACGTACATGTTGGCATCGGCCGAGGTCGCCGGATTGCCGGGCGCGCGGCGCGAGCCCAGGTCGCGCGACGTGTAGGGGCCGGCTACCAGCGCGCCTTCCAGTATGTTGTAGCCCCCCGCGCGCGCGACGTCGTTGGCCAGCCGATAGGCGGAGAACTCCAGCGGCGCCTCGAGTGTCCGGATCGTGGCCAGTTGCGCCGCGGACAGGCAGTGATCGCCCTCGTCGGTGCCCGAGGGGCAGCGCATGGCGGCGAGGTTGGCGGCGTTCAGCAGCCGGCAGCTTTCCACGTTGCTGATGATGCCGTCGACCGCGCCGTCCAGCTTGTCGCAGGCCTGCTTGACCGTGTTCTGCACCATCAGCGTCTTGGCGACGTTGAGCCAGCCGGCCCCGCCGTTGGCGTACAGGGCGCGGCCGAGCGCGACGTTGGACAGGCGTGTGCCGGAGTAATTGAGCGCGGGTTCGTTGGCGATGACGCCGTCGTAGTCCATCGGCCAGCGCTGGATGTGCGCCAGCGCGTCGCGGCCGCCGGTGGAGGTGCCCAGGAAGTAGGCATGCCTGGGCGCCATATCGTAGTAGGCTTGTACCAGTTGCGCCGCGATGTCGCGGGTCTTTTTCAGCGACTGGCCGCCGTAGTTGGCCAGGGCCTCGTCGTCGGCGGCGAATTTGCCGTCGGTGATGCTGCCGCTCTGGTGGCCGGAGTCGTCGCCGTAGGTGGCGTAGCCGAGCGCCAGCGGGGCGGGTTTGTCGGCGGGGCCGAAACGTATGGTTTCGGTACCGTCGATGAGCCGGCCGTTGAATCCGCCGCCGCCGAAGTGGATGGTCTTGCCGTTCCAGCGCAGCGGCAGGTTCAGCGCGAAATTGATGTCGGGCGAGCTGGCGTTTACCGGCTTGATGACGCCGCGGATGCGGCAGTAGGCTCCCAGGTTGTTGCCTTCGGCATCGGCGGCGACGTCCACCGCCTCCGAGACCGACGCGCCGCCCGAGGGAAGCGTCAACTGGCCTGGGGAGAAGCCGCGCGCGGCAAGCGAGGCGCAGGCCAGCGCGGGGGCATAGGGCGGACCCGAGGCGGCCGGAGGCTCACCGGGCGGGTTGCCGGCGGGCGAATCGCCATCGCCGCCGCCGCAACCGGCAAGGGCCGCGAGGGCAAGCAGCAGGGGCAATGGCCGGGCGGGAAAGGGGCGGGGTGCGGTCATCGTATCGTCTCCATGGCCGGCCCTCTCGAGGCGGGGCACGTGCACGGCGGGATGATGCGAGCGTGCCGATCGGTACGTCAAATACAATAAAAGCGGAGACTCGATACATAAAAAATATGGACTTGCGCCACCTGCGTTACTTCGTCACGGTTGCCGAGACCGGCCACATGACGCGCGCCGCCGAGCGGCTGGGCATCCAGCAGCCTCCACTGAGCCAGCAGATCAAGGCGCTGGAGCGGGAGCTGGGGGTGGACCTGCTGCGCCGCCATCCGCGGGGCGTGGCCCTGACCGACGCCGGCCGGCACTTCCTGCGCGAGGCCGAGAACCTGCTGGAAGGCTACGCGCAGATGCGGCAGCGGATGGCGCGCGTGGCCAACGGCCAGGAAGGGTTGCTGGCGGTGGGCTTTACCAGTTCGGCCGCGGCCCACGCGTTCACGCCCGAGGCCCTGCGCCTGTACCGGCGGGACTATCCGGGCGTGGAACTGGACATCCACGAGGACAATGCCGCGGGGCTGACCGCGGCCATCGCCGCCGGGCGCCTGCATTGCGGCCTGTTGCGCGTGCCGGTGTCGTGGCCCGACGGGCTGGTGTTCGAAACCCTGCTGACCGAACCCGCGGTGGCTGCCGTGCCGTGCGACCATCCGCTGGCGCGCGGCCGGCCGGGAGGCCGCCCCCGCGCGATCTCGCTGGCCGAGCTGTGCCAGGAGAAGATCATCCTCGTGCGCCAGCCGGGCGCGCCAGGACTGTATGGCAACCTGCTCGCGCTGTGCGAAAGCCAGGGGCTGCGGCCGCGCATCGCCGCCGAGGTCGACCGCATGATGACCAACCTGAACCTGGTGGCGGCGGGCGCGGGCGTGTCGGTCGTGCCCAAGTCCATCAGCGGCGCGCATGCGCATGCCGTGACCTATCTGCCGCTGGCGCGGGCCGAGAAGCTGGATGCGCCGCTGACGCTGGTGTCCCGCCGCGGCGAGGACAACCTGCCGGCGCAGCACTTCGCCGCCCTGGCGCGGCGCCTGGCGGCGGCGCGATGACGGCCGGGGACATCCCGGCGGCCCGCCGCCGTCTCCTGCGGGCCGCGGCGGTGCTGCCGCTGGCCGGGGGCGTGCCGCGCGCCGCCGCGATGGCCGGCCGGACCTGGCCGGCGCGGGGCATACGGGTGGTGGTCGTCTATCCGCCCGGCGGCGTGAGCGACACCATCGCGCGCCTCCTGGCCGAGGCGTTGTCGCGGGACCTGGGCGTGCCGGCATGGGTCGAGAACAAGGGCGGCGCCGGCGGCAGCGTGGGCATGGAAACCGTGGCGCGCGCGGCGCCCGACGGCCATACCCTGGCTTTTTCCGCGTTGACGCCGCTCACGCTCAATCCGTTGTTGAGCCGCCCGTCCGGGGAATACGATCCCCTGCGGGAGATCGCGCCCGTCGCCGCCGTCATGCGCACGCCGGTGCTGGTGGCGGGCACGCCGGCCTTCACCGGCCGCGATTTCGCCGATCTGGTGGACGAGGCGCGACGTCATCCGGGGGCGATCCGCTGGGCCAGTTCGGGGGTCGCCACGACCGGTCACATGGTGATGGCGCAGGTGGCCGCGGCCAGCGGCGCGCGCATCACCCACATTCCCTATCACGGCGGCGGTCCGCAGTTGAACGATGCGCTCGGCGGGCGCTTCGAGGTGCTGTCGACCAACGTCGCGGCCCTGCAACTGGACTATGTGCGGACCGGGCGGCTGAAGGCGCTGGCGGTGGGCGCGCCCGCCAGGCTGGGGGCGCTGCCGGACGCGCCGACGCTGGAGGAACTGGGCTATCCCCAGGCCAACCTGATGTCGCTGTTCGGCCTGTTCGCGCCCGCCGGTACGCCCCGGCCGGTGCAGGAAAGCATCAATGCCGCGGTCCACCGCGCGCTGGTGGGCGGGCAACTGGCCGAACGGCTCGAAAGCGCCTACAACCTGCCCGCCGCGGGCAGCGTGGCGGACTTCCGCGTGGCGGTGCGGGACGACTACGAGGCGAACCGCAGGCTGGTCAAGGCGGGTGCGCTGCGGAGCGACCGCACACCAGCAGCGCCATGAGCAGCCAATAGGGAAGCGCCAGGCCATGGCAGGCGGCCGCCGCGCGAGGCGCAACCGGACCGTAATCCGGTACGACCGCGCGTGCGGGCCGTGGCCGATGCCATCATCGCCGCGTCCAAGGGCGAGGACTGATGCCTACATGCCCAGCTGGAAGCGGGGTTCCATCAGCGGGTCGGGACCCGGGTGGTAGCGCGTGACCACGCCCTTGTCGGTCACGTAGACGTACATCAGGGAATTCCAGACGCCGTCCTCGCGGAATCGGTAGCCCCAGACGATCTGCTCGCCCCTCAGGCCGACGCGGGTGATCTCGGCCGGCGGCCCGAACTCGAACAGCAGCCGATCGGTATCCCAATGTCCGGAGTCCAGCATGCGGAAGCGCTCGCTGGTCAGCGCCTGGGTGGTGCCGATGACCTTGCCGTCGGGGCCGACGTCGGTGATCCAGGCATATTGCCCCATGGGCTGGCTGGAATAGATCAGGCGCTGGCCACCGCCCGGCAGGGGGCGTTCGAGCGTGGGGCGGCCCAGGCGGGCCGTGACGGCCGAGCCGGATTCGCCCGGCTGGATGCCGGCCGGGCTCGCGCAGGCCGCGAGCAGCGCCGCCATGCCCAGCAGGCTGGCGCCGCGGCGCAGGATGATGGCGATACTCATACAATTCACCTTGTTCTTGGATTGACGACCGGAGATGACCGTGTTGCTGTCACGCAGGCGTGGCTATGGTTCGCTGATTGTAGGACTTGTGCTGGGTTGCGCGGGTTCCATGCCCGCCCGGGCGCAAGGGGAGGCGGGCGCGCCGGTGCGCATCGCCGTGATCGAGGCCATGTCGGGGCCGTTCGCCAATACCGGCGAGGCCATCATGCGCAACCTGCGCTTCGCGGTCGAGCGCATCAACGCCCGGGGCGGCGTGAAGCTGGCCGATGGCGCCCACAAGCTGGAACTCGTTCCCTTCGACAGCAAGAACCAGATCGACGAAGCCCTGTTGCTGCTGCGCGGGGCCGCCGACCAGTCCATACGCGTCGTCATGCAGGGCAATAGCTCGGCCGTGGCGGCCGGGCTGATCGAAGGCGTGAATCGCCACAACCAGCGCAATCCCGCCCAGCGCATGGTGTTCCTGAATTACTCGGCGGTCGATCCCGCGCTGACCAACGAAAAGTGCAGCCCCTGGCACTTCCGCTTCGACGCCAATTCCGACATGCGGATGGCGGCCTTGACCGAGGTCATGCGGCGCGATCGCGAGGTGCGCAGGGTCTATCTCATCAACCAGGACTACAGCTTCGGCCAGGAAGTGGCGCGCAGCGCCCGGGCGATGCTGGCCGGGAAGCGGCCCGACGTCGACATCGTGGCCGACGAGTTCCACGCCATCGGCAAGGTCAAGGACTTCTCGCCCTATGCGGCCAAGATCCTGTCCAGCGGCGCCGACACGGTGATCACCGGCAACTGGGGCAACGACCTGACGCTGCTGGTGAAGGCGGCGCGGGAAGCGGGATTCAAAGGCAGCTTCTACACGTTCTACGGCAATGCGCTGGGCGCGCCGGCCGCGCTGGGGGAGGCGGGCGTGGGCAAGGTGCGCGCGGTGGCCGAATGGCACTACAACGCCGGCGAGCCCGGCATGGACCAGGCCTACGACGCGTATCGGCGCATGTTCCCGCGTCCGGCGGACGACTACCTGAACGCGCGGATGCTGCACATGACCGACATGCTGGCCGCGGCCCTGGAGCGGGCCGGCAAGGTCGACGCCGCCGCCATCGCCCGCCAGTTGTCGGGCATGCGGTGGACCACGGAAGGGGCGGACCTGTGGATGCGCCCCGACGACCATCAGGCGATCAAGCCCCTGTATGTCTTTACCATGCAGAAGCTGGGTGTCGGCACGGTCAGGCGCGACGTGGAGGGAAGCGGCTATGGCTTCGAGACCACGCTGAAGGTGTCCGCGGCCGATCTGACGCTGCCCACACGTTGCAAAATGGCAAAACTCCCCGAATAAGGCTATACTCCCCGGCTAACTTTCAGCTTTTGCCTATTTTGAGGCGCGCTGATCGTTAACCCGCCGGCCGCCGCCAGATTGAAAGCAAGCGTGTGAAAGCACAGCGTGAAACAGCGGCCGGATCGTCAACTTTCACGGCAGGGCGCCTCGGCCTTGCCGCCAGTCCGAGAGGAAAAAAATGTCCGTCGCCGACATCAACAAGGCCAATATCGTTACCGAATTCCAACGCGCCCAGGGTGATACCGGATCCCCCGAAGTGCAGGTCGCTCTCCTGACCGCCCGGATCAACGAATTGACCAGCCATTTCAAAGAGCACACCAAAGACCACCATTCCCGTCGCGGGCTGCTGCGCATGGTCAGCCGTCGCCGCAAGCTGCTCGACTACCTGAAGGGCCGCAACGCCGACGCGTACCGCGCCCTGATCGAGAAGCTCGGTCTGCGTAAGTGAATTTCCAGGGGATCGGGAACCCGGCGGACGCTGCCGTCGCAGCGCCGCTCCGCGTTCCTGGTGGTTGCCGGTTTCGTCGCTTCCTGTTCGGGCGCGACGCAGCCGGCACTCTAGCAACTCCCTGCTGAAATATGAGAGTGCCTGTGTCAGGGACCGCCTGTCACAGGCATTTTCGTTTCAGTAGGGCAATCGCAAAGGATGCCTGTCATGTTCAATAAAGTCACAAAAACCTTCCAATATGGCCAGCATACCGTCACGCTCGAAACCGGCGAGGTTGCTCGCCAGGCTTCGGGCGCGGTAATGGTGTCCATCGAGGACACCGTCGTGCTGGCAACGGTGGTCGCGGCCAAGAAGGCCAAGCCGGGCCAGGATTTCTTCCCGCTCACCGTCGACTACATCGAGAAGACCTACGCCGCCGGCCGTATCCCGGGCGGCTTCTTCAAGCGCGAGGGCAAGCCCTCCGAGAAGGAAACGCTGACCTCGCGCCTGATCGACCGGCCGCTGCGTCCGCTGTTCCCCGAAGGTTTCTACAACGACGTGCATGTGGTCATCCACACGCTGTCGGTCAATCCCGAGATCGATCCCGACATCGCCGCGATGATCGGCTCGTCGGCCGCCCTGGCCATCTCCGGCATTCCGTTCAACGGCCCGATCGGCGCCGCGCGCGTGGGCTGGATCGATGACCAGTACGTGCTGAACCCCACCGCCTCGCAGCTCAAGACGTCCAAGCTGGACCTGGTGGTGGCCGGCACCGACGCCGCCGTGCTGATGGTCGAATCCGAAGCCCAGCAACTGTCCGAAGAAGTCATGCTGGGCGGCGTGGTCTACGGCCACGAGCAGATGCAGACCGTCATCAACGTCATCAACGACCTGGTGCGCGAAGCCGGCAAGCCCGAGTGGGACTGGAAGCCCGCCGCCAAGAACGAGGCCCTGATCGCCTCGGTGCGTGCCGTGGCCGAAGACGGTCTGAAGGCCGCCTACCAGATCCGCTCCAAGCAGGATCGCACCACCAAGCTGCGCGAAGTCTATGCCGACGTGCACGCCAAGCTGGCCGCGCAGGCCGAAGCTTCGGGCAACGCCGTCGACAACGTCGAAGTGGACAATGTGCTGTTCGACTTCGAAGCGCAGATCGTGCGCGGCCAGATCCTGAACGGCGAGCCCCGCATCGACGGCCGCGACACCCGCACGGTGCGCCCGATCAGCATCCGCCTGGGCGTGCTGCCCCGCGCGCACGGCAGCGCGCTGTTCACCCGCGGCGAAACGCAGGCCCTGGTGATCGCCACGCTGGGCACCAAGCAGGACGAGCAGATCATCGACGCGCTGATGGGCGAGTACCGTGATCGCTTCATGCTCCACTACAACATGCCGCCGTTCGCCACCGGCGAAACCGGCCGCATCGGCGTGCCCAAGCGCCGCGAAGTCGGCCACGGCCGCCTGGCCAAGCGCGCCCTGGTGTCGCTCTTGCCCGCGCCGCAGGACTTCCAGTACACCATCCGCGTGGTGTCTGAAATCACCGAGTCGAACGGTTCGTCGTCGATGGCGTCTGTGTGCGGCGGTTCGCTGGCCATGATGGACGCCGGCGTGCCGGTCAAGGATCACGTGGCCGGCGTGGCCATGGGCCTGATCAAGGACGGCGGCAAGTTCGCCGTGCTGACCGACATCCTGGGCGACGAAGATCACCTGGGCGACATGGACTTCAAGGTGGCCGGTACTGTCGGCGGCGTGACCGCGCTGCAGATGGACATCAAGATCCAGGGCATCACCAAGGAAATCATGCAGGTGGCGCTGGCCCAGGCCCGCGAAGGCCGTCTGCACATCCTGGAAAAGATGCACGAAGCCCTGGAAGGTTCGCGCGGCGAGCTGTCGGCCTTCGCGCCGCGCATGCTGTCCATGAAGATCAACCCCGAGAAGATCCGCGACGTGATCGGCAAGGGCGGCGCCACCATCCGTGCGCTGACCGAGGAAACCGGCACGCAGATCGACATCTCGGACGACGGCACCATCGTCATCTCCAGCGCCGACCTGGACCGCGCCAAGGAAGCGCAGCGTCGCATCGCCGACCTGACCGCCGACGTGGAAGTGGGCCAGATCTACGAAGGCGCCGTGCTGCGCCTGCTGGATTTCGGCGCCATCGTCCAGGTGCTGCCGGGCCGCGACGGCCTGCTGCACATCTCGGAAATCGCCAACCATCGCATCGCCAACATCAACGATGTGCTGAAGGTCGGCCAGCAGGTCCGCGTCAAGGTCATCGAGGCTGATGACAAGGGCCGCCTGCGTCTGTCGATGAAGGCTATCGCTGAAGGGTAGGCCCCCCCGTACGCGCTGACGCGCGCCCCCCAGGGGCGGCACCGGCGGACCGGCAAAGCCGGATCCGCTGTGCCCTGGGTTTTGGGGGGAAGGGGTAGTGCTGACGGCGTCCTGTGGGGCGCCGTTTTTTATTTGGTGGGATGTTTCCGTTCAGTGGGGAAGCGACTGCGATTTTCTTCGCAAGCCACTGGGGTCCTGCCAGGTGATCAGGAGTTCGGCGGGGGTTTGATCAGGCTTTCGGCGGGGATGCCAAGCCCTTTGTGCAGATTCCAGATCATTTGCAGCGTCAGGCCGCGCTTGCGATTCAGGATTTCGTAGACGCGGTTGCGGCGGCCGATCATGGGCTCCAGGTCTTTGGCGGTCAGGCCGGCTTGTTCCATGCGGAATTTGATCGCTTCGACAGGGTCGGGCAGGTCGATGGGAAAGTGTCTGGCTTCGTAGGCTTGTACCAGCGTAGCCAGGATGTCCAGGCGATCGCCATCCGGCGTTCCGGGTTCAGGATCGCTTTCCATGAGGCGCGAGATGTCCTTCAGGGCCATCTTGTAGTCCGCTTCGCTACGGATGGGGCGAATCTCCATGTCTTACTCCATTTCTATGGTCTCGGCATCGATCGCGTCATATTCCCAGTGCGTCCCCACGAACTTCACATAGACGATGCGCAAGCGGTAGGCAACCGCGACGATCAATCGATAGTCATTGCCTTTGATGTTGAAAACCACGCGACGATTCTTGAGTATGCTGGCGCTGCGGTAATAAGCCTTGATATCCGAAGGTTGCGTCCACGTGGCTTGGCTTGCTTCATCCACCCAAGCCTTGAGGGGTTGCTCTGCGTCCGGATGGGTTTTCCAGAACTGGAGCAATGTGCTGACGGCAATGACCCGCATGAGTTCAGACTAGTCCCAAATTGGGACTTTCGCAAGTGGTTGTTCGAAGCACCGCCGGGAGCTTCATCTATCTCTCGTGGAGGCGGGCCGTTGCGCCGACGAATGTATCAACATCCTCGCGATACGGCCGAGTGCTCTCGGACACGAATATCGCGGCGGCACCCTACGGCAGCGGCGGCACGCCGACGTCGCCGGCCAGGTGGGTCAGCAGGTCCCGGACCGGGGCCGACAGGCTGGTCCAGTCGCGCAGGCACAGGCACAGGCGGCGGTGGGCCCAGCCGTCCGCCAGGGCGATGCGCTGGTAGGGATGGCGGCGGCGATGGCTCAGGGCGATGCTGTCGGGAATGACGGCCACGCCCACGCCGTGCGAGACCATTTCGCACAGCCCGCCGAAGGTGTTCATCCTGATGCGCAGGGCCAGTGAGTGGCCGGCGCGCCGTGCGTGTTCTTCGATGTGATCCTGAAGCGCGCTGCCGGGGGCCAGCCCCACGAAGGGCTCGCGCACGATCTCGGCGAACGGGACCACGCGCCGTTGCGCCAGGGGGTGGCCGCTGGCGGTGATCAGGACGAGGTGGTCGGTGGCCACGGGGTGGAGTTGCAGCCCGGCGGCGTCGACCTGGTCCGAGGTGATGCCGGCCTCGACCAGCCCGGCGGCGACCGCCTTGACGATTTCATTGCTGGTGCGCTCGCGGATGTCCACGTTCAGGTGCGGACGGGTGGCCATCCACGGGGCCAGCTTGCGCGGCAGGAAGGCCGTCAGGGCCGCGGTGTTGGCGTGGATGCGGATGGTGCCGCGGGCGCCCGACGCGAAGTCCATCAACTCGCCCTGCATCAGTTCCCGCTGGCGCAGGATCAGGCGGGCATGGTGGGCCAGCGCCTCGCCGGCCTCGGTGGCCACCACGCCGCGATGGCGGCGCTCCAGCAGCCGCACGCCGGCATCGTCCTCGATGTTGCGCAGGCGTTCGCTGGCCGAGGCCAGCGCCAGGCTGGCGCGCGCGGCGCCCTGGGTGATGCTGCCGGCATCGACGATGGCGAGGAACAGTCGCAGGTCCGCGAGATCGAGGCGCATGGAGGTTCTCCGTGGCGGTTTGCCTTCGGGGCAGCCGAAGGCATGAGGCATAGAACCGCATTGTGCCAAAGCGCGGCGACGGGCCCAATAGGCACGTTACAGGAGACGGCAGTGAAACGTTCGCGCATCTTTCCCCGTATTGGTTGTTCCCTCGGCCAGGCCTGTTCGCGCCTGGCGCCGTGGCTGGTTGCCGCGGCGGTCCTGGCGCCCGCCGCGTCGGCCGCGCCGCCGCTTTCGGAGATCGCCACGTCCGAGCAGTTCTATCAACTGGCGCTGGAGGCCCGGTCCGAGGGCAATTATGGCGTGATGCTGATGCGGCTGCGGCAGGCCGCGACGCGGGGCGAACTGGAGGCCCAGGAAATGCTGGCCTCGGTCCTGCTGGCTGGGCCGGCATTGTATGGAGCCGGCGTGAAGGCCGATCCCTGCGAGGCGATGCACTGGGCCCATCTGGCGTCGGAGCGCGGCAGCGCGACCGGGCGGCATCAATGGATGGTCCTGAACGGCTTGCGCGACGTGCCGCGAATCAGGAAGGACTGCCGGCCCCCGCCCATTTATCGATAGCCCCGGGGGCCGGAGCGCCGGAGGGGGCGGTCTACAATGGGCGCCTCCTGTCCACCCGCTCCGTCCCCATGGCCGTTCCTCGACTCGAACTGCGCGGGATCACCAAACGGTATCCCGGCATCCTCGCGAACGACGAGGTCTCGCTGGCCATCGCGCCGGGCGAGATCCATGCCGTGCTGGGCGAGAACGGGGCGGGCAAGTCGACCCTGATGAAGATCGCCTACGGCGCGCTGGCGCCGGACGCGGGGCGGATCCTGTGGGACGGCCGGCCCGTGGCGTTGCGCGCGCCGGACGATGCGCGCGCGCTGGGCATGGGCATGGTGTTCCAGCACTTCATGTTGTTCGACACGCTGACCGTGGCGCAGAACGTGCTGCTGGGATTGCCGGCCGCGCTCGCGCGCGAGGTCTCCCGGGGGCGGCCGGCAGGTGCCTGGCTGGCGCCGCTGATCGAGCGCTATCGCCTGGACCTGGATCCCGACGCCTATGTGGGCGATCTGTCGATGGGCGAGCACCAGCGCGTCGAATTGCTGCGCGCATTGGCCGCGCGGCCGCGTCTGCTGATCCTGGATGAACCCACGTCGGTGCTGTCGCCCGAGGCCAGGACCGCGTTGTTCTCCACCTTGCGGCACCTGGCGGCCGAGGGATGCAGCGTGGCCTATATCAGCCACAAGCTGGCGGAGATCCGCGAACTGTGCGAGCGCTGCACGGTGCTGCGGGCGGGTCGTTCGGTGGCCGTGGTCGATCCGCGTGAAATGGCGCAGGACGAACTGGCCACCCTGATGCTGGGAACCGCGGTGGATGAAGTCCGGAGCACCTCGCCGCGGCCGGCGGGTGATCCGGTATTGAGCGTGAGGAATCTGTCGATGTCCGCGCCGGCCGGCCAGCGGGTGGGCTTGCACGGGATCTCGTTCGAGCTGCGGGCCGGCGAGATACTGGGCGTGGCGGGCGTGTCGGGCAACGGCCAGTCGTTGTTGTTGTCGGCGCTGTCGGGCGAGGAGGTCCGCATGCCGCACGATGCCGTGCGCCTGATGGGCCAGCCTATCGGCCAGCTTCGGCCGGCCGCGCGGCGCGAACTGGGGCTGCGCGCGATTCCCGAGGAACGCCTGGGACGGGGATGCGTGCCCGAAATGGGGCTGGACGAGAACATGCTGCTGACCATGGCGCCCGGGCAGGCGGCATCCGGGGGCTGGATACGGCGGCGCGGACTGGCCGAGGCCGCCGCCCGCGTGATCGCGCGCCATGGCGTGCGGGCGGTGTCGCCGCGCGCCCCGGCGCGCAGTCTGTCCGGTGGCAATCTGCAGAAGTTCATGGTGGGCCGCGAACTCGACGGCGCGCCGCGTGTGCTGTTGGCGGCCCAGCCGACCTGGGGCGTGGACATCGGCGCGGCCGCGCGCATCCACCAGGCGCTGATCGACCTGCGCGAGGCCGGCGGCGCGGCCGTGATCGTGTCCGAGGACCTGGACGAACTGCTGGGCCTGTGCGACCGACTGGCCGTGATGGCGGGGGGGCGGCTGTCGCCGGCGGTGGCGCGGGCCGAGGTCACGGCCGACATGCTGGGCCGGTGGATGGAAGGACGGTGGGGCCATGATCCAGCTTGAGCCGCGCGCCTGCGCTTCGCTGCCGGCGGCCTGGCTGTCGCCGCTGGCCGCGCTGGCACTGACCATGCTGGGGGGCGCGGCGCTGTTCGCGATGCTGGGCATCGATCCCTGGCAGGGGCTGCGGCTGTTCCTGGTCGAGCCTTTCAATGGCCTCTACGCCTGGGGCGAACTCGCGGTCAAGGCAGTGCCGCTGGTCCTGTGCGCGGTGGGACTGTCGCTATGTTTCCGGGCCAATGTCTGGAACATCGGCGCCGAAGGGCAATTGATCGCCGGCGCCATCGCGGGCGGCGGCGTGGCCTTGCTGGCCGGGCCCGACACATGGCGGGGCTATGTGCTGCTGGTTATGGTCGCGGGCATGCTGGGCGGCATGCTGTGGGCCGCGCTGACGGCCTGGCTCAAGGACCGCTGCGGCGCCAATGAAATGCTGGTCAGCCTGATGCTGACCTACGTCGCGCAGCTCCTGCTCGGCTATCTGGTCTTCGGGCCCTGGCGCGACCCCTATGGCTACAACTTTCCTCAATCCCGCGCGTTCGACGAGGCGGCCGTGCTGCCTGTGCTCTGGGCGGGGACGCGCGCCCACGCCGGGCTGTGGCTGGCGCTCGTGGCCACCGGGGCGGCCTGGCTGTTCCTGGCGCGTTCCCATCCTGGCTTCCGCCTGCGCGTGACGGGCGCCGCGCCCGCCGCGGCCCGCTATGCGGGGTACTCGCCGCGCCAGGCCTTGTGGACCTCCATGCTGGCGTGCGGCGCGCTGGCGGGCCTGGCCGGCATCGGCGAGGTCGCCGGACCGATGCAGCGGCTCACGACCTCGGTGTCGCCCGGCTATGGCTTCGCGGCGGTGATCGCGGCTTTCCTCGGGCGCCTGCATCCGGCCGGCGCGATGCTGGCGGGCGTGGCCATGGCCGCTCTCTACATCGGCGGAGAATTGGCGCAATCGCGCCTGGGGCTGCCGGCTTCCATCGTCGGCGTCTTCCTGGGGCTGGCGCTGGCGCTGTTGCTGCTGGGCGATACGCTGGTGCGCTATCGCATCCGCTGGCGCCGGCCCGCGGCCCTGGCCAGGTGACCGGCATGGACAGTCTGCTGCCGCTCCTTGCCGCGACCCTGAACGCCGGCACGCCGCTGGCCCTGGCGGCGCTCGGGCTGGCCATCCACGAGCGCGCGGGCGTGATCAATCTCGGGGCCGAGGGCATGATGCTCCTGGCCGCCGCCGCCGGCTTCGCCGCGGCCTTTCACACCGGCAGCGCCGCATGGGGACTGGCGGCGGGAGCCGGGGCAGGTGCCGCGCTGGCCGCCGGGTTCGCGCTGCTGGTCGTGGTGTTCAATGCCAGCCAGTACGGCAGCGGCCTCGCGATCATGCTGCTGGGGTCGGGGCTGTCGGCCTTCGCCGGCGTGTCCTATGCGGGCCGTTCGCTCGGGCCGGGCCAGGCCGGGCTGCCCTGGCTGCGTGACATCCCAGGGCTGGGCAGCACGGTGTTCGCGCTGCATCCGCTGGTGTACGCGACGATAGCGCTGGCCTTCCTGCTGACGGGGTTCCTGTATCGCACGCGGGCCGGCATGCTGCTGCGCGCGGTGGGCGAATCGCCCGAGTCCGCGCATGCGCTCGGCTATCCGGTGGGCGGTATCCGCGCGCTGGCGATCCTGGCGGGCGGCCTGTGCTGCGGACTGGCTGGCGCGTATCTGTCGGTGGTCTACACGCAGTTGTGGAGCGAAGGCATGGTGGCCGGCCGGGGCTGGATGGCCCTGGCGCTGATCGCCTTCGGCATGTGGCATCCGCTGCGCATCCTGCTGGGCGCGTATCTTTTCGGCGGCCTGAGCATGTTGCAGTTCCAGTTGCAAGGCATGGGCGTGCAGGTACCTTCGCAGTTCCTGGCGATGCTGCCCTATGTCTGCACCATTGCCGTGCTGGCCCTGCGGGGGGGCAACTCCGGCTGGATGCGCCGGAACATGCCGCGCTCGCTGGGCCGGCCGTTCCTGCCCGAGCGGTAGCGAACCGCCCGGGGCGGGCTCGTCAGCCGCCGGACCCCGCCGGGACCAGCGTCAGCCGATGGACGTCGGGACCGGGCAGGAAGGGGGTGGCCTGGCCATCGGTCCATGCCGGATGTCCGGCCAGGAAGAAGGGCGACAGGGGATGGCCCGAGGCGCCGCCCGGCATTTCCATCAGCCCGTGTTCTTCATGTCCCGGCGACACCACGAAGCGCTCGGACGCGCCGAACGAGGTCCCCTGGATGCGGGGCATGTGGATGTCCCCCGGCATGGGGCGCGCGGGCGCCGACAGCCAGGGCCTGACGGGAGCGGGGAGTACCTGGGCCAGGGGATGGGCCATGGCGAGGCGGTTGCGGTCGCCCCAGTGGATGTCGTCCAGGGGGCGGCCGTTGGCGGCCACGGAGACGATGGCCGCGTCGATGCGTTCGAGCATGAAGGCGCGCCAGTCCGTTGCATAGGCAGGCTTCCAGGCCCGGGCGCGTACCAGGCTTTCCATGGTGGCCAGCACGCGCGACGAGGCGCGGCGCATCGACAGTGCGCCGTCGATGGCGGCCAGCCTTTCGTCCAGCGCGCCGAACCACGCGTCGTACAACGCGTCGTGATAGGCGCGCAGCAGCGCGTAGCCGGCGCTGCCGGTGCCGGCGCGTCCGTCCCAGGATTGCAGGATGCGCCGGAAGGCAGCCCGCCGTGGATGGCCGGCGATGGCCGCCTCGTCCAGTGCGTCCAGGGCCTGCGCGCGCAGGAAGGCGACCCAGGATGCCCGGTCGTCCAATTGGATGGCGAGCAGGTCCCGTTCGCTGAAGCGTTCGCTGGCGAACAGCGCATCGCGTATCTGCGTCCCGCGGGCACCGACGTCGGCGCCACCGTCCCCGATCCTGCGCTGCGCGCCTTCGTCCGCAAGCTGCGTGCTGTTGGCCGTCCAGAGCCGTCCATAGGCCGGCGCGACGATCGCGGGATAGTCCGCGGGCGCCAGACGGGCGAGTGCCGTCGCGGGATGGTCCGCCCCGACCGGAAAGCTCAGGGGATCGAGCGTGGCGGTGGGCAATGGACCGGCCAGCGTCCAGCCTATGTCGCCGCGGCGATCCGCCACCACCAGATTCTGCGTGGGAATCCCAGCCGTCTGGGCGACGTGCATCGCCTGCCGGACGTCGCGCGCCTCTTCCATGTCGGCCAGCCTCACGTTGGCGGCGTCCGGCAGGTAGGCGATCCAGCGTATCGCGTAGACCTTGCCGTTGGTCTGCCGCAGCGGACCCCACGGGGTCTCGCGCACGGGCAGCATGACGGGCTCGGCCCCTTTCACGTCGATGCGCTGCATCGTTTCCGGCGGGGTTTCCCATGTGCCCGCCGGGCCCCGGTAGCGCGACGGATCGGCCGCATCGGGCTCCAGCCGCACCAGGTCGATGAAATGGCCGTAGCTGTTGGTGAAGCCCCAGGCGACGTCGCCGTTGCTGCCCGCCACCACGATGGGGGCGCCGGGCAGGCTGACGCCGCTGATGCGCCGTGGGCCCGAGGCCGAGGGAAACTCCAGCGTCAGCCGGTACCAGACGTTGGGCAGGCGCAGGCCCAGGTGCATGTCGTTGGCCACCAGCGCGCGGCCGTCGGCGCCATGGCGCGCGTCCACGGCCCAGCCGTTGCTGCCCAGCGCCGACGAGGTGGCGCCGGCATCCACCATCAGCTCGGCGGGGATGGCGCCGCGCGTGCTCGGGGGGCGGGGAGTGTCGATCCAGTCAGGGTGGGCTTCGACCAGCGCGGCGTCGGGGGCCGACGGTTGCGCGGGGAAGGGAGGGCGGTCCAGCGGCGCTTCCCAGTGGCTTCGCTCCGGCAGCAGCGCCGCCAGCAGCGGGCCGGGCAGCAGGTCGCGCAGCGCGTCGCGCGAGCGCACCCGGACCAGTTCGCCGCCCTGCAAGTCCAGGTACATCGCATAGATCGCCAGCAGCGTGTCCACCGGCCGCCAGGGTTGCGGTGGCGCGCCCAGCAGGAGATATTCGAAGGGCCGTGCCCCCAGCGCCGCCAGACCCGCATTGACGCCATCGGCATAGCGCTCCAGCAGGGCGCGGTGGGCGGGCGGCAGCGCGGCGTAGGCCAGCTCCGCGCGTGCGCGGAATCGGTGCACCCGCACGCGCCGGTCCAGCGGCACCGCCGCCTCGCCCACCAGCGCGGCCAGTTCGCCGGCGGCCGAGCGCCGTACCAGGTCCATCTGGAAATAGCGGTCCTGCGCATGGGCGAAACCGGTGGCGTAGGCGGCGTCGGCGCGGTTGGCCGCGCGTATGGTGACGTTGCCCTGGGCGTCGCGGGCGATCGTCGCGGGCTGGGCCATGCCGGATGCGACGCGCTCGCCATCCAGCAAGGGCAGGCTGGCGCGCAGGGTGAGCCAGGCGCCCAGGCCGGCGGCCAAGCCCAGGACGAGCACGCCCGCCACCGCGAGCACGGCGAGGCGGGCGGGGCGTTGGGGTCTACGGAGTTTCATGGTGGGTCGATCGCCGTCCAGAGAGTTTGCCCGGCACATTGTGCCCGTTCTGTCCGGGATGCTCGCGGGATCTGCTTCCAGGTCGCCGGATTCCAACACCATGCGATCGGCCTCGGGCAGCGTGGCTTGCCGTGCCAGGATGCCCTCGTCCACATTCTTGCCGTCGATCACCTTCAGCTTCGCGATGCCCGCGGATCATCGTTGCGCTACGCAGCCAGCCCCAGCCCCTTCGCCACGCCTTCCCCATACCGCGGATCCGCCTTGGCGAAATGCGCGATCTGGCGTTCCTGGATCTCGCGCGGCACCGTCTTCATCGCGTTGACGATGTTCTCGATCAACAGGGCCTGCTGGTCGGCGCTCATGAGGCGGAACAGGTCGCCGGCCTGGGTGGTGTCGTCATTGCCGACTCGATGGTCGTAGTGGTCGGCATCGCCCGCCAGCGGCAACGGCGGTTCGCGGTGCGCCGCGTCCTGGCGGGGCGCGCCGGCCACGCTGTTGGGCTCGTAGTTGGCCGCGCCGCCGAAGTTGCCGTCCGAGCGCATGGCGCCGTCCCGCTGGTAGGTCCGCACCGGCGCGTGGGGGCGGTTGACCGGCAGCGCCTGGTAGTTGGTGCCGATACGGTACAGGTGCGCGTCATGGTAGGCGAACAAGCGGGCCTGCAGCATCCTGTCGGGGCTGAAACCCAATCCGGGCACGATGGAGGAGGGCGAGAACGCGGCCTGCTCGACTTCGGCGAAATAGTTCTCCGGGTTGCGGTTCAGCGTGATGACGCCGACTTCGATCAGCGGGAAGTCCGCGTGGGGCCAGACCTTGGTCAGGTCGAACGGGTCGTAGGGCGTGGCGCGCGCCTGCTCCTCGGTCATGACCTGGATGCAGAAGCGCCACCTGGGGTAGTCGCCCCGGGCGATGGCCTCGAACAGGTCGCGCTGCGCGTAGTCCGGGTCCTCGCCGGCCAGCCGGGCGGCGTCGCGCGGATGCAGGTTGCGGATGCCCTGCAGGCTGAGCACGTGGTATTTGACCCAGACGCGCCCGCCCTGGGCGTCGATCATGCTGAACGTGTGGCTGCCGAATCCATGCATGGCGCGATAGCCGTCGGGCGTGCCGCGGTCGGAGAACAGCGTGGTGACCTGGTGCAGCGATTCGGGCGACAGCGACCAGAAGTCCCACATCGCGGTGGGGTTCTTCAGGTTGGTGCGCGGGTCGCGCTTCTGGGTATGGATGAAGTCCGGGAACTTGATGCCGTCGCGGATGAAGAAGACCGGTGTGTTGTTGCCCACCAGGTCCCAATTGCCTTCGTCAGTGTAGAACTTGATGGCGAAGCCGCGCGGGTCGCGCTCGGTGTCGGCCGAGCCTTTTTCGCCACCCACGGTGGAGAAGCGGATGAAGACATCGGTCTTCCTGCCCACTTGCGCGAACAGATCGGCGCGGGTGTAGCGGGTGATGTCGCTGGTCACTTCGAAGATGCCGTAGGCGCCCGAACCCTTGGCATGCACCACGCGCTCGGGAATGCGCTCGCGGTTGAAGTGCTGCAGCTTTTCGACGAGGTGGAAATCTTCGATCAGCACGGGGCCGCGCGGGCCGGCGGTTTTCGAGTTCTGGTTGTCGGCGACAGGCGCGCCCGTGGCGGTGGTGAGAGTCGTCATTCCTGGCTCCGAATTGTCGAGGCCTCACGATAGGCCGCTTTCTTTCATTGGTAAATTGAATTGAATGAATCGCTGCAATAGTTCATTTCAATGAATGATAAAATGCCGCGTTCGTTCGTATCCGTCCCGGCGCAGCTTCCCGCCGGCCGGATCTTTTTCCCGGAAGCCGTGTTCGAGGAGAACCAGCGTGAAAAACCTCGTTTCGGTGCCGCTTGCGCACCGTGAACAACCTTGTCCCCACGAAACGGATGCCATCACCGGCGCCGGCCCCGCCAGCACGGGGCGCCGCCGCGTCCTGGGCTGGCTGGCGGCGGGCGCGCCCATCGCCGGCGCGTCGCTGGGCGCGCCGCGCATGGCCTGGGCGGCCGATCCGCTGTCCGTGGGGTTCGTCTACATGTCGCCCATCACCGACGCGGGCTGGACGCGCCAGCACGAGGACGGCCGGCTGGCCATGGTCGCCGCGCTGGGGCCGCGGGTGGCCACCCGCGTGGTCGAGAACGTGCCCGAGAATGCCGACGCCGAGCGGGTGATACGCGATCTCGCGCGCCAGGGCTGCAAGCTCATCTTCACCACGTCCTTCGGCTACATGGACGCCGTGATGCGGGTGGCGCGCGAGTTCCCGGGCGTGGTGTTCGACCAGGCCTCGGGCTACCGCCTCGCGCGCAACCTGGGCGCCTACAACATCCGCTTCTACGAAGGCCGCTACCTGGCCGGGCTGGTGGCGGGCGCGATGACGCGCAGCCATGTCCTGGGCTATGTCGCGGCCCTGCCCATCCCGGAGGTGATCCAGGGCATCAATGCCTTCACGCTGGCCGCGCGCAGCGTCAATCCCAAGGTCCAGGTGCGCGTGGTGTGGACGCAGAACTGGTTCGACCCCCCGCGCGAACGCGACGCGGCCCAGGCCGTCTTGCGCCAGGGGGCCGATGTGTTGACCAACCACTCGGGGTCGTCGGCGGTGGCGCAGGCCGCCGAGGCGGCTGGCGCGTGGATGCTGGGCTACACGTCCGACATGCGCAAATATGCGCCGACCCGCCAGCTCGGCGCCGTCGTGCACCGCTGGGGCGACCACTACATCCAGGCCGCGCGCGAAGTGCTGGATGGCAACTGGACCTCGCGCGCCATCATGGGCGGCCTGAAGGACGGCATGATCGCGCTCGAGGCCTTGTCGCCGCAGGTACCCCAGGCGGTGCGCGCGTCGGTGGACGAGGCGCGCCGGAAGATCGCGGCGGGCGAACTCCATCCCTTTGGCGGGCGGCTGGTCGACAACCAGGGCAAGGTGCGCCAGCCGTCCGGCGCGCCCAGCCAGAAGGACATCGACCACATGGACTGGTTCGTCGAGGGCGTGGTGGGCAAGGCCGTGGCCTGAAGGCGCCGCGCGCTCCGGTAAAGTAGCGGGACCGCGTGAACCGCGGGCGGTCCGGGCGGTCCTATCCGGGGCGGGTCCGGCGCGCCGCGCGTTCCGCCGGCCCGCATCGCGTGGGCGCTCGCCTTCGATCCACCTCTTTTCCCGCCGGCCATGACCACCGACATCCGTTCGCTCTCACCGCTGTCCCTCCTGGCCCAGGCCTGGCGCATGACCGTGCGCGACTGGCGCGCGGGAGAACTCAGGCTGCTGGCGATGGCGCTGGTCATCGCCGTTGCCTCGGTGTCCAGCGTGGGCTTCCTGGCCGATCGCATCCGCCAGGCGCTGGAACGGGATGCCGCCCAACTGCTGGGCGGCGACGTCGTGCTGATTTCCGACAACCGGGTCGACCCGGGACCGCTCGAAGAGGCGCGCCGGCTCGGGTTGTCGGTGACCGAGAACCTGCAGTTTCCGTCCATGGCCAGCGTCGGGACCGGCGACGCGGCGCGTTCGCAACTGGCGGCCCTGAAGGCCGTGCGGCCGGGCTATCCCCTGCGTGGCAGCCTGCGCGTGGCCGACGGCCCCACCGCGCCCGACGAGCCGACGCGCGAGATTCCCGCGCCCGGAACCGCCTGGGTGGACCCGCAGCTGCTGTCGCTGCTGGACGTGCGCGTGGGCGACGATCTGCAACTGGGGGACCGGCATTTCCGCATCGCCCGGGTGATCACGGTGGAACCCGATCGCGGCATGAATTTCATCAATGTGGCGCCGCGGGTCATGATCCGGGAGGACGACCTGGCGGCGACCGGGCTGGTGACCTTCGGCAGCCGCATCACCTATCGCCTGCTCGCGGCCGGGCAGCCGGCGGCGGCGCGCGAGTATGCCGCCTGGCTGCAGGCCCACCCGCAGCGTGGCCAACGCGTCGAAACGCTGGATTCCGGCCGGCCCGAGATGCGCCGGACCATCGACCGGGCACAGCAGTTCCTGTCGCTGGTGGCGCTGCTGGCGGCGTTGATCGCGGCGGTGGCTGTCGCGCTGGCGGCGCGGCGCTTTACGCTGCGGCATTTCGACAGCGTGGCGGTCATGCGCTGCCTGGGGGCGACGCAGACCACGCTGACCTGGCTGTTCGCCGCCGAGTTCCTGATCATCGCCCTGGGGGCGGCGGCCGTCGGCAGCGCGCTCGGCTATGCCGCGCACGAAGGCCTGATCGCCGCGCTGGGCGGCCTGATCACGACCGATCTGCCGCGTGCCGGGCCGCTGCCCGCGATACAGGGGTTTCTGGCCGGCGTCTGGCTGCTGATGGGCTTCGCGCTGCCGCCGCTGGCCCAGTTGCGCCACGTCGCGCCCGCCCGGATGCTGCGCCGCGAGACCGGCACCGCCCCGGCGCAGACCGCGCTCGGCTATGGCGTGGGTGCGGCGGGCTTCGCGCTGCTGCTGCTCTGGTTCGCGCGCGACCTGAAGCTGGGCCTGATGGTCGCCGGCGGCTTCCTGGGCGGCTTCCTGCTGTTCTCCGGGATCTCCTGGCTGGGGCTGCGCTGGCTGGAGCCGTTGCGGCAATGGCAGCGCGGGCCCGTGGCCCTGCGTTTCGCGCTGGCCGGGGTGGTCCGCCGCCGCGGCGCCACGGTGGCGCAGATATGCGCGCTGGCGGTGGGGCTGATGGCGATCCTACTGCTGTCCATCACCCGCGGCGATCTCGTCGAGGGATGGCGCGGCGCGGCGCCGCCCGATGCGCCCAACCGCTTCCTGATCAACATCCAGCCAGACCAGCGCGAGGCGGTCGCGCAACGCCTGGCGCAGGCGGGGCTGGGCCACGTGCAGTTGTACCCCATGATCCGCGGACGCCTGGTCGAGATCAACGGCCGCGAGGTCGGTCCGGCCGACTACCAGGACGATCGCGCGCAGCGGCTGGTGGACCGGGAATTCAATCTTTCCTATACGGACCGGTTGCCCGACCACAATCGCGACGTGGCCGGCCGCTGGCTGGATCCCGCCGCCGCCGAGGTCTCGATGGAGCAGGGCATCGCGAAGACCCTGGGCGTGAACCTGGGCGACACGCTCAAGTTCGACATCGCCGGCAATCCGGTCGATGTGAAGGTGACCGGGCTGCGCGCGGTGGACTGGGATTCCATGCAGGTCAACTTCTTCGCCATCCTGTCCCCGGCGGTGCTGCGAGACATGCCGCAAAGCTGGATCACCGCGCTGCACCTGCCGCCCGACAAGGCGGATCTGTCCAACGCCCTGATCCGCGAATTCCCCAACCTCACCATCTTCGACACCAGCGCCATCCTGAAGCAGGTTCAGGATGTCCTGGAGCAGGTGGTGGCGGCGGTGCAGTTCCTGTTCCTGTTCACGCTGGCCGCCGGCTGCCTGGTGCTGTATGCGGCCCTGGCCTCCACCCGCGACGAGCGGGTGCGCGAAGCCGGGCTGCTGCGCGCGCTGGGGGCCACGCGCCGGCAACTGGCGCTGGCGCAGTGGCTGGAGCTGGCCGCGATAGGCGGCGCGGCGGGTGTGCTGGCCGCGGCCGGCGCGTCGGCGATCGCATGGCTGCTGGCCCGCTACGTGTTCAATTTCGCGCTGACGCCCAACCCCTGGGTGTGGGCGACCGGGCTGCTGGTGGGCGTGGCATGCGCCTGGGTGGGGGGATGGATGGGGCTGCGCGGCGTGCTGCGCCAACCGCCGCTCGCGACCTTGCGGGAAGCGTAGTTCAAGCCGGCCTCCCGCGGGCGTCGCGCGGCGTTTTTTCCGCTTTTGACAGAAACCGAGATGAACGACAAGACGATACTGATACGCGAGCCGGAGGAACCGGCCCCGGCCGGCCAGACCGTGTTCGACCTGATAGGCGGCGAAGCGCGTGTGCGAGAACTGGTCGACCGGTTCTACGACCTGATGGACCTGGACGCGGACCTGGCGGATTTGCGCGCCGCGCACGGGCCGTCGCTGGACCAGGCCAGGGAGAAGCTGTTCTGGTTCCTGTGCGGCTGGATGGGCGGCCCCGATCACTACATCAGCCGCTTCGGCCATCCCCGCCTGCGGGCGCGCCATCTGCCGTTCTCGATCGGCAACAAGGAGCGCGACCAGTGGGTGGTCTGCATGGGGCGGGCGATGCAGCAGGTCGGCGTCGAGCCGGCGCTGGCCGACAAGCTGCTGGCCTCGTTCTACAACACGGCGGACTGGATGCGGAACCGGCCGGAATAGGGCCGGCTCAGCCGCCGCCGTCCGGCCTTTCCCAGGGCGGCGTACCTCCCAGGTGTTCGCGCAGCCAGGCCAGCAGCAGTTCCATGCGCGGCAACGTGCGCTTGCGGACCGGAATCAAGGCCTTGAGCCAGACGTCCTGCAAGGGATGCTCTTCCAGCAGCGCCACCAGGCCGCCGTCCGCGAGCGCCCGCCGCGCGACGTAGGTGGGCAGCACGGCGATGCCGTTGCCGGCGCGGGCGGAGGCGTACAGCGCGTAGTTGTCGTTGGCGCCCAGGCGCGCGGGCACATCGATGCTGACGGGGCCGCTCGCGCTGTTGAAGTGCCAACTGTGGCCCGTGGGGTTGAACACCAGGCAGTCGTGGTCGGCGAGGTCCCGCGGATGGCGCGGCGCCGCCCGGCGTTCGAGATAGGCGGGCGCGGCGCAGACGACCTGGCGCAGCGGGCACAGCGGTTCGTCCACCACGCCCTCGTAGCTGTCGGCGCGGCCGCTGACCGAGATGTCGAAGCCTTCCTCGGCGGGATTGGCCGACCGGTCCAGCAGCATGATCTCCAGGGTCAGTCGTTCATGGCGCCGCTGGAAGGCCGCCAGGATATCGGCCAGGTACAGCACCGTGAGCGAGGTCGGCGCCCGCAGGCGGATGTGGCCGTCCACGGCATCCTGGTCGCGCTTGAGTTCCGAGGCGATGTCGTCGAAATCGCCGACCAGCGTGCGCGCCCGGGGGTGGAACTTGTGGCCGGCCTCGGTCAAGGCCACGCGGCGGCTGGAACGTTCGAACAGGCGCGTGCCCAAGGTCCATTCGAGGTGGGCGATGCGCTTGGCGACGACCGATGGCACCGTATCGAGCTGGCGCGCGGCTTCGGAGAAATTGCCGCCGCGTACCGTGGCTAGGAAGGCGCGCAGATTGGCCAGGGTATCCATCGTCTATTCCAGATTGCAAAAGCTGGTGCTTCGAATTAGACCAGATAATCCATTTTGAAATAGATAACATGTCCGCTTCCCTGAATGACGAGGTGCAGCGATGACATCGGCACATCCGGCCAGCGTGACCGAACCCGCGCGGCAGACCCCCATCGTGGGTGAATTCGACGTGGTGGTGCTGGGAGGCGGGCCCGCCGGCATGATGGCCGCCGCCTCGGCGGCGCGCCATGGCTGCCGTACCTTGCTGATCGAGCGCTACGGATTCCTGGGCGGCATGGGCACGGCCGCGGGCGTGACCAATTTCTGCGGCCTGCACGCCAATGTCTTCGGCGACAACCGGCGGGTGGTGCACGGCCTGGCCGGCGAGCTGCTGGCCACGCTGGAGAAGCTGGGCGGCCTGTGCGAGCCGCACCGCATGTTCCAGGACAAGATCATGGCGCAGGCCTACGACAACGCGGCCTACAAGCTGGCGGCCGACGACCTGGTCGTTTCCAGCGGCAGCCAGGTCCTGTTCCATGCCCAGGCGGCCGGCGTGCTGATGCGTTCGCCGGGCGAGATCGCCGCGCTGCTGGTCGAGACCAAGTCCGGCCGCGGCGCCGTGGTCGGCAGGATCTACATCGATTGCTCGGGCGACGGCGACATGGCGGCCTCGGCGGGCGTGCCCTACGAGAAGGGCGACGGCCACGGCGGCATGCTGTATCCGTCGACCATGTTCCGCGTGAACAATGTCGATCCGGCCCGCGCCGGCAAGGCCTGGGAACACTTCGGCGGCCTGATGGAGGAAGCCGCCCGGCATGGCCGCCGCTTCGCGCGCAAGACGCCCATCGTCCGGCCGCAGAAGAACCCGGTCGAATGGCGCGCCAACGTGACCCAGCTCAGCAACCCGGACGGCAGCGCGATCGACGGCACCGATGCCTGGCAACTGAGCGAGGGCGAATTGCAGGGCCGGCGGCAGGCACGCGACTTCTTCGAGTTCCTGCGCGAGTACGCGCCGGGCTTCGATGCCTCGTACATCCTGGAGATCGCGCCGCAGGTCGGCATACGCGAGACGCGCCGCGTCGTCGGCGAATACCTGTTGACCGAGGAGGACGTGCTGGGCTGCGCGAGCTTCGAGGACACCATAGGCGTGAACGGCTGGCCGGTGGAGGCCCACGTCGCCGGCGACATCGTGTTCAAGTTCGTCGATGTGCCCAACGTCCGGGGTTTCAACCACCTGCCGTACCGCATGCTGCTGCCGCTGGGCGTGGACAACCTGCTGGTGGCGGGACGCTGCGCCTCGATGACCCACATGGGCCAGTCCGCCGCGCGCGTGACCGGCCCGTGCTTCGCCATGGGCCAGGCGGCCGGCACCGCGGCGGCCCTGTCGCTGCGCGCAGGCGTGGCGCCGCGCAGGCTGGACGTGCCCGCGTTGCAGCGCGTCCTGCAACAGGACGGGGCCTACCTGGGCCGCGACATGTAGCGGCGGCGCCGGGCCGGGATCAGGCGCGGCCGCCGATGAAGCCGGTGGCGTTGATCTCGACCCTCAGGGCGGGGGTGGCGAGTCCGGTCACCTCGACCAGGGTGCAGCAGGGAAAGTCGCCAGTGAAGAATTCCTTGCGCGCCCGCCAGACCTCCTGTCTTTCCTCGATCCGGGTCACGAACACGTTGAGCTGGATGATGTCGTCCATGACGGCGCCGCAGGCTTCGACCAGGTGCCGGATTTTCTGGAAGGTCCGCCGCGACTGGTCGTACATGCTGCCATCGCCTTCCACGCCGCCGGAAAGGTCGTGGGCGGTCATGCCCGAGATGAAGAACTGGCCGTTGTGGACCTTGCAATTGGTCCAGGTCTGGGGCGGCGCGGGCTTGACTTCGGGCGCATGGATGCTTTTCATGGTGGGTGAGTCTCCTGGGGTGGACGCGGGGGTTCAGGGCACCGCGTCGGCTTGCGTGGAAGGATGCGCCGCGGCGAAGGGCAGCAGCGATTCGCAGCGTTGCGCGATGGCGACGAGGCGGGGGTAGGGGCGCAGATCGCAGCCGAACCGGCGTGCGTTGTAGAGCTGGGGCACCAGGCAGACGTCGGCGATGCCCGGTTCGTCGCCGCAGCAGTAGTCGCCATCCCAGCCCCAGTGTTCCAGCGAGGCTTCGAAGGCCTGCAGTCCGGCGGCGATCCAGGTGGCGTACCAGTCGCTGCGGGCGGTCTCGTCCAGGCCGAGGCGCTGTTCCAGATGGCGCAGGACCCGGACGTTGTTCAAGGGATGGATGTCGCAGGCGACGATGTTGGCCAGCATGCGCGCGTAGGCGCGCCGGTGGATGTCCGAGGGAAGCAGCGCGGGCGAGGGATGGCGTTCCTCCAGGTATTCGAAGATCGCCATCGACTGGGCCAGCTCGAAGCCTCCGTCCTGCAAGGCGGGGACCAGGCCTTGCGGATTGGTGCGGAGGAACGGCCCGGCCCGGTGATCCATGCGCGGCAGGCTGACATACTCCGGCCGGTAGGGCAGGCCCTTCCAGTTGAGCATGATGCGCACCCGGTACGAGGTGGACGAGCGCCAGTAGGTGTAGAGCGTGAGCATGACGGGATATCCCTTCAGCGCCGGTTGCCGGGCGCCCAGGGCAGGAAGCGCCGTTCGAATTCGTCCACGATCGTGAAGAAGATCCAGCCCAGCGCGCCGATGACCACGATGCCGACGAACATCACTTCGATGTTGAAGGTCTGCCAGGAATCCCAGACCAGGAAGCCGATGCCGCTTTTCGAGCCGACGAACTCGGCGCTGACCAGCACCAGCAGCGACACGCCCAGGCTCAGCCGGATGCCGGCGATGATCATGGGCAGCGCGCCGGGAAGCGCGATGGTCAGGATGCGGCGCAATCGGCCGACCCGGAAACTGTGGCCGACGTCCCAGTAGATGCGTTCGACGTTCAGCACGCCCGCCGCCGAGTTGATCGCCATGAAGAAGAACACCGCGATCGCCACCAGGACGTACTTGCTGACCTCGCCTATGCCGAAGATCACCATGATCAGCGGGAAGATGGCGATCTTGGGAATGGGGTAGAGCGAGGCGATGACGGGGGACAGTACGGCCTTGACCAGCGGCGAGAGTCCGATGGCGATGCCGGTGAGCACGCCGGGAATGGCGCCCAGCGCGAAACCGATGCCTATGCGCACCAGCGATATGCCCACGTGGCGGGCCAGTTCGCCCGATTGGGCGAGCGCCCAGAACGTGCCGGCGATCTGGCTCGGCGACGAGAACAGCCGCGCGTCGACCAGGCCCGCGCGGACCAGGGCTTCCCAGGCCGCCAGGATGAGCAGGGGCGTGGCGACCGACAGCAGGCGCTCCAGGCGCTGGCGGCGGCGTTCCGCGTGTCCGATATCGCGCGAGGGTTCGATGGGGATCAAGTCCTCAGCCATGTCCGTCTCCTGTCTGGTCGGACTGGGTTTGCAGGAAGGATTCCTGGATGTGCGCGGCCACCCGCGACACCAGATCGATATAGGCGCGATCGGCGCGCAGGGCCGCGTAGGAACGCGGGCGGGCGAAGGGCGAGGCCAGCGTGGCGCGCACGCCGCCCGGGCGGCCGCCCAGCACGACGACCCGGTCGGCCAGCAATACCGCCTCGTCGACGGAATGGGTGATGAAGACAACCGTCTTGCGCGTTTCTTCCCAGATGCGCAGCAGCTCTTCCTGCATGACCGCGCGGTTCTGCTCGTCCAGCGCGGAGAACGGCTCGTCCATCAGCAGGATCTCGGGATCGTTGGCGAATGCGCGGGCGATGGAGACGCGCTGTTTCATGCCGCCCGAAAGCTGGTGCGGGTAGGCATGGGCGAAAGGCCGCAGTCCCACCTTGTCGAGGTAGTAGTCGATCCGCCGCTTCATTTCCGGTTTCGGCATGCCGCTCGAACGCACGCCGTAGGCCACGTTGTCGTATACGCTCAGCCAGGGAAAGATGGAGTGTTCCTGGAACACCACCGAGGTCAGCGGCCTGCCCGCCGGTGCCGGCCGCATGGCGAGCCTGCCGTCGGTGTGGGTGTCCAGCCCGGCCAGGATGCGCAGCAGCGTGGTCTTGCCGCAGCCCGAGGGCCCGACGATGCAGACGAACTCCCCGTCCAGGATGTCCAGGTCGACGCCGCGCAGGGCCGTGTATTCGCCCTTGCCGGCCAGAAAACGCTTGCCCAGGTTTTCCATGACGATCGCGCGGCGGCGTCCGGGAGGCGCCGCCACGCCAGGGGAAAGCGAGAACTCGGGCATCGCTTTCATCCGCGTCTCCTACGGCGTGAAGGTGGATTCGACGGCCTGGCGGCCGTCGTGGTCGGGATAGGGCTGTTCGCGGTACATGCCCAGCGCGCGCATGACCGGTTCGTCGGTGATGCAGAACAGGATGGCATCGCGTCCGTGCGGATTCCGGTGCTCGTGCCAGGCCCAGTTCGGAATGACGAAGACGTCGCCGCGGGCCCAGTCCAAGCGCTGGCCATTGACGATGCTGCTGCCCTCGCCCTCGATCACGTAGTGGACGGTGCTGGCCGTGGCGCGGTGCGCCCGGGTGTGCTCGCCGGGCCTCAGGAGCTGCGCGCGGCAGGACATCGTCGGCAGGGTGGGGCCGGAGGTCCGGGGGTTGACGTACTCCAGGAGGATGCCGTCGCAGGGGCTGCCGTCTTCCCGGCGCAGGCGCTCGATGGACTCGCGCATGTCTTGCCAGCGGTACCGCATGACGGGTTGGGGCGAGGGATCGCCGTCCCAGCCCGCTGGCCGGGCGTGGCCGTAGCGGGCCGTCGTATAGCCTTCGGGCCGCGGCGGGGCCGAGTCGTCGTCGCCCGGCTCGAACCAGCTGGCCTGCAGCAGGTTGACCAGCGGGTAGTCCAGCGCATCCAGCCAGACGATGTCGTGCGCCGTATCGTTCCTGTGTCCGTGCCAGGTGCCGGAGGGCGTGAGCAGCAGATCGTTTTCCTCCATGCGCAGCGGCTCGCCCTGGACACAGGTGAAGACTTCGCCTCCCTGGCTGCGGGCCGCGAACCTGACGGCGCCGGCCTGGTGGCGGTGGGCGGGCGCGCGTTCCCCGGGACGCACCAGCTGCAGGGCGGTCGCCAGGGTATGGGAGGTCGAGAACTGGGCTCGCAGGTCGGGATTCGTGTGCTCCATCGATCGCCGCTCGGCGCCGCGCTCCAGGGTCACGAGCTCCCCCGCCCGCATGAGGTGGGCAAGCACGTGGTCCCACTTCCACAGGAACGGCCGGTAGCTGACGGCAGGCTGCATGGACACGAATTGCGAGACGTACTTCCAGGTGGGCACCAGGCGCGCCCGTTCCATGTCGGCATGCAGTTGTTCGAGGCTGTCGGAGGTCATATCAGTCATCCATGCTGCCGCGAGCCACCTGTGTCGAATGAAACGGGGGCCGCATGATCCAGGACGCCGCGGATCCGGCTTTGCCGGTCCGCCGGCGTTGCCCCCTTGAGGGGGCGCGCGAAGCGCGTAGGGCGTGGGCTTTCATGTCAATTGACTCCTTGGCGGGGGCCCTTGCGGCCCAGGCGATCCAGGGCTGAGTCCAGGTAGCGGTAGTCGACCAGCTCGGACAGCCTGGGTTGTGTCTTGAGCAGCCCCAGTCCCGCGTACCACGCCATGCTGTCCTTGATGGTCTGCAGGTTCAGGTAGCCGTCGGGGTCGAATCCCGGGTAGACCACTTTCTTGAGCAGCTCCTGGTTCTTGAAGGCTGCGATGTGGCGGCTGAGCGCATGCTCGGTCACGTCGCGGGGGGCCCGGCCGTCCAGGGAATCGAGATAGGCGCGGATGCCGCGGACGTAGGCGGCCATCCATTTCCTGCCAACGTCGGAGTCGGCCTGGGTCAGGCTGGGGCCATAGATGATCCCGGCGATCTGGAAGTCGGGAGAGGTCTGGTCGAACCCCAGCAGGCGCGCGCCGATCTGCCGCTGGACGATGACCGTGACCAGGGGTTCGATCATCAGCGCGGCGTCCACCGCCTTGTTGGTGAGCGCGGCGATCATGCTGGGAAAAGCGAGTTGTTCGAGTGCGACATCGTTCAGGCCCAGTCCGGCGGTCCGCAGGGCCATGTCCAGTTGCAGCTCCATCGGGGAATGGCGGGAAGGTGTTGCCACCTTCATGCCCTTGATGTCGCCGATGCTCTTGACCCGGCCGGAATCGACGAGGTCCTTGCGCACCACGAGTGCATTGAATCCGTGCCCCGGGGAATTGCGCCCCTTGTCCGCGACCAGCTTGAAGGGCAGCCCGCGCAGCGCGCCGTTGAACAGTGCCAGTGTCGGCGCGCCGGAAGCGACATCGAGCTGGCGGGCGCTGAGCGGGGCCACCATGTCGGCGGTGTTGCTGAACGACACGAACTCCACGTCCAGTCCTTCTTCCCTGAAGTAGCCCTGTTCGTAGGCGATCAGCGCCGGTGCCTCGGACAGGCTGTCGAGCATGCCGACACGCACTTTGCGCAGGGGTTTGCCCGGCTGCGCGGCAAGCAGGCGAGTCCACGGCGACAGCGCGGCGAGAGCCAGGGGCAGGGTTGCCAGCCGGCGCCGGGTGGGCGAGGGAACGGTGGCGGGAGGAGGGCGTCTGCTGTTCATGGAGGTTCCTTGGCGAGGGAAGGGTCAATCGACCGCGTACGCGGCGCCGTCCGCGCGAGGATCGGCGGCGGCAACGAAACCCCCGGATGGCATGGTTCCCAGCACCTGCGCCGCTCCCAGCATGCCCAGCGACTTGTCGCTGATGATATGGCCTAGCGCGCGGAGCCGGTCGAGCAGCGCTCCATCGAGGCGGCGGTCGACGCGGATCTCGTAGGGGTGGGCGAGATGGCCGGGGTCGCTGCCGGGAAAGAGTTCCCAACGGGGCTGGTCCACCGCCTGCCGCAGCGACAGGCCGCGGTTGAGGACAGCGTCGATGATCTGCAGGTTCCATTGGGGTTGCCCGTCGCCGCCGGCGGTGCCTCCCGCGAGGACCGGCCGCCGCCGGGGGTCCAGGGCCATATAGACGTGCAGCGTGGACATGGTGCGCTTGCCGGGGGCGAGGTGGTTCGGCGAGCGGATGTCGGGCGAGAATCCACGGCCCGCGCGATTGTTCAGCAGCACCCCCGTGCCGGGCACGACGACGCCCGCGCCGAATGGCGTCGAGATGCTGGTGATGTAGCTGACCACGTTGCCCTGGGCGTCGGCCGCCACGAAGCAAGTGGTGTCGCCGCTGCCGAGTGACCAGCGGGCGCGCGGCAGCGCCGTGGCGGCCCGTGACCGGTCGATGGCGGCGGCGATCCGGTCCAGGCGCGGGCCCGCGAGCAGTTGGGGCAGCGGATTGGCCGTGAAGCGGGGGTCTCCCAGGAAGTCGTTGCGGTCGGCGAAAGCATGCTTGAGCGCCTCGATCATGCAATGCGCGCGCAGCCCGTCGTCCTCGGCCGGAAGGTCCAGCCTGTCCAGGATGCCCAGGGACTCCAGCAGGACGACGCCCTGGGCGACGGGCGGGTTGCTGACGACCCATCCGTCGCCATAGGGGATCAGGATGGGGGGAGCAGCCTCGGCGAAGATGCCGTCGAAATCCGATTCGCGGAAGGGGCCGCCGTTCTGGCGGCTCAACTCGGCCAGGCGGGCGCCCAGGCCCGCGCCGTAGAAATCGTCCCGGCCGCGGGTGGCCAGGCGCTCGAGCGTGCGCGCCAGGTCGGGTTGCCGGAGCGATTCGCCCTCGCGAGGCGCGCGCCCGTCTATCAACAGCGCCTGCCGCGCACCGGGGTCGGCGGCCAGGAGTGCTTCGTTCAAGGCGAAGAATCTGGCGCAGAAGTGCGGTGTCTCGCATCCCCGTTCCGCCAGTTCGATCGCCGGCGCCAGCAACTCGCCGAAGGACAGCCGGCCACTCGCGTACCGGTCATAGGCCAGGCACATCGCATCCACCGCGCCGGGAACCGAGGCCGAGCCCAAGCCGCGCATCGGCAGGGTGCCTTCGGCGCCTTCCGCGAGCGCCGAGGGCGCCGGGCCCGCGCCGTTGATCGATGTGGTCTGGCCGGTCGCCGCGTCGTGCCAGAGGATGAAGCTGTCGCCCCCCAGGCCGCTCATCATCGGCTGCGCCACGCCCAGCGCCGCCGCCATCGCGATGGCGGCATCCATGGCGTTGCCGCCGCGTTCGAGCATGGTCCGGCCAGCGGCGCTGGCCGCCGCATGGGCGCTGGCCACGACGCCGCGTCCGGCGGCCGACAGTGGCCGGGGCGGCGATACGGGCGGAAGAGGATCAGGCGGTTGCATGAGCGCCTCGCGTCGCGGCGGCCGCCTCGATGAACTCCGGGGCGATCCATGCTTGCAGGTCAAAGTCTTGTTCCAGCAGCCCCATGCCGAGCAGAAAATCCTTCTGGGCGGCGACAGCCTGGACATGGACGGGATCGAGCGTCGGCGAGAGCCGGGCCGCCACGTCGTCGCCATGGGCCGCGTACAGCCATTCCTTCGTGGTGCCGACGTCCTCGGCCAGAATGGCGGCCGCGTCCGAAGGCTGGGCGCGCGCCCAGTCGGCGGCGTCGAACAAGGCCGCCAGGTAGCGGACGACCAGGTCGGGCCGGGTACGCGCAAGGGTTCCGTCCACGGTCAGGATCGCGGGCACCTGGTTGTTGCTGCGCAGCGCGGGAGAGGGCGCGGCGCCGATGTCGACGACGACCCGGGCGCCCAGGAAGGCCGTCAGCTGCGCGCCGGCCGGGCTGGCGGTGTAGATCGCGTCGACCTCGCCGCGCACCAGGGCCAGGGCTTCCCGGCTCTGTCGGCGCGCGCGGGGCGCGCCGTGCCAGAGCGAGCCGCGCTGCGAGGCGCCGCCCGTGGGAATCTGGCCCTCGTCGATGGGCAGCGCGACGAATTCCACGGCGGCGGGCGCCAGGCCGGCAAGCTGGAGCGCGCTGTGATAGCCGCGCAGGCACATCGCCTGCCAGTAATCGATCTGTTCGCCCGGCCGGCAGGGAACGCCCACGCGCCTGCCGCGCAGGTCGCCGCCGTCGCGGATGCCGCTGTCGGGCAAGGCGATCACCGCCTGGTACTCATCGATCCAGCCGGTCGCGATGACGAGGGTATCGGCGCCCCGCGCCCGGCTCCAGATCGGCGGGATCATGCCGCCCTGGCGGAACAGCCCGGGCTGGCCGTGGTCGAAATGGGCTTCGCGCACCTGGCGGTCCAGCGAGGCGTTGAGCGATTGCACGGCGATGCCCAGCGGCGCGAAGGCGGCGTCGAGTAGCCCGCGTTCGATGGCCACTCCCGATGCGGTCGGCAGCGGGCAGCGCGTGTACCACAGCGTCCGGGCGGCCTGCATGTCAGCGTGCTCCGCTCGCCGTCGCCGCGGAGAAGTCGAACAGGCGCGCGGCGTTCTGGTGGAACATTTTTTCCAGCAGCGCAGGGCTCAGATCGTCCCGCTCCTCGTATTCCTCGGCGATGCTGTCGTGCGCGGCCTCGTCGAAATGCGGCATGTCGCTCGACACCAGCAACGACTGTTCACCCAGTACCGAGGCCGCGTAGTTGATGTCGTCGTCGGGTTCGCTGCCGACGTGGATGCGGCCACTGGCGAAGTAGTCGGCGGCGTTGGTCTTGCCGCCCCGTTCGATGGTGCGCAGCGCGGCGGCCATCCAGGTGCATCCGCCGCCTTCGAGGAAGGCCCATTTCAGGCGTGGGAAATCGTCGAGCAGCGTTCCCTCCATCAGGTTGTAGAAGGCGTACTGGACGGTCAGGGTGCTGAGCAGCCGGCGGGAGTAAGGGGGGTAGAAGGTCTTGCGCTCGGCCGCGGGATGGGTCAGGCCGTCGAACATCGCATACATGGATGGCGCGCCCAGGCCCAGGTGCACGACGATGGGCAGTCCCTGGCGCTCGGCCTCGGCGAAGATGGGGTAATGCCGGGGATCGTCCATGGGGCGGTCCCACTCCAGGCCGCGGGCCAGGACGCTGACCGCGCCGCCCAGCTTGCGCACGCGGCGGATCTCCTCGACCGCGACGTCCGGCTGGCGGTATGGCACGACGGCATTGAAAAAGATGCGTCCGCCGGATTCCGCGCAGGCGCGGGCCATGAAGGTGTTGTAGCTGCGGATCAGCGCGGCTTCGAGATCGGGATCCTCGCACAGGGTCGAGAGCACGAAGGACGGATGGACGATCTGCTTACCGACATTCATCCTGTCCATGGCGGCTACACGGGCGGGGACATCGGTGATCTGCTGGACGCCCGGCGAGAAGGTCTTGCGGGCGGCCATCGCGTTGCCGGCGATGGGAGTGGCGCCGAAGTGGCGGAGCTTCCGGTCGATGACCCAGAAGGTGTTCCAGTCCTGGAAGCCCGTGTCCGTTGGCGCGGCGAAGGGCAGCGGGCGGCGGGCGTGGTAGGCGGGATCCAGATGCGCCCAGGTCGCTTCGGATTCGATGACGTGGGAATCGGTATCGATGATCATGGGAGGCCTGCTCCGGGTGAGGGAAATATGACGTTGATCAATATTGCTTGAGCATGATTCAAATCAATATATGATGTCCCCAGGCCGATCGATGCTTCTTGATCGGGTGCCCGAAAGGAACATGATTGGGCCAAGCATAGACCAGGCTGTTCCACGGGTAGAAGTTGATTTATTGATCAATGTCCCGGATCGGAATGCATGGGAACAGGAGCCTGTACATGCCTGGAATCGACGAGGTCCACTACATGACGGCCGAGGACGCCGCCAAGGTGTTGCGCGTCAAGAAACAGACGCTCTATGCCTACGTCAGCCGGGGGTGGATACGGCGCCAGCGCCAGGGCGACGACGGTCCGGTCATGTATCTGCGCGAAGACGTGGAGCGGATGGGGTCGCGCAGCCGTGCACGGGCCGAAGGCGGGCCATCGAAGGGGGGGAGCCATCAGCCTCATTGGTCGGAGCCGATCATCCAGACCGCCATCACCGAAATCACGCCACGGGGGCCGATCTACCGGGGTTTTGCCGCGGTCGACCTGGCGGCAGGCGGCGAGCGCTTCGAGAACCTGGCCGAGATGCTCTGGACGGGCGTGCGTTCGGAGGAGCCGGAAAGCTGGCCGCCGGAGCCTTTGCCGGTTCTGGCGGCACATCTGTTCCGCGAACTGGGCGGATCGATGGAGCCGATTCAGTACTTCGGCGTGGCGGTTTCGCTGCTCGCCGCCGCAGGCGACCTGCGCCACGACACGCGTCATGGAACGACCATCGCCGACGCGCGCGCCGCGCTGTCGCTGTTCGCCGGCTGCCTGGGCTACCTGGGCCCGGAGGCCGGGTTCGTCATGGGACGCGAAGGGGAAACGCTCGCGGCCCATCTCCTGCGAGCCGTCGGCGCGCAGGCGAATCCGGTCCGTGAGCGCGCCCTCAACGCCGCGTTGGTGCTGCTGGCGGATCATCACCTGACGCCCCAGGCCGTCGCCGTCCGGCTTGCCGCCTCCAGCGGCGCCAGCCTGCCGCACTGCCTGAATGCCGCGCTGAGCGTGCACAGCAATTCGCGCAGCCGGCGGGTGTACCGGCGCATCGAGGATCTGTTGCTGGAAGCTCCCGACGAAGCGGGCTTCCTGGCGCGGATCGAGGAGTCGCTGCGTTCCAGCGGCCGGGCGCCGGGATTTTTCCATCGCATGTATCCCCAGGGCGACCCGCGGGTCGCCCCGCTCTTGTCCCTGGCGGCGGGCGCGCAGCCCACCCGCGGTCGCCGTCCGGACTGGATCGGGTATCTGGCCGCCGTCCGGGCGCGTACGGGCATGGCGCCCACCGCCGAGGCGGCCCTGACCGTGTTATGCCACGGCCTGGGCCTGCCGCGCCGTTCGCCGGGTGCCATCTACGCGCTGGCGCGCACGGCCGGGTGGATCGCCCATGCCATCGAACAGCGGATGGCGGGGGTGATGCTCAGGCCGCGGGCCCGTTATCTCGGATAGGAATGCCGCCGGGCATCGCGTCTTCCCTCTAAAATCCCACGTTTTGGGGGCCGAGTCTTGACTGAATACCTGTTGTGGGGCAGCGCCGTCGCTGCCGTGCTCGCGGCATTGTTCGCGCTGTTGGCGCTGCTGCGCAAGCCGGGGGCGGATCCGCGCCTGGATCAGATCCTGGCCGAACAGGAGCGCATGGACCGAACGCTGCGGGCCGACATCACCGAGAGCCAGCGCGGTCTGCGGACGGAGCTGGCCGAGTCCACGCGCGGACTGCGCACCGAGCTGGGCCAGACGTTGGCCCAGGGCCTGCAGGCCCTGGGCGGCCAGCAGGCGCAGCAGGCCCAGGTGCTGAACCAGCAGCTCGACGCCTTCGCCCAGAACCTGACCACGCTGACGGCGCAATTGCAGGAACGCTTCGAGGCGCTGCGCGTGTCGCTGACCCGCGACGCCGCGGCCAACCGCGACGAAAGCGCGCAAGCCTTGCAGCGTTTCGCCGACCGCTTCTCCGAACAGTTGCGTGTGCTGACCGAGGCGAACGAACGCCGCATGGTCGAGGTCCGCACGACCGTGGAGCAGCGGCTCAAGGACATGCAGGCCGACAACTCCGTGAAACTCGAAGAAATGCGCCGCACCGTGGACGAGAAGCTGCACGCCACGCTCGAGCAGCGGCTGGGCGAATCCTTCAAACTGGTCTCCGACCGGCTGGAGGCCGTGCACAAGGGGCTGGGCGAGATGCAGACGCTGGCGGCCGGGGTCGGTGATCTCAAACGCGTGCTGACCAACGTGAAGACGCGCGGGACCTGGGGCGAAGTGCAACTCGGCATGCTGATCGAGCAGACCATGACGCCGGCGCAATACGGCCGCAACGTCAAGCCGGTGCCCGGCAGCGACGAACTCGTGGAATTCGCCATCCGCCTGCCGGGCCGTGCCGACGATGCCGTGCCGGTATGGCTGCCGATCGACGCCAAGTTCCCCAAGGAGGAATACGAGCGGCTGGTGGATGCGCAGGAGCGTGCCGACCTGGAGGCGGTGCGCGCCGCCGGGCAGGCCTTCGAGCGCGGGGTGGAACTGGAGGGCCGCCGCATCGGTTCCAAGTACATCGCGCCGCCGCACACGACCGACTTCGCCATCATGTTCCTGCCCACCGAGGGGCTGTACGCCGAGGTGTTGCGGCGGGCCGGGTTGATGGACAAGTTGCAGGCGCTGCGGATCAACGTGGCCGGCCCCAGCAATCTTGCCGCGCTGCTGAACAGCCTGCAGATGGGGTTCCGGACGCTGGCGATCGAGCAGCGTTCGTCCGAGGTCTGGAAGGTGCTGGGGGCGGTCAAGTCGGAGTTCGGCAAGTTCGGCGATGCGCTGGCCAGCGTCAAGAAAACGCTGGAAACCGCCAGCAACAAGATCGGGCAGACCGAGGTGCGCACCCGCGCCATGCTGCGCAACCTCAAGACCGTCGAGGCCCTGCCGGAAGGCGAGACGCGGCAACTGCTGGGGGCGGACGACGACGATCTCGGGGCGGACGAGGCCGAGGTCGAGCCGGGCGGCTAGTCCGCCGTCCGGGATGCAAAAAGAAAGAACGCAGGAGTAACAAAGGAGACAATTGCCCTGCATTGTCCATCGTCTACCGACGCGGCGAGTGCCAATATGGCGGCACTTGTTCACAAACACGTGGGATAGAGATGACAATGAAGAACGGGCATTTCAACGTTGGGCGCTACCTGGTCGGCGGCAAGGTCGTCATCGGCTGCCCCCAGGGCGACAACGTCGATGTCGTGTGCGAAAGCGACGAGCTTCCCCGCATCCTGGAAGCCGGCGCCGGCAGCGCGATCCGCCGGGTGGCGAGCGCCGAGGCGCGGCTCCTGCCGCCGCTCGACCGGGCCTCCCGGGTTTTCGCCGTTGCCGTCAACTATCGGGAACATGGCGCCGAGGCCAAGACGCTGCCCCCGGTCCGGCCCATCATTTTCTACAAGGCTCCTTCGAATTTCGTCGCCCATGGCGAGGTGTTGAATCCGAACAAGAAGATGACCGCCAAGTTCGACTACGAGGGCGAGATCGCTGTCGTCATCGGTCGTGAATGCAAGGATGCATCGCTGGAAACGGCGCTGGATCACGTCGCCGGGATCTGTGCCCTGGACGATGGTTCGGCCCGTGATCTGACCCGGGTATCGCTCGGCCCTCCGGGACCGGAAGCGAAGACCTGGCCCGACTGGACCGCGGCCAAGGGGCTGGACGGCGCGTCCGCGTTGGGCCCCACCATCTCCTGCGGGCCGGACATCGTCGCCGCGCTGCGCGCGCGCACCCTGAGGATCTCGACCCGCCTCAACGGCGAGGTCGTGCAAGACGAGAGCATGGCCGAGATGGTCTTCTCCACCGAGGAGTTGATCGTTGCGCTGTCTTCCTACATGACGCTGTTGCCTGGCGACGTCATCGCGACCGGTACACCGGCGGGTGTCGGCTCCGCCCGCAATCGCTTTCTTGCCTCGGGCGATGAACTGCAAGTCCAGGTCAGTGGATTGGATCCACTCTGTGTAAAGGTGGGATGAAAATGGAAAAAGTCGACAACCAGGGCCCGCAGAAACAAGCCGAGCGGATGAGGCGCCTGACGGAAACCGCGAAAGATACGACGATGGGCAAAGTGCTGCGGCAGTTCTGGCACCCCATTGCATTGTCGAAAAGCGTGGCGCCGGGGACTGCCAAACGGGTCCGCCTGCTCAGCGAAGACTTGACGCTTTACCGGGGCGAGAGCGGCACCGTCCATCTGGTGGGCGCGCGCTGCGCGCATCGGGGAACGCTGCTGCATACCGGCTGGATCGAAGGCGATCAAGTGCGCTGCATGTATCACGGCTGGAAATACGACGGCAACGGCCAATGTACCGAGCGCCCGGCCGAGCGGGCCGGCACCGAGGGCCATGTGCGGATTCCCGCCTATCCGGTCCGGGAATACTGCGGCGTGATTTTCACCTACATGGGGGAGGGGGCGGCACCCGATTTCGACCTTCCCCGCCGGATGTTCTGCGAGCAAGAAGGCGTTTTCCTGCTGCAGCGCAAAGAAATATGGCCGTGCAACTGGCTCCAGGTCGCGGAAAACTCCCTGGATGCGGTGCACGTGAGCTTTGCGCATCAGATGGGAAAGGTCGGCGCCTTTGGCCAGGCGATTCCGGCGGAAGTCCCGGAAGTCAGCTACGAGGAAACCTCGGCGGGTATTTGCCAGACGGCCGTGCGCAAGCTTGGCGACAAGAACCAGGTGCGCGTGAGCGATTGGACGTTTCCCTATGGAAACACCGTGATCATTCCCAACGTCAATCCCAATGATCCCTGGATGGAAGTGACGAACTGGATGGTGCCCATCGATGATGAGCACACCATCCGGATTTCCTTGCGCGCGGTCCCGTCGACGTCGCAGGAGGCGGATGACGCGTTGAAGCGTTACTTCGACGAATGCGATGACTACAACTCGACCGATTATCACGACGAATTGTTCGCCGGGCACTATCCCGACGACCCGCTCGTGCGCCTGACCAGCGCCCAGGATTACGTGGCGCTGATCGGCCAGGGCACCATCGCCGACCGGGCGAGCGAATGCCTGGGCGCTTCGGATCGCGGCATTTCGATGTTCCGGAAAATTCTCTGGCGGGAAATGGAAGCGGTCGAGACGGGCAAGCCTCCCAAGCAATGGAAGCGGCTCGAAAAACCGCCGCAGTTCATGGACTATACGAAGAAAACCGCTTGATCGGCGCGAAGGAAGGAAGGCAGATGAGACAGAAAATCGCGAAGTATGCGGGAATCGCCTGGCTGGGATGGTCCTGTGTCGCCACCGCGGTGGCGGCGAAGCCAGAAGGCGAGTTCCCGACCCGGCCCATTACCATGGTCGTGCCATTTGCCGCGGGCAACATCGCCGATGGCCTTGCCCGCATCGTCGCGAATGGCCTGGGCGAGGACCTGGGCCAGCAGGTCATCGTGGAGAACCGTCCGGGCGCGGGCGGGATCGGCGCGATCAGGCAGGTGGCCGGCACGGCGCCGGATGGTTATACGATGATCTATATCGGCGTCGGGATGGCGATCAGCCAATCGTTGTTCCGCACGGCTCCCTACGATATGGAAAAAAGCTTCACGCCGGTTTCGATCCTGACGAGCAACGACGTACTGTTGCTGACCAGCAAGAAATCCAAGCTGAAGAATATCCAGGACGTGGTGCGCGAAGCGAAGGCCAAGGGCGATCGTTTCACGGTGGGTATTTCCCTTTTTGGAACGCTGCAGCACCTGTCGGCCGAACTGTTCAAATCGACCGGCAACTTCGACTACACCATCGTTCCGTTCAAGTCGGCCGCGAACCTGAACACCGCCCTGCAGAGCGGTGACGTGGACATCGCATTCGAGTACCTGCAGCCGATGTACGGTCTGATCGCCGACGGCAGCTTGAATGCGTTGGCCATCGGGAACGGCACGCACCGGAGTCCCCGGCTGCCTGACGTGCCGACCTTCACCGAGCTCGGCTATCCCAAGGTCCAGGTGGCATCCTGGGGGATGCTGCTGGTCCCGGCCAAAACCCCCGCGGCGGTGGTGGAGCGCTTGAACAAAGGGGTGCAGACCGTGCTGAACAACCCGGAAACCCGGGCACGCCTCGAGAACACCGGGTCACGTGTGTTGGGAGGAACGACGGCCCAGGCGCGCGAGTTGCTTTCGACCGAGATCGTCCGGTGGCACAAGGTGATCCAGGACGCCAAGATCGAATTGCAGTAGCAGGCGACAGCGGGCAGGCAGGGCGGGGGGGCCGACCGGCGCCCCCGCCGTGTTGCCTGTGGCGCCGGTGTCTATCGGTTCAAAAGATGTCGGGTTCGGGCACCGGCCTGCCGAAGGTGGTTTCCAGGAAATCGAAGTCGCAGCCTTCGTTGGCCTGCTTGATGTGGCGGCCGAACATCCAGCCGTAGCCGCGTTCGTAGCGGGCGGGGGGCGGTGTCCATGCCGCGCGGCGTGCGGTGAACTCTTCGTCGGAAATCTCCAGGTGGATGGTTCGCGCCGGTACATCCACCGTGATGCGGTCGCCGGTCTTCACCAGTGCCAGCGGGCCGCCGATGGCCGCTTCGGGCGAGCAGTGCAGCAGGCAGCCGCCGTAGCTGGTGCCGCTCATGCGCGCGTCCGACAGGCGCAACATGTCTTTCACGCCTTGCTTGAGCAGCTTGGTCGGAATGGGCAGCATGCCCCACTCGGGCATGCCGGCGCCCAGCGGGCCGGCGTTGCGCAGCACCAGGATGTCGTCGCCGGTGACGTCCAGGTCGGGGTCGTTCTCGGCCTTCTTGAGACTGGGATAGTCGTCGAATACCAGCGCGCGGCCGGTATGGCGCAACAGGTGCGGCGCCACCGCGCTGGGCTTGATGACCACGCCGTCCGGCGCCAGGTTGCCGCGCAGCACCGCCAGCGCGCCTTCGGCGTAGATGGGGTTGTCCAGCGGGCGGATCACATCGTCGTCATAGACCTCGCCGCCGGCGATGTTTTCGCCGAGGGTCTTGCCGTTGACCGTGAGGGCGTCGGTGCGCAGATGGCCCCGGATGCGCTCGAGCATGGCGCGCAGGCCGCCGGCGTAGAAGAAGTCCTCCATCAGGTAGGTGTCGCCGCTGGGCCGGATATTGGCGATCACCGGCACGCTGCGGCTGAAAGCGTCGAAGTCCGCCAGATTCACCGGGTGGCCGGCGCGGCGCGACATCGCGATCAGATGGATGATGGCATTGGTCGAACAGCCCATGGCCATGGCGCAGGCGATGCCGTTCTCGAAGTTGGCGCGCGCGAGCATCCGCGCGGGCGTCCAGTCTTCCCAGACCATGTCCACGATACGCCGGCCGCAGTCGGCGCTCATGCGGATGTGGTTGGCGTCGGCCGCCGGGATGCTGCTGGCGCCCGGCAGCGTCAGGCCCACGGATTCGGCGATGCCCGTCATGGTGGCGGCCGTGCCCATGGTCATGCAGGTGCCGTGGCTGCGCGCGATGCCGACTTCCATCTCGTGCCAGGCCTGTTCGGAGAGGCCGCCGGCGCGGCGCTCGTCCCAGTATTTGAATGCGTCGGAACCGGAGCCCAGCACCTTGCCTTTCCAGTTGCCGCGCAGCATGGGGCCCGCCGGCAGGTAGATGAAGGGAAGGCCCATGCTCAGGGCGCCCATGGTCAGGCCGGGCGTGGTCTTGTCACAGCCGCCCATCAGCACGGCGCCGTCCACCGGGTGGCTGCGCAGCAGTTCCTCGGTCTCCATGGCGAGGAAATTGCGGTACAGCATGGTGGTGGGCTTGACCAGGACCTCGGACAGCGAGATGGCCGGCAGTTCCAGCGGAAAACCGCCGGCCTGCAGGACGCCGCGCTTGACGTCCTCCACCCGCTGCTTGAAATGCGCGTGGCACTGGCTGGCATCGCTCCAGGTGTTGATGATGGCGATGACGGGTTTGCCCTGCCAGTCTTCATAGCCGTAGCCCATCTGCAGCACGCGGGAGCGGTGGCCGAAGGAGCGGAAATCGTCGGGCGCGAACCAGCGGGCGCTGCGCAGAGTCTCGTAGGTACGTTTCATGGGCACGGGGTCTCCTGAGTTGGGGGTAATCCCCAGTTCCAGCTCGCATGCGCCTGGATGATGCGGGCATGCATCCGGGCCCGGATACAAGAGAAAGAACGCAGGAGTCACAAAGGAGACAATTGCCTCGAATTGTCCATCGTTTCCCGACGTGGCGAATGCCAGGATGGCGGTGTTTGTTCCTGGCCATGCAGGACATGGACTATCCGAAGAAAACCGCTTGATCGGCACGAAGGAAGGAAGGCAGATGAGACAGAAAATCGCGAAATGCGCGGGAATCGCCTGGCTGGGATGGTCCTGTGTCGCCACGGCGATGGCGGCGAAGCCCGGCGTCGATTTCCCCACCCGGCCCATTACCCTGGTCGTGCCGTTTGCCGCGGGCAATATCGCCGATGGCATTTCCCGCATCCTCGCGAATGGGCTGAGCGAGGAACTGGGCCAGCAGGTCGTCGTGGAGAACCGCCCGGGCACGGGCGGGATCGGCGCGATCAGGCAGGTGGCCGCGGCGGCGCCGGATGGCTACACGATGATCTATGTCGGTGTCGGGGCGGCGATCAGCCAATCGTTGTTCCGCACGGCTCCCTACGACATAGAAAAAAGCTTCACGCCGATCTCGATCACGACGAGCAACGATGTGCTGCTGCTCGCGGGCAAGAAATCCAAGCTGAAGGATGTCCAGGACGTGGTGCGCGAAGCGAAGGCCAAGGGCGATCGTTTCACGGTGGGTATTTCCTTTTTGGGTACGCTGCAACACCTGTCGGCCGAACTGTTCAAGTCGAACGCGAACCTCAGCTACACCATCGTGCCGTTCAGGACGGCGGCCAATCTGAATACCGCCCTGCAGAGCGGCGACATCGATGTCGCATTCGAGTATTTGCCGCCGATGTACGGCCTGGTGGCCGAGGGTAGCTTGAATGCGTTGGCCATCGGGAACGGCACGCACCGGAGTCCCCGGCTGCCTGACGTGCCGACCTTCACCGAGCTTGGCTATCCCAAGGTTCAGGTGGCGTCCTGGGGGATGCTCCTGGCCCCCGCGAAAACCCCTGCCGCGGTGGTGGAGCGCTTGAACAAGGCGGTGCAGACCGTGCTGAACAATCCGGAAACCCGGGCACGCCTCGAGAACACGGGATCGCGCGTGCTGGGAGGGACGACGGCCCAGGCGCGCGAGTTGCTCTCGACCGACATGGGCCGGTGGCAAAAGGTGATCCAGGACGCCAGGATCGAGCTGCAGTAACAGGCGGCGGCGCGCTGGCATGGCAGGGGCGCCGGCCGGCTCCCCTGCCTGCCGTCTTCACACGTTCATCACGGACACCACGCGGGTATTGAGGTGGGCCTCCAGGGCCTCCGGTCCGCCGTCCGAGCCGTAACCCGAGTCTTTCACGCCGCCGAAGGGCAGTTCGGGCCAGGCGGCGGCAGGCTGGTTGATCCACAGCATGCCGACCTCGACGCGTTGCGACAACATGTACGCATTCTTCAGCGAGCGCGTGAAAGCAAAGCCCGCGAGCCCGTAAGGCAGCCGGTTCGCCTCGGCGATCGCCTCATCCAGCGTCGTGAAGCCGCGTACCACGGCGATCGGGCCGAAGGGTTCGTCGTTGAGCAGCTTCGCGTCCAGCGGCACGCCGGTCAGGACGGTCGGTGCCCAGAAATTTCCAGCCTTGCCCAGGCGTTCGCCTCCGGCCTCGATCGTGGCGCCGCGCCGGACCGCGTCGTCGGTGAGTTCGCCCATCGCCGCGAGCCGGCGTGGGTTGGCGAGCGGCCCCATCTGCGTGCCCGCGGCGAGTCCGTCGCCAACCTTCAGTTTCCGCGCGTGGGCGGCCAGGGCGGCGGCGAAGTCCGTGCACAGACTCTCGTGCACGAGGAACCGGGTGGGCGAGATGCAGACCTGGCCGGCATTGCGGAACTTGGCGCCGCCAGCGGATCGGATCGCAAGTTCGATATCGGCATCGTCGGCCACGATGACCGGGGCATGGCCACCGAGTTCCATCGTGACCCGTTTCATGTGCTGGCCGGCGAGCGCGGCGAGTTGCTTGCCAACCGGTGTCGACCCCGTGAACGAGACCAGGCGGATGGCCGGATGGGCGATCAGATGGGCGGAAATCTCGGCCGGATTGCCGTAGACGAGGCCGATCACGCCCGGCGGCAAACCCGCGTCGGCGAAAGCCCGCACCAGGGCCGCCGCCGCCGCGGGTGTTTCTTCGGCGGCCTTGAGGATGATCGAGCAACCCGTGGCCAGCGAGGCCGCCACCTTGCGTGTCGCCTGATTGATCGGAAAGTTCCAGGGCGTGAACGCCGCCACCGGCCCCACCGGATCTTTCAGCACCATCTGCTGCGCACCCGGCAGGCGCGAGGGCACGATACGGCCATAGACTCGCAGGCCTTCGTCCGCGAACCAATCGATCATTTCGGCCGCCATCGAGGCCTCGCCCCTGGCTTCGGCCAGGGGTTTTCCCTGTTCCTGCGTGATGATGGCCGCGATGTCGTCGACGCGCTCGCGCAGCAGCATGGCGGCGCGCCGCATGAGCCGGGCGCGCTCGGCCGCCGGCGTGTTGCGCCAGGTGTCGAATCCTTGTCGCGCCGCCGCCAGCGCGCGGTCGAGATCGGCGATCCCGGCATGGCTGACGCGGCCGATTTCCGCGCCCGTCGCCGGGTTGACCACCGGGAGCGAACGGCCATCGGCCGCATCCTGGAACCGGTTGGCAATGAACAACTGCGTATCGGGATAGGTCATTTTTTCGGTTCCTTCAACGCGGCGGTCCGTTCTTGCGCGCCGCTTGCTCCAGGCGTTCGAGCGCCTGCGTGCGCAATTGGGTCAGGGTCGAAGAAGGCGTGATGGCCTCGGGGTCGATCACGCAGTGCAGCAGGCTGGGCAGACCCGACGCCAATGCCCTGCGCAGCGCGGGGCCGCAGTCGTCCGCGGTGGTGAGCCGCTCGCCATATCCGCCGAATGCGCGGGCATAGGCGACGAAGTCCGGGTTGCGCAAGGTCGTCGCGGACACCCTGCCCGGGTATCCGCGCTCCTGGTGCGCCCGGATCGTGCCGTACATCCCGTTGTCGATCAGCAGCACGATCAGCGGCAGCTCGTACTGGACCGCCGTCGCGAACTCCTGTCCGGTCATCAGGAAGTCGCCGTCGCCGGCCAGGACCACCACCGTCTTGTCCGGATAGAGCCGCTTGGCGCCCACGCCGGCGGGAAACCCGTAGCCCATCGAGCCCGAGGTCGGCGCGAGCTGGGTGCCGAATGCCTCGAACGGCCAGAATCTCTGGCCCCAGGTACAGAAGTTGCCGGCGCCGTTGCAGATGATCGTATCCCGGGGAAGTTCCTTCTGAAGCGCGCGCATGACGTCGGGCATCTTGAGTTCGCCAGGAACCTGGATCGGCGAGAGGTCGCGCCATCGAATGGCATCGGCCGCGGCATCGCGCACCCACTCGCCGGTCGCGCGCCCGGGCGTGGCCTGCAGGGCGGCCACGCTGGCGCAGAATCCCCGCGGCGTCGCGTTGATGGCCAGGTGTGCCCGGTACACGCGGCCGAGTTCGTCGGGGTCGGTGTGCACATGCACGAGTTTCTGCCTGGGATTTGGCACGTCCAGCAACGAATAGCCCTGGGACGGAGCCTCGGACAGCCGGCCGCCGATCAGCAGGATAAGGTCCGATTGCCTGATCCGGTCCAGCAATCGCGGGTTGGCGCCGAAGCCGAGTTCGCCCGCGTAGCAGGGATGCGACTGGGGAAACAGCATCTGCCGCCGGAACGAACAGACCACCGGCAATTGGAACGCCTGGGCGAAGCCCTGGATGCGTTCGACGTCCTCGGCGGACCAGCGGCTGCCGCCGAGGATGGCCAGGGGACGCTGCGCGTTGGCGAGCAGCGTTTGCAGTTGCTCGATGTGCTCCGGTGCCGGGTAGGTCTCGGTGACCTGGTAGGCAAGCGCGTCCGGCACGTCGACGACGTCGGTCAGCATGTCTTCCGGCAAGGCCACGACCACCGGGCCAGGGCGGCCGGAAGTGGCGACATGGAAGGCGCGCGACAACAATTCGGGAATCCGCCGCGCATCGTCTATCTCGACCACCCACTTGGCCATGCTGCCGAAGACGGCGGGGTAGTCCAGCTCCTGGAAGCTCTCGCGGCCCCTCATGTCGCGCGCGACCTGCCCGACGAACAGTATCATCGGAGTCGAGTCCTGGCTTGCGACGTGGATGCCGGCCGCGGCATTCGTGGCGCCCGGGCCGCGCGTCACGAAGCAGATGCCGGGGGTTCCCGTCAGCTTGGCCTGGGCTTCGGCCATCATCGCGGCGCCGCTTTCCTGGCGGCATACGGTGACTTCAATGGGAACGTCGAGCAATGCATCGAGGACGGCGAGATAGCTTTCTCCGGGGACGCAGAAAATATGCTTGACGCCATGTATCGCGAGCTGGCTGGCCAGGACGGCACTGGCGGTTCGTTCGGTGGAGGGGCCGGAGCCTGAAGGGGAGGATGGCGTCACGTTCATTGCGGGTCCTTGATAGCATTGCCTCTGGGCAAGAGCAGGCCGGCGGCAAGTTTAGGCAAGCCGACGTCCCCCGGACAACGGTGAAAGCAAAGCGATTGTCGTGTTTGTTGCTATGTATCCGGAAGGAGCGGGCCTTTTCTTCCGTCTTAGGTCGGTACCAGGAACTCCGAGGTTATGGAAAATACGTTGGTCAGGCTGGTGATCTCCCAGTCGGAGCTTTTCTCGACATGGCCCGCGGAGACGGTCTCCCGCCTCGTCGCGGCGGCGGACTTGTGCACGGTCGAGGCGGATACCTGCCTGATCCGGACAGGGGACACCGCCGACTTCCTCTACATCCTGGCAACGGGGTCGCTGCGTCTCGTCCGCGGGACGCCATCGGGCAGGAGCTTCACGGCGGGGTTGCATCTGCCCGGGGACTACCATGGCCTGGGGCCCGTCCTGACCCAGGTTCCGTATTTCTACACGGCGATGTGCAAGCAGAAGAGCATCCTGGTCAGGATTCCGGCCCCTTTGCTGCGAGAAATCCTGTCCGAGGATGGCAAGCTGTCGTTCACGCTGTTTGCCGGGCTTGGCCAGCGGCACCGGCGCGCGCTCGATCACTTCGAAAGCGCGGCGACCCACCCGACGAATGCCCGGATCGCGCAATTGCTGCGGGCCATCCATGCCAGATCCCGGCGTGGCCCGGAATCCGCCGATGTCAGCCTGTCGCAGGTCGAAATCGCCACGATGCTGGGAACGCGAAGGCAAGTGGTCAATCGAGTGCTGCGCGCGATGGCGGAAGAAGGCATCGTCGAGATCCGGTATGGAAAGATCTCCATCGTGGACTGGGCAAAGCTGGAAAAAATGGCCGGGGAGCCGGTGCCGCAGTAGGGGAGGGGGCCGCCGTGCGGCCGGAAACGGACGCAGGTGCAACAAAGGAGACTTTTGTTCCGTATCGTCCATCGCTTCCTCGCGCGCTCGATGCCAACATGGGCGCCTTGAATAGGAGACTTGCGGATGAACGGTGCGAAGAGCCTGGTGGAAACCTTGTTGGCCGCCGGCGTGGATACCTGCTTCGCGAACCCGGGCACGAGCGAGATGCATTTCGTTGCCGCGCTGGACCAGAGTCCCGGGATGAAATGCGTGCTCGGCCTGCAGGAGAACATCGTCACGGGCATGGCGGATGGCTATTTCCGCCTGGCCCGCAAGCCTGCCTGTACGCTGTTGCATTGCGGTCCCGGCCTGGCCAACGGCATGGGCAACCTGCACAACGCCCGCCGCGCGCGCAGCGGCATCGTCAACATCGTGGGCGACCAGGCGACCTACCATCGCCCCTACGACGCGCCGCTGACCGCCGATACGGCGGGAATGGCGCGGACCGTTTCCGCCTGGGTGCGCACCAGCGCCCGGACCGCCGATCTCGGGCGTGACGCGGTGGATGCGGTGCGCGCGGCGCGCACCTTTCCCGGACAGATCGCGACCCTGATCCTGCCTGCCGACGTGTCCTGGCAAGAGGGCGGCGTGGTCGGCGTTCCGGTGGATCCGCCGTCGCCCCATGCGATAGACGGGGTTGCCATCGAGGGCGCGGCGCGCATGCTGCGGGACAACCGGGACGTGCTCATCCTGCTGGCGGGGCATGGCGTGCTTGCCGACGCGCAACAGCTCGCCTGGCGAGTCGCCTGCGCGACGGGCGCGACCGTGATGGCCAGCTATGTGAATGCGCATCTGGCGCGGGGCCGTGGCCGAATGCAACTCGAACGGGTGCCTTACGGCATGAACCAGGCCATCGAGGCGCTGGATCGGTTCAGGCATATCATCCTGGTGAACGCCGAGCCGCCGGTAGGGTTCTTCGGCTATCCCGGCCAGCCGTCGATCCAGCACCATCCCGACGCCCGGTTCCATGTCTTGTCCCGGCCGGACCAGGATCCCGTCGAGGCGCTCCGAGGGTTGGTGAAGGCGCTCGACGCTCCGGCGGCGGCCGTGCCGGACCCGGGGCCCCGTCCGGGCCCGGGGAGCGGCGCCCCCACGCCCGAAGGCCTGGCCCGGACACTCGCGGCCGTGATGCCCGAGCATGCCATCGTCTCCGACGAGAGCATTTCCTACGGCCGGGGCTTCTACCCATTCACCCACGCCGCGCCCGCGCACGACTGGCTGCATCTGGCGGGCGGTGCCATCGGCGATGGAATGCCCGTGGCCACCGGCGCCGCGCTGGGGGCGGGCAGGCAGCGCCGGGTGATCAATCTGCAGGCGGACGGTTCGGCCATGTATTCGCTTCAGTCGCTATGGACGCAGGCGCGCGAGCAATTGCCGGTCACCACGGTCATCCTCAACAACAGCAAGTACAACATTCTCATCGGCGAATACGCGAGCGTGGGAGCCGTTCCGGGCGACACCGCCATGAGCATGCTGGATCTGGGCAACCCGTTCCTGGGTTGGGTCCAGCTTGCCAACGGAATGGGGGTCGAGGCTGCGAGGGCGACTACGCTGGAGCAGTGCGCGGATCTCATGACAAGCAGCTTCGGCCGGAATGCCCCGTTTCTGATCGAGCTGATGGTGTGACCCGGGCAGGGACTCCGTAATAGTGTGCAACGCAGGCATTGCACGGTTCGGCGGGACACTGTATCTTGCAACCAAATGGTTGCAGAAGGAGCCTGCCATGAACCCGCTCGACCGTATCGAGAAGCAGGTCGTGTTGCGTGCGCCGGTCGAGCGCGTCTGGCGCGCCTTGACCGACATCGAGGAGTTCGCGCAATGGTTCGGCGTCAGGCTGGACCAGCCCTTTGCCCCCGGCCGCTCCATCACGGGCAGTTTCGAGGGAGGGTTCGACCAGGACGAGATCGCGCGCTACCAGGCGTCGCTGGGCCTGCGGCCGGCGGCGATACGGCCGCCGCTTCCGCATGCGGTGTTCTGCACCGTGGAACGCATGGAGCCGCCCAGCGTCTTCAGTTTCCGCTGGGTGCCGTTCGGCATCGACGCGGCATGCGATCCCGAGCGGGAGCCCACCACCCTGGTCGAATTCCGCCTGCAGACCGTTTCCGAGGGCACGAGGCTGACCATTGCCGAGTCGGGGTTCGAGCACGTGCCGGCGCACCGGCGCGAACGCGCCTTCATGATGAACGACGGCGGCTGGCAGGCCCAGGCCGAAAACCTCCGGCGCCATGTCGACGGGGCGTGAGCAGGACCTGGCGCGGGTCTTTGCCGCGCTGGGCGACGCAACCCGCTTGGCCCTGGTCGGCCATCTGCTGGCCGCGGGCGCCCTGTCGGCCACTGCGTTGGCCGAGGGCCGGGATATTTCGCGGCAGGCGGTCGCCAAGCACCTCCAGGTACTGGAAGCGGCCGACCTGCTCCTGCGCCAGCGCCATGGCCGGGAAGTGCTGTACACCCTGGATCCCCGGCGCGTGGACGAGGCGCGGGCGTTCCTGGACGCGATCTCGGCCGGCTGGGACCGCGCCATCGGCCGCTTGAGGAAGCTCGTCGAGGCGCCGTGAGCCGGCTTCGGCTGGATTGCCGACCGCCTGCGGTGTCATGGCGGCCCAGCCCCATGTGACGCCACCTGGTTCCCCGTGTCTTGCAGGATCAGGCAAAACACAGGCAGGAATCGGTATTGTCCCCAGGCCGCTGCGGTACGTAACCTCTGTCACGGGCCGGACATGGGTCCGGCATCTTTTCCGCAGGGGACGTGGCAATGGCGATTCAGCTCGAGATCAACGGCAAACAGACTGCGCTCGACGCGCCCGGCGAGATGCCGCTGCTGTGGGCGCTGCGCGATCTGGCAAACCTGACCGGCACGAAGTACGGCTGCGGGATGGCGCTGTGCGGCGCCTGTACGGTACATGTCGACGGCGCGCCGGTGCGTGCCTGCGTGACCCCGGTTTCCACGGTCGAAGGCAAGCCGGTCACGACCATCGAAGGCGTCGGCCGGGACGCCGCGGGCCGGGCGGTGCAGGCCGCGTGGGAGGAACTGGACGTCGTGCAGTGCGGATACTGCCAGTCCGGCCAGATCATGTCGGCCGCCGCGCTGCTGCGCGCGAACCCGCGCCCCACGGATGACGACATCGACGAGGCGATGAGCGGCAACGCCTGCCGCTGCGCGACCTATGTCCGCATCCGGGCCGCGATCCATCGCGCCGCCCAGGCGCTGGCTTGAAAAGGGAGGGCATCATGATCTTCACCCTCGACAATCCGGCCGACCGCGCGCAAGCCTCCCTGGCCAATGTCAGCCGCCGCAGGTTCGTGCAAGGCGCGGGCGTGCTGGTACTGGGCTGGCAACTGCCCGGCGTCCTGGCCGCGGCGCCGCAGGCGGACGAGGCGGATGCCTTCGCGCCCAATGCTTTTCTTTCCGTCGATGCCCAGGGCCGCGTCACGGTGTATGCCAAGCACGTGGAAATGGGGCAGGGCGCCTATACGGGCCTGGCGACCCTGGTGGCCGATGAGCTCGACGCCGACTGGGCGCAGGTGCGCGTCGAAGGCGCGCCCGCCGATACCGCGCGCTACAAGAACCTGGCCATGGGCATACAGGGCACCGGCGGCAGTACGGCCATGGCCAACTCCTTCAAGCAGATGCGCGAGGCGGGCGCCGCCGCGCGCGCCATGCTGGTCGGGGCGGCGGCGCGGGCCTGGAAGGTCGATCCGGCCACGATTACCGTACGCGCGGGCGTGGTCCGCCATGCCGCGTCGGGCCGCCAGGCCGGCTTCGGCGAATTGGCCGGGGCCGCGGCGGCGCAGCCCGTGCCCGCCAAGGTCAGGCTCAAGTCGCCCAAGGAGTTCGCCCTGATCGGCAAGCCGTCGCTGCGGCGCGCGGACTCGGCCGACAAGGTGCACGGCCGTGCCCGGTTCACCCAGGACGTCCAACTGCCCGGCATGCTGGTCGCCATCGCGGCTCATGCCCCGCGCTTCGGCGCCACCGTGGCTGGTTACGACGCCAGCGCGGCACTGGCCGTTCCCGGCGTGGTGGCGGCCATTCCCTTCGAGGGGGCGGCGCACCGCTCGGCCGGCGTTGCCGTGCTGGCGCGCAATACCTGGGCCGCGCGCACCGGCCGCGATGCCCTGAAGGTGCAATGGGACGAAAGCCGCGCCTATGCCGAGGGCAGCGACGAAATCCTGGCCCGGTATCGTCAGGCAGCCGCGCGGCCCGGGCTGCCCGCCGCCGTCCGCGGCAACGTCGAGGCCGCGTTTTCGAAGGCCGCCCAGGTGATCGAAGCGGACTACGAGTTTCCGTTCCTGGCCCATGCCAGCATGGAGCCGCTGAACTGCGTCGTGCAACTGGGCGACGGCCGGTGCGAGATCTGGAACGGCGAGCAGTTCCAGACCATGGACCAGAAGGCCGTGGCCGACTATCTGGGTATTGCTCCCGAGCGCGTCACGATCAACCAGCTGTATGCCGGCGGCAGCTTCGGCCGGCGCGCCAGCCCGCACGCAGACTACGTGGTCGAGGCCGTCGCCATCGCGCAGGGCGCGCGCAAGGCGGGGTTCGACGTGCCGGTCAAGATGGTGTGGACGCGCGAGGACGATATGCGCGGCGGCTATTACCGGCCGGCGTACCTGCATCGTGCCCGGCTCGCGCTGGACGGGCGGGGCAGGCTGCAGGCCTGGCAGGTGCGCATTGTCGGGCAGTCGCTGATCAAGGGCTCCGTGTTCGAGGAGTTCATGATCAAGAACGGCATCGACGCCACGTCGGTCGAAGGCCTGTCCGATCTGCCCTACGGCATTCCCAACCTGAGCGTGGAATTGCACACGCCCGACGATGTGCGGGTGCCCGTGCAATGGTACCGGTCGGTCGGACATACGCATACCGCGTTCACGGCCGAGACGCTGGTCGACGAGGCGGCGCGGGCCGCGCGCCGGGATCCGGTCGCGCTGCGGCGCGAGCTGCTCAAGGGCCATCCGCGCCATCTGGCCGCGCTGGATACGGCGGCGCGGGCGGCGCAATGGGACCGTCCGCTGGCGGCGGGCAAGAGCGGCGCGCGCCGGGGCCGGGGCGTGGCGGTCCACGAGTCCTTCAACAGCGTGGTCGCCCAGGTGGTCGAGGTGACCGTGGACGCCGACGGCGAACTGAAGGTGGACCGCGTGGTCTGCGCCGTGGCCTGCGGGCTGGCGATCAATCCGGATGTGGTCAAGGCGCAGATGGAAGGGGGCATCGGTTTTGCACTGTCGACGGCGCTGCATGGCGCCATTACCCTCGACAAGGGGGCCGTCGTCCAGAGCAACTTCCACGACTATCCGCTGCTGCGCATCAACGAGATGCCGCGTGTCGACGTGCACATCGTGCCGTCCCAGGATGCGCCCACCGGGGTGGGCGAGCCCGGCGTGCCGCCGCTGGCGCCGGCCCTGGCCAACGCGATCTTCGCCGCGACCGGCGAGCGCGTGCGGACCCTGCCGATCCGCACGCCTTTGCGCAAGGCGGTCTGAGCATGGCAATATCGTCGCTCCGCATCCGTTCTCCGCGATGACCATGTCCCAGCCGGCTGTTCCCGCCGATGCCGTCCCACGGGACGAGGCCGCCGGCCGGCTGGCGGCCGCGCGGCGCGCCCTGGCCGGTTGCATCGCACGCCATGCGCCTGCCGACGGCGCGCATCCCAGCGCCTACCCGGGGTTGTCGTTCGTGCGGTTCTCGGGGCCGTCGGGGTCCAACTGCGGGCTTTACCGGCCTTCGCTCACCATCGCCGCGCAGGGCGCCAAGCGCGTCGAACTGGGCGAGTCCGTCTACGAGTACGACGAGCGCCATTTCCTGCTGTCCTCGTTCGACCTGCCGGTGCAGGCCCGCATCACCTGCGCGTCGCCGGTCGAGCCCTATCTGTGCGTGGCGCTGGACATCGACCCGCAGCGCCTGGGCGAACTGGTGGGCGAGCACGGCCTGCCGCCGGCGCCCGAGACGCCCGTCATGCGGGGCCTGGCCGTGGGCACGACCCCGCTCGACCTGATCGAGCCCATGCTGCGGCTGGTGCGTCTGCTGGATACGCCCGAGCACCTGCCGGTCCTTGGGCAACTGGCCGAGCGCGAGATCCTGTACCGGGTGCTGACCGGCGAACTCGGGCGGCGGCTGCGCCAGGCGGCCCTGTCGGCCGGGGCTTCCAGCCAGATCGCCCGCGCCATCGCGTGGATCAAGGAGCACTACACCGCGCCGCTGCGCATCGAGGCGCTCGCCCAGGTGGTCAACATGAGTCCGTCCTCGCTGCATCATCATTTCAAGGCCGTGACCGCCATGAGCCCGCTGCAGTTCCAGAAGCAACTGCGGCTGCGCGAGGCGCGGATGCTGATGTTGTCCGGACTGCTGGATGCCGGCAGCGCGGCGCGCCGCGTCGGTTATGAAAGCGCGTCGCAGTTCAGCCGCGAGTACAGCCGTTTGTTCGGCTCGCCGCCCTCGCGCGACGTGGCACGGCTGCGCGACGGGGACCCGGCGCAAACCGCGGCGGTCTGATCCCGCCTGGCGGCCGGCGCTACACTTGCAGGCATGGCCACGATGCCGCCGCGCAGGCGGGGGAGCGATCATGACGGACAGCGACCGGGACGACGCGTTCAATGTGGTGGAGCCGTGCGCCGGCTACTGCCTGTACGACACCGATCCGGCGCTGCGGGAAGCGGTCCGGCGCGAAGGGGCCGGCCATGCCGAGGCATCCCTGCGCGAGCAGGGGCGCTGGCTGGGCAGCCGCGAAGCCATGGACGCGGGCCGTGATGCCAATGAGCACCCGCCGCGGTTCGTGCCGCTCGATCCGGTCGGGCGCCGCATCGACGAGGTCCGCTTCCATCCCGCCTGGCACCTGCTGATGGAAGGCATCGTCGCGCGCGGGCTGCACGCCGCGCCGTGGGCATCGCCCCGGCCCGGCGCCATGGTCGAGCGCGCGGCGGGCTACCTCATGCAGGGCCAGGTCGAGGCCGGCACGCTCTGCCCGACCACCATGACCTTCGGCGCGATTCCCGTGCTCGCGAGCGAGCCGGCCGGCGAGATCGATTTCGCCCGCGACTGGCTACCGCGTCTCTACGGGCGTGTCTACGATCCATCCGACGCACCGGCTGCCGCCAAGCGCGGCCTGCTGATCGGCATGGGCATGACCGAGAAGCAGGGCGGATCGGACGTGCGGGCCAACACGACCCGGGCGGCGCCGTGCGGCACCCCCGGTCGAGGGCGGGGCTATCTGCTCGACGGCCACAAGTGGTTCTATTCGGTTCCCCAGTCGGATGCCCACCTGGTGCTGGCGCAGGCCGATGAAGGGCTGTCGTGTTTCTTCGTGCCACGCTACGGACCGGACGGCCGCCGCAACGGCGTCCGCATCCAGCGGTTGAAGGACAAGCTGGGCAATCGCAGCAACGCCAGCGCCGAGGTCGAATTCCACGGTGCCTGGGGCGCGATGCTGGGCGAGCCGGGGCGGGGTGTCGCCACCATCGTGGAGATGGCCACCTATACGCGCCTGGACTGCGTGCTGGGCAGCGCCGCGCTGCTGCGGCAGGCGGCCGTCCAGGCACTGCATTTCTGCTCGCGGCGCCAGGCGTTCGGCCGGCCGTTGCGTGAACAGCCGCTGATGCGCCACGTCCTGGCCGATCTCGCCCTGGAAAGCGAAGCCGCGACCGCCCTGGGCCTGCGGCTGGCGCGCGCGTTCGAATCCGAGGCGCCGCTGGAGCGGGCCATACGGCGCATCGTCACGCCGGCGGCCAAATACTGGGTCTGCAAGCGGGCCGTGTCGGCCGTCGCCGAGTGCATGGAGGCCTGCGGCGGCAACGGCTATGTCGAGGACGGTCCCATGCCCAGGCTCTATCGCGAGGTGCCCGTCAACGCGATCTGGGAAGGGTCGGGCAACATCATGTGCCTGGACGTGCTGCGCGCCATCCGGCGTGATCCCCAGGCGTTCGAGGCGCTGGCCGAGCATTTGCGCGAATGCGGCGGCGGCAGCGCGGAGTTCCGTTCGGCCTGGCAGACCTGGATGGACTTGTGCGCGGGCGGCGGCGAGGCCGAATTCAAGGCGCGCCGCATCGCCGGCCTGCTGGCGGGGTTGATGCAGGCGGCGCTGCTGATGGCGCAGCCGGGCGGCCTCGTAGGGGAGGCCTTCGTGGCGGCCCGGCTGGCGCAGGCCGGCTGGCTGTATGGGGACAGCGACACCGGCCATGGCGACGCCGTATGCGCCGAACTGCTGGCGCGGGCGTGGCCGCCAGGAAGTGGGACGGGCTCCTTGCCTGGAGCGTCACAAGGCGATGGGGCGGACGGCTAGTCCGCGTTGAAGCGTTTCCACGTTTCGAAGGCATTCATGATGTGTACCATCATGGCTTCGTTGGCGGCACGGCCATCCCGCTTGAGAATGGCTTGTACGATGACGCCATGTTCCGATTGCGCCCGCCGGTACTGATCGTCGCTGGTCGTCGTGGCGACGCGCCGGGTTAGATAGAAATTCCCGGTAAGAAAGATCAGGTGACGCAGCCGGTTGTTGTGCGCGGCATCGAGGATCGAGTCGTGGAACTCCCGGTTCGTGCGTATCCTGAGTCCCGGTTCCTGAGGAGCCATGATGCTGCGTTGCTCATGCAGTGTGGCGATGCGCCGATGTTCTTCTTCGGTTCCCCGCTCCGCCGCGAACCTGCACGCAAGGCCCTCCAGTCCTGCCCTGGCTTCATAGTTCTCGCGGATTTCGTCCGCCGTGAACTCGCGGACGGCCCAGCCGCGCTTTCTGCCTGTCAAGAGGCCGTCCGCGGCCAGGCGTTGGATCGCTTCGCGCAGCGGTGTCCTGCTGATGCCATAGCGTTGCGACAGGGAGTCTTCGATCAACGGTTCATTCGGCCGCAGCTCGCCGCTGACGATGGCCAGGCGCAATTTTTCATAGACTGATACGGACTGGATCTGAGGACGATCCTCGGCAGGGGGGGAGCCGAAATCGATCGGGTCCACGCCTTGCCTCGATACGTTGGTCATGACCGTTCCCGCATTGTCCGCACGGCCAGCCTGCCAACTTCGGCCAGCATGCGGCGCGCGGCATCATGGGAGGCGGGTCCAGGGGCGAGCCTGCCATGATCGTCGATCTTCTCGCCTACCATGGAAATGCTGACGGCATCGTTGGCGATATGCATGCGCAAGGCGCACAGCATGAGCTTCAGGGCCTGGGCTGCCCTCAGTCCTCCGGAAATGCCGCCGTAGCTGACGATGCCCGCAGCCTTGTCCCCCCATTCCTTCGACAGGTAGGTCAATGCGTTGACCAAGGACGGAGGGGGAGCGTGGTTGTATTCCGGGGTGACGAACACGAGCGCATCCGCGTCGTCGATGATTCTCGACCAGGCCTTCGTGTGCGGGTGGACGTATCGTTGCAGGCGCGGGTGTTCAGGCTCGTCGAACAAGGGCAGGCCCAGGTCGGCGATGTCCACCACTTCGTGGGAAAAGTCGCCTTGAGCCTCGGCTATTGCCTGGAGCCAGGCACCGACGAGTGGTCCGACGCGACCAGGACGTGTGCTTGCAATGAGAGTCTTCAGTTTCGGCTTGTGATTCATCGTGGCCTGGAGTGTAGAACATGTATCGTGGACACCTCGAGAGTGGCGATCTGCCGGGTGCTGGCGCGCCGGTCATTCATTCTTGATCCCCGCGGACTGGATGACCCGCTTCCAGCGTTCCCGGTCCTGGCCCAGGAAGGTTGCCAGTTGCTCGGGCGATCCGGTATCGCGCACGATGCCCATTTCCAGGAAGGTTTCGATGGCGGTCGGTGTCGATGCCGCCGCGCGCACGGCGGCGTTGAGTTTCGCGATCGCGTTCGCCGGCAGGCCGGCCGGACCGGCAATCGCCCACCAGGGGCCGAATCTCAAGCCCTCCTCGGGAAAACCGGTTTCCGCCAGCGTCGATACGGACGGCAACGCATGCATCCGCTGAGCTCCCGTCACCGCAAGAGGTTGGATTGCGCCGGAGGCTATGAGCGGGCGTGCGGCGCTGACGCCGACAAACATCGTATCGATGGTTCCCGCGGCCAAGTCGACGAGTGCGTTTGACGCCCCCTTGTAGGGAACGTGGGTCAGCCTGACCCCGGCGTGTTGGGCGAAGAGTTCCATGAACAGATGCGGAGGGGAACCGACGCCGGCGGATCCATACGTCAGTTTTCCATCGGCAGTCTTGGCTTTCGCGATGAGTCCACTGACGGTGGCGGGGCCTCCGCGCGTGCCGGTGACCAATGCCACGGGGGCGTATCCGATCATGCCGACGGGGGCGAAATCACGGACAGCGTCGTAGCCGGGTTTTTGGTACAGGAAAGCGTTGGTCACGAACGGGATATCGACGACGACCAAGGTGTAGCCGTCGGCCGGAGCCGCGGCCACGCCCTGGTAGGCGATGTTGCCGGCGGCTCCGGCCTTGTTTTCCACGACGATGGGTTGCCCCAGGTTTTGGGACATTCCGCGCGCGATGATCCTGGCCAGGATGTCCGTCGGGCCCCCGGGGGCATACGGAACGATCAGCCTTATGGGGCGGTCAGGGTAGCTGTTCCCCTGGGCGAATGAGGAGGTGGCGAGAGTCGCCGGCAGGACGCCGACGGCGAACGCCGCCATCGTTCTGCAAAAAGTGCCCCGTGCAGTCTGGTAGTTCATGGCATGGTCTCTATCGACGTTGTAACTAGGACTGGAAACCGTTTCCGGTGGTCAGGGCTTCTTCGCGGTAGAGGCCCAGCGATTCGTAGGCCGGACGGTCGTTGATGGAGAAAAGCACGGCTGCATGGGTCTTGGAGTCGTTGACGTGTTCGTGCCAGACACGGGAAGGCAGGACGAAATAGTCTCCTTCTTCCCAGTCGAAGCGCTCGCCGTCGATGATCGAGTGGCCCGACCCCCGATAGACATGGTAGACGGCGCTGTTGGTATGGCGGTGGGCCCGCGTATGGACACCCGGCCGCAGTCTTTGTATGTCCGCACCCATGGTCGGTGTGATCGGTCCGCCATTGATCGGATTCGAATACTTGAACAGCACGTCGTCGTAGGGTGATATGTCGTTTTGTGCTTCGAGGTGATCCAAAGCCCGCTCGGCTTCTTCCCAGCGGTAGACGAGTTTGGGCGAATACCGTGACAGATCCAGGCCATCGAGATCGGTCTGGAAGCCGGCCTCGTGTTCGTTCTTGACGACCGGCTGGTAGCCGTGGTTCTGGTAAACCTCGAAGTACACGGCGTCGAGCATTTTTACCAATGGTCTGTCGACACCGTCCATCCAGATGATCGGTTCATCGGATTCGTTGGAGTGGTCGTGCCAGGCCCAGTTCGGAGTCAGGACGAGATCGCCGGCCGACAAGGTGATTTTCCCGCCATTGACGGTGGTCGTCGCCCCTCGCCCGTGGGTGATGAACCGCAGTGCCGAATGAATGTGACGATGTGTGATGACCTGCTCGCCGGGCAGCATCATCTGTACGGCGGCCGTTAGCGTGTTCGTGGCGTCCCAATGGTCTTTCGCCCCAGGATTCCACAGCATCAGGGCGCGACGCACCGGGCTGTCCTCGAGCGACATGGCTGAGCCCGCGCGATCCAGGTAGGCCTGGATCTTCTTCCAGGTCCAGACGTGAGGCCTTATGTCGCTCAATGCCTCGGAGCGGCCTTGCACGGTCCACAGGCCTTTCATCGCGTCACGTTCGAGGTCGGCGCAGAGCCGCTCGACGTCGGTGGCGGTTTCATTCGCCAGGCTGGGAAGATCCGGCCTCGGGGCGCCCCCCAATTTCAGCAGGGATGGATCTTTCGTTGCGGATCCTTGATTTCCCGATGTCATCTCTATCTCCTCGACATACCTTGTCATCGTCGCATTCAATTTTGTATGCGAACTTGCATGCGAAATTTTAGGAGGCATGAAAGCATGTGTCAATAATGGAATGCCACGGCACGGGGAGTCGTGGATGGGAAGGAAGCGCCCGGTTCTGCCGTTACGCCAGAGGCCGGGCGGGACGGACCGCTTCCTAACGCGGTGCCGTCGCTTCCTGGAAATAGCGTTCCGAGGCTTCGTGCAGGGGGATGGTCACGCCTTCGCGGGCGGTCGCGCGCGTGATCTGCCCGCCGGCCGGGCTGCCGGCCGCCACGAAATCGGCCTGTTCGAACACCGCCTGGAGCACGCCGCGGATCTCGTCCGCGGGCGTTTCGTTGCCCGTGACCAGCAGCGCGGTGACGCCTACCGTCGCGATGGGCGCGCCCTGTCCCGGATAGGTGCCGGGAGCCAGCACGAGGCGCACGAACGCGGGGTCCTCCCGCGTGAGCTGCGTGATCGCCGGCGGCGACAGGGGCAGGATGCGCACGCGATGGTCGGCGGCCAGGCGCTGTAGTTGCCGTGCCGGGGCGTGGATGACGCTGGCGATCGCGTCCACCCGTTTGTCGACCAGGGCCTGCACCGCTTCGTCGAAGCTGGCGCTGGATACCAGTTCCACGCTGCCGGTCGCCAGCCCGTGCGCGGCCATGATCTTCAGCGTCGAGGCGCGGGTGCCGGAGGCGGCCAGGCCGGCGTCGAGCCGCCGTCCGCGCAGGTCCGCGATGGACTGGACCGGGCCGTCGGCCAGCACCGCGATGTGGAAGGCTTCCGGATAGAGACTCGCGATCGCGCGCAGGCCGGGGTTGTGGGCGGTGCCGCCGAAGGCGCCCTGGCCCAGGTAGGCCTGCCTGGCGATGTCGCCTTGCGCCAGCGCGATGTTGGCGGCGCCCCGCTGCAGCAACTGGAGATTTTCGATGCTGCCCTGGGTGGATGAACTGCTGGCGCTGAAGCCCTGAGCAGTCAGGCGCGCGGCGATGGTCCGGGCGACCAGGTCGTACTCGCCGGCCTCCGGTCCGCCCGCCACCACGAAGGCACTGCGCAGCCGGTCCAGGCGGCGCGCGATCTGCCGGTCGGCCGCCGCCAGCTCCTCGGTGATGATGGCGCGGGCGCGCTGGCTGTTGGCGGGCAGGTTGTTGAACAGATTCTGGATGCGCTCGATGGTCGCCCGGGCGGGCGATCCGGTGGCTGCCTGGCTGGCCGTGGCCTGCGGGGGCGGGACGAAATCCACCGCCTGCCATCCTCCGGGGCCTTCTCGGAAGGTGACGGAGCCGCGTATCTGCAGGATGTCGCCGGTATGGTTGCCGTCGCGCGCGATGCCCTCCACGCCGCGTTCGGTCGCGCCCAGCAGCGTGGCCAATGCGGCGGGGTTGAGCGACTGCCAGTCGCTGAAGGCATAGTCGCGGGCCAGGCGGAAGCGGCCGTTGAAATAGACGATGCGGCGGGCCGCGCCGTCGGGCGCGTCGGCCAGCGGGCCGCTGCCCAGGCGCCGGAGGGATTCCACATCCAGCACCGGCTTGGCGAAGACCGCCTGCAGGCGGTTCTCCACGGCGGCCTGGACCTGGGACTGGTCGGGCCCGCGGCTGCAGCCCGACAGCAGCACGGCGGCCAGGACGAAGAGGAACAGTCGTCGGATCATGTTGCGCTCGCTGTCAGAAGCCGAAAAGGGGCAGGCTGAGATAGCCCTGGATGACCAGCGCGTTGGTGATGTCGATCAGGAACGCGCCGACGATGGGCAGTATCAGGAAGGCTTGGGGGGAGGGGCCGTATTTGTTGGTGACCGCCTGCATATTGGCGATGGCGGTGGGCGTGGCGCCCAGGCCGATGCCGCAGGCGCCCGCGGCCAGCACCGCCGCGTCGTAGTTGCCGCCCATGATGCGGAAGGTGACCAGGCTGGTGTAGACCGCGACGAAGGTCGTCTGTATCGCCAGGATGGCCAGGATGGGCAACGCCAGCGACACCAGTTCCCACAGCCGCAGCGAGATCAGCGCCATGGTCAGGAACAGCGACAGCGCGACGCCGCCGAACAATTGCACGGCGCCGTCGTCGACTTCGCGGATGCGCGCCAGGCCCAGCACGTTGCGCAGGACGACGCCGGTGAAGAGGGTCCAGACGAAGGGCGGGAGGGTCAGCAGCTTGCCTTTCATGAGTTCCCCCAGCGTGTCGCCGGCCACGACGCAGGCCGTGATCAGCAGGAGGGTTTCGAGAAAGAGTAGCGTCGTCAGCGGGCGGGAGGTTTCCGGCGCCGCGGCGGCGGAGGCTTCGCCTGCCGACGCCGCGGCGCCGGCGCCCGGCGTCAGTCCGTGGCGCGTGATCAGCCGCTGCGCGACCGGGCCGCCGATGATGCCGCCCAGTACCAGGCCGAACGTCGCGCAGGCCATGGCCAGCTCCATGGCGCCCTGCAGGTTGTCGACGTCGGAGAACTGGGAGGCATAGGCCGCGCCGGTACCGTGGCCGCCCAGCATCGTGATCGATCCGGCCAGCAGTCCGTTGAGCGGATGCAGGTCCATGCTGAGGGCGCCCGCCAGGCCGATGGCGTTCTGCAGCAGGAGCATGATGGCGATGGCGATCAGGAACAGGATCACCCCCCGTCCGCCGCGGACCAGCGTCCTGACGTCGGCGCTCAGGCCGACGGTGGCGAAGAAGGCCAGCATGAAGGGCGTTTGCAGCGCCATGTCGAAGGAGAGTTCGGTGCCGGCGGTGACCTTGGCCACCGTGATGGCGATGGCCGCCAGCATCCCGCCCACCACCGGCTCGGGGATGTTGTACCGCTGCAGCGGCGGGATCCGGCCAATCAGCCAGCGCCCGATCAGCAGCACCACGATGGCGACCAGGAGAGAGGTGGTGGCGTCTATTTCTATCAGCATGCGTGCCCCTTGATTGCGCGCGATATCCGCGCGGTGGCCGGAACGCCGGTGGCGTTCGCGCGTCCAAGTGCTAAAGTGTCTGCTGGCAACCTTCAGCACTGTCTTTGCACCACCTATTATGCTTTCTCAACAGGAACTGAAACAGCAGGCCGCCGATGCGGCGCTTGCCTTCGTCGCCGAGGTGGCGGCGCCCGGCGTGGTCATCGGCGTCGGCACGGGGTCGACGGCCGACCTGTTCATCGACGGGCTGGCCGCCTACAAGGGGCGCATCCATGGCACGGTCGCCAGTTCCGAGCGCAGCGCGGCGCGCCTGGCCGGCCACGGGCTACCGGTATTCGACCTGAACGACGTGGCTTTCATGCCCATCTACGTCGACGGCGCGGATGAGATCGACGACCACCTGCACATGATCAAGGGAGGCGGCGGCGCGTTGACCCGCGAGAAAATCGTCGCCTCGGTGGCCGAGCGCTTCATCTGCATTGCCGACGAATCCAAGCTGGTCGAGCGGCTGGGGGCCTTTCCGCTGCCGGTCGAGGTGATTCCCATGGCCCGCGAGGCGGTGGCCCGCGCGCTACGGCTCCTGGGCGGGCAGCCCAGGCTGCGCGAGGGTTTCGTCACCGACAACGGCAATGTCATCCTGGACGTGCATGGCATGCAGATCGCCGAGGCCCAGGGCCTGGAAAAGGTGGTCAACGACCTGCCCGGCGTGGTGACCTGCGGCCTGTTCGCACTGCGCGGCGCGGACGTGGCCCTGCTGGCCACCCAGTCCGGCGTGCGCCGGCTCGACAAGCCGCGCCACGCCTAGCTACTTGTCCGCGCGGCGAACGTCGAAGACATATTCCTGTCACATGATGTTCATAAACTGTGCGATGCATTGCCCATGCGGCCGGGGCACAAACGGCCAGGCCCATTGTTCTTCCGCTGGGAGCCGGCATGACTGAACATACCCACAAACAATACGACGCCGAACTCGAAGAGGTCCGGTCGCGCTTCCTGCAGATGGGAGGCCTGGTCGAATCCCAGATCACCGGTGCCATCGATGGCTTGGCCAACGGCGATCTCGCGGCCCTGGAGCGCGTGATCGTGCGCGATACCGAGGTCAACCGCTTCGAGGTGGAACTGGACGAGGCATGTAGCCACATCCTGGCCCGCCGCCAGCCCGCCGCCGGCGACCTGCGCATGATGATCACGGTCATCAAGATGATCACCGACATGGAGCGCGCCGGCGACGAGGCCGAGAAGATCGCCCGCATGGCCAAGCTCATCCATGAGGCCGGACGCATCAACATGCCCGCGGTCGAGCTCTGGCACATGGCCAATACCGTGGTCACGATGCTCCGCAAGGCCCTGGACGCCTTCGCCCGCCTGGACGCGCAGGCCGCGGCGCAGGTGGTCCGGCAGGACAAGTCCGTGGACTCGGAGTGGCAGGGCGTGATCCGCCAGTTGATCACTTACATGATCGAGGATCCGCGCAAGATCTCGCGTTCCATCGAACTGCTGTTCATCGCCAAGGCGCTGGAGCGCATCGGCGACCATGCCAAGAACATGTGCGAACTCGTGGTCTACATGGTGAAGGGGCGCGACGTGCGCCACACGGGCGTCGACAACGTCGAGCGGGAAGCCGCGGCGGGGTGATCGCGACGGCTGCCCGAGGACGCCGGCCTTGGCGTTTGCGGGCGCTGGAACCTTGCATCGTTCGGGGGCGACTCATATCCGTGGACCTTTTCCGGGTCCCGGTATCGAGCCGCCCCCATTCTTATTGAACGAGACGCGAGGATTTTCGACCCGTGTTCATATCCAGGACGTCCCTGCCCGACCCCATGCCTGTTTGTCCCGCTTTCACGGGAGAGGCGGGGCTGCCGCGGGACTTGCGCCAGGCGTTTCGCCTTTCCCTGGTTCCGCGCCAGCACGGCCCGGTCACGGTCAGGATCCCTCCGCGCAAGCTTTCCGGTACCGAGGCGGGGCCGCCGGACGCCTTGATACTCGAATGGCTGGGCCGGCTGAGCGATGACCAGGCCTATGACGTCACGCCCAAGGTGGACAAGGAAGGCTGGACGTTCACCTGTGCGCCGCGCGGCCGTGCGGCCCATCCTGGCCTGACGCTGCGGACCAATCGGTTGCATGAATTGGAATGGATGGCGGGCGAGACGTCCGGTGAAGGTTTTCGTGTCGAGTTCGAGATCGCGGCGGCGCAAGGCCAGGCGCCGTCCCCCTCGGCCGATCGACGGCAGGATGAAAGACGCGAACGGGAGAGCCTGGCCCGAGCCATCGGCAAGAGTGCGTCCCCGGGGGAGCGCCTCGTCCCCAGGAATTTTTCCCTGGCCGCGTATGAGTATCTCCGGGCGTTGACAGGCCATCCCATCCGCGACGAGGAAACCTTGGCGGCCCTGCAACGGGCGACCCATGTCCTGGAGAGCGTGCTTGGCGACGAAAAGACCCGGTTCGGCGCGGCCAACGTCGGACAAGACATCGAGCGGACCGACTACGAGGCGCAGGTCCGGGGCTTGGCGCAGCGCGACCTGGCGCGCAAGATGGTCCGGGCCCTGTTGCCGGACTCCTCTGCCTACGGAGCCAGGATCTGCAAAGAGCACGCGCCGGAACCCGTGCGCAAGGCAATGGGCGAATGCTGGCCCCCGGATTTCCTGGAAACGTTCCGCCGGCGCGGCGTGAGCGAACCGGCGGCCGTCGACCAGGCGCTCGCTGTCGCCTATGCGGCATGCAGTTGGGTGGGCGGCGCGTTCTATTGTGCCGAGATGTCCCAGACCGTCGCCAGCGCGTTCGGCGGGCAGCTCAAGGATGACGACGTGATCGCGGTACGCTGGGGGAAGGTGCATGCCTACGACCTGTACCACGGCGACGAGGCGCGTATTCGCGTGGATGGCTGGATAGGCGATGCGGACCTGAGAATCCCGGTGCTGGACACGGACGCCTATGACCTTCCGGGCAACGGCGAGATGAGAACCGTCGATACGTCCTCCGGCAGCCACGTATCCCAAACCGCGGCGAGCATTCCGCTGGTGGCCGCGAAGCTGCGGTCCGACCAGACCATCCTGGCGTACTTCGATGTCTCGGTGGATGCCTTGAAGGAGGTTTTTCGCAAAAAGCGGTCCGACGGATACCGCTGGGAGAGCGAACCCAATGTTCTCACGCGGGCGCCGCTGTTGAACGCGCCGATGCGCCGGGCCGCGCGCGGGGCGACGGCATCCTTGCAGGCCCGGAACACGGTCGAGTTCGAGTTGAAGTCCCTGGGCCGCCTGAGCGAGCGCAGGGGCTGGGAACTCCGGCCTTCGACGCTGTCCGCCATCGTCGGCGCGGCAAGAAGGTTGAGCGCGCCGTCATCGGTGGAACATGCCGGCGCATTCGCGCAACGGGTGATGGCGCTGGACGCCATCGACCCGTCGAAGGCGCATGCCGTGATCGAGGATTGGCTGGAGTCGCCTCGATTCAAGCCTTGGGAAATCCTCGATTTGCCGCAAGTCGATACGTGGCAGTTGCTGGAACGGCTGGGCGATGCGTTCGGGCGGATGGACGCGGACCGGTTACCGTCGGCGTGCGGGCTGCTCCGCGAGCAGATGCCGCCCATGGCCAAGCGCTACCCGGCCCTGGGCCCGGGGCTCGAAGACCTGGGCGCGAAGGCGGCGGCAAGGCTGCCGGCGGCACCCGCACCGCCGGAGTGACGCGTCGGCGTCCAGGGCGCTTCAATTCGGAGGAACGTAGCCTTGGGCCTCGACGTTGCCGTCTTCGAACAGATAGCGCTGCATCTGCTGTTGCAGGTACTTGCGGGCACGGGCGTCGGCCAGGTTCAGGCGGTTTTCGTTGACGAGGCGGGTCTGGGTCTGGACCCAGTCCTGCCAGGCCTGCTTGGAAATGCTTTGCCAGATCTTGGTGCCGAGTTCGCCCGGGTAGGGCGGGAAATCCAGGCCTTCGGCCTCTTGTTTCAGCTTGACGCAATAGATCATGCGAGCCATGTGCACCCCTGTTCCGCGATAGTTTGCAATGGCGCTATTGTAGCGGCCGCGCCATGTCCTTACCTGGCCGTCCGGCGCAGGGCGTCGATCCGGAGCTGGTAGATGCGGCGCTTGTTGTCGCGGCTGCGACGCACGTGCTCGCGCATCAGGCTTTCGGCGCGCGCCCCTTCCCCCAGTTCGATCGCCGCGACGATGTCGTCGTGGTCCTGCTGGGCGCGGTGGATGTAGGCGTACTCGGGCGGTGGCATGGTGTCGTCCAGGCCCAGGCCCAGGACGGCCGCGCCCACCAGGGGGATCTGCGAGACGTGCGCCAGCGCGCTGGCCAGCGGCGGGTTGCCCGCGGCCTGGACCAGCGCCGCGTGGAAAGCCTCGTTCATGGCGGACCACCGGGGCGTTTCCACGCGATAACCGTCGCCGGCCGCATCCTCCAGCAGGCGCCAGCCTTCTTCCACGCAATCGCGCAGGGCTTGCGCCACGTCCGGCCGGGCGCCTTGTTCGGCCACCAGCCGCGCCGCCATGCCCTCCAGGGCGCCGCGCACGTCCAGGGCGTTGGCGAGGTCGGCGAGGTCCACGGCCTTGACCCGGAAGCCACGGGTCGGTAGCCGCTCCAGCAGGCCTTCCTTGACCAGTTCCTCGAACGCGAGGCGGATGGGGGTGCGCGAGACGCCCAGGTCCGCCGCGAGTTGCAACTCGACCAGCCGTTCGCCGGGCGGGTAGGCGCCGGACATGATGCGTCGGCGCAGTTCGCCTGCGACCGTATGTATTTGAGTGGCCATCTGCCGGGACGAGCGTTGTTGTCCTGTGTGCGGTGATAGTAACCGCTATATCCTGAATATCTATTTTTGCATGCAAAAATAGATAAATATTGAATAAAAAATAAAATTAACCAATAATTTGCATGCAATTTAATTATAGCTCTAAGTAAGAGGAATACATGATTCCACCTTCTGCCTTCGTCGGGCTGCCGCCTCCGCTGGCCGATTCCGTCGTGCAGACCAAGCATTTTTTCCAGGCGCTGGACAACTTCGCCAGGGTGTTCGCCATCCGGCCGGGCGAACGCGTGCTGATGCTGACGGATCAATTGCTCGATACCCGGGTCGTCGACGCGGTGGTGGGGCTGGCCAGGGCGCGGGGCGCCCAGGTGCGCGTCTATACCGAGCCGGACTCCCGCGTGACCGTGGTCCCGGACCCCGTGAAAGGCCTGCTGGAGCAGGCGGACTTCGTCGTGTCCACCTGGTTCTGTTCGATCGAGGATCCGTTCTGCATCGCGCTGCGCAAGCAGGGCCAGCGTTGGGTGAAGATCACTTATTTCCGCAATCTCGACCTGCTGCATACGCCGCAGGCGCGCTTTCCGAGCGAGATCGTCGGGGCACTGTGCCGGGCCACGGCCGGCCGTTATCCCAGCAGCGAGGATTTCGACCTGCATTTCACCGATGCGCGCGGGACCGATTTCCGCATCGGCTTCACGCCGCAAACGCGCGACACCATGTTGTCGTCGAACCGCTGGCGCGGCGTGACGACGGCCGAGGAGCCCGGCTGCTACGTGCACTACCTGCCCACCCATGGTCCCAACCTGTGGGACCGGACGGCGGTGCGCAACGACCACGCCGCCAAGACGCCGATGTCGGGCGTGATCTATCCGCAGTGGGCCGTGGGTTTCGCGCGGCCCTTCGAGGAGCGCATCGCCGTGCGTTTCGAGGGCGAGTACGTCAGCGCGGTCGAAGGCAGCTCCGGGGAAGCGGACATCCTGCGCGACATGCTGGTGGGCGGCCGCATGATCGAAGGGGGCGGCTGCGGTTTCAATCCCAAGGCGCCGCGCCACACCATCTATCCCGCCGGCTCGAACGCGCCGGGCGCGCTGCATTTCGGCATCGACCTGGCCAAACCGAATGACTACATCCGCCGCGTGCTGCCCGATTGGGAAGAGCCGCCCGTGCACATGGACCTGGTCTGCCTGGACGCCACCGTCACGGCGGGGGCCAATACCCTGATCGACCAAGGTTTCCTGTGCGCGCTGCGCGACCCCGAGGTGGTCGGGATCGCGGCCCGCTACGGCGATCCGGTCGAGTTGCTCGAGGCCGGGGTGGATTGACCGGGGCAGTTTCAGAAAGACAACAGGAGACAAGCATGCATGTGAACAAGAACGGGAAGCCGGCCCGGATCCTCGGCACCCTGGCCCTGCTGGCCGCGACCGTGTCGGGTGCCGCCGCTTCCGACTGGCCCCAGCGTCCGCTGACCATGGTGGTGCCCTTCGTCGCGGGCGGCGGGGGCGATACGCTGGCCAGGCTCTATGCCCGGGAGATGGAAAAGCAGTTGCGCCAGCCCATCATCATCGACAACCGGGCCGGGGCGGGAGGCAATATCGGCACAGCCGCCGCGGCCCGCGCGACCCCGGATGGACAGACGATGGTGTTCGGCACGAACGGCACGATGGCGACCAACCACTGGCTGTACAAGTCGGTGGGCTACGCCCCGGACGATTTCGAGCCGGTCTCGCGCTTTTCGATCATTTCCATGGTGATGTTCGTCAGCCCCGAGTCGCCGTTCAATTCCGCGCGAGAGCTGATCGGCTATGCGAAGAAGCACCCGGGCGAACTGACTTGCGCCTCGGCGGGCAATGGCACGGCGTCGCACATGGCCTGTGGCCTGCTCCAGCAGATGGCGAAGATCGATCTCACGCACGTGCCCTACAAGGGCGGCGCGCCGGCATCGACCGACGTGCGGTCGGGCCGCGTCTCCTTCATGATCGACGTCGCGCCGTATCTGGTGCCCCTGGCCAAAAGCAGGCAGATCAAGGTGCTGGCCGTGTCGACGCCGCAGCGCATTCCCACGCTGCCGGACGCGCCCACGCTGGCCGAGAGCGGGGTGCCCGGGTATGAGCTGTTCGCCTGGGACGGCCTGTTCGTGCCGAAAGGGACGCCGCCCGAGCGGCTGGACCGCCTGCACCAGGCGGTGAACGCCGTGCTGGGCGATCCGGCGTTCGAGCGTTCCATGGAGGAGCGTGGGTCGATCAATTCGCCGATGAGCCGCCGCGAGTTCGCCGATTTCGTGCACAAGGAATACCGGCGCCAGGGCGAGATCGCGAAGATGCTGGGCGTGCAGGTGGATTGAGCGTTGCGCGGCCGGCCGGGCATGGCGCCCGGCCGGCGCGCGGGATGGGCGGCGCGGAGGCGCCGCCCGGGGGCAGGGCTTAGCGCGCGGTCCCGCCGGAGCGGGTCTCCTGCGCCGGCAGCACGACGAAGCCGCCTTGGTCGGGCGAGGACTGCTTGCGGTTCGAGGTGGCGGCCTGGCCGGCGTCCAGGCGTACCGAGAAGGCACTGTGCCGCCCGTTGGCCGTGACGTACACGTTCAGATAGTGCACGCCCGTGCCCAGCACCGTGACGGGGACCTCGACGATGGCGCGCCGCTGGGCATCCAGCGGAACGACCGTGGGCGAGACCGCGTCCACGCGCAGCGCGCCTTCGACGCCGTACTTCAGCTCCACCTGGGTCACGCCCGGCGATCCGCGCAGCGACAGGCCTACGGAGGCGGGGCCGGCAGCCAGCGGCGCCGACGGCGCGCGGACCGAGACGGCGACGACGTCGCCGGGTTTGCCGGGGCGTGCCACGAAGGCGTTGGCGCTGGTTGCCGAGGCCGTCGCGGCGGGCGCCTGCCGGGCCTCATGGGCGCAGGCGGGAAGAACGGGAAGGGCGGCCGCCAGCAGGACGGCCAGGCGGGCGGCGGCGCGCGGCGCGCGGGCGCGCACGGTGGCAAGGTTCAAAGGCGGGCGCATTACAGGGCTCCTGCGGAAGTACGTTCGAGACTCACCTGGTAGCAGACACGGGTGTTGGCGGGGACCGGCGTGGGGCCGGGGGCGGGAGCGGAGCTGCCATCCTCGTCGTCATCGCCGTCGCCGTTGCTCAGGGCAGTATCCACCAGGAACGCCGTATAGGTACCGGCTTCGAGCGCGCTCTCGACCGCTTCGTCGTCCTCCTGGATCTTGACGCCCTGGCGGGACAGCCAGATGTGGGCCTTGGTCACGAGAGCCGGGGGCGAGACGAGGGCCGCGCTCAGCCTGTAGGTGCCCGGGCCCGGCACTTCGAGCCGCAGGAAGCGGCCTTGGTCCAGCTTGTTGTACTCCCCGCCCAGCAGGTTGGATACACATATCTGCTGCGTGGCGGCGGGGGCTCCCGCCACGGGCGCATCGAAGCGGACGTAGGGCTTGGCGACCTCGGCCGGCACGGTCGGAATGGTATAGGACGCGGGGCCGCCCCAGTCATTCAGTTCGTCCAGCGTGGGCGTGCCGATCGAGGTCAGCAGCGTGTTGACCTTGCCGATCACGGTGCTGTCGGTCAGGCGCGTGGCCAGCGCGGTGCCGAACGGGAAGATGCTGGTGAAGGCCGGCGTCAGCTTCTGCTCGTTGCGCAGGATGGCGATCGTCGTCTCGAAACCGCCGGGCTGCTGCGCGAGTTGGTAGATGAAATACTGCATCGCCGCTTCGTTGTACCAGGCGGCGTCGTTGGGCGGCGCGGGCGGGGCGCTGACGTCGAAGAAGAAGCTGTCCTGCTGCCGTGCGCCCGAAGTATCGACGTAGACGGGGTCGTTGCGCACGATGCCGGCCAGTCCGTTGCCCCAGCCTTCGCCCCAGGCCACGCGCATGTCGAGCTTGTCGCCTGCGCCATGGGCTCCGCCCACGGAATCCGAGCGCGAGATCCGGCCCTCGAAGTAGTGGCCCCATTCGTGGACCAGCACGCCGGTGTCGTACTCGTCGGTGTCGACGTTCGCCTTGCCCAGGATGTAGAGGCCGGGGGCGGGGCCTTCCGGATTGAAGTGGCTGGTGCCGATGTCGCCGTTCTTCGGCTCGCCTTCGGACGGTGTGTTGTTCTCGCTCCAGTAGATGTTCAGGTGGGGGAAGTTCAGGTCCGGCGCGATGGCCAGAAAGCGCTGCATGGCGCCGTAGGCCTGGTCGAGCACCGAGAACGGCGCGGCCGCGCGGGCGCCGGCGTACTTGCCCGCGGTGTTGCTGCCGCTCCAGCCGGATGCCGCGTGCAGGTCGAGGACCATGCCGTCCCGGGGCACGGAAAGCGGCTCGCTTTCCATGGCATAGATGGGCGCGTTGGTGGGGACCGCCGAATAGCCCGGCCCGGTGTTGTCGCGTATCGCCACGCTCCAGGCGCCTTCCTTGCTTTCGCGCAAGAGCCGTGCCTGCACCCGTATCTTGACGTCGCGCCCCGGAGGCAGCACGAGGGAATACCCGCCCTGGGCGTCGGTCACGGTGCTGCCCAGGATCTCGGCGGTGCTGAAGGCTTCCACCACCGCGCCTCGCACGGGCAGCGCACGCGTGGCGGCGTAGTCCAGTCCCCGGGATTGGACGGCCGGCACGAAGTCGTAGGTGACGGTGCCGGAAACTTTTCCGGCCTCGGGTTCTGGCTTGGCTCCGCTGCCGCTACCGCAGGCGGCCAGGATGGCCGACAATAGCATCACGGCGATTGCCGTCATGCCCTGGCGCGTGCCGTCATTTCCGGACCGGGCCGAGGGTGCGCTCGATTGCCCCTTTTCGGCGAATATTCTCATCAGTGCGATTCCCCCAAGGAATTGGTATCTGGTCACAAGATGATACCTGCGGTGACGCAAGAACGGCGCTATTCGATCATGGGTATTCACGGGAGGGGCGGGCCATGCACGAAGCAGGGCGGCGCTATCGCACTTTCGACGAGTTCTATGGCTTCTACCTGCGGGAGCACGCGCATCCCGTTTCCCGGCGCCTGCACGTCGCGGGCACGAGCCTGGCCCTGATCCTGGTGGTGCTGGCGGCCGGGCTGCGCCAGCCCTGGCTGCTGGTGGCCGCGCTGGCTTGTGGGTACGGCCTGGCCTGGACGGGGCACTTCTTCTTCGAAAAGAACCGCCCCGCTACATTCACCTATCCCTGGTGGTCGTTGCGGGGCGATTTCCGGCTGCTGGCCGATACGCTGGCCGGCCGCCGGAAATGGTGAGCGCGCTTCAGGCCGTCAATCCATGCTCGACGGCCAGTCCGAGCGCCAGCAGGGCTTCATCGCGGCCGGTCGCCATGGCCAGGCTCAGGCCGACGGGCAGGCCCGCGCCGTCGGTGCCGCAGGGCAGGGCGAGCGTGGGCATGTCCAGATAGCTGCCTATCATGGTGTTGCGCAGCACGCGCGCATTGCATTGCGCGAACCAGGCCGGGTCGGCATCCAGGGCCGCGATGGGCGGCGCGACCATGGGTACGGTCGGGAACAGCAGCGCCTCGTCGGGCGCCAAGGCCGCGGCCATCGCGGCGATCAGGCGCGGCCGGTTGTCGCGCAAGGCCTGCCGGTTCTGTGCGGGCATGGCCTGGCCCAGCCGCAGCCGCTGCACGATGCGGGCATCGACCCGGGCCAGCGCGGGGCTGTCCAGCAGTTCGCGGTGTACCTGGACCGCTTCGACGCCGACCAGCGTGCCGAACGTGGCGAACAGGTGGTGGGTCAGGTCCAGCATGGGGACGGTCCGGTGCTCGATGGCGAAGCCTTGCCGCGCCAGGCGTTCGGCGGCTGTCTCGAATGCGGCGGCCACGCCCGGTTCGAGTTCGCCCATCACGATGCCGGACGGAATCACCAGCCGCCCGGCGGCGCGGTCCGGGCGCGTCCGCAGGACGGGCGCGCGGCCCAGCAGGGCGTCGTCGATCAGGCAGGCGTCGGCCACGGCGTGGACCAGGGGGCCGATGCTGTCGAGCGACGGCGCCAGGGGAAAGACACCGCGCTGATCGTAGCGGGCCGAACTGGGCTTCCAGCCGACCAGTCCGTTCAAGGCCGCCGGCACCCGGATCGAGCCCGAGGTGTCGGTGCCCATGGCGCAGGGGACGATCTGCCGGGCGACGGCCACCGCTGATCCCGACGAAGAGCCGCCAGGGATGCGTGCGACCCCGGCATCATGCGGATTGGGCGGTGTACCGAAGTGGAGGTTGATGCCCAGGCCCGAGAAGGCGAACTCGCTCAGGTTGGTCTTGCCCACGCTGACCATGCCGGTGGCGGCCAGGGCGCGGACGGAAGGCGCGTCCAGCGTCGCGGGCGAGGCCTGCCGGCGCGTATCCGACGCGCAGGTGGTGACGGTGCCCGCCATGTCGAACAGGTCCTTCCAGGCCAGGGGCACGCCGTCCAGCGGTCCCAGCGCCCGGCCCTCGCGCCAGCGCGCCTGGCTGGCGCGGGCCTCGTCCAGGGCGCGTGCTTCCATGAGCGAGATGAATACCGTATCCATGCCGGGGGCGCGCGCCTGGTCCAGCGCCTGGCGCGCGACGTCCACCGGGTCCAGGCGGCCCTGGGCATAGCCCTCGGCCAGCGCGGCGATTCCCCGTGCATCAGTCATGGTGTTCCTTTGAATCCTGGACGTGGCGGCCCAGCCAGCCTGCGATGACGGCGGCGGCCTCGATCTCGTGTCCCGCGTACCAGTGGTTGCCGCCGAGCACCGCCGACGAGAACGATACCGCGGATGTCGCGTGGCCGCGCAGCAGTTCGATCGCGCCGCGGACTCCGGCGCTGCCGACGATCTCGCCCTCGGAGCCGTATAGCGACAGGATAGGCGCCGTCACGGCCGAGAGATCCTGGAAGGCCCGGGACGAGCGGCGGCCGTGGAAGTCGAAAGTGTCGGCGGGCCGGCCTTCCTCGAAGCGGTCCAGCAGCGTCTGCGCCGAGATGCGTTGCCGCAGCAGGCCCAGGACACAGTCTTCTCCCATCAGCACGCGGCCCTGGCCCGCTTCCACCCATTGCCGGGCCTGGGCCAGGAAGGCCGCGGCCTTTTCCTCGCCATGCAGGGCGAAGAAAGCGCCGCGCAGGTCGGCGGCTGAGGCCAGCACCAGGCCTCGCACGCGGGTATCCCCGGTCGCCGCGGCATAGCGCAGGATTTTCGAGGCGCCCAGCGAGTGTCCCATCAGGACGATGGGGCCGTCGTGGGACCCGGCGGCGAAATCCATCCACGCGGCCAGGTCGGGAATGCAATCGTCGAAATACTCGAACGCGGAGCCGGTCAATTTGTAGGCCGGGGTGGTGCCGACCCGCGACATCGCGATGTTTCCGTGGCCGCTGCACCCGATGGACAGCAGGTGTACGCCGGCCAGGTCGGGGCTTTGCAGGAAGTCGAAAGTGAAACTGGTGTCGAAGTTGCCGCTCAGGCCATGCAGGCTGATCAGCAGGGGCGCCCCGGCCACGGGGGCGGGCGCGAGGAACCCCGTCAGTTCGACATGCTGGGTGGTGCGCACACGCACCAGTCGGCCGCTGCGCGGCTCAATCTTGATGGTCATGGATACGTCTTGGGCGCGCGCTCAGCGCGCCATGTCGGGAAGGAACAGCACCAGGCTGGGGAAGGCGATCAAGAGGCCGATACGCAGCAGGTCCACGATGATGAAGGGCGTCACGCCCTTGTAGATGGTCCAGATGTCGGTTCGCTTGGACAGACCCTTGATCACGAAGACGTTCAGTCCGAAAGGTGGCGTGATGAGGCCGAGCTCCACGCACATGGTCACGATCACGCCGAACCAGATCGGATCGAAGCCCAGCTGCATCACGATGGGGTAGACCAGCGGCACGATCAGGATCACCACCGCCAGCGCGTCGATCAGGCATCCCAGCACCAGCATGATGCCGATGATCACGAGCAGGGTGCCGTAGCGGCCCAGGTCGGCGTCGATGAGCAGCTGCGCTGCCTTCTGCGGGGTCTCGGTCACCGCCAGGAAATAGCCGAACAGTACGGCGCCGGCCATGATCAGGAGGATGGCCGCGCCCATGCGGACGCTTTCCGCCAGCGACGAGAACAGGGTATTCCAGGACAGGCGCTTGCCCAGCGCGACGATGGCGATGGCGCCGGCGGCGCCCACGGCGCCGGCCTCGGTCGGCGTGAACAGCCCGCCGTAGATGCCGCCGATGACGAACATGATGAGCAGCATGATGGGGCCGAGCCGCGTCAGGCTGGACAGGCGTTCCCGCATCGCGGCGGGCTGGCCCACCGGCGCATCCTGCGGACGCACGGCCAGCCAGACCTTGACCACCAGCATGTACATGGCGATGGCGATGATGCCCGGCACGACGCCGGCCATGAACAGCAGCCCCACGCTTTGCTGCGTGAGCAATCCGTAGACGGCGAGCGCGATCGAGGGCGGAATCAGCACGCCCAGCGTGCCGCCGGCCGCGATCACCCCGGTGGCCAGCCGCTCCGAATAGCCATGCTTTTTCATCTCGGGCAGGGCGACCCGGGTCATGGTGGCGGCGGTGGCGGCCGACGAGCCGCAGATGGCGGCGAAGCCGCCGCACGAGGCCACGGTGGCCACGGCCAGTCCGCCGCGGAAGTTGCCCAGCCAGAGCTGGGCGGCGCGGAACAGTTCGCCGCTCATGCCCGAGGTCACGGCCACCGCGCCCATCAGGATGAACAGCGGCACCAGCCCCATGGTGTAGTCGGAGAAGGTGGAGATGACGGAGTGGGACAGCAGCTTGAAGGCGGGCTCGAAGCCGGTCATCAGGCCGAAGCCCAGGATGCCCGCCGTGCCCATGGCCAGGCCGATGGGAACGCGCAGCAGGCAGAGCAGCAGCAGGGAGCCGAAGCCGATGAGGATGGCGAGATTGGGGCCGATCATGGTGTGCGTCCGTTCAGACCGTGGCGTCCGGATGGCCGTCGTCGGCCTCCGGCTCGGAAGGAGCGATGACTTGCTGGAGAAGGATGAAGAAGCAGGCCAGCGTGCCCAGCCACGCTGCCGTGTAGAAGCCCCAGACCGGCAACTCCAGGTCCACGGTCAGCAGCCCCGCCTCGAACACGTCGACGACCTTGGTGCCCAGGGCGTAGGCGAAGCCGCCGATGATGCACAGGCACAGCGCCGCGCCGATGCGGCTCAGGACCCGCCTGGCGCGAGGCCCGAGCGCGCTCCAGAAGATATCGAGCTGGATGTGGTCGTTGTGGCGGAAGGCCGCCGCGATGCCCCAGCACACCACCACGCTCAGCAGCAGGCGCGAGATTTCGTACTCGTCCGGAAGCGGGTAGGCGAAGAGGTAGCGCGTGGCCACCGACAGGGACGTGAGTATCGCCATGAACAACAGCAGTACCGATGGCACGAACTCTAGGAAGGCAAGCAGACGTTTCATGGCGATGCTCGGCGGTTGATCAATAGGCGGCGTTGTATTTTTTCAGCGTGTCCTGCAGTTCGCCGAACACCTTGGCGCCATCGATGCGGTTCTTCTTGACGCTGGCTTCCCAGTCGGCGCGGACCTTGGCGGCCATGGCCTTCCATTCGCCGACCTTGGCGTCCGAGATCGTGTAGACGGTGTGGCCCGGCTTCTTCAGCAGCGCGGCCCGGCCTTCCTGTTCCCAGTTGTACCAGGGCATGGGCAGGCGTTCGGCCCAGTCGGCGTTGCAGTGGCTGTCGATGACCTTCTTCTGGTCGGCCGACAGTTTGCCGTACGACGATTTGTTCATCAGGATGGCCGTGCCCAGCGAATAGAAATTCATGTCCAGGTGATAGGTCAGCGCGCGATCGGCTCCCAGTGCCTGCAACAGGTTCCACGGGAACGAGATCGCGTCCACCACGCCGCGCTCGACCGCTTCGGCCGCGTCGGAGGCGGACAACTGGACGGGCGAGGCGCCGGACAGGCGGTAGAAGTTGGCCGCCATGACGTTGGGCGAGCGGATCTTCAGGCCGGCCAGGTCGGTGGGGCTTTCGATGCGCTTCTTGGAGTGGATGGTGCCGCCGCCGTCATAGAACATGGTGCACACCTTGACGTCGGCCATCTCTTTCTTGGCGTAGGGCTGGTACCACTCGTACAGCGCGCGCGAGCCCTTGGCGGTGTCGGCCACCAGGAACGGCATTTCGGCGGCGGTCACGATGGGGAAGCGGCCCGGTTCGATGCCCACCAGATAGAAGGCGAGGTCGGCGATGCCGTCGCGGGCCAGGTTGTAGTGATCCTTGGCCGGACCCAGTTGTTGCGCGGGGAATACCTGGATCGCGATGCTGCCGCCCGAGTCTTTTTCGATCGATTGCGCCCAGGGCACCAGCACGCCGTAGTGCAGGGGGTTGGTGGTGGGCAGGTTGTGCGACAGCCGCAGGCTGACTTTCTTGTCGGCGGCGTGGGCCGGAGCGGCCAGGACGGCGGCGGCCATGGCGGCGGCCACGAGCGGCTTCAAAGCATGGTTCTTACGCATGGAGTTCCCCCTTGCACTGGGTCGATGAAAAGAAGCCGGTTCTTGCCCGGCAAAAAATATGTTCCGTTTTTCGGAACTAATCTATCGTTATATGGAACATAATGCAGGTTTCGGTGTAATTTCGTCAAGACGTTTCATTACGGGCAAAATTTCGCCTGGGTCACGTTGGGGGTGATGTGGAAGAAGAGTCGTCCAAGAACCGGTTCCTGCTGGAACGACAGATGGAGGTGATCGAACTGGTCGCCCGCCATCCCGCCGGGCTGGCGTTCGGCGAAATCCAGGCCGCGCTGGACATGCCCAAGGGCACGCTGCACCGGATGCTGGCCGGCCTGTGCCGCGCCGGCTGCCTGGATGCCGAGCCGCCGTTCGAGGCGGAGGCCGGCAATGCGCGCCGCACCTATCTCCTGGGCGGACGCATGCGCCGGCTGCTGGGAACGGCGATCTCGCCCGACCAGATGGCCGCGGTCGCCCATACGGTGCTCTACGGCCTGGTCGAGCAGTTCCAGGAAACGGCTTTCCTGAGCATGCTGCGCGGCAACCGCATCGAGAGCATCGTCATGGCCACGCCGCCCAAGGACTGGCACGGCTACGTCAATCCCGGCCACGTCATGCCGCCCCATGCGGCGGCCTCGGCCAAGGCCATCCTGGCCTTTCGCGACGAACGGGAATGGGAGGCGCTGCTGGATGAACCGCTGCCCGCGCTGACGGATCGCACCATCACGTCGCCGCAGCAGTTGCGCGACGAATTGCGGCGGGTCCGCAAGACCGGGATCGCCTACTGCCGCGAGGAGATCGATCGCGGACTGGTGGCGGTCGCCGCGCCCATCCCGCTGTCCCAGGTCGGCGTGATGTTCTCGGTGTCCATCGTCGGCCCGTCGCAGCGCATGCAGGCCTACGACGATGAAAAGATGAAGCGCGCCCTGCTCGATGCCGCCAGCAAGCTCGCGGCGATTTTTTCCAAACAGATGAACGCCGACCTCAAATGACGAGATCCAGCATTGCCGTGATCGGACTGGGCGGGATCGCCCGCAGTCTATTGGACGCCTTGGCCGGCGACATCCGCGTCGACGTGCGGCATGTCATCGTGCGCCGGGGCAAGGAAAACGAGGCGGCGGCGGGGCTGCCGTCGTCCATCGAGCCGGTCAGCGACATCGCGTCGCTGGCCGGCGAGGTCGGTCTGGTGATCGAGGCGGCGGGCCAAGGCGCCGTGGCGCAATACGGCGCCGATGTGTTGCGCAGCGGCCGCGATTTCGCGCTGGTGTCGGCGGGGGCGCTGGCGGACGAGGACCTGCTGCGGACGTTGAGGGAAGAAGCGGCCCGGGCCCGTCGCCGCTTGCACCTGATCAGCGGTGCCATCGGCGGCCTGGACGCGCTGGCGACGGCCCGCGCCGCCGGCGCGGTCGAGGTCCGCTACACCGGCATCAAGCCGCCGCGCGCCTGGCTGGGCACCCCGGCGGAACAGGCCTGCGACCTGCATGGCCTGGCCGAGCCGACGGTGGTGTTCGAAGGCAGCGCCCGCGAGGTCGCTCGACGCTATCCGCAGAATGCCAACGTGGCGGCTACCGTTGCCCTGGCGGGTGCGGGGCTGGATGCCACCCGGGTCACGCTGATCGCGGATCCCGCCGCCACGCGCAACAGCCATCGTATCGAGGCGCGTGGCGTGCTCGGGGAGTTCCGCTTCGATACACAGGCCGAACCTTCCGCCGCCAATCCGAAGACTTCGGCAAGCACCGCCTGCAGCATCGTGGCTTATCTGCGGGGCGGACCCAACGCGCTCGCGCTGCAAGGTTGAGGCCCGGCAGCCAGGGGGGCGTCAGGGGCTGGCCAGCTCGAATACCTGCAGGTCGATGAGATTGGACACCGAGCGGCTGGTCCGGATGTCGCCCGGCAGCACCAGCCGGGCCATGCCGTTGCGATCGAGCGGCTGTCCATCGACCTCGTAGGCCACCAGCGCCTGGTTCGCGCCGAACGCCGGATCGATCTCGGCCATCGACAACAGCGTCTGGTAGCCGTCGCTGGCGGTGGCGACGGCATACATGCCCAGCGTGGGGTTCTTCGCGCCCGCGGCGGTCTTCAGGCCGGCCACGTCGTTGAGCAGGTGCCACAAGTCGACGCCGGTGTAGGTCGCCGTTCCCACCGCGCGGGAAACCGGCGGCAGGGCTTGCAGGGCGGCGAGATCGAAACTGCCTTCCTGCCGCACGGCGCCCGATACGGTGAAGGACGGCGCGAGGCCGCCTCCGGTGCCGGTGCGCGTGGATCCCGACGGCAGGACCTCGATCGAGGTCGCCATCGAAGCGTAGCGTCCGCCCTTGCCGTCGCCGGGCGCGGTCACCCGGAACGGACCGTCGCCTTGCGGCAGCGGTCCCGACTTGCCGTCCCGGGTCTCGGCGTAGGCCACGAGACTGGCGCGGTTGCCGATGTCGGGCTTGAGTTCGCCCATCGAGAAAACGACGCGGTAGCCGTCGGCGGCCTTGACCACCACGTACTTGCGCAGGAGATCGTTCTTGGCCGAGGCATCGGTCTTGATGCCCGCATCGTCCAGCAGGGACCACAGACCGGCGCCGGTATAGGTGCGGGTCTGCTGGCCGCTGCCGCTGGAATAGGAAACGGTCTGGGTCTGGGCCGGACGTTGCTCGAGGTCGGCAACGGTCGGGGACGAGGGACGTTCGACCGCTCCGCCTATCGCGATGCTGGGCGGGATCCCGGGCGTTTCCGGGATTGCGCCGTCGCCGCCGCAGGCGGCCAGCACACAGGACAGGACCGTTGCGAGGCTCCATCCGGGCAGTCTCTGCCGATGCATCATGTTCTTCCTTATCGTTATATTCAATGAAACATAACGATAAGCGAAGGTAGATGGGCAGGCAAGCGAAGAGAAGGGGCGCGCTTTGCGCGCCCGTGGGGAATCAGAAGGTCAGGCCTCGCGGTAGAAGCAGAACTCGATCTCTACCGAGGCGTTCAGCGGCAGGGCCGCGACGCCGACGGCGGTGCGCGCGGGCGGCGTGGTGCCTTCCGGAAAGTAGCCTTCCCAGACGCGATTGATCTCGGCGAACTGGTCGAAGCGGGTGGTGAAGATGCGCGCGATGACGAGCTGGTCCAGGGCCAGGCCATACTCGGGCAGGGCACCCAGCATGTTGCGCATGATCTTGTCCGTTTCCGCGGCGACGCCGCCGCTTTCCAACTGGCCGCTTTCGGCATCGAGGGCGATCATGCCGGCCAACTGGTAGTGGGGGCCTGCCTGGATGCAAGGGGTGTAGCGGAAGCGGGGCTTGGGCAGCGTCTTGGCGTAGTGGGCTTGCAGGGGCATGGCGGAAGGCCTCGATGGAAAAGGCCCGTAGTCTACTCCGCGTAAGGCTGGCCGAGCTCGGGCCGCGCGCGCAGATGGGCCAGGAGCGCGCCGCGCATGCCGCCGTTTCCGACCATGGCGCGTATCTCGGGCGCCAGGGGCGGGTAGTGGAGGATCTCGCCGGTGGCGCAACGCGTGACGGTGCCGTTGGCGTAGTCCACTTCGATCTCGTCACCGTCGGACAGCGCTTCCACGATGCCGTGGCAAGAGGCGAGCACGGGTACGGCGAGCGCGACCACGCCCTGGAAGGCCCGCACCGACATGGACTCGCACAGGATGCCCAGGCCCAGCGCTTTCAGGGCGATGATGCCGGCATTGTGCGCCTTGCCGGCCAGGAAGTTGCGGCCGGCGACGATCAGGTCGCCTGGGCGGATGCGGCTGGCCAGGCCCGGATCGAGTTCGGCGAAAAGATGCGGGATCAGTTCGGCGGGATTCGTCGCGCGGGAGAGCACGATGTCGAACGCCATGACCGCGCCGTCGTGGGGAACGTCATGGCCCAGCACGTGGGCGGTGCCGCGTTGTATCCAGTTCATCGATGGGGACTCCTCAATGCGCCGGGCGCGGATCGGCGATCCTGCCGGCGATGGCCGACGCGGCCACGGTGAGCGGGCTACCCAGGTAGCAATGGGCATCCTTCGCGCCCATGCGGCCCTGGCCGTTGGTGGCGGCGGTCGAGATCGACACTTCTCCGGAGGCCAGCGGCCCGCCGGCGCCGCCGGCGCAGGGGCCGCAGCCGGGCGGAAGCAGGATGGCGCCGGCGTCGAGAAAGCGTTGGGTGAGGCCGTCGCGCGCCATGCGTTTGGCCGTCTCGACGGTGCCCGGGACGACGATGAAGCGCACCCCGCTTGCCACGCGGTGTCCGGCCAGTACGTCGGCGGCGGCCTGGAAATCGTCATACATGCCGGATCCGCAGGATCCCAGATAGGCCTGGTCGATCGCGACGCCCACCGTGTCGCCGACGGGGACGGCCCGGTCGGGGGCGCCCGGCAGGGCCACCTGCGGCGCCAGGTGCGTGACGTCCAGCTCGAGCCTATGTTCGAACCGCGCATCGTCGTCGCTTTCCAGCCAGGTGCCGTCGCGGGCCGAGCCCAACGGCGACATCGGCGGAAACACGATGTTGAGCACGCCGATCTCGGTCAAGGTATTGCACAGCGCGACACGGCCCGACAGCGGCAGGCGGTCGCAGTACGCGCCGCCGAATTCGACCACGCGATAGTCGAATTCGACGCCCAGTTCACCCGAGGTCAGCCGGTGGGCCAGCCAGAAGCCGACGTCGCGTGGATGCACGCCGGGCGATGGCTCGCCCTCCAGCGTGACGCGCAGTGTGTGCGGCACGACGGTCCAGGTCGTGCCCGTGGCCAGCACCGACACGACGTTGGGCCCGGCGCGCATGGCGAAGGCGCCGATGGCGCCGAAGTTGGTGCAGTGCATGTCGTAAGCGAAGAGGAACATGCCGGGCCTGACCAGGCCGCTTTCCATGGGAAAGAGATGGCCGTGCCCGCCCTGGCCGGCGTCGTGGAAGTGGCCGATGCGCCATTCGCGGGCGATGCGCCGATTGGCGCGGCCGCGCAAGATCGAGGCGGGCGTGGTGTAGACCACCTGGTGGTCGGTGACAAAGACCACCCGCTCCGGATGGGTGACGCGGCGATAGCCGATGTCGTGCAACTGTGTGTAGGCGCTTTCGACGTAGCCGTCGTGCAATATGACCAGTTCGGGCTCGGGCAGCACGATGTCGCCCGGCTTGACCGATGTCTTGCCGCTGGCGCGCGCCAGCATCTTTTCAACGAGCGTCATGCCCATGTGGAGCTTCCATGCTTGAAGTCGGTCAGGGCCGGCCGCTGACGGCCTGCGCGTACGAGGCGCCGGCACGCACCTGGGCATCGGCGTCGCGCTCGAAGGCCAGGCGGGCGGCCAGCCTCTCGGCGAGAGTGTCGAAATACTGCTGGCCGATGACGACCACGCCGTCATCATCGGCGCACACGAGATCGCCCGGATGCACGATCTGGCCGCCTATCGCCACGGGTATCTGGACCTCGGCCGTTCCGTCCTTGCGGCTGCTGCGCACCGTGCCGCCATGCGCGAATACCGGGAACCGCAGTGCCCGGATCTCGGCCAGGTCGCGCACGCGGCCGTTGGTGACGCAGCCGGCCAGACCGCGCATCTGCGCAGCCCGCGAGCCGGTGCCGCCCAGCGCGCAGGTGTCCGGGTCCCCGCCGGTGTCGATGACCAGCACGGAACCGGGAGGCGCCAGGTCCAGCGCCCGGTTCGCCGATCCACTGCGGTGGGGCGGCGCGCTCACGGTGTATGCCGGGCCGGCGCAGACCGTGCCTGGCACTTGCGTGGCAATGGCCGGATCCAGGTCGCCGCGGCGGCCCAGGGCTTCATAGGCCGCGGCCGCGGAGGCGCCGGCCAGCAGGGCCACGAGTTGTTCCACATCCATTCCCATGACGTTCCTCAGTCGAGTTGGATTTTCACTTCCTTGGCGACGCGCGCCCACTTGCCTCGCTCCGCGTCGATGAAGCGGGCGAACTGTTCCGGCGTGTTGGGCGTGGGCAGGAGCCCCTGTCCACGCAACTGGCGCACCACGTCCGGCTCGGCAAGAATGGTCGCGATGGCGTTGTGCAGTGTGCCGATGATGGCCGCGGGCGTGCCCGCGGGCGCCATGAAGCCGTTCCAGTCGAACATCTCGTAGCCAGGCAGCGTTTCGGCGACCACGGGCGTGTCGGGGAATTCGGCCACCCGTTGGTCGCTGGTGAGCGCCAGCGCGCGCAGCTTGCCCGCCTTGACCATGGGCCAGGCCGGCGGCTGTCCGCCGAAGGTGAGAGTGACGGCGCCGCTGGCGACGCCGGTCAGGGCTTCGGGCGCGGTCTTGAACGGTATGTGGGTGATCGAGACGCCCGCCAGCGTCTTGAAGTATTCCCCCGACATGTGCGAGGCCGTGCCGTTGCCGGCCGACGAGAAGGTCAGCTTGCCGGGGTCGGCCTTGGCGGCGGCGATGACGTCGGCAATGGACTTGTAGGGCGACTCCGCGGAAACGACGACCAGCAGAGGCGTGCGGGCCGACAGCATGATGGGCGCGAAGTCCTTCACCGGGTCGTAGGGCAGCTTGCTGTACACGTTGGGATTGATGGTGAGCGTGCCGATGTGGCCCACGGCGAGCGTATAGCCGTCCGCAGGGGCGCGGGCGGCGGCACCCAGGCCGATGGTTCCGCCAGCGCCCGCGCGGTTCTCGACCACGAACGGTTGTCCGAGGCGCTCGCCCAGATGCTGGGCGACCAGGCGGGTGATGGTGTCGGGCGACGAGCCCGCGCCATGTGGAACGATGATGCGCACGGGACGAGCCGGATAGGACTGGGCGCCGGCGCCCTGGGGGGCGACGGCGAGGGCGGTTGCCAGGGCAAGCGCTGTGGCCAGGAACCGTGAATGCAGCAGCATGGTGTGTCTCCTTGAGGGTTTTAAGGCTGATCGCCTTTTTGTATGACAAATATTGTTTTTGTTGGCGTAAATATGCCATGAAATGGCATTTATACTCAACAATGTAAGACAATTTTGAAAATTGATGAAAACTCCCGGCAAGGTGGGCATCCGGCCGGGTCGCTACAATGCAATTCCCGCCGCCGCGACCTGATCCATGGACCGAAAAATCGTTGCCTTGCACGAGACCGCCGCGCCGGCCGCAGACCCGGCCCGGCAGCAACTGGCCGACCGTTTGCGCGATGCCATCACCGAAGGGATTTATCTTCCCGGCGACAAGCTGACCGAACGGGAGCTTTGCGAACGTTTTGCCGCCAGCCGTCCCTCGATGCGCGAGGCCATCCGGCAACTCGACGGCGAAGGCTTGCTGGAAGTGGCGCCACATCGCGGGCCTGCCGTGCGGGCGATCGATGAAGCGCAGTTCCACGAGTTGCACGAAGTGCGGGTGGCTCTGCAGAAACTGGCGGCGGCGTGTTTCGCGATGCGCGGCACGCCAGAGCAGATGAATGCCTTCGCCTTGCGTATCGACGAGTTCGAGCAGGCGCTGGCTTCGCGCGATGTGCCGCGCATACGCGCGACCAAGCATCAATTGTTCGAGGCTTTTGTCGCGGGGGCTTGCAACGAACCGCTGGCTGCCTTCATCCGGAAGATCAACGCACGTATGGGCTTCTTGTGGGCGTCATCGATGAATCATCCGAACCGGCCGGCGGAAAGCGTGGATGAGTTCCACCGTCTCCTGGATGCGATACGCGAACGCGACCCCGAAGCCGCGCAGGCTGCCATCGTGCTTCAGAACCAGCGGGCCCGCGCGGTCGGGCTGCATGCGCTCGAACTGTTCCAGAAGCGGCGCCGGGCGTCGCCGTGACCAGGACGCTAGCGCTGGCGTAGCGGCGCCAGCAGCGGCGACAGGCCGTTGTGGTCGATCTCGTGCATCAGCGCCAGCAGGCGCCCCAGTTCGCCGGGCGGGAAGCCCTTGCGGGCGAACCAGGCCAGGTAGGGACCGGGCAGGTCGGCGATCAGCCTGTCCTTGTACTTGCCGTAGGGCATGGCGACCGTTACCAGGCGTTGCAGATCTTCGGGGTTCATGGAGTGGGAGGGCGTGGCAGCTTGGATGTTCTCGTGGACCTCGCCCGCATTGTGCACGAAGCGCGCGCCGCGGCAGGCACTGCCATGGGGGACAAGTGTTTGACATTTAAAGATTCTTGGTATCACACTGGCGCCTTCCGACGACGAGGGGGCGGGCCATGGATACGATGGTTGGCGGGACTTGGGGACGGGGCGTGGTCGTGGCGGCAGCGGTGGGACTGCTGGCCGCGTGCGCGGCGCGCGGGCCGGGCGGCGCGCCGCCATCGGAGGCCGCGGACGCGGTCTACGTCAACGGCAAGGTCGCCACGGTCGATGCCGGTTCTTCCGTGGCCCAGGCCTTCGCGGTGCGCGGGGGCCGGTTCGCCGCGGTGGGGACGACCGAGCGCATCATGGCCTATGCGGGGCCGGCCACGCAGGTGATCGATCTGCGCGGCCGCACGGTCGTTCCCGGCCTGGCGGATTCGCATCTGCATGCCGTGGGCGGCGGCCCCGGCATCGACCTGTCGGCCGCACGCTCGATGGCCGAGCTGTCCGCCACGGTGGCCGAGGCGGCCAGGGGGGCCAAGCCGGGACAGGTGCTGGTTTCCAACAGCGATTGGCACGAGGCGCAGCTCAAGGAACAGCGGCTGCCCACCGCGGATGAGCTGGAAGCGGCTGCGCCTGGCGTGCCGGTGATCCTGGTGCGCGGCGGACACAGCTATTTCCTCAACAACACGGCACTGGCCAAGTACGGCATCACGCCGGCGACCCCGGTGCCGCCGGGCGGCGCGATTCCGCGCAACGCCGCCGGACGGCTGACCGGCGAACTGACCGACACGGCCAAGCGCCTCGCGCCGCTGCCGCCTCCGCCGCCGATGACGCTGGCGCTGCTCGAGGCGCAGCAGAAGAAACTGAACGAGTACGGCCTGACCAGCATACGGATACCGGGCACGAACGTGGCGGCGTATCGCCAGTTCCAGCAGTTGCGCGACAGCGGCAAGGCCACGGTCCGCTACAGCATCCTGTTCCGTCCCAAGGACCTGGCCGATTTCCGGTCCGGCATCGTCGGGGCCGGCATCCGGCAGGGCGAGGGCGACGAGTGGGTCAAGGTCTGGGGCATCAAGATCAGCGTGGACGGCGGTTTCGAGGGCGGCTACATGACGCGCCCCTACGAAGGGGAGATGGGCAAGGGCGGCACGTACTACGGCTTGCAGACCATTCCGCAGGCGACGTTCAACGAATACGTCGCGGGCATCAACCAGGCGGGCTGGCGCGTGGCGGTGCACGCCGTGGGCGATGCCGCCGTGGACGAGGTGCTGCAGGGCTACGAGCGGGCCCACGCCCAGCGCGACATCCGCGCGCAGGGGTGGACCATCGAACATGCGTTCATCACGCGCCCAGACCAGTATCCGCGCATCCGGGCGATGAACCTGCGGATGTCGGTGCAGGACCATCTCTACCTGGCCGCGCCGGTGCTCAAGCGTTACTGGGGCATGGACCGCGCTTCGCAGGTCACGCCGCTCAAGACCTACATGGAGCAGGGCTTCATGCTGGCGGGCGGCACCGATTCGCCGGTGATTCCGGTCAATCCGTTCTGGGCCATGTACCATTTCCTGACGCGGGACACGATCTCCGACGGCGTCTACGGCGCCGACCAGGCCGTGCCGTCGCGCGATGCGGTGCTCCGGCTGATGACCATCAACAACGCGCGCCTGACCGACGAGCAGGACGTCAAGGGATCGATCGAGCCCGGCAAGCTGGCGGATTTCGTCGTGCTGTCGGCCGATTACCTGAGCATTCCGGCGGCCGAGGTGCAGCGGCTGAAGGCGCTGGCGACCTACGTGGGAGGCAGGCAGGTGTACCGGGCCGCATCGTTCTGAAGCCGGCGGGTCACGGCTTCAGGACGACTTTCACGCAGCCGTCCTCCTTGTCCCGGAAAATCTCATACATGGCGGGCCCGTCCTCCAGGGCCTCGTTGTGGGTGATGACGAAGGACGGGTCGATCCGGCCCTCGGCGATGAGGTCGAGCAGGATCCGGCTCCAGCGCTGGACGTGGGTCTGGCCCATGCGCCAGGTCAGCCCCTTGTTCATCGAGGCGCCGAAGGGGATCCGGTCGAGCAGTCCGCCATAGACGCCCGGGATGGACAGCACGCCCGCCGGGCGGCAGACGTAGATCATTTCCCGCAATACGTGGGGGCGGTCGCTTTCCCGCATCACCGCCTGCTTCGCCCGGTCGTACATGGCATCCAGGGAGCGGGCGGCATGCGACTCCAGGCCCACGGCGTCTATGCATTTCTCCGGCCCCTTGCCGCCGGTCAGTTCGCGCAGGCGTTCGACCACGCTTTCCCGCTCGAAGTCGATGGATTCCGCGCCGGCACGGGCTGCCATGGCCAGCCGTTCAGGAACGCGGTCGATCATCACCACCTGGCGGGCACCCTGCAACTGGGCGCTGCGCATGGCCATCAGGCCCACCGGGCCGGCGCCCCAGATGGCGACCGTGTCGGTGGGCTGGATGTCGCACTGGGCCGCGGCCTGCCAGCCGGTGGGCAGGATGTCGCCCAGGAACAGCACCTGTTCGTCCTCCAGGGCGGCGGGTATCTTGATGTGAGTGGTGTCGGCGTGCGGCACGCGCACGTATTCGGCCTGGCCGCCGGCGTAGCCGCCGGTCAGGTGGGTGTAGCCGAACAGGCCCGCCGTGGCGTGGCCGAAGACCTTGCCCGCCAGTTCCTGGTTGCGGTTGCTGCGTTCGCACACAGAATAGTTGCCGCGCTGGCACTGTTCGCAGGCGCCGCAGGCGATGGTGAAGGGGACGACGACACGATCGCCCGGCTTCAGATGGCGTGTATCCGGCCCCACCTCGACCACTTCACCCATGAATTCGTGTCCCATGATGTCGCCGGATTTCATGCCGGGGATGAGGCCGTCGTACAGGTGGAGATCGGCGCCGCAGATGGCGCACGCGGAGACTTTGACGATGGCGTCGCCGGGCAGCTCGATGCGCGGGTCCGGCACGGTGTCGTACCGGATGTCCTTTTTGCCATGCCAGCACAGTGCTTTCATGACGTTCTCCTTCTTCGCGGGCGCCGGTTCGCGCCCACCGGAACGCGCAGCAAGCGCCGTGCCGGCCTCGGCGCGCACTAAAATCCACGCATGAGCAGCCATTTCCGCGTCCGCCGCATCGACATCGTCGTTTATCCCGGGTTCAAGTCGCTGGAGGCGGTCGGACCGCTGTGCGTGTTCGACTACGCCAACGTCCACCTGCGCAAGCGCGACCTGCCGCCGGCCTATCGGGTCGAGATCGCCGCCCCGCAGCCCGGCGACGTGCGTTCGGACACGCTGATGACGCTGCACGCCGGCAAGGGCCTGGACAGCCGCGACCTGCCCGATGCCGCCATCCTGGTGGGCGCGCGCAATATCGAGGAGGCCATGCGGCATTCGCCGGCCATCGTCGACTGGGCCGCGGCCGTGGCGCCCCGCATCGCGCGCCTGGCCGCCCTGTGCTCGGGCAGTTTCTTTCTTGCTGAAGCAGGCCTCCTGGACGGCCGGCGCGCGACCACGCACTGGAGCGTGTCGAGGCTGCTCCAGCAGCGCTATCCGCGCGTCGACGTGCAGGCCGATGCCATTTTCATCCGGCAGGGCAACATCTGGACCTCGGCTGGCGTCACGGCCGGCATAGACCTGGCGCTGGCGATGGTGGAAGAGGACTGCGGCCGCGACCTTGCCCTGGAAGTCGCGCGGGACATGGTGGTCTACCTGAAGCGTCCGGGAGGGCAGTCGCAGTTCAGCATGCACTTGAACAGCCAGACCACCAGCCATCCCGGCATACGCAAGACCCAGGACTGGATCCTGTCCAACCTGCAACGGCCGCTGGCTGTTTCGGACCTGGCCGCCCATGCGGCCATGAGCGTGCGCAACTTCACCCGCGTGTTCGTGCGCGAGACGGGCGCCACGCCGCAGGCCTTCGTCGAGAACGCGAGGGTGGAACTGGTGCGCCGGCTGCTCGAGGACGCGGCCCTGCCGCTCAAGACCGTGGCCGTGCGGGCGGGCTTCGGGTCGGACGCCCAGTTGCGCAAGGTGTTCCAGCGCCACCTGGGCGTGACGCCCCGCGCCTATCGCGAGCGTTTCGCCAGCGCGGGCGGCAGCGGCAGGGAGGACTAGGCTTCGATCGGCAACCCGGTGAAATTCTCCGAGAAGGCCCGCCGGCCCGGCCCGGATCCCGTCATGTAGTCCAGGTCGGCCCGTTGCAGGCGCCGGGCGAACTCGCTCTGCCCCGGGAAACTGTGCACCATGGTGCACAGGCCCGCGGAGAAGCGATGCACCAGCCACATGCGCCGCAGGCAGGTTTCCGAATAGCTGTCCAGGAGCCGGGCGGAGCCCCGCCTGTAATACTCGGCCAGCGCGCGGCCCAGCACGCGTATGTCCGCCACGGCGGAGTTGAGCCCCTTGGCGCCGGTGGGCGGAACGATGTGCGCGGCATCGCCGGCCAGGAACAGGGCGCCGTGGCGCAGCGGTTCGACCTGGAAGCTGCGCATGGCGGTCACCCCCTTTTGGATGATGGGACCGTCGATCAGCGGTGGCATGCCGGGTACGTCCAGGCGTTCATGGAGCGCGCTCCAGATGCGGTCGTCGGACCAGTTGTCCGGATCGTCGTCGGGTTCGCATTGCAGGTAGAGGCGGCTGCGCGTGGGGGAGCGGAAGCTCAGCATGGCGAAGCCGGTGTCGTGGCAGCCCCAGGTCACGTCGGGCGCGGCGGGCGGGACCTCGGCCAGGATGCCCAGCCAGCCGAAGGGGTAGACCCGGTCGTAGGTCTTCATCACCGAAGCGGGAATGGCGTCGCGGCAGATGCCGTGGAAGCCGTCGCAGCCCGCGATGAAGTCGCAGCGCACCGGCGTGCCCCCCGGGCCGGCCAGGATCGTGGGCGAGGGGCCTTCCAGGTCCCGGATGGCGCAGACCGGGGTGTCGAAGCGCAGGTCGCCGCCGGCGGCCAGCCGTGCCTCGATCAGGTCGTGCACCACTTCGTGCTGGGGATAGACCATGACCGTGCGGCCGATTTCCTGGGCGAAGTCTATGCGGTGCGAGGCCTGGGCGTAGCGGAAGTCGAGGCTGTTCTGCGGCATGCCCAGCCGCCGCATGCGCCCGCCCAGCCCGACCTCGGCCAGCAGGTCGACCGTGCCTTGTTCCAGCACGCCCGCCCGCAGCCGCTGCTGCACGTGTTCGCGGCTGCGGCTGTCGAACACGATGGATTCGATGCCTTCCCGGTGCAGCAGGTGGGACAGCAGCAGTCCCGCGGGGCCCGCGCCGACGATGCCGACCTGGGTACGTTCGCTCATGCGGGCTCCTCCAGCGTGATCAGGCCCATGCCCGTGGTCATGGGGGCGTAGTAGTTGCGATGGACGCGCCGCGCCTGGCCGGACAGGGCGCCGCGCATGACCAGCCACATGATCAGCTCGATGCCTTCGGCGCCGTAGCGTTCCATCAAGGTCTGGTGCGTCAGTTCGCACAGACTCTCGGGATCGTGTTCGATCCGGCCCAGGAAATCCTGGTCCCAGTCCTTGTCCATCTTGCCGAAGTGCGGGCCCGTCAACTGATGGGACATGCCGCCGGTGCCCAGGATGACGACGCGCAGGTCGGCTGGATAGGACTCGACGGCCCGCCGTATGGCCTGCCCCAGCCGGTAGCACCGGCGCGCGGTGGGCAGGGGATGCTGCAGCACGTTGACGGCCAGGGGCACGGCCGCCACGTTCCACCCGGGCGTATGGTCGAAGCACAGGTGCATGGGCACCAGGAAGCCGTGCTCGACCCGCATTTCCTGGCAGACCGTCAGGTCGAACTCGTCGTAGACCAGCGATTCGCACAGGTGCTGCGAGAATTCCAGGTGGCCGTCTATGGGCGGCAGCGGACGCACGCCGAAGCCTTCGTCGGCGATGTCGTAGCGGTCGGCCGCGCCCAAGGCGAAGGTCGGGTACTTGTCGAAGAAAAAGTCGGCGCCGTGGTCGTTGTAGACCATGATCGCCACGTCGGGCTTGATTTCCTGGAGCCACTCGCGGACCGGGACGTAGGCGTCGAACAAGGGACGCCAGGCCGGCGTGGCCTGTTTGCCGCGGTCGTAGGCCGCGCCGATGGAAGGGACATGGGACGTGCCTATGCCAGCGATGATGCGTCCCATGTCAGACAGCTCCTTTGTCGTTGCGGGTGGCAAGGAATGCCTCGTAGCTTTCCCCGCGCATCCGGGCGCCCATGACGTAGAGGCCGTTGCCGGTGACCACGCCCAGCTTGAGCAGGAAATAGATGTTGGCGCCGGCATCGAGCAGGCCGGTGAAATCGCGCGCGCGTATCAGCGCCTTCTGTTCGTCGGACAGGCCGAAGCGCGTCATGTAGGCCTCTTCGTCCGCCCGGCAGGCGTCGCGGTTGGCGGCCTCGCTGAGCGAATTGCAAAGCTTGTTGATGCGGTATCCCTTCCATGAAAGCCGCAGGTCGAAGACGTGCGAGTCGGCGATCGGCCGTGTCCGGTCGCGTTGGGGAAGTGCCATGGGCAGTGCTCCTTGGGTAGAGGGAAAACGACCAGTGCCGCGCCGGTGCGCGGCGTTGCGGCTGCTGTGCTTTTTATGGAGAATGACTCTAGCTTTCATGTCCTTGATTGTTCTAATCAACCGCCGTCGGCACAGGAGCAGCCATGTCGTTCGAGCAGCCCGCAAATTGCGAGGAACTCCTGAACTACCGGATCGCCCGGCTGCTGTCGGTCAGCGGCGCGCTGGTGATCCGGCTGTGCGAAGGCCGCTATGGCATCAGCCGCCGGGAATGGCGCCTGATCGCGATGCTGGCCGACTACGGCACGATGGCGCCTTCCGAACTGGCCGAGCGCGCGCACACCGACCGGCCACTCGTGTCCCGTGCCATCAGCGACCTGGTCGCAAAGGGGCTGGTGTCGCGGGTCGGCCGCAGCAGCGACCGGCATCGCGTGGCCATCGAACTGACCGACAAGGGCCGGGCCCTGCATGCCGAGCTGTTTCCCATCACCGCCGACATCAACGGACGCATCCTCAAGGCGCTGCCTCCAGAGGCGATCCAGGCGCTCGACGGCATGCTGGACGTCTTGACCGACACGGCCAAACAGCTCAACCAGGACTATCCGCTGAAGGAAAAGGCCGATCGCCGCAACGGCGGGAGCCGCCAGCTGGCTTCGTCCCGCCCGGACCTGGCGGATATCTGGTAGGCGGGCGCCGGCCCCCGCGTCAGTTGTTCGACGTCGCGCCCGAGGCCTTGATCAGGCGTGCCCACTTCGTGATCTCCGTCTGCTGGAACCGGCCCAGTTGCTCCGGCGAGGACGCTGAAACCGTGAGTCCCTCCTGCACGAACGCGGCCCGCGTCGAAGGCTTGCCCATGGCGCGCGCGATCTCGTGGTTCAGCTTGAGCACGATGTCGGCCGGCGTGCCCTTGGGCGCGAACACCGAGAACCACAGCACGATCTCGTAGCCGGGCACACCGGCCTCGATCATGGTCGGCAACTCGGGCGCGGCGGGCGAGCGTTCGCGGCTGGTGACGGCCAGCGCCCGCAGCTTGCCGGATCGCACGATGGGCATGCCGATGGCGACCGAGTCGAACAGGATGTCGGCATGGCCGCCCATGACGTCGCTGACGGCCTGCGCCGGACCGCGCGCCGGTATGTGGACCATGTCGATGCCCGCCAGCGACTTGAACAGGTCGCCCGACATGTGGCCCGAGGTGCCGATGCCCTGCGAGACGAAGTTCAGCGAGCCGGGCTTGCGCCTGGCGAGCTGTATCAGTTCCTGCACGCTGTGCGCGGGTACCGAGGGATGCACCATGAGGACGTTGGGCACCGTCGCCAGCAGGCTGACGGGCTCGAAGTCGCGCACGGCGTCATAGGGCAGGTTGGCCAGCAGCGTGACGTTGATGGCGTGGGTGGCATGAGTGCCCAACAGGATCGTGTAGCCGTCGGCGGGCGCCTTGGCCACCAGGTCGGCCCCTATGGTGCCGCCCGCGCCGGGCTTGTTCTCCACGATGACCGGCTGCTGCCAGGCTTCCTGCAGGTCGTGCGCCACGCTGCGCGCCAGCTTGTCGGTCAGCCCGCCGGGGGTGAAGGGCACGATGAAGCGGATGGGCCGGCCGGGGTAGGCGTCGGCGGCGCCGGCACAGGCATGCGTCGCCGCCAGGGCGAGCGTCAAGCCGGCCAACAGCGACGAGGCACGGTGGAAACGAGGGTGCGGACGGTGGGACATGGTGGCCTCCTTGGGCGGCACGCAAGCGGGTGGACGAGCGGGGGATAGGCTGGCGTCAGGACGCCATCGAGGTCGCCGGGGCAGCGGCCGCGGAGTCGGCGGCCGCCATCTTTTCGATCATGCGGCGGGCGCGGCTCGGGCCCGCGTCGATGCGCAGCCATGCCAACTGCCGCACGCCGGTGGCATCCTGTTCGCGCTGCATGGCGGACACGATGACGTTGTCCTCTTCGAAGGTGCGGCCCATGTCGCGCATCAGCCGCTCGTCGAGTTCCTTGTCGCCCACGCCGAAGTTGCGCACGTGCAGCCAGAAGAAATGCGTGGCCGTGTCGGTCTCGGGCGTCAGGAATTTGTAGCTGAACGCGCGCAGGCCGCGGTCCATGTTGGCTTCCGTGTGTTCCTGGCCGGCCTGCATCGTCACCACGTCCACGCGCGAGGTGCAGGGCGGGAAGAAGTGGTAGTACTGGCAGCGGTCGGCCAGTCCGCTGAAGTTGGCGTTCTTGCGGTCGATGGGAGGCGGCTCGGCGTCGAGCGTCCAGCGGTAGGTCACGATGTGGCCCTCGCTTTCCTCGATGACGGGAGGAATATCGCTCGACGCCGGATTGCCGATGGTGCCCGGGTGGACGTAGGTCGTATGCGCCGGGTCCTGCAGGTTCTCGACGATGTTCAGGTAGTGCGAGCGATGGTGCTGGGGCGCGCCCCAGATGACCGTCCAGCCCGGCGCGCCATAGCGCTCGATGGCGGGGATGAGCCGGGGATCGGCGCGCTCGGTGTCACCCATCCAGATCCAGGCGGCGCCATAGCGTTCCGTGATGGGAAAACTGCGGACCCGCGCGGCGGGGGGCACGTTCGGTTGGCCCGGGACGTGCACGCAGGCGCCGGTGCCGTCGTAGCGCAAGCCGTGATAGCCGCATTGCAGCGTGTCGTCGACCACGCTGCCCAGCGACAGGGGCACGAGGCGATGCGCGCAGCGGTCCAGCAGGGCGGCGAGCCGGCCGTCGCGCTGCCGGAAGGCGACGACGGGTTCGTCCAGTACTCGCCGGGCGAAGGGCCCGGTGCCGATTTCTGCGGTCCAGCCCAGTACGTACCAGGCATTGCGAACGACGTGCTCCACGGACGACTCTCCTTCTCGAAATGCGGGTCGGGGGATATCCAACCGGGCCGCCACGGCGTGGCGGCTTCGATGCGGGAGACTGTATCGGCGGGGGCGTGAATTGTTCTATACAACGACGGACGGGGTTTGCCCGCCCGTCGGCCTAGTTCAGCCGGATGCCGGCCTGGGAGATCAACTGGCGCCAGGTGCGGATTTCGTTCGCGAGGTAGCTCCGGAATTCCTCGGGTGTCGAGCCCACCGTGTCGACGCCTTCGGCGGTCAGATAGGCCTGGATATCGGGAGAAGCCAGTGCCTTGCGGATGGCCTCGTTCAGCTTGTCGACGATGGGGCGGGGGGTATGGGCGGGCGCGGCGTATCCCCACCAGCCTTCGGCCTCGTAGTCAGGAAACCCTGCCTCGGCCACGGTCGGCACCTGGGGCAGCTTGGCCCAGCGTTTTTTCGACGTGACCGCCAGGGCCTTGAGGCGTCCCGACTTGATCGAGCCGCTCGCGCCGGCGTAGGTGGCGAAGGTGAAGTCGACCTGGCCGCCGATGGCATCGTTCATGGCCGGGCCGGCACCCTTGTAGGGAACGTGCAGGATGTCGATCTTCGCCATGCTCTTGAGCATTTCGCCCATCAAGTGGGCGTTCCCGCCGGTGCCGGACGACGAGTAGGACAAGGTACCCGGTTTTTCCCGCGCCATGCGCACGATGTCGGGGACGGAGTTGGCGGGAAATGCCGGCCCGGCCACCAAAAGGAACGGCGAGGTGGCAACCATGCTGATGAAGCTGAAGCTGTCCAGCGAGTCATAGGGCAGCTTGTCCACCGCGACGGCGTTGATGGCGTGCGCGCCTGGCAACTGCAGCAGCGTATAGCCGTCGGGCGGGGCCTTGGCCACGAAATTCGTGCCGATGACGGTTCCGCCGCCGGGCCGGTTGTCGACGATGACGGGCTGGGACAAGGCGTTCGATAGTTTCGCGGCGACGGCGCGGGCGAGCGCGTCGTTGAACCCGCCCGGGCCGAAAGGCACGACGATGCGTATCGGCTTGTTGGGAAAACCGTTCAGCGGATCCGGTGCGGCCGCGTGCGAGACGCGGGCCACCAGGCCGAGCGAAAAAAGGACTGCCAGGCCGATGGTCAGGCCATGCTTCATGTTCATGCTCCTCAGAATCCGGCCAGCCGGCCGGGGTTGTCTCGAAGAATGGCGATCCGGTCCGGTGCCGGAAATGCGCGGATGAGGGTCTCGAAAAGCGTGCCGTCGTCCGGCATGCGCGCGGGCGCGAAATAGCCGGTATGGGGCCAGTCGCTGCCCCACGTGAGCCGGTCCAGCGCGTTCTCCGCCAGCCGGTGCATCAAGGGGATCGCGGTGTCGAACGACGCGCCCGGCGCGCAGACCCGGTCGAGCCCGGAGAGCTTGACCCAGACATGGCGCTGCCGCGAGAGCCGAAGCAGCGCCCGTTGGGGGGCGCTGTCCAGGCCATCGGCGATGGAGACCCGGCCCAGGTGGTCGATGAGGACCGGTGCGTCCAGGCCGGCTATCCACTCTTCGAGCTCCGGCAACCGGGCGCCGTCGAAGTGGAGCTGGACGAACCAATGCCAGGGCCGGATGCACCGCATCACGTGCTGCACGGTGGAAGGGTCGAGCCGGCCGCCATGCTGGGGATTGAAGGCGAACCGGACGCCGCGCGCGCCGCGCCGGTGCAGGTCGCGGACGGTTTCCGGCGTGCAGGTTTGGTCCAGGCGCACGACGGCCAGCAGGCGACCGGGGGCCTGGGCGACGGCGTCCAGGTAGATATCGTTGCAGGGGCCCTGGGTGTTGGCGTGGACGGCGAAGGCGCGCTCCAGGCCCAAGGCGTCCAGCAGCGTGAAATAGTCTTCCAGCCGCGCGGCAGGCGGGGTGTAGTGCCTGTCGGGGGAATAGGGATGGCGGTTTTCCGGGCCTAGGACATGGAACTGGGTGTCCCAGCACCCCTCGGGCGGCCGCCAGGACGGGACGGCCAGCGTCTTGCGCGGACCCAGGCAGGGCGGGATTTCGCGGCTCATGAGCGTGCCCGGACCTGGCCCACGACGCGGTCGACGATGGCGCCGGCGGAACCCAGATAGCGGCACGGATCCAGCAACCGCCGCAGGTCGTCGCGGGACAGGGCGGCGTGGACCTCGGGCATCTCCGCCAGGGTGTCGAGCAGGACGCGGCCCGGCTTCACCGATTCGGCGCAGGCCTGGTGGACCAGATCGTGCGCGCGCAGTCTTCCCAGCGAGGGGGCCAGCGCCATTTGTACGGCTTCCGCGACGATCATGCCGCCGGTGGCATCCAGATTGCGCCGCATCCGGCCGGTATCGACACGGAGCCCGTCCAGCAGCGCCAGCATTTTTTCCAGGCAGGCATGGCTTTCGATGAAGGCTTCGGGCACGACGCGGCCTTCGATAAAGCCGTGTCCGGACCGTTCCTGTTCCTGCCTGACCGCACCGATCATGGCGTCGGCATTCCGCTGAACCAGGGTAGCGCCGGCCATGATCTGCCAGGACAGGATGGGATTGGCCTTGTGCGGCAGCGTGCTGGACATGCCGGCGGTGCCGGCCGTCGGCTCCGCCAGTTCGCCGATTTCCGTCCAGGCCAGGTGAGCGATGTCCTGTGCGATCTTCGCGAGGCTGGCGGTCAGCAGCGCGAGAAACTGGATGACTTCGGCCACCGCGTCGCGCGCGCTGGACGCGGATGCCAGGGGGACGGGCAGTTCCAGGCGGTCCAGCACCGCGCGTTGCACGGCCAGCGCCTCGGCCCCCATCGACGCCAGGGTGCCCATCGCGCCCGCGAGTTCTCCGTCGATCGGCCGTGCAAGCAGGGCCCGCATGCGGTCGGCATGGCGCAACAGCGGCACCATCCAGTGGCTCAGCTTCAACCCGAAGGTGATGGGCAAGGCGTGGCCGCCGAAGCCGCGCCCCGCCATCGGGGTATCCCGGTACTGCGCGGCCAGTATGGCCAGACGCTCCAGGATGCCGGCAAGCAGGCGTTCCAGGCGTAGCAGGGCGGTATTGATCTGCCGGGCGCGGGCACTCAGGAGGAGGTCCTGTGTGGTGCTTCCCCAGTGGAGATATTCGCCGGCTTCGCCGCAGGCGTGCGCCAGCTGGCGCACGAAGGGGGCGACAGGGAAGCCGACCTGTCCGCTCGCGCGCTCCAGCGATGGGAGGTCCACGGTCGCGGCCCGGGCGTCCCGGGCGATGCGCTCGGCGGCCCAGGAGGGGATCAGCCCGCGTTCGGCCTGCACCTGCGCAAGCGCCTTTTCGTATTCGACGAAGAAGGCCACCGTGGCATGGGTGGAGAACAGTTGTTCGAAAGAGGGCATGGAGGCGGTTCCAGGTGGCTCGAATCTTGTAGTAGTAATAATAGATACTACTATTGAAATGAGCAAGCCGCCGTGCAGTAAACTCGGGAAAACCGCCATCCATGCCGAGTCCATGCCCAAGACCACCGACCGCGAGTCACGCAGTGAGCGCGAAGACCTCCAGCAGACCTTGCAGCGCCTGGGATTCAACGAGAACGAGGCGCGCGCCTACCTCGCGCTGGCGAACTCCTACCCCGCGACGGCCTATGAAATCGCCAAGCGCTCGGGGCTCCAGCGCGCCAATGCGTATGGTGTCCTGCGTTCGCTCGAGGCCAAGGGAGCCATCCAGGCGGTCAACGAGTCGCCGGTGAGGTATGCGCCGCGGGATCCGGAAGACTATTTCGGCAATCTGGCCCACTCCACGCAGGCGCTGTGCGCATCGGCGGCACGCGAAATGGCCGCGCTGGCGCAGCCGGACAATGACACGTTCATGTGGTTCTACGAGGGAGCCGACGCGATCGACCGGAAGACGGTGGATCTGATCCAGGCCGCCGGGCAGCGGATCTGGATCAAGGGGCCCGATGCATTGATCTCGCCGTTGCTACCCGAGCTGCAGGCGGCGTGCGAGCGCGGCGTGCAGGTCATCATCATCGGGTTCGGCACCGGCATCCAGGACCTCAAGCGGCATCCGGACATGCAGGTGTTGCCGCACGAAGGCGATGCGACTGTGTCGCGCGGCGCGACGGATGTGATGCTGACGATGACGACCGATTTCGACGGCGTGCTGATTTCCACGCGCGTGCCCGGCCTGGCGCCGAGCGCGTCCTATGCGCGCAATCGCTCCATTATCTACGTGGTCCAGACGCTGCTTCTGCACGAGATCTATCTCGCGGAAATGCTGACGAGCATGGGCGATGAGATCGAAGGCCGATTCGGCAAGGGATTGGCCAGGCTGCGCAAGAAATACCGGCCGCCGGGCATGGAAAAGCACGTCCTGGAAGGGTCTTGAAAGCATCCCCGGGCGGCCCGCGGGGGGGCGTCCGGGGATGCCGGGGCCGTCAGTACAGCACGACCGATCGTATGGACTCGCCGCTCTTCATGAGGTCGAATCCCTCGTTGATGCGTTCGAGGGGCAGGGTGTGGGTGATGAGTTCGTCGATCTTGATCTTGCCGTCCATGTACCAGTCGACGATGGTGGGCACGTCGGTGCGGCCGCGGGCGCCGCCGAAGGCCGAGCCCTTCCATTCGCGGCCGGTGACGAGCTGGAAGGGGCGGGTGGCGATTTCCTGGCCGGCGGCGGCCACGCCGATGATGAAGGACTGGCCCCAGCCCTTGTGGCAGCATTCGAGGGCCTGGCGCATGGTGGTGGTGTTGCCGATGCACTCGAAGCTGTAGTCGGCGCCGCCGTCGGTGAGCTGGACGATGTGGTCGACGACGTTCTGGACGTCCTTGGGGTTGACGAAGTGGGTCATGCCGAACTGGCGTCCCAGGGCTTCGCGCTCGGGGTTCAGGTCGATGCCGATGATCTTGCCGGCGCCGACCATTCTGGCACCCTGGATGACGTTCAGGCC
>NZ_JBXAFV010000006.1:0-321685 GCF_058793475.1 Pigmentiphaga sp. MLSB6-MA01 | reverse complement strand
CTACTGCCGCGCTCACACATGCACGCCCTTGCTTCCCCGCCAACCGCGCCAACTCCGGCGGCTCCGAATGCGCCCCAACGCGAGCCGCCCCACCCCACCGATCAAGGACTACGGCAGTGATGAGCGACGATCACGGGTTCAAAGACGGCGAGGGTTCTTTATCCCATTCAAGAAGACGACGCACTGAAGCTCGTGGATCTGCGTGACTAGCGGTGCAGGTCTTGTCCGGGGCGCCGGGGCCGGGCGGCCGGTGGGGCGCATTCGGAGCCGCCGGTGGGGACAGGGTGGACGGGGAAGCAAGGGCGCAGCTGTTTGAGGACGGCTTTCGGGGTAGCCCAGTGGGCTACCCCGGTCCGAGTTCTGCGCCCGCCCCGGCCACCCTGTCTCCACCGGGAAGTCCCGCGCAGCGGGACCGGCTTCGCTGCGCCCCACCGGCCGCCCGGCCCCGGCGCCCCGGACAAGACCGGGTAAAGAACATGAATCTCGAGTCAGCCCAACCCCTAGAACCGCACACCCAGCTTCAAGCTGGCCGTCTGCGCCACCAGATGCTCGCCCGCCTGGATCCCGTACTCCGCCCGCAGCGACCACGCATCGTCCGACATCACCTCGATGCCAGCCGTCGCGCTGCCGAATACCCCCGGCACGCGGGTCGACAACGTGAACGCATCCTGCGGCGCCACCGCCAGCCGCACATCGGTCGACACCTTGCGACCCGCCACCAGCCCCACGCCCAGCGCGAGATAGGGACGCGCCACCGCCTTGCCCATCCGGACCTTGCCCCCGAACTCGATGCTGGGCGTCAGCACCGCGCTCCACCGGTCGCTGGCGTCATGGACCAGATCGAAGAGTCCCGCGCCCGACTCCCTGTAGCCGGGCGTGCGATCATAGATCAGGTCCAGGTCCGCATAGGGCTTGGCGTACCAATCGCCGAACGAGAACTGGTAGGCGGCCCGGGCACGCGCCGCCAACTGGTAGGAATCGGGCTTGCTGGTCGCCCGCGCGGCCATGCCGGGCAGCACGATATTGCGCGCCTGGTTCGATTCCTCGTAGCCCCCCATCAACGCACCCGCGAACTGCCAGGCCCCCATCTGCCGCTTCAGCGTCAGCCCGGCATGGAAACTGTCGCTGGCGATGCGCACGGTGTTGTCCGCGGAATAAGTGTTGGTGCGGCTGTAGCTGGCCGAGGCCCCCAGGAACCAGTCCGGCGCCAGTTGGCGCTGCACGCCGAACTGCACCGTGGTCTGCCGGTTGTCGTAGCCCGCGCCGTCGGCGGACGCCGAACGGTCGAAGCGGCCGCCTATCACGCGCGCCCACGCGCACTCGCCCTCGGCCAGCTGGACGCTTTGATCGCTGAAGTAGGGACAGCTCATCATCCGGTCCAGCGCCGAGTGCAGCTCGTAGGTACGGTTGCTCGCGCGGCTCAACGCCGCGTCGGAGGCCACCGCGCCCAGCGCCTTGACGTAGGCATCCGTGCCTTCCAGCCGGGCGAAGGGGTCGAACAGCGTCGTCAGGCCACGGTCGCCCCGATCCCACAGGGTTTGCAGGTAGCCGGCGATGCTGGCCTGGTTCGCGGTCAGGCCCAGGTTCTGCGGACGGAAATTCGCCTTGGGCGTGACCCATAGCTGGCCGTCGCCGGTCAGCGACACATCGTAGTTGACCACCGGCGATTGCCCGGCAAGATTGAACGAGCCCGTCGGCGTGACGTCGAACTGGGCGATCAGCATGGGCTGGCCGCCGGCCAGATTGTGTCCCAGCACGAGCAGGCTGCCGCCGAGCTGCGCCGGCCCGCTCACGCCGATCACGTCGGCCAGTCCGCCGGCGCCGAAATCGACGTCAGCCTGGAAGACGCCTCCCGGCGCTTGCGTGAAACCCTGCATGAACGTCGTCTGGTACGCGCCATGCTGGTCGACCGGACCGCCCGGATTGAACACGCCCTGGTTGACCAGGGAGGCATCCAATCGCTGGCCGCTGGCCAGCACCGCCCCCGCGTGGTTGACGAAAGAACCGTGGGCCGCGTCGCCGCTCGCGACGCTGCCGATGAACAGGCCGTAGTTGTCCACGGCCACCCGGCCGGAAGCATCGATCGCGGTCGCGCCAGAAATCAGGCCCTGGTTGGAGACCGAGGTGACGTCGTCGGTAATCGTCCGGATCGCCATACCGCTGGCGAGGTCGGCGTACACGGCCGACGACGCGCCCACGCCGATCGTGACCGCACCGCCACTGTTCTGCGCCGCGCTGCCGGCGCTTACCGCCAGGATGGCCGGCGCGCCGCCGCCCTGCGCGGTGACCAGCGTCCCCGTGCCCAGTCCGATGTTGATCGTGCCGCCGGCACTGCCCGCTCCACCGCCGCCGCGTACCTGGATGCCAGCTTCCGAGAAGACCGCGCCGCCACCCAGGCTGAGCGCGGCGATGGCCGGCGCATTCCTGCCCTCCGTGGCCACCATGACGCCCACCTGCACGTCGACCGCCCCGCCGTTGCCGCCGCCCCCGGCCACGTCAACGGTCTTGACCAAATTGTCGTCGTAGCTGACCGAGGAAAAGTCCCCGGCCAGGCCTCCGCCACCGCCCACGCTCTGCGCCAGCACGCCGATGGCGCCCGCGCCCTTGGTCAGCACGGAACCTTCGACGTTTACATTGACCGCGCCGCCCGCGCCCGAGCCCTGCGACGCCGGCGCGGCCAGTGTCGTCCTGCCCGCGGCCGTCGACAGGCCGGCGACGCCGCCCCCGCCGCCCACGCTCTGCGCCAGCACGCCCACGGCATTCCTGCCCTGGGTATTGACGGAACTGTTGGCCACCACGTGCGCATCGACCTGGCCGCCGTCTCCGGTCGCGCCGCCCAGCGCGCCCAGCGCGACGCTGGCGGGTGCCTGGGCCTGTCCGCCACTGAGCAGGCCCACGTACCCGCCCCCCGCGCCCACGCTCTGCGCCAGTACGCCGAAGGCCAGGTCGCCCGAAGTCTGGACCACCGTGTGGACGATCGTGCTCGAGCCTTCGTCGTACTTGCCGGTGGTCACGGCAACGTGTCCGCCGTCGGTCCGCATGGCCTCCTGGTTCGACGCATCCATCCCCAGCGTCACCTGGGCCGGCGCCAGCAGCGGCGCCGCCGCGGCGCTGCTGGCCAGCGTTGCCGCGCCGCCTCCGCCACCCACGCTCTGGGCCATCACGCCATGGGACAGCGCGCCGGACGTGACGATGTTGCCGCCGGTCGTGGTGACCGTCGCGTCACCGGCAGCGATGGGAGGGATCGAGATCCCGGCCACCACACTGATCTTCCCGCCCAGTGAAATGACCGGCGCCTGTGCCGCGCTCCCGGCGCCCAGCCCCGCCGCATCCAGGCCGTCGATACGGATGGAGGCCAGTCCGCCTCCGCCGCCCACGCTCTGGGCGATCACCGCCGGCGCGTCGTCGCCCTGCGTGCGGACCTGCCCCGTGGTGACCGAAGCACCGCCGCCGCTCATTACCGCCGCCTCCGAAATGAAGCCCGACAAGGTCCGGTTGCCCCCCATCGTGATCGTCAGCGGCGCGTCCGTCTGTCCGGCCGGGGTGGCCAGCCCGCCGGCTCCGACCAGGAAGCTCGACACTTCGGCCTTGCCGCCGCCCCCGCCCACGCTTTGCGCCACGATACCGGGCGCATGGTCGCCCATCGTCGTCACCACGCTGCCCGCCGCGCTGGCGTCGACGGTGGCCAGGCCGCCATTGCCGCCGCCCCCTCCGCCGCCGCCCACGGTCACGTTGATGTTGCGGGTCAGGGACAGGCCCTTGGACGCCAGGAACTCGGCGATCGTATTGATCTTCTCCAGGATCTCGGCCGCCTGGTCGCCGCCGTGCTCTTTCACCAGCCCGGCCAGATCCTGCTCCGAGACCGTGCCCACGCCCCCACCGCCACCCACGCTCTGCGCCAGGATGGCGGGCGCGGCCTTGCCGGCGGTCGAGACCGTCCCGGTATTGGTCACCAGCACCGTGCCCCCCTGCCCGCCATCGCCAGCGTTCCCGCCCACCGACAGGTTGGTGCCTATCGAAGGCGCCAGCGAGACCACGTTGCTGACGCCTTCATTGGCGGCCTTCAGCAGGCTATCGATCGCGGACAGCAGGCTGGACGCCCCCGCCGCGCCGATGGCGCCGGACCGCCCGCCGCTGCCGGCGACGCTTTGCGCGACGATGCCCGCCGAAGCCTGGCCCCGCGTCGAGATGGCACCATCGTTGGCGACCGTGACATTGCCACCGCTGCCGCCGCTGCCGCCATTGCCGCCGACCCGGGCATCAAGCGCATAACTCAAGCCGCCGAACGAAATCGAGTTCGGCGCTTCCTCCAGCCATTCGGAAACCTTGGTCAGCGTCTCCAGGAATGCCGTGGGCGAACTGACCACGGGTGCGAACGAACGCTCGGTCTCCTGCTGGACGAGGCCGCCGTTGCCGCCTCCACCGCCCACGCTCTGCGCCAGCACGGCGATCGCATGGTCGCCGGTCGTGGTGATCGCGCTCCCGCCGTGGTTGTTCACCGAGACCGCGCCGCCATTTCCCCCGCTGCTGCCTTCGCCACCGGTCGTGACGCCATAGCTGATGGTGAAGCTGGATGCGCCTATCGTCGTCGGCCGCAGCGGCGCGGCGGCGACGCCGCCGTTGCCGCCCCCGCCGCCGGTGCTCTGCGCGAAGATGCCGTGGCTCTCGTGCCCCGCGGTGGCAACGGCGCCGGAGTTGTCGATGTCGACCGCTCCGGCATTGCCCGCCGCGCCGCCGCGGCCGCCTACCGTGACCTGGATGCTGCCGGTGCCCGTCGGGATATCCGGCCCCAGTTGCGGCGCGATGGTGGCCTGCACGGACTCCGCGAACGCGCCGTTGCCGCCTCCGCCCCCGACCGACCGGCCGACCACCGCGCTGCTGACGGCCCCGGAAGTCGTGACCGATCCGCCCGGATCGAGATCGATGGAGACGTGCCCCCCCGCCCCGCCCGCGCCGCCGTCTCCGCCCGTGGAGAGCGCGACCCCGACCAGCACGCCCACCGAGGCGGCCTTGGCCGAGCCGCCGTGCCCGCCGCCACCGCCTATGCTTTGCAGCATCACGCCCGTGGAGCCGGCGCCCTGGGTGGCGATCCGCCCGGACGACATCAGCGACAGGTCGCCGCCGTCGCCGGCGGTACCGCCCCGGCCCCCCACCGCCATCGATACGATCAGGCCCGTGCTGTCGGCATCGCCGCCGACCCCTCCGCCCCCGCCGGCGCTCTGCATCACCACCGCGCCGCTCTGGTCGCGCGTGGTGGTGATGCCGCCGGTGTTGGTCACGCGGCCGGCGCCGCCGTTGCCTCCGCCGCCGCCGTTGCCGCCCACGACAAACCAGCCGGCCGCCTCGGCGCCCGCGCCGCCCTGGCCGCCGGACGCCTGGGCGACGATGCCGAAGGATCCCGTGCCCATGGTCCCGTCGTCGTCCTCGGCGCCCGCGCCGGCGATCACGATGGAACCGCTGTTGGTGATGTCGTAGGCCAGCGAACCCACGCCACCGCCAGAACCGCCGCTGCCGCTGTGGCCCGACAGGCCGCCGTCCCCGCCCTTGCCGCCGTCGCCGCCGGCGACCCGGACCTGGATGCCGTTGGAATAATCGCCGTAGGTGGCGATCCGGCCCGAATTGGTGATGGACACGCCGCTGGCCGAGCCGCCGTCGCCACCGGCGTGCCCCGACGACCAGGATCCGGCCCCGCCATCGCCGCCCCTTCCACCCAGGCTGCTGGCCAGGATGGCGGCGGACGACGTGCCACGCGTCGTGATGGCGCCCGCGTTCGAGACAGTGACGTGCCCGGCGTTTCCGCCGCGATTGGCGCGAACGTCCTGCGCGGGTTCGCCCTCCTCGCCGCCCTCCGCGCCCCCGCCCTGGCCGCCCCGGGTACGCGCGATCACGCCTGCCGTACCCGTACCGTTGGTGGTGACGGAACTGCTGTCGTCGATGCTGACGCTGACATCGCCGGTATCGCCGCCCTGCCCCGCCGTGCTGTGCCCGCCGCCAACGCCGCCGTGAAAGCCGTCCCCGCCCTGGCCTCCCACGGACTGGACCAGTATGCCGGCGGTCTCCGACTGCCCCGTGCCGCCGGACACCGTCACGGACGATCCGTAGCTCAGGGTCACGCTGGCCGCGCCCGCGTTGCCGCCGCGTCCGGAGTCGCCAGACGGCAATACGTCCCGGATCGAGGGTTCCTGGCCTACGCCCCCCACGGAATCGACCCATATGCCGTAGACCCCGGCGGTGATTCCTGTGCCCGAGACCACGACACCCGCGTCGTGGCCGTCTCCGGCATCGCCGTAACGCCGTCCCCCGCTCTGGATCGCCCATCTGCCGCCATCCCCGCCATGCGAGGCCGCGCGCAGGCCGACGCCGCCGCTGCGCAGGGTGCTGTACAGCAGGTCGTAGCCCAGCGTCGCACCTTGCGCGCCGTTGCCGCCCCAGTGGTTGTAGTTCGGGTAAACCGGGTCGGTGGATCCTTCGCCGTTGCCGCCATGGCCACCGCTCACGTCCACGAAGACCGCGGTGCCGGTGTCGATCGAGACGTTCAGCGACGAATCGGACGCCCCGACGAAATCGGTACCGTTGGTGCCGTCCGAGCCGTTATGGTCATGGCAACAGGAGCCATCGGTGCCCCGGTAGTCGTGGACGACCTGGGCCTGCACGGTCCCGGCCGGCGACGACAGCGCGGCAAGCATCGCGGCCACCAGCAGAGTCGGCCGGAACAAGGGCCGGGGGAAGCCGCCGGCGGTGCCCGGGGCCAGGAGATGCGAAAACGTCGTCATATGCGTACAGGTCCCATGCGTCAGAACTCGGCAAACGCCCGAAACCGTGCGTTTGTCGTACGCGAACGATCTTATTTGTCAGGATCCCGATATCGCAATCAGGCCGGACGAATCGACATTTTCAGCCGATGAATGACATCCGGCCATCAACCGGCCACCGTCGCTCCTGGTTTGTCCGCCGGTGCCACCGCGCGGATCGCATCCTCGACCGTCTCCAGGAAAATGAACTGGAGCTGCCTGCGCGACTCGTCGGGGATCTCCTCGATATCCTTGCGGTTGCGCGCGGGCAGCAGCACGGTCTTGATCCCCGCCCGCAACGCGGCCAGCACCTTTTCCTTGATGCCTCCCACTGGCAGGACCAGCCCGCGCAGGCTGATCTCGCCCGTCATCGCCCGGTCCGAGGGAACCGGCCTGTCGGTCATCAGCGAGGTCAGCGCGACGAACATCGCCACGCCGGCGCTGGGGCCGTCCTTGGGAATCGCGCCCGCGGGCACGTGGACGTGGATGTCGTTGTGCTCGAACAGCGCGGGATCGATGTCCAGGGACGCCGCCCGGCCCTTGAGCAGCGTCAATGCCGCCTGCACGCTTTCGCGCATCACCTCGCCCAGTTGCCCGGTCAGTATCAGCCTGCCGTTGCCCGGCGTGCGGCTGGCCTCGATGAACAGGATGTCGCCGCCGACCGGCGTCCAGGCCAGGCCGGTGGCCACGCCCGGCATGCCGGTGCGCATGGCGATCTCGCTTTCGAAACGCGGCGCGCCCAGGATCGCGTGCACCTCCTCCACGTCGATACGCACGTGCTGCGCGGTCCCTTCCGCGACGCTCATGGCCGCATGGCGGAAAGCGCTGCCGATCTCCCGTTCCAGATTGCGCACGCCGGCTTCCCGGGTGTAGCCATTGATCACCTCGTGGACGGCCGCGTCGGTGATCTCGCACTGCGCGGGCGTGAGGCCATTGGCCGAGAGCTGGCGCGGCACCAGATAGCGGCGCGCGATCTGGGCCTTCTCTTCCTCGGTATAGCCCGGCAGCGTGATGATCTCCATGCGGTCCCGCAGCGGCCCCGGAATGCCGTCGAGCACGTTGGCCGTCGCGATGAACAGCACCTTGGACAGATCGAACGGCACGCCCAGGTAGTTGTCCCGGAACGTGTCGTGCTGCTCGGGATCCAGGACCTCCAGCAGCGCGGCGGCGGGATCGCCCTGCACGCTGGCGCCCAGCTTGTCGACCTCGTCCAGCATCATCACGCAGTTGTTCGAGCCGGCCTTGTGGATGGCCTGGATCACGTTGCCCGGCAGCGCCCCGATGTAGGTGCGCCGATGGCCGCGTATCTCGGCCTCGTCATGGACGCCCCCCAGGCTCAGCCGCACGAACTTGCGCGCCGTGGCCTTGGCGATGCTCTGGCCCAGCGAGGTCTTGCCCACCCCCGGCGGCCCCGCGAAGCACAGCACCGGGCTCTTGCCGGTGGGGTTGAGCTTGCGCACGGCCAGGTATTCCAGGATACGGCGCTTGATCTTGTCGAGCCCGTAATGGTCCTCGTCCAGGATCCGGCGGGCCTCGGCGATGTCGATGCGGTCCTCGGTGGAGACCGACCAGGGCAGCTCGATCAGCCAGTCCAGGTAGGTGCGGATCATCGAGTATTCGCCGGATGCCTCGGGAATGCCTTCCAGCCGCTTGAGTTCCTTGCGCGCCTGCTTCTCGGCTTCTTCCGGCATCCCCGCCTTGGCGATGCGTTCGCCCAGCTCCGCCAGTTCGGCGCTGTTGCCCTCGGTCTCGCCCAGTTCCTGCTGGATGGTCTTGAGCTGTTCGCGCAGCATGACCTCGCGCTGGCGGTCCTCGAAGCGCGCCTTGGTCTGCTGGTCGATGTCGCGGCTGATGCGCAATACCTCGATCTGATGCGCCATCAGCGCCAACACCTTGTCGGCGCGGGCGATGACGTCCACGGTCTCGAGCACGTCCTGCTTTTCCTCGGGCTTGATCTCCATCAACCCGGCGATGAAGTCCGCCAGCAGCGGCGCCGAGGTCATGTTCTGGATCGAGCCGGCCAGTTCGGCCGGCACCTGCGGCAGCAGTTGCAGGATATCCAGCGCGCGCATCTTCAGCTGGATCAGGCGTGCCTCGATCTCCGAGGTCATGACTTCGGGATCCTCGAAGCGCCGGACCCGCGCCACCATGAACGGATAGCCCCGCAGCAGCTCGACGATACGGAAACGCTGCACGCCCTGGCAGATGACATGGTGCGTGCCGTCGGGCGTGGTCACGTAGCGCATCACATTGGCCACGGTCCCCATGGGATGGAGATCGCCGTCGCCCAGTTCCTCGGCCTCCGGATCGCGCTGCAGCACCACGCCCACCTGGCGGCTGGCCCGCGCGGCTTCCTGCGCGCCGCGCACGGTGCTGTCCCGGCCGATGGAGATGGGCGCCACCAAGCCTGGAAAAAGCACCAGGTTGCGCACCGGGATCAGCGTCAGTGCGTCCGACGGCAGCGCGATCGATGGCGCGGGCCCCTGGCTCGCGGGCTGCGCGCCCGGGGCCTCTTGCCGTTCCTGCCCCGATTGTTGGTCTCGAAATTCATTTGCCATGGCTTCTTACCTGTCCCCGGTTCGAGTTGCGGCGTACCGCCGGCCTATCCCAGCTTGAGCAGCGTCAACAGGAGGCAGCCGTCCACCATCCTGTGCTCCCGGATTTCGAAAGCCCCTGGCGGCAACGCGATGCGCCGCTCGAAGCGTCCATAGGGAATTTCTATGCGGCGGATATGGGCCTCGGCCGGTGCCGGCAGCGGGCGTTCGCCCACCACGGTGAGCGTCGCGCCTTCGATCAGCACCTGGACCTGGTCCGGCGCGACGCCGGGCAGCGCGACCAGCACGGTCAAGGCCCGGCCGGTCTCGAAGATATCGATGGGAGGCTCCCAGGTCGGCCCCTGAGGACCTCCCTGGCCTGGGCGGAAGAACTGGCGGTGCAGGTTGTCCGCCTGCTCCAGCAGTCTGACCGCGTCAATCCACATGGCATTGGACGGCTTGCGATAGTTCATGGTCCTGATCCTTGCTCGGAGCGCCCCGATGGCTCCAAATTAAGGCGGCGCGCGGCATCTGGCAATAGGGGACGGAAATACCGTCCCCACGTTCACCCACCGCGTGGGATCGCGGACTCGTAACAGATGTCGCGTTCAGGAGCCGGAGGCACCCGGCGCCACCTGCCCGCCTCCGCCGATGGCCTTGTAGACCGCGACCAACCCGATCCGCAGTTGGCTGTCGCTCTGCGCGAGATCGCGCCTGGCCTGCAGCAGGGTCCGCCGGGCATCGAGCTCCGGCAGGAAATCGGTCATCCCGCCGGTATGGCGCGCCCGCGCCAGGTCGAGGGCGTCGCTGCTCGCGCGCAGCTTGTGCTGCAATTCGAGATTGCGCCGGCGCTCCGCGCCGTAGCCGGTCAGGGCATCGTCGATCTCTTGCCACGCGCGCAGCACCGTCTGCTGGTAGGCCACCGCCGCCTCCTGCTGCGCCAGCTCGCGCAGCGCCACGGTAGCGCGGCGGCGGCCCTGGTCGAACAGCGGCAGCGACAGGCTGGGCCCCACCGACCAGCGCCGGCTGCCCCATTCGCCGAACCTGCCGTCCTTGAAGGATTCGTAGCCGAAGCTCGCGCCCAGCACGATGCGCGGGTACAGGTCGGCCGTGGCAATGCCTATGTCGGCCGTGGCCGCATGCAGGCGGGCCTCGGCCGCGCGTATGTCGGGCCGGCGCAGCGCCACTTGCGAAGGCAGGCCCAACGCCAGGTCGGGCATGGCGGCGTCCGCGTCCGCGGTTTCGCCCAGCATGTCCCGCAAGGCCCCTGGCGGCTGGCCAGCCAGGAGGCCGATGCGGTTGGCCGCCGCGGCCTCCTGGGCTCGCAAAGGCGCGAGGCGCCCGTTCAGATCGGCCAGCAGCGCCTCTTGCCGCGATACGTCCAGCGCATCGATCTGCCCGCCGTCCTGCCGCGCCCGCAGGATATCCCGGGACGCCCGGGCTGCGGCCATGTCCTCTTGCAGCCACCGCAGTTGCGATTGGGTGCCGCGCAGCTCGAAGTAATTGCGGGCGATCTCGCTCGCCACCGACAGCCGCGCCTGCGCCATCGCCGCCGCCGATGCGTCCACGTCGGCCTGCGCCGCCTCGATCGACCGCGCGACCCGGCCCCACAGGTCGATTTCCCAGGACGCATCGAAGCCCGCCTGGTACAGCGTGAAGGGATCGCTCAGCACCGAGACGAGTTGCTCGCGGTTGTTCGGCGCGATGGCATCCAAGAGGCGGGTGCTGGCACCGTACTCGCTCTGGCGCTGGCGGGACACGCCCGCCGACAGGCCCACGTCCGGCCCCCGCTGCGCGGCCACCGTCTGCCGCATGAAGCGGCTCTGGGCGAAACGCAGCGCCGCGGTGCGCAGATCGGGGCTGGCCTCGCGCGCCTGGCGCAGCAGCGCGTCCAGCCGTGCGTCGTGGAAGGTTTCCCACCAATGGTCCGGCGGCACCGCCGTGGAAACAGGGTCGCGCAAGCTATCGGGACCGCCGCGCCAGCTGTTCCAATCCGCCGGCTGCGCGGCCGTGGGCGCCTTGAAGTCCGGCCCCACCGCCGCGCAGCCGCCCAGGGACAACGCGAGCACGGCCGCTTGCAGGAAGGGACGGGTCCCGGGCCGGCGGATCGGATCGCATGCCATGCTTGCCTCCAGTCAAACCAAACGATGGCGGAACAGCCACGCCGCCAGCGGCAGCGTGACCGCGCCCAGGACGAACATGGGCACGAGATTGCGCCACAGCGACAACAGGCCGGCGCCCTCCAGGTAGACCCGCTGCACGAGGTCGATGGCAAAGCGCAGCGGATTGGCCAGGGTCGCGAATTGCAAGGCATCGGGCATGTTGCGCACCGGCGTGGCCAGGCCCGACAGCAGCATCAGCGGCATGATCAGCACGAAGGTGTAGAGCATGGCCTGCTGCATGTTGACCGAGACGGCCGAAATCGACAGCCCTATCCCCACGCAGGCCACGGTGAAGATCGCCAGGCCCGCGTAAAGCGTCGCCAGCGACCCCGCCATGGGAATGCGGAACCAGAACAGCGTGACGCCAAGAATGATGGACGACTGCACGAGGCCGATGAGGACCGGGGGAACGGCCTTGCCGAGCATGATCTCCATCGGCGTGTAGGGCGTCACGAGCAACTGGTCGAACGTGCCCTGTTCGCGTTCGCGCGCGACCGAGAGCGCGGTCAGCATCAGGGTCTGCATCATGCTGAGCGCGGCGATCAGGGCCGGCATGATGTTCCAGCGCGTCTCCAGGTTGGGGTTGTACCAGACGCGCGGCACCGCCGTGACCGGCATCCCGCCGCCGCGCAGCTCGGCGTTGTAGGCCGCCACGATCTCGGCCACGTGGGCGGACGCCTGGCCCGCGGTGTTCGAATTGCGGCCATCCAGGATGACCTGCAAGGGAGCATCCTGCCCTTGCGCCAGCCGGGCATCGAAGTCCGGTCCGAATTGCAGGACCAGCAGCGCCTCGCCGGCATCCACCACCCGCGCGATGTCCCGGGGCGCCGCCAGGGTGGCGACGCGGTGGAAAACCCCGGTGCCATCCAGGCGCGCCAGCAGCCGGGCCGAAGCCGCCCCCTGGCTCTGGTCCAGCACCGCGTACGGCACGTTCGTCAGGTTGTAGGTCGCGGCATAACCGAACACAAGGCTCTGGAGCAGCGCCGGAACGACCAGGATGGCCCGGTTGGCGGGATCCTTCAGGATGGCCAGCAGTTCCTTGCGGCACAACTGGGCCAGGCGTCGCCAGAAGTCGATGAAGGCGTCCATGCGTCAGTCCAGTCGCTTGCGCGTGACGAACCGCGCCACGCCCAGCAGCACGATGGCGTAGGCCGCCAGGACGGCGCAGTTCCTGGCGATCAGCGGCCAGTTGTTCCCGGCCAGGAACAGGGACTTGATCAGCTCCATGAAATAGGTGGCGGGCAGGATCTGCCCGATGACCCGGATGGCCGTGGGCACGTTGCGCAGGTCGAACATGAAGCCGGACAGCATCAGGGCCGGCAGGAAGCTCGCGATCAAGGCCACCTGGCTGGCCAGGAACTGGTTCCTGGTCACCGACGAGATCACCAGGCCTATGCCCAGCGCGACGAGCAGATAGAGCATGGCGCTGAACAGCAGGACCAGCAGCGATCCGTACATGGGCACCTGGAACAGGAAGGCCGCCGCGGCCAGGCACAGCGCCAACCCGATCAGCCCTACGCAGAAATAGGGAATGATCTTGGCCAGCAGCACCTCCACCGGCCGCACCGGCGTGACGAACAGCGACTCCAGGGTGCCCCGCTCCCACTCGCGCGCCATGACGAGCGCCGTCAGGAAGGCCCCCACCAGCGTCATGATGAGCACGATCAGCCCGGGCACCAGGTACCACGTGCTGGTGTTGGCGGCGTTGAACCACATGCGGTCGACCACCTGGACCTGGCCCGCGGCCGGCCGCGCGGCCTCGCCGCGATCGGCCCGCTTCTGGCTCCACGACGCGAGCGCGCCGGCGACGTAGCCGCGTATCATCGTCGCGCGGCTGGCGTCCGCGCCTTGCAGCAGGACCTGCACCTGCGCCTCGCCGGCGGCCAGGCGGCGCGAGAAGTCCGCCGGCACCAGCACGGCGGCGTCCACGTCGCGCGCGCGCATCAGGGCGTAGGCCTCGTGTGCCGAGCCGACCACGCGGGGCGCCAGATAGCCCGGCGTCGACAGGCCCGCCACCACGTCGCGCGCGACCGGCGACGCATCGTCGAGCACCACCGCCACGGGCGCGTTCTTCACGTCCAGCGACAACCCGTAGCCGAAGATCAGGATGAGGACGATGGGCAGCGCGATGCCCATCATCAGGTTGGCGCGGTCGCGCAGCAACTGGCGCACCTCCTTGCGGGTCAGCGAGACGAGGCGGCGCCAGAAGCCGCCGGATGGCCGCGCACTCATGCCACGGCCTCCGCCTCGCCCTCGCGCCGGCGGCTGTGCTCGACGATGCCGATGAACGCCTCTTCCATGTTCAGGCGGCGCGCATCCGTCTCGCCCGCCTGCCGGCGCACCTGCTCCGGCGTACCCAGCGCCAGCAGCCGCCCGGCATCCTGGATGACGATGCGGTCGCAGTACTCCGCCTCTTCCATGAAATGCGTCGTCACGACGATGGTGGTGCCGCCGGCGGCCAGCGTCGTGATCCGGCGCCAGAACTCGCGCCGCGCCAGCGCATCGGCGCCGCTGGTGGGTTCGTCCAGGAACAGGATGTCGGGCTCGTGCAGCAAGGCTACCGCCATCGCCAGCCGCTGCCGGTAGCCGCCGGGCAGGCGTCCGCTGGCCTCCTGCGCCTGGGTTTCCAGGCCGAACTGCGCCAGCACCACCCCGATACGCGCGCGCAAGCGTTCTCCGTGCAGGCCGTAGGCGCTGCCGAAGAACGTCAGGTTCTCCATGACGCTCAGGTTGCCGTACAGCGCGAACCGCTGCGACACGTAGCCGACGCGGCGCCGGGCCCGCGCCGGCGCGGTCCGCAGGTCCACGCCCGCCACCCGCAGGAACCCGCTGCTGGCGGGCAGCAGGCCGCACAGCATGCGGAAGGTCGTCGTCTTGCCCGCGCCGTTGGGGCCGAGCAGGCCGAATATCTCGCCCTTCGTCACGCTGAAGCTGGTGCGGTCCACGGCGACGAAATCGCCGAACTTGCGCACCAGGTCGCGGACTTCGATGATCGCTTCGTTGTCGGCGGGCGCCGACCGCATGGTCGTGGCCAAGGGCGGCGACGCCGCGCCCTCCGCCGGCTGGCGCTCCCGCAACAGCACCATGAAGCCGTCCTCCAGCCTGGCCTCCGCAGGCCGCCAGGCCAACGCCTGCTCCGGTCCCTGAGAAGACGCCTCGCCGGCCGCCGGGCGCCGGATCACGCGCACCTCCCCTCCCTGGGGCACGGCATCGATGATCCTGGCCGTGTCGTCGAGCAGCCGGGCCTGCAGCAGCCGGGCTGGCTCCCCCGGGCGTGGCGCCGTCACGAAACACAGCCCGTGCGCGGGGCGGCGGATGTCCTCGGGCCGGCCCTGCGCGAGCAGCCTGCCCTCATGCAGCACGAACACCCGGGCACAGCGTTCGGCCTCGTCCAGGTAGGTAGTGCTGACGATCACGGACAGGCGTTCGTCGTCGACCAGTTGCTGGACGATCTGCCACAGCTCCCGGCGCGACAAGGGATCCACGCCCACCGTGGGCTCATCCAGCAACAACAACTCGGGCGACCGGACCAGCGTGCAGGCCAGCCCCAGCTTCTGCTTCATGCCGCCGGACAGCTTGCCCGCGAGGCGGGCGGTGAAGCGGCCAAGATCGGTCATCTCCAACAGACGGGCGTAGCGCCCGCGCCGCTGCTCCCGGGACACGCCATGCAGGTCCGCATACAGGTCCAGGTTCTCCTGCACGCTCAGGTCTTCGTACAGGCCGAAGCGCTGGGGCATGTAGCTGATGCGGTCCTGCACGGCCTGCGGATCCGCGGCGACGTCGATATCCAGCACCCGCAGCGCCCCCTCGGCCCGCATCAGGCCCGCGACCAGGCGCAACAAGGTCGTCTTGCCCGCCCCGTCCGGCCCGACCAGCGCGGTCAGCGCGCCGGCGGGCGCCTCCAGCGAGACGCCGTCCAGCGCCACGGTCTCGCGCCCGCCGCGCGCGGCGGGAAAACGCTTGCGCACACCGCGCGCCACGACGACGGCCGCCGCGCTCATCTGCCCGGCGCTCCTTCGCCCTGCCGGTCCGGCGCGATGCGCACGGTGGCCGGCATGCCCAGCCGGAGCCGGTCCTGCGGGTCGTCCACGATCACGCGCATTTCGTAGACCAGGCTGGTCCGCAACGCTTCGGTCTGCACATTCCTGGGCGTGAATTCGGCCACCGACGAGATGTAGCCGACGCGTCCCGCGATGGGCTGGCCGGGCTGGCTGTCCGTGACGATGTCGGCCGCCATGCCGGGCCGGACGTGGCCCAGTTGAGGCTCCGACACATAGACACGCACCCATTTGGGATCGGTCACGGCCAGCGTATAGGCGGGCCGCTGGGGCGAGGCCATGTCGCCGGGTTCGAGCAGCCGGGCGCGCACGACGGCGTCGGCAGGCGCCCTCAGTTCGGTCTGTTCCAGACGGTAGGCGATCAGCGCCTGCTCGGCCCGCGAGACCTCCAACTGCGCCTCGGCCTGCGCGATGTCTTCCTTGCGCGGTCCCACCCGCGCCAGTTGGAGCCCCTTGCTGCGATTGTCCCATTGCGCGCGCGCCACCCGCAGGCGCGACTCGGCGTTGTCCAGGTCTTGCTGGCTGACGCCGCGTCCGGCGGTATTCGCGGCTATGCCCCGCAGCCGCGCGAGCTGCTGCTCCGCCAGTTCGGCTTCGGCCTGGGCCGACGCCACCTGCGCCTGCGCCTGGGCCACTTCCTCGGGCCGGGTGCCGTTGCGCAATCGCAGCAGCGCCTGCTCCTGCACGGCGATACGGGCACGGGCCTGGGCCTCCTGCAGGCGCAGCGAGCGGCCGTCCAGCACCGCCAGCACCTCCCCCGCCTTGACCCGGTCGCCTTCCTCCACCCGCATCTGGGCCACTCGGTCGCTACCGTCGAACGCCAGCGCCACCTGCCGGATATCGACGTTGCCGTAGAGCGTCAGGCCATCCCGGGCCGGCGCCGGGCGCAGGACATACCATGCCGCCCCCGCGAGCACCATCGCCACCAGCACGCCCCCAACCAGCACCTTCTTCATCGCCGCCGCCCTTGGAAACCGTCGGTCGGCAAATTATATAACTCAAATTTCAATTTGATGTATGATTTTTACGTATCCACTCGCCCGCCCCGATCCCGGCACCTTCCCGCATGGCCGTCACCTCCCGACCGTCGATACCCGTCCGCTCTCCGCGCATGGATGGCGAGACCACCCGCGCCCGTATCCTGGAGACGGCCGGACAGCTGTTCGCCGAGCGCGGCTACGCCGACACCACCAGCAAGGCCATCTGCGAGCGGGCACGATGCAACATGGCGGCGGTCAACTACCATTTCGGCAGCCGCGACGGCCTCTATCTGGCGTTATTGAAGGAAGTCCACAAGCATCTGGTCAGTCTGGACTATCTGGCGCGCCTGGCGCACAGCGCCCAGCCCCCGCGGCGCAAGCTGGAAGCATTCCTGGATGGCCTGACCACCAGCCTGCTCAATGCCGACAGCTGGCACATCCGCCTGTGGGCTCGCGAGGTACTTGCCCCCTCCCCCCACCTGGCCAGTATCGTCGAGGCCGAGGCCCTGCCGAAATTCGGGCTCATCAGCGCCATCATCGGCGAGATCACCGGCCTCCCCGCGGGGGACCCGGCGCTGACCCGCTGCGTGCTGAGCGTCATGGCGCCCTGCATGGTGCTGCTGATCGTCCATCGCGACATGAACAGCCCCATCCAGGCGCTGTTCCAGCAGCCGGCCGCGGACCTGGCCGCGCACCTGAAGATCTATGCGTTCGCGGGGCTGGATGCCATCGTCGCCGCGCGCCCCCGCCGCCGGTCCACGCGCAAGGCGCGCTAGGACCTATTCCCCTTGCAGGCCGTGGCGCGCGACCACGTCCTTCCAGCGCGCGAACTCCTTGCGATTCAGCTCGGCGAATTCCTCAGGCGAAGTCAGCACGACGTCGTACCCCTTCTCCAGCAAGTCCTTGCGCATCTGCGGCGTCCCCATGATGGCGCCAACCTCGTCATGCAGGCGCTGGACGATGGCCTTGGGCGTGCCCGCCGGGGCATACATGCCCACCCAGATGGACAGGTCGTAATCAGGGTAGCCCGACTCGGCCACGGTGGGCAGGTCGGGCACCAGTTGCGAACGCAGCCTGCCGGTCTGCGCCATTGGCTTGAGCTTGCCCGATGCCACGTTCGCGCGCGACGCCTCGACCGTGCTGATCAGCATGGTCGAACTGTTCTGCATGACGTCCATGGCCGCCACGCCCATGCCATTGGCGGGAATGTGGCGCATCCTGGTACCCAGCATGTCCTGCAGCACCAGCGAATACAAATGGGTGGTCGAGCCCGGGCCGGGCGAGCTGTAGCTGGCGTCGTCGCCCATTTTCTTCAGGTAGGCGACAAACTCGGGAAAGGTCCTGGCCGGCGTCGACGGATGCGTCAGCACCAGCATCTGGCCGGAAGCGATCTGCCCGATAGGCGCGAAATCCTTGACCGGGTCGTAGGGCGTCTTGCGCGAAGCCGGCGTGATGACGTGCGTGTTCAACGACATCATCAGCGTGTAGCCGTCCGGCGGGGCCTTGGCCACGTAGGCCGTGCCGATGGCCGCGGCCGCGCCGGGCCGGTTCTCGACCACCACGCTCTGGCCCAGCCGCGCCGCGAGCTTATCGGACAGCAGCCGGGCCAGGGCATCGGCACTCGTGCCCGGCGTATACGGCACCACGATCCGGACGGGCCTGGAGGGATAGCCGCCCTCCGCCTTGCCCGCAGCCTGCCCGTGAGCCGTCGCGGCCGCCAGCGCCAGCGTCACGGCGAACGCAAACCTCGATGGGAAAAGGACGCCTTTCATGCTTGTGTCTCCTGACGATGTTCTTGGCCGCCCACCGCTGCCGGTCCACGGCTTCTGCGCGCACTCTAACACACATATAGTATGTTTTTATAAACAGTTAGGGTTTTCTAGGAAACGTTGAACTGGTAGATGCCCATGAGTCACGTTATGGGCGCGTGGTTGCGATGCGCGCTGCCGGCCCCATATAGTCGGGCATGACCATCGCCCGCCACCCCGTCGACGCGCTGCACGGCTTCCATCCGGCCGTGGCCGCGTGGTTCCGCCGGTCCTTCGGCTCGGCGACCGAGGCCCAGCGCCGCGCCTGGCCGTCCATCCGCGGCGGCCGCTCGACGCTCGTGGCGGCCCCCACCGGTTCCGGCAAGACACTGGCTGCCTTCCTGGCCGCCATCGACGAACTGGTGCGGATGGGCGTGGACGCCGGCGGCGCGCTGCCGGACGCCACCATGGTGGTATATGTCTCGCCGCTCAAAGCGCTGTCCAACGACATCCGCCTGAACCTGCAAGCGCCACTCGAAGGCATCGCCACGGAACTGGAACGCCTGGGCCTGCCCGATCCCGGCATCCGCGCCGCCGTGCGCACCGGCGACACCGAGCCACAGGCCAGGCAGGCGATGCGCAAGCGCCCGCCCCATATCCTGGTGACGACGCCCGAGTCGCTGTACGTGCTGCTGGGCTCGGACAGCGGGCGCCGCATGCTCTCCGGCGTGCGCAGCGTGATCGTGGACGAGATCCACGCCCTGGCGGGCAACAAGCGGGGCAGTCACCTGGCCCTCACGCTGGAACGGCTGGACGCCCTGTGCGGCACGCGGCCGGTCCGCATCGGACTGTCCGCCACGCAGAAACCGCTGTCGGCGGTGGCCCGCTTCCTGGCCGGCCCGGCCCACGCGGACGCCTGCGAACTCGTCGACATCGGCCATGCGCGGCGCCGCGACCTGGACCTGGAACTCCCCCCCGTCCCGCTGGAGGCCGTCATGGCCACCGACGTCTGGGACCGGGTCTACGACCGCATGGCCGAACTGGTGGCGCAGCACCGCACCACGCTGGTCTTCGTCAACACCCGCCGCATGGCCGAACGGGCCGCCCGGCACCTGGCCGATCGCCTGGGCGAGGAGGCGGTGGCCGCCCACCACGGCAGCCTCGCCAAGGAACACCGGCTCGATGCCGAGCAGCGGCTCAAACGCGGCGAACTGCGCGTGCTGATCGCCACCGCTTCGCTGGAACTGGGCATAGACATCGGCGACGTGGACCTGGTCTGCCAGGTCGGCTCGCCGCGGACGATCTCCGCCTTCCTGCAACGGGTGGGCCGCTCGGGCCACCAGGTGGGCGGGATTCCCAAAGGGCGCCTGTTCCCCACTTCGCGCGACGAACTGATCGAATGCGCGGCGCTCCTGGACTGCGTGCGGCGCGGCGAACTGGACGCCCTGCGCGTTCCCGTCCAGCCGCTGGACGTGCTGGCCCAGCAACTGGTGGCCGAGGTCGCCTGCCAGGAGTGGGGCGAAGAAGCGCTGTACGCGCTGGTGCGCCGCGCGGCGCCCTATGCGGACCTGGAACGCCCGGTGTTCGACGCCGTGCTGCGCATGCTGGCAGAGGGCTACACCGGCCGCCAGGGCGTGCGGGCAGCGTACATCCACCGCGACCGGGTCGCCGGCGCCCTGCGCGGACGGCGCGGCAGCAAGCTCACGGCCGTCACCTCGGGCGGCACCATCCCGGACAACGCCGACTACACCGTGCTGCTGGAACCGCAAGGGCTGATGGTCGGCACGGTCAACGAGGACTTCGCGGTCGAAAGCCTGGCCGGCGACGTCTTCCAGCTGGGCAATACGTCCTACCGCATCCTGCGCGTGGAAGCTGGCCGCGTCCGCGTGGAGGACGCGCACGGCGCCGCCCCCAGCATTCCGTTCTGGCTGGGCGAGGCGCCCGGCCGCAGCGACGAGCTCTCGGCCGGCGTCTCGCGCCTGCGCGCCCGGGTCGAACAACTGCTGGCGCGCCCGGGGCAGGCGGCGCCCGACATCGAAGGCGCCGTCCAGGCGCTGATGGACGAGATCGGCCTGAACGCGTCGGCGGCGCGCCAGATCGTCGAATACCTGGCGCGCGCGAAGGCGGCGCTGGGCCGGCTGCCCACCCATGACACCCTGGTCATGGAGCGCTTCTTCGACGAATCGGGTGGCATGCAGCTGGTGGTGCACTCCCCCTTCGGCAGCCGGCTCAACCGCGCCTGGGGCCTGGCCCTGCGCAAGCGCTTCTGCCGCAGCTTCAACTTCGAGCTGCAGGCCGCGGCCACCGAGGACGCCATCGTGCTGTCGCTGTCCACCAGCCACAGCTTCCCGCTGGACGAAGTCTGGCGCTACCTGCGCTCGAACACGGCCGAGCACCTGCTGGTGCAGGCCTTGCTGGACGCGCCGCTGTTCAACGTGCGCTGGCGCTGGAACGCCACTACCGCGCTGGCGCTGCCGCGCTACGTGGGCGGCCACAAGGTCGCGCCGCAGTTGCAGCGCATGAAAAGCGACGACCTGCTGGCCGCGGTCTTCCCCGACCAGGCCGCCTGCCTGGAGAACGTGGTCGGGGAACGCGAGATTCCCGACCACCCGCTGGTCGCGCAGACCATCGGCGACTGCCTGCACGAGGCGATGGACACCGAAGGCTGGCTCGACCTGCTGCGCCGGATCGAGAAGCAGGAAATCGAGCTGGTGGCGCGCGACCTGCCCACCCCGTCGCCGCTGGCCATGGAGATACTGAGCGCGCGGCCCTACGCCTTCCTGGACGACGCGCCGCTGGAGGAGCGCCGCACGCAGGCCGTGATGGCGCGCCGCTGGACGGATCCGGAGTCGGCGGACGACCTGGGGGCGCTGGACGCCGGCGCCATCGCGGCGGTGGCCGCCGAAGCCTGGCCGGAAGTGCGCGGCGCCGATGAAATGCAGGAAGCCCTGGCGAGCCTGGCCTGCGTGACCGCGGCGGAGGCAGCCGCCAACGACGGCTGGCGGGACTGGCTTGCCACGCTGGCGCGGGAAGGCCGGGCAGCGCAACTGCGCGTGGGACCGGACGCGGCCCTGTGGGTGCCGGTCGAACGCATGGCCTGCGTGCGCGCCCTGTATCCCGGCGCCTGCGCCGAACCGGAAATCGCCCTGCCCGCCGGCTGCGACGAACCGTGGGAGGCCGACACCGCCCTGGTCGAAGTCGTACGCGCGCGGCTGACCGGATTCGGGCCGCTCGAACTGCCGCGCATCGCCGCGGATCTCCTGCTGCCCGAGGCCGACGTGGCCGTGGCGCTTGCCCGGCTGGAAGCCGAGGGCTATGTCATGCGCGGCCGCTTCCATCCGCAGGCGCGGGGAGAAGAATGGTGCGAACGGCACCTGCTGGCCCGTATCCACCGCTACACCATCAAGCGCCTGCGCCGCGAGATCGAGCCGGTCGAACGGCAGGACTTCATGCGCTTCCTGCTGGAATGGCAGCACGTCGCGCCGGAGGCCCGGCTGCACGGACCCGGCTCGCTGCCGCAGATCATCGACCAGTTGGAGGGCTACGAGGCCGCCGCCGGCGCCTGGGAAGCGGACATCCTGCCGGCGCGGCTGGAGGCCTATTCCCCCGGCTGGCTGGACGACCTGAGCCAGGCCGGCAAGGCGGTCTGGATGCGCCTGGCCGGTCAGGGCAAGGCCGCGGCTAGCCCGGTGCGCGCCACCCCCATGGTGCTGCTGCCGCGACGCCATCTGGGCCCCTGGCAGGCGCTGGTGCCGCCGGACCACCAGGCCGAGCTGTCGCCGCGCGCGCGGCGGGTCCATGACGCGCTGGCCAGCCATGGCGCGATGTTCTTCGACGAACTGCTGGGCGACACTCGCCTGCTGCCCAACGAACTGGAGACCGCGCTGGGCGAACTGGTCGCGGCGGGTGCCGCCAACGCCGACAGCTACGCCGGCCTGCGCGCGTTGCTGGTCCCCGCGTCCCAGCGCACCGCCCACCAGCGGCGGCGCTCGCGCCACGGCGCGGCCCTGAACCAGATGGACCAGGCCGGCCGCTGGGCGCTGCTGCGCCGGTCCGCCGCCCCCGCACCCGTGGCACCCGGCAAGCGCCAGCGCACGGATCCGCAGGTTCTGGAGCACATCGCCCAGGTCCTCTTGCGCCGCTACGGCGTCGTGTTCTGGCGCCTGCTGGAACGCGAGGCCCACTGGCTGCCGCCGTGGCGCGAACTGCTGCCCGTACTCCACCGCCTGGAGGCCCGCGGCGACGTGCGGGGCGGCCGCTTCGTGGCCGGCCTGGCGGGCGAACAGTTCGCGCTGCCCGAGGCCATCCCGCTGCTGCGCGGCATCCGGCGCCGCGACGTGGGCGGCGTACTGGCCTGTGTCTCGGCGGCCGATCCGCTGAACCTGGCCGGCACGCTGCTACCTGGGGAAAAGATTCCCGCGCTGGCGGGCAACCGTGTGCTCTACCGCGACGGACTGCCCGTGGCCGCCGCCGTTGCGGGCGACATCCGCTATCTGGTCGAGGCCGCATCCGAGGAACGCGAACGACTGCGCGTGGCCCTGGTGGCGCGGCGCTGAAACGATCTCCCACACACGCCCAATCGCTCAAACACGAAAAGCAGAAATGCGGAAAACAGCGGGTATCGCCCGGGGGCAAGCGGCTACAATTGCGCGTTGCGTAGGCGGCCCCGCGCCGTCCTGATTCTCCCCCATCGATGGCCCCGCGGCCGCGGCCGACGCCATCCTTCGTCACACAGGAATTGCGCAGCATGATCATCGATTGCCACGGTCACTACACGACCTCGCCCGCCGCCCACAACCAATGGCGCGACCAGCAGAAGGCCAACTTCAAGGCCGGCGGCGACATCGACCCGGCCTATCCCGATATCTCCGACGACCAGATCCGCGAGACCATCGAGCAGAACCAGTTGCGCCTCTTGCGCGAACGCGGCGCCGACATGACCATTTTCTCGCCCCGCGCCTCCGCCATGGAGCCCCACGTCGGCAACGAGAACGTCAGCCAGGTCTGGGCCCGCCGTTCGAACGACCTGATCAAGCGCGTCATCGACCTGTACCCCGAGACCTTCATCGGCGTCTGCCAGCTTCCGCAGTCTCCCGGCGTGTCCATCGCCAGCTCCATCGCCGAGCTCGAGCGCTGCGTGACCGAGCTGGGCTTCGTCGGCTGCAACCTCAACCCCGACCCCTCGGGCGGCAGCTTCAGCGCCCCGCCGCTGACCGACCGCTCGTGGTATCCGTTCTTCGAGAAGATGGTCGAACTGGACGTGCCGGCCATGATCCACGTCTCGGGCTCGTGCAACTGCGCGATGCACGCCACCGGCGCCTACTACCTGGCCGCCGACACCATCGCCTTCATGCAATTCATCGAAGGCGACCTGTTCCGCGACTTCCCGACGCTGCGCTTCATCATCCCCCATGGCGGCGGCGCCGTGCCCTACCACTGGGGCCGCTACCGCGGGCTGGCCGACATGCTCAAGCGCCCGCCGCTGGCCGAGCACGTAATGAAGAACGTCTACTTCGACACCTGCGTGTACCACCAACCCGGCATCGACCTGATGTTCGAGGTCATCGACGTCGACAACATCCTGTTCGGCTCGGAAATGGTGGGCGCGGTGCGCGGCATCGATCCGCAGACGGGTTTCTACTTCGATGACACCAAGCGCTACATCGATGCGCTGGACATCCCGGCCGAAGACAAGCGCAAGGTGTTCGAACTGAACGCGCGCCGGGTCTATCCGCGCCTGGATGCTCAACTGAAGGCACGGGGACTGTAAACCGCGCTTCCTCCGGGATCCCTGCCCCGCCGACCTATACCTGTCAGGTATCGGTGGGGCAAACCCGCCATCTTTTCTCCATCGCTTCACCCCCTTACGCTTGCATCGGGCACAAGGGCGCGCTCATTCTTCCCGCGCGCCCCCACAATAGAGACAGGAATCCCCGATGCGCTACGTCCGCTTCCTCCACGACGGCACCCCCTACCTCGGCACCCGCGAGGGCAACAAGATCCGGATCCTGGGCGAGGAATCGATCGAATCCCTGCTGGCCGCCGGCACCGACCTCGAAACGTACGCCAGCACCCGCGGCGGCGGCAAGCTGCTGGACGAGGCCGACGTCGCCTACCTGCCCATCGTCGAACATCCCGCCAAGATCTTCTGCATCGGGCTCAACTACGCGGACCACACCAAGGAAAGCAAGTACGAGCAGCCCGCCTACCCCACCATCTTTCCGCGCTACGACACCAGCCTGGTCGGCCACGGCCAGCCCATCGTCCGCCCGCGCGTGTCCGACTCCCTGGACTTCGAGGGCGAGCTGGCGGTGGTGCTCAAGCGTGGCGGCCGGCACATCAGGAAGCAAGACGCGCTCGACTGCATCGCCGGCTATGCCTTGTTCAACGACGGCTCCGTGCGCGAATACCAGTTCCTGTCCCCGCAATGGACGGTGGGCAAGAACTTCGACGCCACCGGCGCCTTCGGCCCGGAACTCGTCACCGCCAGCGAAGTGCCGCCCGCGGCGCGCGGCCTGCGCCTGGAAACCCGCCTGAACGGCGAAGTGGTCCAATCGGCCAGCACCGACGACATGATCTTCGACATCCCCACGCTGATCAGCGTCATCAGCGAAGCGATCACGCTGGAACCCAGCGACGTCATCGTCACCGGCACCCCCGCCGGCATAGGCTGGGCCCGCACGCCCAAGCTGCTGATGCGCGCCGGCGACGTCTGCGAGGTATCGGTGACCGGCTTTGCCCCCCTGCGCAACCCGATCACCGACGAAGCCTGAACGTCCGGCCACGGCCGCACGACGGAGGAGACTCATGAGCACACAGACCCAGCATGGCGCGGGCGCCCGGCAAGCCGCGGTGCATTCCATCGACCACTACGCGCTGACGGTACCGGACCTGGCCGTGGCCCGCCATTTCCACGAAGCCTTCGGCCTCGCGGTAGAAAGCGAAGGCGATGGCCTGGCGCTGCGGGCACGGGACGGACACGTCTCGGCGCGCATCCACGCGGGCCCGCGCAAGGCGCTGGCCTATCTCAGCTTCAATTGCCATGCCGACGACCTGGCGGCCATCCGCGCCCGCCTGGACCAGGCCGGTGTCGCGATGACCGCCGACGCGCCGCGCGCCACCGCCGAAGGCGTCTGGTTCCACGACGTGGACGGCAACCTGATCCAGGTCAAGGCCGGCCCCAAGATCACGCCGGACGCCAAGAGCCCGCTCGACAACGTCCACGTGGGGGCCGACGCGCGCGGCGCCCGCTTCCGCAGCCAGGTCGCGCAGGTCCGCCCGCGCCGCCTGTCCCACGTGCTGCTGTTCACGCCCGACGTCTCGCGCGCGCTGGCCTTCTATGAAGAAACGCTGGGCCTGAGGTTGTCCGACCGGTCCGGCGAAGGCATCGCCTTCACCCACGCCCCGCACGGCTGCGATCACCATCTGGTCGCCTTCGCGCGCAGTTCGGCGCGCGGCTGGCACCACGCGGCCTGGGACGTGGCCAGCATCGACCAGGTCGGCCAGGGCGCGGCGCAGATGGCCGCCGCGGGCTACACGCGCGGATGGGGGACGGGACGGCACGTGCTGGGATCGAATTTTTTCCACTACGTGCGCGACCCATGGGGCTCGTACTGCGAGTTCTCGGCCGACATCGACTACATCTCGGCCGGACATGCATGGCCCTCGGGGGATTTCCCGCCCGCGGACAGCCTGTATCAATGGGGACCGGACGTGCCGCCGGACTTCATCCACAACACCGAGGCCTGATCCGGCATGCGTGCCGGTCGATACGATCGGCACGTCGCTTGTGGCCCCCGTCAAGCCAGGACGGCCACCCCGTCGGCGGCCCGCACCCCCTGCCCGCGCGGCAGCACGAACACGGGGTTGATCTCGGCTTCGACCAGCCTGTCCCCCAGTTGCGCGGCCATCTCCGAGAACGCCACGATCGCGTCCACCAGGCCCTCCACGTCGGCCGGCGGCCGGCCCCGGAACCCATCCAGCAGCGGCCAGCCTTTCAGCTCGCGCACCATGTCGGCGGCCTCCCGCCGGTCCAGGGCCCTGCCCGGCCTCGGCATGCGCAGGCTCGTGTCGTTGAAAAGCTCGGCAGCGATGCCCCCCATGCCCAGGAGAATGGCGTACCCCAGCGCATCCCGGCGCATGCCCAGGATCAGTTCCACGCCCGGTCCCACCATCTCCTGGACCAGATAGCGCTCGGGCCGGATGCCGGCACGAGATTCGACTTCCCGCGCCATGGACGCCAGGCGCGCTCCCACGGCCTCCGGCGCCAGGTCGACCGCCACGCCGCCCACGTCGCTCTTGTGCGTGATGGCGGCGGAAAGCATCTTGAGCACCACGCGTCCGCCCAGTTCGCGGGCCACCCGCTCCGCTTGCGCGGGCCCGTCCACGACCGACTCCCGCACGCACGGAATGCCGAACCGGGCGAACAGGCGCTTGGCCTCGTGCTCGTCCAGGGATCCGCGGGGCAGGCCCTCGACCGTGCCGGGTGGCAGGCCGCCTTCGTCCGCCTCCCCGCCGTCCCGCGCGCCGGCCTCCGACATGCCACGCAGCGCGGCGGCACAGCCCTCGGCGGCGGCGAACGCGGGCACGCCATGCCGGGTCAGCGCGCGCGCCACCTCGGGCGCATGCGGGCTCACGAAGCCGATCACGGGCTTGGGCGAATCGGCCAGGCAGTCGCGGATGGCGCCCGCCATCAACTCCGGCATGGCCAGACTGGACGAACCGGCGATGACGACCAGGGCATCGTAGCTCGGACTGCCCTGCAATACCCGGATCGCCCCCTTCAGGAGATCCGGCTTCAGGCCGGCCAGCGTAACGTCGATGGGATTGCGGTCCAAGACCGCGTGGTCGCCCGTCTGCAATGCGCGCAGCGCCTCGGCGGTCGGACCGTCGGGCGGCGGCGCCTCGAAACCCGCCATGCCCAGTTCGTCGGACACCAGCGTTCCCGCCCCGCCTGTCGAGGTCAGTATGGCCACGCGCCTGCCCGCCAGGCGCCGCCCCGTGGCCAGCGCCGAAGGAATGTCCAGCAGCTCGTCGAAAGTCCGGGCGCGTATCACGCCCACCTGCCTGAAGAAGGCGTCGTACATCCGGTCGGCTCCCGCCATCGCTCCCGTGTGCGAGATGGCGGCCCGCGCGCCCGCCTCGGAACGGCCGATCTTGAACGCGACCACGGGCTTGCCGGCGCGCGCGGCCTTCATCGCGGCCGCCCGGAATTTCTCCGGACGCCTGATCGTCTCCACGTACAGGGCGATCACGCGCGTCGCGTCGTCGCCGGCCAGATGGTCGACGAAATCGGCCAGGTCCAGGTCGGCCTCGTTGCTGGTCGATACCAGCTTCGACAGCCCGATGCCCCGCGCGTTGGCCCGCGACAGCAGCGCCCCCAGGATCCCCCCGCTCTGCGAGACCACGCCGACCGGCCCCACCTCGAAGTCCTCCATCTCCAGCGCGCCGCTGGCCGACAACACGATGCGGTCGGTCAGGTTGACCAGTCCGATGGTGTTCGGGCCGAGAATGCGCATGCCGCCCGCCGCCGCCAGCAACTGCTCCTGCCGGCGCGCGCCCTCGCCGCCGGTCTCGGTGTAGCCGCTGGCCAGCACGATGGCCGCGGCGGTACCGCGGGCCGCCAGCTCGCGCACGGCCAGGTGCGCCCGCTCCGCGCCCAGCAGGACGATGCCCACGTCGGGCACCTCGGGCAAGGCCGCCACCTCGGCGTAGCAAGGCAGCTCGCCGATATGGCTCGCCTTCGGATTCACCGGCAGGATGCGCCCCCGGTATCCGTGCTTGAGCAGATAGGAAACGGGACGGCCAGCGGTCTTGCCCGCGTCGGCCGAGGCCCCGACCACCGCGACGCTGCGCGGATTGAGAAGACGGGAGATGGCGTCCATCAAGCCTGCCCCCGGGACCCGCCCGCCGCCTTGTCCAGGAAAGCCATCACGGCCTCGCGGTGCTCGCTGCTGGTGTAGCAGATGCCCTGGGCCTGGCTGCCCTGGGCGAAGACCTGCGCGGCCGGCAGTTCGAAGGCCTGGTTGAGGATGGTCTTGCTCAACGCCAGCGCCGTCGCCGACCCCCGGCTCAGCTCCGCCGCCCAGGCCTGGGCCTCGGCCACCAGGGTCTCGGCCGAGGCCCGCCTGTCGACGATGCCCAGGCTTGCCGCCTCGTCCACATCCACCTTGCGCCCGCTGAAGATCAGGGCCTTGGCCATCGGCAGGCCCACGCGGCGGGGCAGGAAATACATGCCGCCGCCGTCCGGCACGATGCCGCGATGAATGTAGGACCACGAGAAGCTCGCCCATTCGCTGGCGACGATGAAGTCGCACGCCAGGGCGGTATCGGCCCCCAGCCCCGACGCCGCGCCGTTGACGGCGGCGATGGTCGGCTTGGGCATGGTGTGCAGCAAGGCCTGGGCGTGGTGCACCAGCTGCTGGCGGTGCCAGCCGTTGAAGGCGATCTCGCCCGTGGGGGCATTCATGCGCCGCTCCATGCCGGCGATGTCGCCTCCCGCGCAGAAGCCCTTGCCGGCGCCGGTCAGCACCAGCGCGCGAATGCCTCGGTCGGCCGCGACGTGCTCCAGCACATCGATCAGTTCGGTGCGCATGGCGTCGCTGATCGCATTGCGTTTCTCGGGCCGGTTCAGCGTCAGCGTCGCGATCGAGTCTTCGACCCGCATCGATATCAATGAATAAGTCATGGTGATTCCCGCATCCTTGCATGCAGCGCGCGGCCGCTCAATTGGGCTTGAGATGGTTTTCCCGGACGACCTTGCGCCAGCGCTTCTCTTCCGCCGCCACGTAGGCATCGAGTTCGGCCGGATCGCCCGCGCGGATGCCCAGCCCTTCCTTCTCGACCTTCTCCCGGAACTCCGCGCTTCGCGCCGCGCCCCTGGCCGCCTTGTTCAGGCGATCGACGATCTCGGCGGGCGTTCCGGCCGGCACGTACAACCCGTACCAGCTCTCGACCACGTAGCCGGGCACGGTGTCCCCGATCGGCGCCACGCCCTCGAAGGAAGGAGAAGGCTTGGCGCTCGTCACGCCCAGGGCGCGGAACCGTCCGCTTTCCACATAGCCCGACGTGGCCGCCGCCGTGCCGAACATCATGTCCACCTGCCCACCCAGCACGTCCGTGATCGCCGGACCCGCCCCCTTGTAGGGCACGTGGGTCAGCTCCACCTTGGCCAGGTTGCTGAACATCTCGCCGGCCAGGTGGGCGGAGGTCCCGATGCCCTGCGATGCATAGGTCAGTTTGCCCGGATTGGCCTTGGCGGCCGCCAACAGGTCCGCCATCGTCTTGTAGGGGCTCTCGGCACGGACGACCAGCACGTTGGGGCCCGCGCCGATCAGGATGACCGGCGCGAACGCCGTCTCGTGCGAGTACGGCAGCCTGGGCTGGAGACTGGGATTGACCGCATGGGCGAACGAGGCGATCAGGATGGTGTAGCCATCGGCCGGACTCTTGGCGACCGCATCGGTGCCTATCATCGTGCCGGCGCCGGGCTTGTTCTCCACGACGATGGGCTTGCCCAGGTCCTTGCCCATCTCCGCGCCCAGCGTGCGCGCGATCAGGTCCGTTCCACCGCCCGGCGAGAACGGCACGATCAGGCGGATGGGGCGTTCGGGATAGGCCGCCCACGCGGCATTGCCGGCCAGCAACATGCCGGCCAGCAGTCCCAGCACATGGCGGCGCGCCGCCATGCTCCTGGTTGAATCGGACATCGTCGTCTCCTGTAGGACCTCGGCGTTCGCGCCGGGTGGATCGTTCTCGTCGGCAAGGCTTGCCTGCCAGGGCGAAAGGTTAGGCGCGATGCCCTCGACGCGCATTTGCGAAATTCCAAGGAGTGGAACAAAATTTCCATCGATGCCGAGCGCGCCAACGGAGACAACCCGTGGAAGGTCCACGCAAACCAGGACGATCGCCCACCAACCGCTCGCTCGAACGGGGCGCCGAAATCCTGCGGGCATTCCGCCCGGGGTCGGCCACATTGGGCAACACGGAACTGGCCGAACGCAGCGGACTGTCGAAATCCACCGTCAGCCGGCTCACCCAGACACTGGTCCGCACCGGCCTGCTCCAGTTCGACGGCAACAGCCGGGCCTACCGGCTCGCCCCCGCCGTGCTCAGCCTGGCGCATGCGATGCGCACCGGGTCGCGCGTGCTGCAACTGGCCGCGCCCCGGATGCGGGCCCTGGCCGAGGCGAAGCGGATCAACGTGGGACTGGCGGCGCCGGACCGCGACGACATGGTCTACCTGGAATCGATACGCTATGCGCGCCGCGCGGCCTTGCGGCACGTCGTCTCGGGACAGCGCGTGCCCATGGAGCTGACCTCGCTGGGACGCGCGTATCTGGCGACGCTGAGCGAGGCGCAGCTCAAACCCTTGCTGGAAGCGTTCAAGCGGCGGCGTGGCCGGAACTGGCCGGCCCTGGCCCGGGAAATCGGCGAAGCGGGCAACAGCGTGCGCGCGCGGGGCTATTGCGCCGCGGCGTGGCAGCCGGAGGTGGTGGCGGTGGCGACGCCGCTGCGCATCGGCCACGACGTCTACGCGCTCAATGTCAGCACCTCGACCAGCGAGCCGCTGGCCAGCACCGCCCGGTCCCTGGCGGCCCCGCTGCTGGCCCTGGCCGAGGAAATACGCGAAGCCGTCGAGGACGACGCGTTCGCGCCGTGATGTCCGCGCCGGCGGTCAGCGCATCCGCGCCCTGCCCAGGGCCCCCGCCAGCAGCGGCCGCGCATCGGCCCCCGCGATTCCCCGCCAGGCGATATGGTGATCCGGCCGGATCAATACGCGCTCCGCGCCATAAAGCACGCGAACGGCGGCATCGTCGACCTCCAGCACCTCCAGGCCGATGCCGCACTCGTCCGCCGCCGCGCGCCACGCCTCGCGCTCGGACGCCGGCAGCGCGCCGAAGGCAAGCAGCGTGAAATCGCGCCCGAACAGGTCGAACAACACCTTGCCCCGCACGATGGCATGCGGCGCGCGCGATCCCGGCAAGGCCAGGGGTTCGTAGCGATTCGGATCGTCGTGGGAAGCGGGGCCGGACTCGGCCGCGACGATGGGACTGTCCAGGTAGCGTACGCCCAGTTGCAGGCCCGGGATGTTGAACTCGCTGGCCACGTGCGCGGCGAGCTGGCGGCCGAGTTCCGCCCGCGCCCGGGCGCCGGCCTCGCCGGCCGCCTCGATGTCCGCGCCGGCGCGCAGATTGCCGATGCTGTCCGCCATGCGGCGCGCGAAGGCCGTATTGCGCAGCGCCATGGGCCGGCGCTCGCGCTCGTAGCTGTCCAGCAGCGCGGGCGGTGCTTCGCCGCGGATCACCGCCGCCAGTTTCCAGCCCAGGTTCACCACGTCGTCGATCGAGGTGTTGTAGCCCATCCCTCCGGTGGGGGTGAAAAGGTGGGCGGCATCGCCCGCCAGGAACACCCGGCCCGCGCCCATCCTGTCCGCCACCAGCGTGTAGCCGGCCACCCACGGCAGGCGGTCGATCAGCTCGAAGTCGAACTCCCTGCCCACCACGGCATGCGCGGTGGCGACCGGATCGATGTCGCCGGGCGACTGCCCGGGGGCGAGTTGGACGGCCAGCAGGAAGGTCTCGATGCCGTCCACGGCGATCAGGAGCCCGCGCTGGCGCGCGTTCACGGCCCAGTATTGCCAGGCGGGCTGCTTGCCGATCGCGTCGTAGAGCCGCCTGGACCGGAAGTAGATGGACAGCATCTGGCCGCCGAAAAAATCGCGCTGCTCGCTGCCCTGTCCGGAGTACCCCACGCCCAGCGACTTGCGCACCAGGCTGCGGGGGCCGTCGCATCCGACGAGATAGCGCGCCGACAGCCGCCACGCCGGACCTCCGCCTTCAGGCTCGACCATGGCGGTGACACCCTGTTCGTCCTGCTCCACGGCCACCGCGCGCTGGCCCAGGCACAGCCGCACGCTCGGATACACCGCCGCGCGCCTGCGCAGCACCGGCTCGATCAGCATCTGCTGCACCCGGTGCGGCAGCTCGGGCGTGGGCCACGCATCGCTGCCGTAGTCCCCGGTATCGCCCGATCCGGCCTCGCCGCGCCGCGCCGCGTCACCGCGGCTCGGGATCCGGAAACGCGCCAGTTCGTGCTCCGCCAGCTGTGTGCAATAGACCACGTCCTGGGGATAGTCCAACGGCAGGCCCAGGGCCCGGATCTCGTCGGAAAAACCGCGCCGGCGATAGTGCTCCATGGTCCGGGCCGAGGTCGCGTTGGCCTTGGGAAAGGCCGGCGGATCGGCATCCTCTTCCAGGAGCACGCAGGGGATATCCCGGCACCCGAGTTCGATGGCCAGCATCAGGCCGGCCGGGCCGCCGCCGACGATGGCGACTTCTGTCTGCATGGTGTTCACGATGAGGCGTCCTTCAGTCCGTCGTCGCCCCCGTGCGCCGCACCATCTCGGCATAGCGGGGCGTGTCCTTGCGCATCCACTCGGACACGGCCGTGCCGGGAACGGCTGCGGGCACGAATCCGAACGTGGCCATCTTGGTCTTGATCTCGGGCACCTCCAGCGCCGCGCGCACCGCGCGCGAGATCGCGTCCACCCGTTCGGCCGGCGTGCCGGCCGGCGCCACCAGGGCAACCCAGGTGGAGGCATCCACGCCGCGCGGGCCGCCCGCCTCTTCCAGCGTGGGCACCTCGGGCAGCGCCGACGAACGCTGCCCGTCGGCCACCGCCAGCACCCGCAGTTTGCCGGCCTGGATCAAGGCGCCGGCGGTGGCATAGGAGCCCAGCGCCCAGGTCACATCGCCGTTGGCCACGGCCGCATACAGTTGCGCGGTGTCCTTGAACGGCACGTGCAGCATCTGCGTGCCCGTGGCCGCCTCCACCTGCGCGGCGCCCAGGTGGCCGGGACTGCCGACCGCCCACGAACCGTACGTCACCTTGCCCGGCGAGGCCTGCGCCGCCGCGACCAGCTCGGACACCGACTTGATCGGGCTGCCCCCGGAAACCACCACGAAGAACGACGTCCGATACAGTCCGCCGACCGGGACATAGTCCTTGACGGGGTCGTAGGGCAGCTTGCGGAACAGGCTGGGATTGATGGCCATGTGGCCCACGTCGACGACGCCCAGGTCGTAGCCGGTGGCGGCCGCGCGGCGCACGGCTTCCATCGAGATGAAGCCGTTGCCGCCCGGCCGGGGTTCCACCACGACGGGCTGGCCCCAGTCCTTGGACACCTGCTCGCCCACCATGCGGGCCACGGCGTCGGGTCCGCTGCCCGCCGGGAACGGGCTCAGCAGCCGCACCGGCCGGGAAGGAAAGGCGTCGGGCTGCGCCGCGCCGGCAGTCATTGGCTGCCATGCCAAGGCACAGAGCAGGGCCGCCGCGAATCTGGGTAGGGTCATCATCATGGGTCTCCGTGGGATTGTTGTGGTGCTTGTTGTGGGAGACGAGTCTAGGTAAGGACAGCGCTAACAGAAAGATGGCAAAATCCTCCCATCGATACCTGGGCGTTATCGACATGAAACTGCATCATCTACGTGACTTCGTCGCCATCGCCGACGCGCACAGCGTGCGCGGCGCCGCGCGGGCATTGGGCCTGGCCCAGCCCGCCCTGACCCGCAGCCTGCGCGAACTGGAAGGCGAACTGGGCACCCCCCTGCTCGAAAGACACGCGCGCGGGGTGGTCCTGACCCCCATCGGCCAGGCCTTCTATGGCCGCGCGCACGCCGCCATGGCCGAACTCCAGCGCGGCCGCGAGGAAGTCGCGCAGTTGCTGGGCACCCCCTCGGGCACCGTCACCGTCGGCCTGTCCAGCGCGGTCTGGCTGGCCATGGCGGCCCAGGCGCACCAGGGTTTCCGCAAGAAATATCCGGGTGTGCGGCTGCGCATGGTGGAAGGCTTCTTCTCCATGCTGGAAGGCCGCTTGCAGGACGGCACCCTGGATTTCTTCATCGGCCCCCGGCCCGCGCGCGCCATCGGCGATGGCTACAAGGTGGATCTGCTGTTCCACAACGACCGGGTGGTCGTGGGCCGCAAGGGCCATCCCCGGCGCCATGCCACGAGCCTGGCGGAGCTGGTCGGCGAGGACTGGATACTGACCGGTGTGCGCGAACGGGTCGAGGCGGAATTCGAGGATGCCTTCGCCAGCCAGGGCCTGCCCCCGCCCGTGCCCATGACCCAGGCCGAATCGATGGTGGGCGTCGCCGCGCTGCTCAGCTCTACCGACGCGCTGGCCATGCTGCCGCGGCAGTGGCTGCAGGCCCGGCTGTTCGATGGCGTGATCGAATCCATACCCGTGCGCGAACATATCGAGGGCCCCGACATCGTGCAGATCTCTCGCGCCGGCGTGCCCTTGACGCCGGCGGCGGCCCATCTGTCCACCCTGTTCGAACGCGTGGCGGTCTCGATGTGACCGCTGGCGTCATCCGCGCATGGCCCGCTGGCCGGAGGTCCGTGCGGACAAGGGCCCCCCGCAAAAGCGGGGTACCATGTTCACCTGCTTGTCGATATAACCCAGAAGACCCATGAAGCAAGAACCGACTTTGCGCGACGACAGCGCCCCTCGCCCGGAAAGCGACACCAGTTTCCTTTGGTCCGATGCCCGGCTGCTCGGCTTCCACCCCATGGACGAGTCGCACAAGGAGTTCTACGACGTCGCGTTCCGCCTGCTGACCTGTACCCAGGATTCCGCGCCCGCCGCGCTGGACGCGTTCGAGGAACACGTGAAAGCGCACTTCGGCCAGGAAGAAGAGTGGATGCGCACCACCGAATTTCCGCCGTCCGACTGCCACGTGCAGGAACACGAAGCCGTGATGAAATCCACCCGCGAGGTGCGCGAACTGTTCCTGAGCGGCCAGGCCGACGTGGCGCTGGTGCACGACTTCGCCCTGCACTTGTTCCAATGGTTCCCCGGCCACGCCGACTACCTGGACGCGGCGCTGGCCGCCTGGATGAGCAAGCGCGCCTATGGCGGCAAGCCCATCGTCCTGCGGCGCAAGACGTAAAGCGGGAAAACCGCCGCGCTACGCCAGCGGCGGCAGCAGGTTCATCAGCAGCACCATGACCAGGCCGACCACGGCCACGATGGACTGCACCACGGAAATCGTCTTCGTGGCCTCGCCCATGCTCATGCCGAAGGACTCCTTCACCATCCAGTAGCCGGCATGGTTCGCGTAGTTGAAGAACAGCGAACCGCAGCCGATCGACAGGGCCAACAGCGGCAGGTTCAGGGTGGGGTCCGCGCCGGCCAGGGGCGCCAGCAGGCCCGCGGCGCCCACGATACCCACCGTGGCCGAGCCGGTGGACACCGAGAGCAGCATGGAGATCATCCAGCCCAGCGCCAGCGGCGGCAGCGAAAAGGCCTGGGTCAGGTGCACGATGGCATCGCCCACCCTGGCATCGGTCAGCACCTGCTGGAACGCCCCGCCGCCCGCGATGATGAGCAGGATGCCCGCCACCGGCTTCAGGCTGGCCCCCAGGGAATCGCGCAGCTTCTCGGCATCCCCCTGCCGCGCGTAGACGAGCACGATGGCCGCGAACAGCACGCCGATCAGCATCGCGATGATGGGATTGCCCAGGAAGGCCGCCAGCTTGAACGCGAACGAGGCCTTGGGCACCAGCATTTCGGCCAGCGCATGCACCAGCATCAGGATGGCCGGCAACAAGGCCACCAGCACCCCCAGCCCGATCCCGACCGGGCGCCCGGGATCCGCCCGGCCCACCGAGAACTGGTCCACCAGCGCCTGGTCCGGACGCACCGCCAGCCGCGGCGCGATGAAGCGGGCGTAGACCGGGCCGCCCAGCACAATGGAAGGAATCGCCGCAATGAAGCCGTAGATCATGGTGGCGCCCACGCTGGTCTTGAGCGTGGCGATGGCGGTCAACGGCCCGGGGTGCGGCGGCACCATGCCATGCATGGACGCCAGCGCGGCGATCACCGGCACCCCCACGTAGACATAGGCGGAGCCGTTGATGGCCTTGCGCTCCTCCAACTTGCGCGCAACGCTGAAGATCAGCGGCAGCAGCACCACCAGCCCCACCTCGAAGAACATCGGGATGCCGACGATGAAGGCCACCAGCGCCATGGCCCACGGGATGCTGGATGGCGAGGCCTTCTCCAGGATGACCCCGGCCAGCCCGTCCGTGACGCCCGTGTCCGCCAGGACCTTGCCCAGCATCGCGCCCAGGGCGATGACGACGCCCACCGCCCCGAGGGTCTTGCCCGCCCCGTTGGTGATGGCCTTGACCAGGGTGTCGGGCGACATGCCGGTGGCGAACCCCACGCCCACGCACACCACCAGCAGGGCCAGCAGGGGGTGCAGCCGCAGCCGCGACACGATGAGTCCGACCAGCGCCAGCACGCTGATCAAGGCGGCCACCAGGAGCTGGATGTCGTTGTGGGTCATGGTTTTCCTGTGGATGTCGGGAGCCGTAGGAAAGATCTTGCGCCGCTGCCCAGTCTATACGAAACCGCCCCGGGGGGAGGCCCCTCCCCCGTGCCGGCGGGGGCGCCCGGCGCCATGGATAGCTGAGATAATGGCACGGTCATCTTGCCGGATCCGACATGCCATGCAATTCCATCTGAACGGGTTCAAACCCGGCGACCCCGGGATCTCCGAGCCCGTTGGACAAGCCGCGGGCCCGCGCATCGACGCGCTGCCCGGGGAGGTCGATATCCTGATCGTGGGCAGCGGCCCCACCGGACTGACCCTGGCCACGCAACTGGCGGCCTTTCCCGACATCAAGACCTGCATCGTCGAACAAAAACCCGGCCCGCTGCAACTGGGACAGGCCGACGGCATTGCCTGCCGCACGGTCGAAATGTTCGAGGCCTTCGACTTCAGCCAGCGGGTGCTGAAAGAAGCCTATTGGGTCAACGAGACCTCCTTCTGGAAACCGGACGACAGCCAGCGCGACCACATCGTCCGCAGCGGCCGCATCCAGGACACCGAAGACGGGCTTTCCGAGTTCCCCCATGTGATCCTGAACCAGGCCCGCGTCCACGACTTCTACCTGGACGCCATGCGCAATGCGCCGTCCCGGCTCCAGCCCCACTACTCGCGCCGCCTGCTGGACCTGGCCGTCGCGGACCCCCCTGCCGGCGGCGTGCCCAGCCATCCGGTCACGGCGCGCTTCGAACGCGCCGACCCCGGGCACGAAGGCGAGATCGAAACCGTGCGCGCCCGCTTCGCGGTCGGCTGCGACGGCGCCCACAGCGTGGTGCGCAAATCGCTCGGCCGCGCGCTGCGCGGCGAATCGGCCAACCAGGCCTGGGGCGTGATGGACGTGCTGGCCGTGACCGACTTCCCCGACATCCGCATCAAGTCGGCCATCCACTCGGCCGGCGAAGGCAGCGTTCTGATCATCCCGCGCGAGGGCGGCTATCTCGTGCGCCTGTACATCGAGCTCGACAAGCTGAACGAGAACGAGCGCGTCGCCAGCCGGCAGATCACCTCCGACCGCCTGATCGCCGCCGCCCGGCGCATCCTGCACCCCTACACCCTGGACGTGAAGGAAGTCGCGTGGTGGTCCGTGTACGAGATCGGCCAGCGCCTGTGCGACAAGTTCGACGACGTGCCCGAGCAGGAGGAGCATGCCCGCCTGCCCCGCGTGTTCATCGCCGGCGATGCCTGTCACACGCACAGCCCCAAGGCCGGCCAGGGCATGAACGTCTCGATGCAGGACGGCTTCAACCTGGGCTGGAAGCTCGCCTCCGTCCTGCGTGGCCAGAGTACGCCCCAGATCCTGCATACCTATTCCAAGGAACGCCAGACCGTCGCCCAGGAACTGATCGACTTCGATCGTGAGTTCGCCAAGATGTTCAGCGCCGCCCCCAGGGATCCATCCAGGGACGACAGCGAAGGCATCGACCCGGCCGAGTTCCAGCGCTACTTCGTCAAGCAGGGCCGCTTCACCGCCGGCACCGAGACCCGCTACTACCCGTCCGTCATCAGCGCCGAACCCACCCACCAGGAACTGGCGCGCGGCCTGGCCATCGGCATGCGCCTGCACTCCGCGCCGGTCATCCGCCTGGCCGACGCCAAGCCCATGCACCTGGGCCACGCGGTCAAGGCCGACGGCCGCTGGCGCGTGTTCGCCTTCGCCGATGGCGCGGATCCCGCCGAGCCGTCCTCGGCCATCGGCGGCTTGTGCCGCTTCCTGGCCGAATCAACGCACTCGCCGGTCAGGAAATACACCCCCGCCGGCGCCGATACCGACGCCGTGATCGACGTGCGCGCCGTTTTCCAGCAAGGCCATCGCGCGCTGGCGCTCGAAGCCATGCCTGCCTTCCTGCTGCCGCGCAAGGGACGCTACGGCCTGATCGACTACGAGAAGATATTCTGCCCCGACCTCAAGAGCGGCCAGGACGTCTTCGACATGCGCGGCATCGACCGCCGGCGCGGCTGCCTGGTCATCGTGCGGCCCGACCAATATGTCGCCCACGTGCTGCCGCTCGACGCCCATGCGGAACTGGCGGGGTTCTTCGACGGCTTCATGGTGGAAGCGGGCTAGGACGACGGCGGCGCGCCACCGGCTACATCATGGAAGCCACGCCCTGGATCAGATAGACGGTTCCGATGCCCAGCACGATCGTCCGGGTCCAGCGGCGGAACTGCGCGTCGGTGATGCGTTCCAGCACGGCCCGGCTCAATGACGTGCCGGCGACGGCGCATCCGATCAGCACCCCCCAGTGCCACCACTGCGCCGACAGTTCGGCCGCGCCCAGCGCGCCGCCGAAATACGCCAGCTTGGAGGTATGCCCCAGCACCTGGCAGGTCGCCTTCGTCGCCACCACGGTCCGGCGATCCATGCCGGTCGAGCGCACGAAGAAGATATCCAGCAGCGGCCCCGTGACGCCACTCAGCAGGTGCATGACCTGGCACACGAAGCCGCATATCTCGGCGGCCATGCGCCGCTCTGCCTGAGGCGCCAGGCGGGCCGGCACGGCCAGCGCGATGAAGGGACTCAGCCCCAGGACGATCAGCGCCAGGCTGCGGCTAGGAACGAACCGGACGCTGAACATCAGCGCGAAGGCGACGGCGGCCCCCATGGCGAACCGCCCCACGATCCGCCAATCGGTATGAGCGCGCCACAGCACCGCGCGCCAGGCGTTCGACGCCAGCAAGGCCACGCTTTGCACGACCATGGCCGCCGTGACCGGCATCAGCAACAGCAATGCGCCCATCAGCACCATGCCGCCCGCCATGCCGAACACGCCCGACAGGAACGAGGCGAACACGGTCAACAAGCTGACGATGGCGAAAATTCCAGCCGTCATGGCTGCTCCCCCAGTGGGAACCGTTGTATTACGGTTCTTTTTTTCGCCGGGGAGTATAGCCCCCGTCGCGGGAACGCTTGACCACGCCGGTTTTCTTGTTCTACGATTCGTATCAGCATTTTATACGTTGTATTGAATATTGATACGACCAAGACAAGAAAGGGAGTAAGCAAGTGTCCAAGCATCTCTTGAAGCTGGCAGTGCTGTACTGGGGGTTGGCGGCACCGCTGGCCGCCGTCCACGCGGAAGGTTTTCCCAACAAGCCGATCCGTCTCGTCGTGCCCTTCGCCCCCGGCGGCGGCACCGACTCGGTGGCCCGCCTGCTTTCCAAACGGATCACCGAACGCACGGGCCAGCCCGTGGTGGTCGAGACCCGCGTCGGCGCGGGGGGCGCGATCGGCGCGGCGCTGGTGGCCAAGGCGCCCGCCGATGGCTACACCCTGCTGCTGACGGTCACCGGTCCGATCACGATCATCCCGAACGTCAATCCCAATGTCGGATACAAGACCAGCGACCTCGCCCCGGTGGCGATCGCCTACCGTTCACCGTTCATGGTCATGGTCGGCACGGACTCGCCGTACCAGTCCCTGGGCCAGTTGCTGGCGGACGGGCGCAACAAGCAGCCGGCACCGTCCTACGGCTCGTCGGGCATAGGCGCGCTCTCGCACCTGGTCTCTGAACTGATCAACCAGCAGGCCGGCACCCATTTCAACCACGTCCCCTACAAGGGCTCCCAGGACACGCTCTACGCGATGGTCCGCGGCGACGTCCAGTGGGGCCTGCAAAGCGCCGCCGACGCCCGGAGCTTTCTCGCCGCCGGCAAGCTGCGGCCGCTGGCGGTGTTGAGCAAGGAACGGTCCGCCCGCATGCCCGACGTCCCCACGCTGGAAGAATCGGGGATACACGGCGTGGACCTGGACCTCTGGTTCGGCCTGTTCGCGCCGGCGGCCACCCCTTCGGCGACGGTGCACAGCCTGAACACGCTGGTCAACGAGATCCTGGCCGAACCGGAAATCGCCAAGCGCCTGCAGGAACTGGGAGGCCAGGCCCCGACGGACGCGAACACGCCGGAAATCGTGAAAAAGACCATCGATCGCGAGGTGCAGAGTTTCGGAGCCGTCGCGCGCGCCATCAAACTGAAGCTGGAATGAGGTTTGCCCGGACCTTTTCATTCCAATAATATGTCCCTCGTATCAACATTTGATATAGGGAAACATGGATAAGACCGTAGTCAAGGCGCTGTCGATTCTGGAAACACTGTCGAATTCGGATCGCCCGCGCGGCGTGACGGAACTGGCCGCGGAAGTGGACATGACCAAGGCCAACGTCCATCGCCTGCTCCGTACCCTGCTGACCTTGGGCTATGTGAGCCAGAACGAAGCGTCCGCGTATCAGCTGTCGCTCAAGATGTGGGAACTGGGATCGCGCAGGGTGGCCAGCCTCGACCTAATCGACGTCGCCAAGCCCGTGGTGCGCCAGTTGTGTGCCCAGGTCAATGAGTCGGTGCAACTGCTGGTTCCGGAAAAGCTTTCCGTCGTATGCGTCGACAAGGCGGAAAGCGCACAGCCGCTTCGGGCTACCACGGTGGTCGGCAGCCGCGTGCCGATCCACGCGGTGTCCGGAGGCAAGGCCGTACTGGCTTTCTCGCCGGAGGTCGCCGCGGCGCTGGCCTATCCGCTCGAGGCCTACACCTCGTCCACCATCACCAGCCAGGCGGCGATGGAAGACGAAATGGCCTACGCGCGGGAACACGGGTATGCCATCAATCGCGGCGAGTGGCGGCCCGGCATCTGGGGAATCGCGGCGCCCATCTACAACGCGCAAAGCAAGGTGACAGGCGCCATTTGTGTCTGGGGCGCCGAAACGCGAATGAGCGGCGAAGCCACGGCCCGTCTGGGCGCGTGTGTCGCTGCCGCGGCAGCCAGGATATCCGGCGACCTGGGCTGCGTAAACGCCGGTGTGACATAAGCGGGCAAGTCGATGTCCCGCGCTTGAGTTGGAGAGAAGTGGATGAGCAAAGTCGTGGACCTGCTACTTGTCGGCGGATCGGTCTATTCGAACGGCAATCTGGTGGAAGCGTCGGTAGGCATCGAAGACGGAAGCATCGCGTTTCTGTCCGCGGAGGGTTGGGCGCCCGCCGCCCGCCGCACCCTGGACATGCGGGGCAAGATCCTGGTGCCGGGCTTCATCGACACCCACGTCCATTTCCGCGACCCGGGACTGACCTACAAGGAAGACTTCTGGACCGGCACCCAGGCGGCGGCGGCCGGAGGCGTCACGACGGTCGTCGACATGCCGAACAACAAGCCCGCCCTCCTGACGCGCGACCGTTTCCGCGCCAAGCGCGACTCGGTCGGTGAACGCGCCCTGGTCGACTACGCCCTCTACGCCGGCGCGACCAACCTGGCCGAAATCCCGGGCATGGTCGAGGAAGGCGCCATCGGGGTGAAGATCTTCATGGTGGCGGATCCGAAATCCCACTACCCCCACGATCCCGAGCTGTTCACGGGCGACGCCGGGGAACTCTACGACACGCTGCGGCTGGCGCGCGACCTGGGCGTCTATTGCGCCGTGCATCCGCAGAACCAGCAGTTGTTCACGCACGAATCCCGGAAACGCTGGGCAGCCGGCACGACCGGCCCCCGGGATTTCCTCGAAGCGTATTTCGGCGAGAACTTCGTGGGGGACCATACCGCGATCTCCACGCTGATCGAAATGAGCCGCGCGTCCTCCGCCCGCACCCACATTCTCCATGTGCGCACGGAACGCAGCCTGCGCATGATCCAGGAGGCGGCCGGCGAAGGCGTCCCGGTCTCCTCCGAGGTGAATCCCAAATACATGCTGCTGGGCGAGGAAGACATGGCCCGGCTGGGACCGCTGTCCACGCCCTATGGGTTGCCGCTGGCGCATCGCGATGCGCTGCTCGATTGCCTGGGCCGCGGGCTGGTCACCGTGCTGGCCACGGATCATGCGCCGCACACCCGCGAAGAACTCGAACCGGGATGGCAGGACGCCTGGAGCATCCCCTTCGGCAATCCTCAGCTCGATCACGTCAGCGCGGTCATGCTTACCCTGGTCAGCCAGGGACGCCTCACGCTGAAAACCCTGGTCGACACCATGTCCGTGAACCCGGCAAGGCTGCTGGGGCTGCACCCCCGCAAGGGCGTCCTGCAGCCCGGCGCCGACGCGGACATCGCGGTCATCGACATGGCCCGCGCCGGCGTCCTGACAGACGAAGAGTGCTACACCAAGGTCAAGTGGTCGCCCTACTCCGGCCGTGCTTACTCGGGCCGCGTCGTGATGACGATCTGCGGCGGCCGCATCGTGATGCAGGATGGTGTCGTCTCCGGTGAGCCGGGCGCGGGCCGCTTCTTGCGCAACACCGTCGCGGCGACCGTCTGAAGGAGAACATGATGGAAGATTCAAAGCCTGTGCGTGAAACCCGACCCGCCACTGGCATGGCCAGCGCGGTGGCGATCCTGTCCGATGCCCGCCGGCGCTGCCTGGAGCTGGATATCACGTCCGAGCAACTGGGTGGGTTGCTGCTGGACGAGGCCATGCTGGCCTGGCTGATGTCGGACTGGTCGGAGCGCGATGTCCGGCGCAAGCTGATGGAGGCGATGGGGCAGGACGTCAAGACCTGGTACGCACGGGCGCGCGTCGCCACCGGCCAGTGCGATTGCGTGCAAGAGGTCCATCTGGCGGGGCTCCTGGAAATGGAGGAGGCCGACAACCCGCGTCCCCCGGTCCTGCAAGGGCCGGCGGCCGGCTCCTCCGCGTTCGCACGCATGGCGACCTGACCCTGGCGTCCGTTCGCCGCCATGCACGAAGGACGGCGAACGGACAGCCTGCCCCCCCCGGGGGACTCAATCCAGCACCGCGACGGCCTCCACCTCGATCAGGAAGTCTTCCTTCACCAGGCGATCGATCATCAGCAAGGTGTTGGGCGGATAGACGCCATCCTTGAACAACGACGGAAACAGCTCCTTGCGCAGGACCATGAAGGCATCGATGTCCTGGCTGTGGACCAGGTAGGTCGTGAACTTCGCCACCCGGTCGAAGCCGACGCCCATGCCCGCGAGCACATCCCCGAGATTCTTGAATACCTGCCCGAACTGGGCGGCGAAGTCGTGCTTTCCCACCACCGCCCCGCCCGCGTCCACGGACAGCTGTCCGGCGATGAAGGCGATACGGCCACCGTTCGCCACGCCGGCATGCGAATACAACCCCTGGGCCGGGGCCGTCCCCTTGGGGTTCTCATAGCGGACTTCAGCCATCTTCTCTCCTTGGTTTGCGGCGGCCCCGCGCGGGGCCCCTTTTTGCATGTTCAGATCGGCACGCCGATGTTCCACAGCACCGTGTCGCGATTCACGAGGTGCACGACCTTGCGCCGGATCATCCATTCCTCCTGCAACCTGACCAGCTCGTGCAGGTAGACGCCGCCGAAGGTGCGCTGTTCGCGCAGCCGGTGCTCGAACATCACGAACTTGGTCCGCACCGACATCGTGTCCGGGCCGCACGCCTCGACCATGGGCGTGGACAACACGCGCACCTGCCGGGCGGGAGGATTCTGCGAGAACATCTTCGGATGTCCGAGCCGCCACACCCGGTCCTCCATGATCGAGCGGTCGTCGTAGAACAGCGAGACCCGCCGCAACGGATCGCTGTCGCCATGGTCGGCCGGCACCCAGTACAGCGCATCCTGCGTGAACAGCCCCAGCCAGGCCTCCAGGGCCCGCTCGTCCAGCAGATCGGCCTCGTGCATGAGCAAGGCCACGATCGCCGCCGGCGCCGCGGACAACCGGAGCGGGATGGCGGATGGGGCCTCCGCCGCGGGAGAAGTCGCCATGTTCATCGTCCGGCCTCCGTCATCTGTTCCTTCCAATAGCGGAATTGCGCGCGCATGCCGGTTTCCCAGGTCGCCAGGCCCACTTTCTCGTCCGGATAGGGCCCGTCCCAATCCTGCCCCACGCCCCGCGCCAGCATGACCCAGTCGGGCCTGCCCGCCTGCAGGCCTTCGTACACGCGCTCGAACACCTCCAGGTCGTCGGTCTGCACGAACGAGCTGACCGAGACATGGACATTGGCGTAGCGGACGATGCCCTGGTTGATGCCGTCGGCCACGCCCTTGATCTGGATGGGCCAGACCAGCACCTCGGTCAGCCCCACCGAAATCGGCCGCACGACGCGGATGTGCATGTTGCCGGTCACCCGCATGATCACGCTGGGGTAGAACACCGCGTTGCTCATGTTGCTGCTCTCGATCAGGGCCCGCGCCTTCTCCTCGCCATGGCGCTCGGCCAGCAGGCGCCGATAGTCCGGATCGTCGAGTTCGCTGCGCCGCGTAGCGTCGGGGATGGTCAGGTAGGCCTGCCCGTAGCGCGCGCCGTGCACCTCGCCATGGTCGTAGTGCGAACGCGCGTTCTCCTGGTTGGGATCGCTGCTGGTCAGTACCTTGAATCCACCCTTGGCGCCGTACGAGCGCTGGACCTGCTGGCCATCGGGCTTGACGGTCGAGGCATGCGAGAACGGCGGGTGGTATTCGTCCAGGCCGTTCTCCATCTGCATCTTCCAGTTGCCCTTGTAGGCGTACTGGTGCACCCCCGCCGAGACCTCGATCTCGCCGCTGGGCGAGCGATCCAGCAGGTTGTCCAGGCCATCCTTGAGCGGCCCGATGAACGCCACCAGCGACGGCCCCTGCCGCGCCACGCTGGCGAAGATGAATCCGCGGTAGTTCTCGACCCGCTCCACGTGGGCCATGGACAGGTTCTCGTCCTTCAGGAAGGACTCGGGATAGGCCGAGCGGAACGGAATGCCCGTGTTGTCGCCGTTGGTCCGGAAGCTCCAGCCATGGTAGGGGCAGGCGAAATGATGGACGTTGCCCTCGGGCTCGCGGCACAGGATGGCGCCGCGGTGGGGGCAGCGGTTGTAGAGCACGTGGACCTGCCCCTTGCCGTCGCGCACCACGATGACCGGATGCCGGCCTATGCGCGAGGTCACGAAATCGCCGGCGTTGGGGATCTGGCTTTCATGGGCCATGAAGATCCAGGCCCGCTCGAAGATCCGTTCCATCTCCATGTCGAAGATGGCGGGATCGGTATACACCCGGGCATGGACCCGGTCTTCGCGCACCAGTTGCCCCACGTCCGTCGGATCGACATCCGCGGCGGGTACCGGGCGCAGCGGCGCGGCCGTCTGCATGGTTTCCTCCTTGATTGAACCTCGTTGATACTTCAATCCTTGTCGATCAGGCCTTCGGGCAGGCGTGCCCATTTGCCGATCTCCGCATCCAGGAAACGCTTCAGATGAGCCGGGTCGCCCCCCACCGGCTCCAGCCCGGAGTCGCGCATGCGCTGGCTGACCAGGGGGTCGGCGATGACGCCTCCCACGTCGGCCGCCAATCTCGCCTGGATGTCGGCCGGAACCTCGGCCCGCACGAACATCGCCCACCAGGACGCGGCCGAGAACCCTTGCAGCGTCTCGCCCACGGTCGGCAGATCGGGCGTGCCGGGATTGCGCTTGTCGCCGGTGGTCGCCAGCGCCCGCAGTTGCCCGGCCTTGATCTGGCCGTCCACGGCGGGAAAGCCGGAGAACGCGTACAGCGAGCTGTTCGACAGGACGGCGGTGATCGCCGGCGCGGTCCCGCGATAGGGAACGTGCAGGACATCCACCTGCGCCTGGTGCTTGAACAGTTCAGCCATCAGATGATGCGGCGTCTTCGGTCCGGACGAGGCATAGGAATACTTGCCCGGCGCGGCTTTCAGGTAGGCGATCAGTTCGGGGACGGTCTGGACCGGCGTCGCGGCATTGACGACCAGCTTGAAGTCGATCAGGGCCAGCAGGCTGATCGGGGCGAAAACCACGCGGGGATCGGGCGGCGGCGTCTTCATCATGGTCGGGTTGATGGCCGTACTGTCGTTGGACATGTACAGCGTATAGCCGTTGGGCGGCGCGCCCAGCACCTGGTTGGCCGCCAACAGTCCGCTGGCTCCGGTCCGGTTCTCGACGACGACGCTCTGTTTCCATTTCTCGGTCAGCCGCTGCGCCACCAGGCGCGCCAGCATGTCGCCGGACGATCCCGGCGCGGCGCCCACCACCAGGGTCACCATGCACTCGGGATAAGCCGCCGCGGCGGGCCCCGGGTGCGACATGGCCGCCACGCTGGCGGCCAGACAAGCGAGCAATCTCTTTTTCATCCCAACCTCTTCACTGTGGTTGCCGGCGACAGGTCGCCGTTCATCGGCCGCGGACACGTTCACCGGCCGCGCTTTCCGCCAGAAAGCGCGACACGGCTTCGTTGAACCGCCGCGGATGCTCCAGGAACGGCAAATGGCCGCACTCGTCGAAGCACAGAACCGCTGCGTCGCGCATGCGGGCCGCCCCTTCGCGATGGGCGGCGAGCGAGGTGCGCGTATCGTCGCGCCCGGCGATCACCAACGTGCGCGCCTCGATGGCTTCCAGATGGGGAAAGGCCAGGGCCTCGCCCTCGCCCATCGAGCGGACGAGCCGGGCCATGATGTCCCGGTAGGCCTCGGCGGCGCCGGGCAGCGCATAGGCCGTCATGTGCGCCAGCAGGATGTCGTCGGCCGCCGGGGGGCGGAAGCAGGTGTTCGCGATCCGCGCGCGCAGCGATGGCAGGGACGGTTCGGCATAGGCGCGCGAGCCGTTCGCGTAGACAGTCTTGAGCACCTCCGGCTGGCCGGCGGGTTCATTGAAGACCGATCCCGTGCCGGTCAACACCAGCGCCGTGACGCGCCGGGGGGCCTGCAACGCGGCGCGGGCCGCCACCAGGCCTCCCAGCGAACTCCCCATGACGGCAAGACGGTCGAACCCCAGATGCGCGGCCAGCGCCAGCACCTGATCCGCCATCAATACCTGGGGCGCGTCCGTCCACCCGGCGGGTGCCGCGCTATGCCCCTGCCCGGGCAGATCCGGCGCGACCACGGTGTAATCGCGCGCCAGTTCGTCGATGTTCCGGGCAAAGATCTCCGCCGGATAGCCGACCGGATGAATGAGCATCAGCAGCGGTCCGCCGCCCGCGATCAGATAGCGGGTCCGCAGGCCGTGCAAATCGAGAAATACCGCTTTCATGCTTCCCTCTCGATGACGTTTTGAAGATTTTGAATACAAAATATTTTGACGTCAACGCTCGTGTTTTCCCTTAGCAACCCAGTAAATCTCTGGCATGCCATCTGCCTTTCTTGATTTTCTTATCGCCATTGACAAAAATATTGTATTCAGAACACAATCAAAAAAGACGGTGCTTCGCACTCAATCGAGACAAGGACCCCAGCATGGAAAAAGTCGCCTTCAGGCCGCGTCGGCTCGGTCACGTCAACCTGTACGTCTCCGATCTCGAAGCCTCCCTGTCCTTCTATGAACGGCATTGCGGCCTGGCACGTGTCAGGATGGAAAGCGCCATCGGCGCCGGTTTCCTGTCTAACGGCAACACCCATCACGACCTTGGATTGATCGAGATCTCGCGCGGGCAGGATCGCCATGGCCGGGACGGCCACGTGCAGATCCAGTCCACCCGCGGCCGGCAGCCCGGCCTGAACCACCTGGGCTGGGAAATGGAGAACCAGGCCGCGCTCGTGCAGGCCTACGAACGCATGCGCGCCGCCGGCATGGCGCCCCAAGCCCTGTATGACCACATCATTTCGCATGCCGTGTACGTCCCGGACCCCGATGGCAACGTGCACGAGTTCTACGCCGACTCCATGAAAGACTGGGAAAGCGTGTTCAACCTGGACCATGACGACCTGGTCACCAGCCGCTGGGATCCGCTTGCCAGCGAGCGCTCGACCACGCCCAACTACAACCCGGCCCCGAACCTGCGCCGGCCCGCCCCGTCCGAGATGCCCACCCGCCACGTGACGGGCGCCTCGCTGGCGACGCACCGCTACGACGAGATGATGCGTTTCATGCTGGAGATCGCGGGATTCCGGCTGCTTGCCGAAACCGCGTCCCCTTTTCGATCCGCCATCTTCGGCGGCAGCACCGGCCGCCCCGACCTGCGCCTTACCGAGGTCGGGGCCGGGCAGAAAACCGGGTTCCGCATGTTCTCGCTCATGGTCGACCCCGCGGGCTTTTCCCGGCGCCTGGCCGACGGGCGGGTACCCGCCATGGGGCGGCACGTCGTCCACGAGGACCGGGAGGCCGTGCTCCTGGCCGACCCCGACGGCTTCATGGTCGAACTCTACGCATCACGCGCCGATACCTGCCTGGAGCCCCTGGGCCTGGCGCACATCGGATAGGGCCGGATCGTTTTTGAATACAATCCGTCCATGGACTCCCTCCCGCTGCTCGCCCCCGGCGACTCACGCCTGCCGCTGCCGGAAATCATCTACAAGCAGTTGCGCGTCAACATCCTGGATGGAACGCTCAAGCCCGGCGCCGTCCTGCGGCAGGAAGAAATCGCGAAGCTTTTCAACGTCAGCCGCGTGCCCGTGCGCGAAGCGATGGGGCGGCTGGAAACCGACGGCCTGATCGTGCTGCGCCCCCGGCGCGGCTATGCGGTCACGGAACTCCAGCAGGACGAGATCGTCGAGATCTTCGAACTGCGGATGGTCATCGAGGAACACGCCGCGACCATCGCGGCGCGCGCCCGCACCCAGGACGACATCGATACCGTCGAGCAACTGCTCCTGCAGATGGAAGCACTGGCCTCACGCTCCCCCGATTATGACAGCCAGTGGGCCAGCCTCAACCGCGACTTCCATTCGCGGCTGGTGCACGCCAGCCGCCGCAAGCGCCTCGCCAACATCGCCGACACCTTGCGCGACACCGTCGAAGCCTACGTCCGCATGGAAATGCGGCTGACCGGCGATGTCGCGCAGGCACTGCGCGAACACCGGGAAATCTTCGAGGCCTTCAAGGCCGGAGACGCCCACGGGCTGGCCACGCTCAGCCGCGGGCACGTCGAGGAAACCGCGCGCCGGCTCTTGAGCGGCCTGCGCCAGAAGCGCTAGAAGCACCGGCCCGACAAAATCACCGGCACCTCCTTGTTGGCGGCCGAATGGCCATCCATGGGCAGGCCGTCGATCCCGACGCGCCCCTGCCGCGGCGCATCGCCGACCGCGCACCCGACACGGATCATGACGAGCGGCTCCTCGCTGGTGGCCTTGAACCAATAGAACGTCCCGTGGGGCAGCATGACGCCCTCGTGCAGGCCGATCATGCGTATTTCCCCATGGGGACCATGGAAGGTGGCCTGCCCCTGCAGCACGAAGAACACATGGTCTTCGTTGGGATGGGCGTGCAGTTCGTTCTCGCCCGTTGCCGCGTAGGACTTCAGCACGACGGCCATGCGATCGCTGGCGGCAATGGGCGTATCGGTTCTTCCCTGGGCCGGCAACTGGCCGCTCAGCTTGAAGAAGGATGGCACGCCGGGCTTCTCGAGCTCGGACAGCATACGGACGAGATCGGCGTTGCTCTGGCTGAAGGCGGGCGCTGCGGCATTCCCCTGCTGGCTCATGCGGACTCCCCTAATCGAGTTGAATGTTTGCCTGGCGGATGATCTGTGCGGTTCCCGACACGGAACGATCGATCTTTCCGGCCAGCATCGCCGCGGACCCGGGCGCGGGATCGAAACCCAGTGCGCTGAATTTTTCCTTGAAAGCCGGCTGCGACAGGGTCTCCACGACCACCGCGTTCAGGCGCTCGACGATCGCCGCCGGCGTCCCGCGCGGCGCCACCAGGCCGAACCAGGCCATTTCATCGTAATCGCCGCCCAGGGTCTCCCTGACGGTGGGCACGTCCGGGGCCCCGGCATAACGCCGCGCCGACCCGACCGCGAGCGCGCGGACGCGCCCCTCGTGCACGTTCATGAGTCCGCCGTTGTAGGCGAAGGTCACATGCCCGCCCTGGATGCTGGTGATGACCTCGGCGCTGCCCTTGTAGGGAACGTGGATGAACGGCGTGCCGCTGGCGAGCGAGATTTTCTCTATGGCCAGATGCGAACTCGAGCCCACGCCTATGCTGCCGTAGCTGACGCGCGCGCCGGGCTTGCGCGCGGCCGCGATCAGGTCCGCCAGAGAACGATAGGGGGACGCCGGATGGACGACGATGAAAAGCGGCGTGGTGGCCACGTGCGCGACGGGCGTGAAATCCCGGCGCGCATCGTAGGTGGCGTTCGGCCTGACCGTATTGATGCCGAACGAGCCTTCGTTGCCCATCATCAGCGTATGGCCGTCGGGCGCCGCCGCGATGAGCTGCTGGGCGGCGATCATGCCATTGGCCCCTGCCCGCGACTCGACCACGACCGGCTGCCCCAGCCGGGCCGCCATCCCCTCGGCCATCGAACGCGTCAGCGCATCGATGACCGACCCCGGCGCCCACGGGAAGATGAGGCGTATGGGCTTGCCCGGGTAAGCCGCGGCGCCGGCGAGCGCATTGCCGCCCCACGCCACGCCTGCCAGCACCGCCATCCATCCGAACACCCGTTTCATCATCGCTCCTCGATAAACGACCCGGCCATCTCCGGGCCCGCCATGGCATCCAGGCGCCGCCGCCACGCGGGCTCCGCCTCTGGATTCTTGCAATACAGGGGCAGCTCCCCGCGCAGCAGGCGGTCGATGTTCTCGAGCGCGGTGCCAGGCAAGACGCTCAGCCCGTCATAGGTCTGGGCAACCAGGTGCGGCGTCAGATAGACGTTGTCCAGCGTCCAGAGCGGGCTGTCCGCCGGCAGCGGCTCGACCTCGAACGTGTCCAGCGCGGCGCCGCCCAGCCGCCCGGAAGACAAGGCCTCGCACAATGCCCCCTCGTCCACGGCCTGCCCGCGCGCGGTGTTGATCAAGCGGGCCCCCGGCTTCATCAGCGCGAACTCCCGCGCGCCCATCACCGGCCTCGCCCCGGAGGCCGGCGTGACGTGCAGACTCACGATGTCGCTGCCGGCCAGCAGCTCGTCCAGGGCCACGAACGCCACATGGTCCGGCAGGTCATCCGGAGGCGGCGCGCCGGGGCGTCCACAGGCCAGGACCCGCACGCCGAATCCCGCCAGGCGGCGGGCGACCTCCCTGCCGATGCGGCCGAACCCGACCAGGCCCACCGTCCGGCCGGCCAGGATGCGGGCCCAACGCTCGGCCAGCAGGGCGCGGGGCCGGGGCCGGCGGCCGTCCATGACTTCGCGCGCCCGATCCGGCTGATAGAGCTGCATCAGGATCAGCATGACCGTGGCCTCGGCCAGCGCCGTGCGGTTCTGTAGCGTGGCGGCATGGCCGACCAGGATCCCCCGCGCCGTCGCGGCCCCGACGTCCACCGTCTCCAGGCCCACCGTGGGATTCACGATGCCGCGCAGCCTGGGCATGACATCCATGAGTTCCGGCCCGCAGACCGAACGGGAACTGAATACCGCCACCTCCACGTCCCGCAATCGGGCCCGCATGTCCGGCACGTCATAGACAAGCTTGGGGCCGGGCGCCGTGACCGGGCCGCGCACCACCCGCACCCGCCGCTCGGCCAGCCCCGCGGCGATCTGGTCCAGCACTTCGGACAGCATGTAGTCATGAGCCAGGAACACGGTGGGATGACGGGCGGCCATATGACGCTCTCGGTGGAATGGCTGATCACGAAATGAATTTTGCATTCAAAATACAAAACGAGAAATGCCAATTACCTAGGGGTTTCCACCAGGAAAAATCGCGGGTCGACCCCTTGCGGTGAGGCAGTCGCTATACTTTTCCAGGTATTTTGAATTCAGCCGACCCATGCTCAAGCTCGATACTGGCACCCTTCCCCCGCGCAAGAATCTTTCCAGAGAGATCTACGAGTCCCTGGAAACCGCCATCATCCAGGGCCGCCTGCAACCCGGCACCCGGCTGGCCGAGGACGTGCTTTCCTCGCGCTTCGGCGTCAGCCGCTCGCCCGTGCGCGAAGCCATCAGCGAACTCGAACGCGTGGGACTTGCCGAGCGAGGCACGATGCGGGATCGCCGCGTCAGCGTCCCGACCGAGGCCTTCATCGTCGATTGCTTCGACGTCTGGGTGCTGCTGGAAAGCGAGCGGCTGTACGAATCGAGCCTGCGCAGCGACGCCGACGCGATCCGCCGCATCGAGGCCCTGCTGCACCGGCTCGAACAATCCCCCACCCCGGAGTCCCCCGTCCTGCATGCCTTCCACGAAGCGCTGCGCGCGGATTGCCGGAACCAGCAACTGCAACGCGTGGCCAACGACTGGTCGAAATACGTGACCTGGCTGCGCAGCCTGTATTTCACGTATGACCCCGGCCAGGGCAACGCCCAGGAAGAACACCGGCAACTGGTGCGGCTCTACAAGGCGCGCGACCGGGACGGGTTGACCCAGGCCTTGCGCCGGCACATCAGCTGGCAGCGCGATGCGATCCTCGATGGGTGGCGGCAGGCCGGCACGGAGGAAAAGGACGAAGCCGCCATCCTGCTGGCCGCCCTGCAAGAACAATAATGCGAATCGATATCATTTTGTGCAAAAATAGGAGGATTTCCTTGACCCTTTAGGGGGAACGCGTGTCCCGACCTGCCGACAGTGCCGCCAGTCAAGCGCTCGGCAGCCTCTACACCCAGCACAGCCAGTGGCTGGTCGCCTGGCTGCAAAGAAAGCTGGGAAATCGCGCCGACGCCGCGGACATCGCCCAGGACACCTTCACCCGCATCTGGGCGGGCGCCAGGACGCAGGCCATCCAGGACATCCGGGAGCCCAGGGCCTACCTGACGACCGTGGCCAAACGCCTGGTCGTCAACCACCTCGAACGCCAGTCGCTGCAACAGGCCTACCTGGCATCCCTGCACCTGCTGCCCGAGAACACCGTGCCGTCGGTGGAGGCCCGGGCGATCCTGCTGGAAACGCTGGAGGAACTCGACGCGCTGCTGGATACGCTGCCGGCCAAGGCCCGCACGGCCTTCCTGCTGTCCCAGCTGGAAGGCCTGTCCTACGAACAAATCGCCGCGCACATGCAGGTCAGCGTGCGCACGGTCACCCGCTACATGGCGCAGGGCTTCAAGCAATGCCTGCGGATCATGCTGGCCTGCGGCCCATGACCGCCGTCGACGCGCGCATCCTGGACGAAGCCGCGCATTGGCTCGCGCGCCGGCATGCATCCGACTTCAGCGACGCGGAGCGGGCGGAACTGCTGCGCTGGCGCGGCCAGAGCGCCGTCCACGAGCACGTGTGGCAACAGGCCGAGCGATTGAAGGAACGGATGAACGCCCTGCCCGCGCCGATGGGCATGGCCGTGCTGGACCGGCCCCGCCGCGCGGCCGGCCGCAGGCGGCTCCTCAAGACGGCCACGCTGACGATCGTCACGCCGGCGCTGGGTTGGCTGGTTTACCGCAGCCTTCCATGGCAAGCCTGGCATGCCGAATTCAAGACCGCCACCGGGGAACGCCGGTCGGTCACCCTGGCCGATGGCAGCCGGATCCTGCTGAACACGGCCTCGGCCATCAGCGCGGACTTCGACGGTGTCTCCCGGCGGGTCCGGCAGCACGCCGGAGAGATCCTGGTGGAGACCGCGCGGTCCGCCCGGCATGCGGACCAGCCCTTCATCGTCCAGACCGGCGACGGCGACATGCAGGCCCTGGGCACGCGCTTCCTCGTCCGCATGCACGAGCAAGGCACCACGCTGTCGGTGCTCGACGGAGCGGTCAGGATCACCCCCGCCCGATCGCCGCGGAGCACCGTCGTCCAGGCGGGAGAACGGGCCGAATTCGACAGCCATGCGGTCCGCCCCTTGGCGGCGCTCCCGTCCGAAGCGGATGCGTGGACCCACGGCGTGCTCTATGCGCAGGACATGCGGCTCGAAGACTTTCTTGCCGAACTGGGCCGCTACCGGCCCGGCATCCTGCAGTGCGCCCCGGAGGTCGCGGACTTGCGGGTGTCCGGAACCTTCCAATTGAATGACACGACCCGCGTCCTGGACCTCCTGGCCCAGACGCTTCCCGTGCGGACCGAGGCGCGGACCCGCTACTGGATCAGGGTGACCCGCCGCTAGGCGCTCCCCCATCCCGCCCCCTGTCCGGTTTTTGAATCTCGCCTGTCATATCCACTGAGCCTCCCTTCACCGGCCCACGACAGTCACGAGGATTCCACGACATGCCCCGACACCGCGCCCGCCACACGCGACCCGCTACACGCCACAGTCTCCTGCGATCCCCCGCGCCAGCCGCCCGGGGAGCCTTGGCGGCCGTGCTCGGGATGAGCGCCCTGGCCTTCCATGGACAATCCGCGCTGGCCGCCACGCCCGCCTCCGGCCAGGTCCAGAAGGCCTACCGCATTCCCCCCGGTCCGCTCGCGCCCGCCTTGATGCAGTTCGCGGCCCAGGCCGGCGTCAACCTCAGCGTCGATTCGGCCCAGTTGCGCGGCATGGCCACCCCCGGCCTGTCCGGCACGTTCTCCGTCGAAAACGGTTTTGCCCGGCTGCTGGAGCAAAGCGGCCTGCGGTTGCGGCCATTGGGGGAAGGCAACTACGCCCTGGAACCCGTTCCCGGCGTGCGGACCGCGGAAGGCACGGCCGCCACCGCGGAGACGACGCAGCTCGCCGCGATCACCGTGAGCGCCCGCACGCAGAATAATCTCACCGCGCCCGCCAGGCAGGTCACGCTCCTGGACGGCGAAGAAATCCAGCAGCTTCGGCAAGGCTCGGACAGCCTGGCCACGATGCTGAGCAAGGCCGTCCCCGGCATGGCGGACTCCAGCCATACCATCACGGACTACGGCCAGACCCTGCGCGGCCGCAACATGCTGGTCCTGGTCGACGGCGTTCCGCTCAACACCAATCGCGACTCGTCCCGGAATCTCGCCAACATCAATCCCGCCGACATCGAGCAGATCGAAGTCCTTCGAGGCAGCAGCGCGATCTATGGAAGCGGCGCCGCCGGTGGCATCGTCTCCATCCGCACCAAGCGCCCGGCGGGCGAAACCAAGGCGGAAACCATCGTCGGCGGCGTGACGCCGCTGTCCAGGCTGGGCGGGGCGGGACTGGGCGGCGAGGTGCAGCATTACCTGTCGGGAGGCGGCGACGTCGTCGACTACTCCGTGAGCCTGGGCGCGCGGCACGTAGGCGCCTCCTTCGACGGGAAAGGACACCGCATTGCTCCGGAGCCCAGCCAGGGCGACATGTTCGACTCCAATATCTACAACGCGACGGCCAAGGTGGGATTCAAGCTGGCCGAGGATCAGCGGCTGCAACTGTCGGCCAGCCGCTACGATGCCAGGCAGGATACGAAATACGCGTCGGACCCGTCGGTCGCCAAGCTGCCCCCCGGATCCGTGCCGGCAAGACCGGTCAAGGGGCTCCAGCTCGACAACCAGAACCAGATCCAGAACACCATCCTGGGGCTGGACTACGAAAACAAGAACCTGGCCGGCAGCACGCTCGCCGCCCAGCTCTACTACCGGGATTTCTTCACGCGCTTCGCGCCCTTCGACGCGCGCGCCGTTCCCGTTCGCGGCGGCAACATCGACCAGGCCATGCAAGACTCGACGGTCTTCGGCGGACGCTTGACCGTCAAGACCCCCCTGGGCCAGGACAAGAACACCTTGCTGGTCTGGGGCGCGGACTTCAATCACGAGCGGACCGACATGCCGCTCGACATCTTCGACCCGGCGGCCTATGACGCCAGCGGCGGCCTGGTCTTCAACAAGACCGGCCGGCTGATGTACATGCCGCCGCTCACGACGCGCAGCCTGGGCGCGTTCGCCCAGGCGCAGCACAAGTTCAACGACCGCTGGTCCGTCGAAGGCGGCGCCCGCTACGAGCGGTCCCGGGCCAGCTTCAACGACTTCACGCCCCTGTCGCAATCGCGCGCGGCCAATCCTCAATCCGTGGCGGGAGGCGCGGTGAACTACGGTGCCTGGACCTTCAACCTGGGCTCCGTCTTCACCCCGGTCAAGGGCCAGGAGTTCTACGCGTCGTACAGCCAGGGCTTCGAGCTGCCGGACATCGGCGTCGTCCTGCGCAATGCCTCGCCCGGCTTCAACATCGGCAACTCCAACCTGAAACCCATCAAGACCGATACTTATGAACTGGGTTGGCGCGGCCGCTTCGAGAACGTGAGGACGAGCCTGAGCGTCTTCCAGTCGCGGTCCGATCTGGGAGCGGTGCAGAGCTTCAACAACGGACTGACCTTGCTGAGAACCAAGGAAAAGATCCATGGCGTGGAAGCCAGCCTCGACTACTTCAGCGACGATGACCGCTGGAGCGCGGGGGGCAGCTTCACCTGGATGAAGGGCCGGGAACTTCCCCAGAACGCGAGCAGCTACCAGGACATGACCGGCTACCGGATCCCGCCGCTGAAACTGACGGCCTATGCCGAGTACCGCCCCGACAGCAGCTGGAGCCACCGGATCCAGGTGACCTCGTATGCATCCAGGGATTACCGCCTGAACGGCCAGACCAGCTTCGGACGCTACGACGCCAAGGGCTATGCCACGGTGGACCTGGTCAGCCACTGGCGCATCGATGCCAGGAACCGGGTTTCGCTGGGCATCGAGAACCTGTTCAACCGCCACTACTACCCGCTCTACAGCCAGCTCCTGCGCAACAATAACAACACCAGTCACCTGCCCGCCGCGGGCACGGTCCTGAGAATCAGCTACGCCCACACCTGGTAACCCGGTGAGAACGCTCCTCCGGGGGCTGCACCGCTGGTGCGGCCTGGCCATCGCCCTGTTCGTCGCCGTCACGGCCCTGACGGGCAGCCTGATCGCCTTCGAACACGAACTGGATGCCTGGCTGAACCCGGCGCTGTTCAAGACCGGGGATACGCGCCCCGCCTTGCCCGTCGACACGCTGATGGCGCGGATCGAAGCCCAGGATGGCCGCATCCGGGTGACGCAACTGCCGCTGGACACGCCGCCGGGCCGGGCCAGCGAAATCCAGGTCGAGGCCCGGCCCGGCGCCGTGGGGCCGGCCGCCGGCTTCGACCGCATGTTCGTCGACCCCGCGTCCGGCCGCATCCTGGGAACCCGCAAATGGGGCGCCTGGAACTGGGACCGCGCCCATTTGATGCCCTGGCTCAACCGCTTCCACCGGAACCTCGCCCTGCCCGGCCCATGGGGCGGCCGCCTGCTCGGATGGGTCAGCGTCGCCTGGCTGCTCATTTCGCTGGCGGGCCTGTACCTGACTTTTCCCACCCGCCGGGGGCGGCCATGGCGAGCCGCCTGGCGCATGAGCCTGGAGGCGCGCGGGCTGAAGCTGGTGAACGACCTGCACCGGACCATCGGCCTGTGGACACTGGCGGTGGCCCTGCCCATTGCCTTCACGGGCGTCTATCTCGGCCTGGGCAACGAAGTGTTCAAGCCGATCGCCGGCCTGTTCGGCCCGGTCAGCCCGCATCCGGCCGCGACGCGGGCACCGGCGGCGGCGCCCTCTCCGGCGCCTCTCATCGGCGCCCGGCAGAGCGTGATCCTGGCACGGGCACTGCTGCCGGAAGGCACCCGGGACTACGAACCCTGGTACTTCGGACACCTGGCCTCGCGCGGCATGTACCGGGTCGCGTTCAAGGAAAAGGACCTGCGCGAATCCGCCTTGCGCGTGCGCTACGAACAGGTCTTCATCGACGACCGCACCGGCGGATTGGCGGGACGCTTCGGCTATGCCAGCGGCACGCCCGTGGACCGGTTCCTGGTCTGGCAGTATCCGGTCCACTCGGGCAAGGTGCTGGGCACGCTTGGCCGGGGTCTGGTCGCGCTGGGCGGGGTGCTCATCGCGCTGCTGTGCGTCGTGGGCGTGATGCGATACGGGATGAGGACCGGCCCGCCCCGCCATTGAACGGCGTATCGCCGTCCCCGCCAGGCGGCACCGGTCCAGGAGGCCGATGCCTGCCTACGGCTTGCCTGCGGATTCCCATTGCCACATACCCTGCCCGGCCAGATCCTCGACGATCCCCGCCAGGGCATTCCCGACATGGATGGCGGCGGGCTTGCTCGCGATGGCGTCGGGGCAGGCCAGGCTGATCAGACAGGGCATCTCGGCGACATCCAGCCGCGCGGCCTGTAGCCGCCCGTCCCTGATCTCCGCCATCACCACGTGCAGCGGCAATATGGTGTGCAGCCCATGCCGCTCGACCAGGCGCTTCAAGGTCACCGCGGCCTCGGCTTCGACCGGCAATTGCACCTCCACGCCATCCCGGCGCAGCAAGCGATCGAGCGCCATCCTCATGCCGCTGCGCACGCCCGGCAGCGCCAGCGGTCGCCGATGCAGGGCCCGCAGCGGAATGGACGCCTGCCGGGTCAACGCATCCCCCCTGGGGCCGACGACATAGGGCTGCATGCGGGCAAGCACCCGATCGCCCGCATGCGCGCCTCCCCAACGGTAGGCCACCGACAGCGCCGGCTGGGCCTGCCCTGGCACCGCCGCGGCGGACTCGCTTGTCTCGTCCATGACCTTCAGCCTTATGCCGGGATGATAGCGGCGGACGTGCTGCACCAAGGGCTGGAGCAGCAGGACGGACAAGGCGAGCGGCAAGGCCAGGCCGATTTCCTCGGAGCGGGGAGTGGCTGGACGAACAGGATCGCGGCCAACGGCCTGCTCCAGTTCGATGACATGCCGCAGCAACTGCCGCGCATGAGGCAATATGCGCGCGCCCGCCTCGGACAGCGCCACCCCCCGCCCGTTGCGGACGAACAACCGTGCGTTGCAATCACGTTCGAGACTGTTGATGCGCCGGCTCAGCACGGACTGGTCCAGATCGAGCAACGACGCCGCCCGCGTCAGATTGCCCAGCTCCGTGACCGCGACGAACGCGTGCCACTTGTGCAGATTGGCGGTCACGCCGAACGACATTTCATGAAGACGATCAACCACCTCTGACATCGGAGCCCTCGGACGAAACGACATATGGCGTCAAGGTACCGCCCGGCGCCGCGACGGGCCATAACGGCGATCGGCTATGTGTTATCCACGGCAGGCATGGGGCCGGACCGCATCCGCCCGGTTCAACCGCCGCGGATCTCGTTGAACAGCCCGTCGAGGATGCCGTGGAACCAGCCGTGGGCAGGGTCGTGCTCGAAGCGCCTGCTCCAGTGCAAGGTGACGGTCACGTCGGATTTCAACGCTGGCCATTCGACGACGTGATATTGCCCATGGCGGAGAAAGAAGGCCTCGGCGATCGCCCCCGGCACCAGGGCGGCCAGGTCCGACGATCGCACGATATCCGGCAAGGCAAGAAAATTGGTCGCGATGACCTGGACCCGGTCCTCCATCCCCAGGGACCGCAGTACATGGATGGCATGAAGATGGGGACGCGCCACGACAAACGCCAGTTGCGGCGGCAGCGGCCGCCCCTCTGCCTGCCCCGGGACGCGCCGCGTCAAGGGGTGGCCGGCGCGCACCAGCAGCACATGCTGGTCCCTCGACAGCTCCTGGCTTTGCGTGCCGGTCACGCCAGGCAGGACGCCCATGGCGAAATCCAGGTGGCCGCCGTCCAGCGCGGCCGCGATGCGATCGAGCCCGGTCTGGTAGCACTGCAGGCGGACATGCGGCGCGCAGTCGGCCAGGCGGGCGATCAACGGAGGCAGGAAAAGCGCCTCGCCGGCGTCCGACAGCCGCAGCCGGAAGATCCGGCGCGAGGCGGCCGCATCGAAGCCGTCCAGGTCCAGCAAGGCATCTTCGAGCGAACTGATCGCCCCACGCACGGCCTTCGCCAGGCGCAGCGCCTTCGGCGTCGGCTCGACGCCGCTGTGCGTGCGCACGAACAGCGCATCCTTCAGGACCCTTCGCAGGCGGGCCAGGGCCTGGCTGGTAGCGGGCTGCGACAGCCCCAGCAACTCGGCCGCGCGGCTGACGTTCCCCGTCCGGTACACGGCATCGAACACCCGCAGCAGGTTCATGTCCACCCTGCCCAGGTGCGGCCGTCCGCTGGCCTCCCCCTTGTCCACGCCCACTCCTGTCTCGCCCGGCCTTGCGCCATGGAGCGGGCGCCGGGATCGCGCGCTGAACCGGCGCGTCACTCCGAGTGGATATTATAGGCGCGCAGTATCGCCAGGTTCCGCTGGTCCTCGGCCCGCACCCGCTGCAGGAAAGCCTCGGGCGACCCCTGCAGCCGCTCCACGCCGTCCTCGCGCAGCTTGCCCTCGACCTTGCGATCGCTCAAGGCCTTGTTCAGTTCCGCATTCAGTTGGTGCACGATTTCCGCGGGCATGCCGGCGGGCCCGACAAAACCGGTCAGGCTGACATAGACCACGTCCTTGGCGCCTTTCTCGGCGAAGGTCGGCACGTCGGGGATACTGGGCACCCGCTCTCGCGCGGCCACCGCCAGTGGACGGATCTGACCGGACCGGATGTTGTCCAGGCCCCCCGAGAGCTCGGCCATCATCGCCTGCACGGCCCCCCGCATGAGATCGAGCCGCGCGGGGCGCCCGCCGTTGTAGGCGACATGCACCATGTCCAGGCCGTAGGCGTGCAGGAACAATTCCATCGCGATGCGCTGCGCCGAGGTCACGCCCGCGGAGGCATAGTTCAACTGCCCCGGATGGGCCCGGCAATGGGCGATGAATTCCTCCAGGGTCCGCGTGGGGAAGGCGGGATTGACCACCAGCGCGAACGAGGACATGCCCATCGCCCCGATGAACTGGAAGTCCCGGTAAGGCTGGTAGTTCAGGTTCTTGAACAGATGCTGGTTGAGAAACAGCGTGGCGTTCTCCGCCAGCATCAGGGTGTAGCCGTCGGCCGGCGCCTGCACGAGCGCCGAGGCGCCGATGTTGCCCGAAGCGCCGGGGCGATTCTCCACGATCACCGGCACCCCCATGCTCGCCTGCAAGGCTTCAGCCACGAAGCGCACCTGCCGGTCGAGCGTGCCTCCGGCCTGGTAGCCGACCAGGATGCGTATCGGGCGGCTGGGGAACGACGCGCCGCTCGCGGCCCAGGATCGCCCGGTCGCGGCGGGCAGCGCGGCAAGCCCCGCCATGAAAGTTCGTCTCTTCATCGTTGTCTCTCTTCTGTATTGATCAGGCACCGGCCGGGCCGCCCTCGTCGCGCGGCCCGGCCGCTCAACCCGGTTGTGCGACCAGCCCGCAGCTTTCCACGGCGTGTACCGCGCAGGCTTCGTCATGATCGGGGCCGTCGCCGCTGACACCCACGGCGCCCAGCAGGCGCCCTCCCACATCGCGGATCAGCACGCCGCCCGGCACCGGCACGAAACGGCCTTCGGACACGGCACTCAACGCCGAGAAAAAAGCGGGAACCCTCACGGCCCGCTCGGCAAGCGAGCGGCTGCCGACGCCCATGCCGAGCGCGCCCCAGGCCTTGGCGAAAGCGATCTGCGGCCGCAGCAGGCTGCCGCCGTCCTCGCGCTTGCTGGCCACCACGTGGCCGCCCGCATCCAGCACCACCGCGGTCAGCGGCGCGCCATTCAGGCGGCGGCCCTCTTCCAGCACGGCATCCACGATCCCGGACGCCTGTCGCAAGGAAATCATCATGCATTCTCCCATCATGTATCCAAACGCGGTCCGGCCGTCAGACGACCGGATCATTGAGCGGGTCGCCGAACTCGGGGATTTCCTCGCAAGCGGCCGGGTCGCCCGACGGGGCCTGGACCCACGGCAGTCCCATCATGAAAAGCTCCAGCCCTTCTTCCCGCGACGCGCTCACGATGGCGGACTCGTCTCCCCCAAGCTCGATCGCGCTCCAGGTCTCGACCGGATTCCCTTCCACGGTGCCCTTGCCCTGCAAGACGAACACCAGCCGATATGCCGCCCGCCCCCTGTCTTGCCAGGCCGCGCCCGGCGCGATCCGGACTTTCTCGGCCCACACCCCGCGCTCGGAGAAGCTGCCGAAATACTGTCGCTCGACGCCGGGCTGCCCGGCCACGGACAACCAGTTGAAGGCGCGAGGCTCCGCCACGATGATGTGCTGGTAGCGCGGGCTGGGGAAGCGCATGCGCGTGCCGTAGACATGCTTCCAGGCCGCATTCAGCAGCGGCTCGGTCTTGCCATCGGGATGGTGGAAAAGACGCCCCTCGATCCGCCCGATCTGTCCAAGCTCGACCAGGGCCTTGCGCCGTTGCTCGATGCTCATGAATCCCTGGCCCGAGGCGCCGCCGAACTGCAGGACCAGCTGCACGCGCTCGCCCGGCCTGGCGTGCCCCAGCGCGTCCTCCTGCGGCCCGTAGGACAGCCCCTCCGGAAAGTAGCCGACCTGGCCTTCCCGCAGGATGCCCCGGCGCCCGAGGTTCATGTCGCCCACCAGGGGCAGCCGGATCTGATCGAAGTTGTGCCGGTGGATCGGCATCGTGTAGTCCCGGTCCTGCCGCCCCAGGATCAACATGAAATTCTCCGGCGTGCCGTCCTCGCCCTGCAGGAGATGCTTGAAGGCGATGGCACCGGTCGGGTGCTCCAGTATCCACTGGTCATCGATGAAGCGAACGACTTTCATGAATGGCGTACTCCTCTGGTCATTCGGCGACGCCGCTGCGGGCGTCGATCTGCCGCGTCATGGTCCTGCTGGCAAACAGCCAGCGACCATCCTCCCCCTTGGCGAACTCGTCCGACAGGTCGCTCACGCGCACCTGCAGGGACGCGCCCTCGCCCTGCTCCAGGGTCAGTTGCATCGCCCGGGTCCTGATCCGGTCGGCCGACGCGGACAGGATCTGCAGATTGGTCCACAGGTGGCGGGTCATTCCCCTGGCCTGGGATGACCGGGGCGTGCCTTTCCGGATGGCATCGCGCCCCCGCATCTCGAAACCATTGAAGTCCAGCACCGCGCCTTCGCCGAAAAGCAGGCTCAGCGCGGCACGGTCCCGCGCATCGATGCAGCGCGAAAACTCGGTCAGCAGATTCGAGATCTCCAGCAGCGCGCCCTCGGCGGTGGACCGCGGCGGGGAATGCGTGGCGTTCATGCGTACACCTTCGTCATGTCAGGAAGGGCCCCAGTCTAGGCAGGCCTCCCCGCCCCAGCCAGAGCGCAAGCGTCATAGCAGCCCGGCGTTTCCCGCATGGCTGCGATGCCATGCATGCGCGACATGGCTGCCTTGAGCCTTTCGCTCTTACTGGGCGGGACGGTTCCCGCACACAATGCCGCCGCCAGCCGGGACACCGCGCCCGGCGGGCCACGCACGACTCGACCTCATTCGAACAGAACGCCATCCAGGCGACGGAGACACCATGCGACATTCCCTGCTCATCCCGCTCATTGCATTTGCCGCGCTGCCCCGGTGCGCCGCGGCCGAGTCCAGCGTCACGCTCTATGGCGTCATCGACGCCGGCATCGAATACGCCAAGTCAGGCGACAAATCCGTCTCCCGGCTCTCGTCGGGCGGCCTGACCCAATCCCGCTTCGGGCTCAGCGGCAAGGAAGACCTCGGCAATGGCCTGACCGCCGTGTTCAACCTGGAGAACCGGTTCAACGCCGACGACGGGACCATGGTCCAGGGCCTCATGTTCGGCGGCCGCTCCATCGTCGGGCTGACGGGCAGGTGGGGCGGCGTGAATCTGGGACGGGAAAGCAATCCCATCTATGCCTTGAAGGCCATGTCGAACTCCTTCGGCCTCGCCCCCTACGCCTCGCCCCAGGTACTGATGCGGGGCGGCGCCACGAGGACGAACAACTCGGTCCGCTACGACAGCCCCGTCTGGGCAGGCTTGCGCATGTCCGCCATGTACTCGCTGGGCACCGAGAACCCCGCCGACGCCAAGGAGGGACGCAACACCGGAGCATCCGTCCAGTACCGGCGGGACAGCCTCTGGCTCGGCCTGGGCTGGAACCGGGTGGACAAGCCCAACGCGGCGACCGCCAAGACGCAGGAATGGCTGCTCGGCGCCAGCTATGCGCTCGGTCCGGTCACCGGCTATCTGAACCACTGGCGCTTCAACACCGATCCGCATGCCGGAAACGGCTCGAATGCCCGCGTCTGGACCTTGAGCCTGGGCGTGAAAGTCGCCGGCAGCGGCCGCGCGCTCGCCAGTTTCGGCACGTATGCCCTCGACACGGGAAGCGCCGGCACGCCGCAACCGCACGCCCGGCTATGGCTGCTGGGCTACGAGCACGACCTGTCCAGGCGGTCCACCGTCTATCTGCAATATGCGCGTGTCAACAACCGCAGCGGCGCGGACTTCACCCTGTCCGGGCTGGCGAACACCCAAACCGCCGTCGGGATGTTCAGCAGCCCCCACGCGGTGCAAGCGGGGTTCCGGCACACGTTCTGAGGATCGTGGCCGACGAAGGGGTTTCTATTTTTTCGAAAGACAGTCTTTCATGCACCGGACGCCCTTCACATCGGGACGATCATCGACATAGAAATTGTCCCGGTTGGGCATCTTGACCTTGGCCAGGGAGTTGGCGTCCACCGTGGCGGTTGCGGGAAGGATGCCGTTTTTATGCAGCAGGTAGGCGGTCACGCTATAGACGTCGTCGCTGGACATCGACTGGGGCGCCTGGAACGGCATCGCCCGGCGGATGTAGTCGAACAGCGTGGTGGCGTACGGCCAATAGCTGCCGATGGTCTTGAGCGGCTTGTCGGTGGTCAGGCTGCCCACGCCGCCGGCCAGCGCGGGGCCCAGCCCGCCCTCCAGCTTCACGCCATGGCAGGCCACGCACATGGCCTGGTAGACCTTTTCCCCCTGGACCACGGTGCCCTTGCCGCGAGGAAGCCCCTTGCCGTCCACCGACACGTCGATGTCCCAGCCAGCAAGCTCTTCCTTGCTCAAGTGCCGGCCGAGGTTTTCATAGCCGGCCTGGCTTGCGGCCGGGACCAGCAAGGCGCAGAACCCGATGGCTGCGGCGATGAGGGTGTTACGCGCGTCCATTGGTCACCTCCCCGCTGGCGGCGATCCGCCATGGTTGAACCGAGTTGTTGTGGTAGAAGGAAACCTTTCCCCGTACCGAGATGAGCTGCTCCAGCGTGGGCTGCACGTAGCCGGTTTCGTCCATTGCCCGGCTCATGATCACCAGTTCCTTGCCATTCCACTCGAACGGCGCCCGGAACGCCGTCAACGCCTTCGAACGCACCGGCTCCTGCAACGTGGCGGGATACCAGTTGTTGCCACCATCGATGGACACATCGACACCCGTGATCTTTCCATGGCCGCTCCAGGCGATCCCCCGCATCTCGTGCGTTCCCTTGCGGGTCAGGCGATGCGTGCCCGAGGGAGACGTGATGATCGACTTGCACTCCATGATGAACGAGAACTTGCGGGCGCGGCCGTCGGCCATCAAGTCCGTGTACTTGGCCGTTTCCTCGCGCGTATAGCCCGGCTGATCCGTCACGTGCAGGCGCCGCAGCCATTTGATGCTCATGTTCCCTTCGAAGCCCGGAACGAAAAGCCGGATGGGGTAGCCCTGCTCCGGACGCAGGCGCTCGCCGTTCTGGCTGTAGGCGATGAGCACATCGTCCAGGCACTTCTCGATCGGAATGCTGCGTGTCATGGCGGCGCCATCGGCGCCTTCGGCCACGATCCATTTCGCCTTCGGATCCAGGCCCGCGCGATTCAAGAGCGTCTTGAGCGGAACCCCCGTCCATTCCGCGCAGCTGACGAGGCCGGCCACCTCGGCCGCGGTCTTCCCATAGGGTGGCAGGAACGAAGGGTTCCCCGAACACTCCAGGAAATAGACATGGCTTTCACTGGGAAACTGCCGCAGCTCCTGCACGTCAAAGATCATCGGATTCTTCACCAGCCCATGGATCATGAGACGATGCTGCCGCGGATCGATTTCGGGAACCCCCGCGTGGTGCCGTTCATAGAACAGGCCATTGGGGGTGATGATGCCGTCCAGTTCCTGCAAGGGTGTCGTGCTGTAGGCAGACATCGGCTCCTTGAGGCCCGGGTACAGCTTTCTTGTCGCTTCGGTCTCGAACTTCGACGGCACCCCGTAGGGCGAGGCCGTGGGCGCGCCCAGGGATTTCGTCCAAGCCGGAACATTCGGCGGCAGGTTCTTTTTCGCCACGTCCGGCGCAACCGCGGCCGCGCCCGACTGGGCAACGGCCGACTCCGACAGCGCCATGGTCGCCAGCGAGGTGGCCATCGCGGTGCTTCGCGCCAGGAACTGCCGCCTGCCGCCAGCCGCCGCCTCGACGGGCTCCGCCAGCGCGCTGCCTGCTTTGTCTCGACTGTTCATGCTCCCTCCTTGTCTGCGTCCGGATCCCATTGATCCCATCCCCACCGACACACCGACCGATCGGTCGGTCTGCTGTGCGAAGTGTACATGACCCGGCACGCCGCGCCCATCCCGGCTCCCATTACAATCCCCGCTGACATCGACGGGGCAAGGCGCCAACAAAGATCGTGGTGAACAGGACAATGGAAGAGCTCGACGCCAACCGCGACCGGATCCTGGCCGGCGCGGCGGCGCTTTTCGCCCATCGAGGATTCCATGCCGTGGGCATGAGCGAACTGTGCGCGGCGCTGAGCCTGAGCCGCGGGGCGTTCTATCACTACTTCCCGGGCAAGGAAGACTTGCTGGAGGAAATATGCCGGCGGTACATGGCCAAGCTTCTCCAGCAGGCGAAGCTGGCCAAGGCCGAAGTACCCGACCCGATGCTCCGGCTGCGGCGGCTCGGCGCCGAGCTCATCGACGTGATCGGCATCCACCGGGATGAACTGGCCGTCTGCTTCCGGGAAACCCTGTCCCTGAGCGAAGACCGGCGCCAGGCAGTGCTGGCGCTGCATGCCAGCTACGAGAAAATCTGGAAGGAAACGCTGATCGAGGGCGAAAAGACCGGTGTCTTTGCGCCGTATTCGCGCTTCCGGCTCAAGGCGCTGCTCGGCATGTACTACTACAGCTATCTCTGGATCGATCCGGCCTCGCCGTCGGCGATGCACCAGACGCACGAGGCATTCGAGTCCATCCTCTCGACCGTCAGCACGGCACGGCCGGATGCGCCGATGCCAGCGCCCCGGTAGCGGCGACCGGAAGCTGCCCGCGGCCGCCATGGCCTTGCCCGCGTCGATGACGCGGGTGCCTGTTTCAGGCCGGGCAACGAAGCGCTCAGGCCGGTTGCCCACCTGTTCGGCCCACTCAACCCGCAACCGATCCCGACATGGGCACGGGCAGCTTCGCCACGTCGTAGCCGTAGATCCAATCCACCGGCAGCGGCGGCGGGGGCGGTGTCAACTGGTTGCTGCGGAACTGATCGCGAGCCTGCAGCTGTACCTTTGCGGCGCGAGGCTGGCGTTCGCGCTGATAGGCCAGCAGCGCACTATCCAGATCGTCACGGCCGTGGTCGAGGAAATGCGCCAGCGCGTAACCGTCCTCCATCGAAATGGCGGCCCCTTGCGCGAGCGTCGGCATCATGGGATGCGCGGCGTCGCCCAGCAGCGCGATCCGGCCACGCACCCACTCCTGCAGCGGGTCACGATCCCGGATTCCCCACTTGTAGACTTCCTGCGCGCGCGACATCACCTCGAGCATGCCCGGATGCCAACCCGCATAGGCTTGCAGCATGTCGTCGATGCGGCTGGGCACGGCCCAGTTCTCTTCTGCCCAATCGTCCTTTGCCACCCGCCCGGCAAAGATGTTGAGCAGCTCGCCCTCGCGTAGCGGATAGAACAGGACATGCCCCGTTGGCCCGAGCCAACCCGTATATTCAGAACCGTCCAGGGGGACTGGCAGCGACGCCGCCGCATCGCGCAATGCCTGCATGGGAAGAATGATGCGCCAGCAGATCTGGTGCGTGAAGCGCGCCTCGCGTTCGCCGAAGAGACACCTCGCGACCCGTGAGTGGATACCGTCAGCGCCGATCACCACATCGGCCTCGACTTGCCTGCCATCCGTCAGGGAAATGACCGCCCCCGACTCCGTGTTCTCGACCGCCCGGCATTCCGCGTCGGTGTGGATGGTCCCTTCGGGCACGAGGCTGGCCAACAACGCGTGAAGGTCCGCACGGTGCGCGGTGTGATAGCTCGCGCCATACTGCGCCCGCATGGCCTCGGGCAATGGCACGCGGTCCCGCACGGTACCGTCATCCCACTTGATCGACAAACGCACTGACGGCTCGGGGGCAAAACGCTCGAAAGCCTCCTCCACGCCCAGCGCACGCAGCACCTTCACGGCGTTCGGCGCCATCTGCAGTCCCGCGCCCACCTCGCCCAGGTGCGGCGCCCGCTCGTAGACGGAGACCTCGAACCCTCGCTGATGCAGGGCGGCAGCCGCGGTCAGGCCGCCGATGCCGGCCCCGACCAGGGCTACCCGCGGCGCTCGGGAGATGGAAGACATTTGCATGGAAAATCCTTTGCTGATGAAAAGTGTCGCCAGGTCGGCCCGGCACGTACGAGCCGACCCCGTTCAGGGTGCATCGACAGTGATGCCGCCGGCGCGGATCACCTGCTCCCAGCCGCGCCGGTTCTCGTCGAGAAAACGGCGGAAGTCCTGCGGGCTGCCGTCGAAGGTTTCCGAGCCCTGTTCGAGATAGCGCTGGGCGATGTCCTGCCTGCGCATGGCCTTGTTCACGATCGCGTTCAATCTTGCGATCACGGGCCGCGGAGTACCGGCCGGAGCCATGATGCCCAGCCATCCCACCGCCTCGTAATCCTTGAGGCCGGCCTCTTGAGCCGTCGAGACATCGGGTAGAACGGCTAGGCGTTTGTTGCCGGTCACGGCCATCGCGTTGAGCTTGCCGGCCTTGATATACGGCAAGGCCCCCTGCAGATCGCTGATCAGGAACTGGGTCTCGCCGCTGATCACCGACATGATGGCCGGGGCGTACCCCTTGTAGGGAACGTGCACGACCTGGGTCGAGGTCTGCTGGGCGAGCCGCTCGACAGCCAAGTGCGAGAAACTTCCCAGCCCCACCGACGAATAGCTCAGCTTGTCCGGATTTCGACGAGCGTATTGAACAAGGTCGGGCAGATTGCGCGCCGGAACCGAGGGATGCGTAACGATCACCCCGGGCACGACCACCGCCAGCGCCACGGGCGTCAGCTCCTTGTCTGCGTCATAGGGAAGCTTTTTGTACAACGCCGGGTTGGTGGAAATGTTGGTGCTGCCCAGCAGCAGGGTATAGCCGTCCGCGGGCGCCTTGGCGACCAGCGTGGTTCCAATGATGGCGGCTCCTCCCGCGCGATTCTCGACAACCACCGATTGTCCGAGCTCTTCCGATATTTCCGCGGCAATCAATCGCGCCGTCGCATCGGCGACACCGCCAGGTGCGAACGGCACGACGATTCGCAAAGGCCGCTCGGGATAGGCGGCGGCGGCCTGCCCGCCCCCTATGGCAAACACCAGCAGCCACGCGCCGTGGCGGGGGAATGTCCTCATGTCTCCGTCCTCTTCTGGAATCGTCGCGACCGATTTCGCAACTTATACAATGTATAAATTAATCATACTAAGTATAAATTTATTGTACGGGTTAAACTTGGCGCGTCAAGACATACGACACACACTGCCGTCATGAACGACGAATCAACCATGCGCGAGCCGCGCCGCATCAAGTCCATCGAAGTCGGATTCCGGATCCTCCGGCTCTTGGAGCAGGTGCAAGAAAAGCTGCCTTTGCGGGACATCGCGGCAGGAGTGGGCATGCCCGCCAGCAATGCCCATCTCTATCTGGCCAGCTTCCTGCATGAAGGCGTCGTCGAGCGGGATCCCGTCTCCGGCCGCTACGGCCTTGGCCCCTTCGCCGTGCAACTCGGCTCCGCGGCGCTACGGCACTCCAGTCTGGTCGAACGGGCCAAGGATCTTCTGAGCCAGTTGCGCACGCAAACGCGCCACTCCGTGTCCCTGGCGGTGTGGGGCAACCGCGGGCCGACCATCGTTTTCAATATCGACGGCGACGAATACGGCCCCATGGGAATACGCGCCGGCCATGTGCTGCCCCTGCTCAGCACGGCCACCGGCCGCGTGTTTCTGTCGTGGCTCCCCACCGAACAGACCGAGCAGCTCGTCGAACAGGAGCGGTCCTCCAGTGTCGGCCTGGCCGGAAACTTTGATGCCCGGATACGCGACGCCACCATCGTCGACATTGCACGAGATGTCCGGCGTGAAGGGATCGCGCGCACCGACCCTGCCATGAGCGGCGGTTTTTTCGCCGCGTCGGCACCCGTATTCGATCAAATGCGGCAGTTGTGCGCCGCGATCACTACCCTCGGGCCGGAACTGGACAGCACAGCGGCTACCCGACTCGAAGAAGCGCTGCGCAACACCGCCGACGAACTATCGCGCAGGTTGGGAGCGCCCCGCTAGAACGCCCTGCGCGGCAAGCCCCCTCGTCGGCGGCCATCCAGGATGGGATACGGAAGCGTACCGAGCATCGGCCTACGGCATACGTCCATGGCGGGCGCCTGGGCAAACGATAACTGCCAAGAACCCCCACATACGGGCCACCGGACCTTCAACCCGGTCAAGGGTCGGTTGAACAACCCTTCTCGACGCGGATCAATTCGAGTGCCGGGGCTACCTCGAGTCCACCTTATAAACGGCTGTGCGGCAGGGACTATCGAGGCAGACAACAGAGAAACACCAACAAACGTACCGACCTTGACCGCGGGCTCCACCTAGGAATTCAGCGGTTTGTGGACGATACCAATTTGAGGCCGACTATTCCGGCGAGGATAAGCAGAAAACACGCCGCTCGGGCCAGGCTTCGATCCTCTCCCAGCACAAGCACGCCATAGATCGCCGTGCCCAGCGCACCGATACCGACCCAGACTGCATACGCCGTACCCAAGGGAACAGTCCGTGTTGCCAGTGATAAAAAGTACATGCTCACGCCGATGAACACGAGGCAGAACAAGCTCGGCCCGAGCTTGGTGAAACCATCAGTGCGGGGCATGGCCGCCGCGTAGAAAACCTCCGCCAACCCTGCCAAGATCAAATACAACCATCCCATCGACATCCCCTGTGATCGATCGAGAATTCTATCGGTCTGTTTGGATCGACCCCGCAGAAAAGTGCCCCGACTGACTGGAAACGATGAGCTGAAACACCGCGAGGGCGTCACGGCTTGCCTCCCCTCCCAAAGGTCCGTTAGGCTCGCGACATGAAAGATTCCACGTATTCCACCACGGCGGCCGTCATGGTCCGTCCTCGGGTCTACATCGGCGAAAACATTGCCCTTGGCCCGGGAAAAATCGACCTGTTGCGCGCGATTGGCGAAATCCGGTCACTTTCGGCGGCTGCTCGCTCACTGGGCATCCCTTACAAGCGAGCATGGCTGCTGGTGGACTCGCTGAATCAAGGCTTTGGCCAACCGGTCGTTCAAGCCGCTGCGGGTGGAAAAGGCGGAGGTGGCACAACGCTTACCGCATTGGGCGCAGAACTGGTATCCCGGTATGACGCCTTGGAACGACGGATCAATGAGGCTTCTATCGCCGAATTGAAGGCTTTGCGCCAACTTTCGACCTAACTTATTCGTTATGTTGTAAATGACATAGCGAGGCGCTATTCTTCGCTATGTCATTTACAACATAACGAAGAAAGCGCTATGACCTCCGTGGCCACCGCCCCGTCAACAAGACGGTCGACCCTGGGCTTCCTTGCAGGCAGTGCGGTCGGAACGCTCGGCGGATTGATTGGCCTGGGAGGCGCGGAATTTAGACTACCGCTACTCGTGGGCATGTTCGGCTTGGCAACCCTGCCGGCGATCATCCTGAACAAGGCCATGAGCCTGGTCGTAGTCGCGGCAGCATTGATCTTTCGCACCGGAACGATCTCGATGGCCGAGCTGGCACCCCATCTGCCAGTTACCGCCAACCTATTGGGCGGCAGTCTCGTGGGTGCATGGTGGGCGGCGGGCCACGCCATAAAGATGTCCCGACGCACGCTCGACAGGATCGTCATGGCGATGCTGCTCGGACTAGCGGTGCTGATGATGGGAGAAGCCTGGTTCGGCATCCATGAAGCCGCGGCGCCGTTGTTTTCGCATCCGGCAGCCCAGATCTCGGCCGGTCTGGCTGCGGGGTTCGGTATTGGCATTGTCGCCGCCCTGCTCGGCGTCGCTGGCGGAGAACTGCTCATCCCCACCATCGTGCTGCTCTATGGTCTCGACATCAAAACGGCCGGCAGCATTTCCCTTTTGGTGAGCTTGCCAACCATGATCGTCGGGTTTGCTCGATATCGCGACTCAACGGCCTTTTCCATCTTGCATCAGGAAAGGTCGCTCGCCGGCTGGATGGCGGCCGGATCGGTTCTCGGTGCCGCGATAGGCGGCCTGCTCCTTGGCCTGTTCCCCACAAGGCATCTCGCCGCATTGCTGGGAGTGATCCTGCTGATCTCCGCGATAAAGACCTTCAAGCATTCCCGGTGAGCGTGCCATGAATAGCCTTCAAGTCGCTGTAGTCCGTGGGTCGAACGATATCGGGTCGGCTGTCGCCCATGCGATGTTCAGCGCTGGCATGGTAGTTGTACTGCACGATGCCGAGAGACCCGCCCATGGCCGCCGTGCAATGGCCTTTGCGGACGCCTTCTACGCGGGCAGCGCCTTCCTGGACGGTGTGCCCGCCCAGCACTTCACGGACATCGAGAGCATTTGCCGATCAGCGGACAATGTTCAGGCAGTGATAACGACCGCCCTCCCACTTCTTCGCCTCGTCGAGGCTCTCCACCCAGGCATCGTCGTGGATGCCAGAATGCGAAAACGGTCCATCCCCGATGACGAACGCCAACTCGCACCTCTGCTCATCGGAATTGGGCCAGGCTTCAACGCGGGAAGAAACTGCTCCGTGGCCATCGAATCTGCCTGGGGGCAGGACCTTGGCAAAGTCATTTGGGAAGGGCCGACCACAACCCTCGCGGGCGAACCCCAGGTATTGAATGGTGCCGGCCGTGAGCGCTATGTGTACGCTCCCGCATCCGGCACATGGCGAACCCCTTGCCAGATTGGCCAAGCCGTCGAACAAGGCCAGATCGTCGGCTACCTCGGGACAACGGCGGTATCCGCGCCGATTGGCGGAACATTGCGAGGCTTGGCCCATGACAACGCCATCGCTGCCGAAAGGCAGAAGGTGGTGGAAGTCGACCCCACTCCTCAGGCGAGCATCTCCGGGCTCGGTGCCCGACCCTCAGCCATTGCCCGCGGCGTGCTCCATGCGGCAACCGTCCGCCGCTAAGCCGAAGTAGTTCTCCCTGGCCGGCTATCCTCGAGCCATCCCGGTATCCCTTGCTTGCAACCTGGCATCAATACAATAATTCAATGAGTGTTGTATCATTGAATCATGAATGAAACCCAAGCTATCGACGCCCTCGCCGCCTTGGCCCACCCCCAGCGGCTACGGACCTTCCGCGCGCTGGTCGTGGCCGGCCCGGACGGATTGACCCCGAGCACCTTGGCCGACCAGCTCCAGGTCGCCCGCAATACCTTGTCCTTCCACCTCAAGGAGTTGGCGCATGCCGGCTTGGTCACGGTGGAACAACAGGGCCGAAACCTGCTCTACCGCGCCGACTTCGCCCGCATGAACGGGCTGCTCGGCTACCTGACCGAGCATTGCTGCCAAGGCGGCGCCTGCGAGGTCACTGGCACCGGCGCATGCACTACCTGTTGATCCCCGATGAACTCCGTCAGCGAGATATCCATGGCAAACAAGATCTACAACGTACTGTTCATCTGCACCGGCAACTCGGCACGATCCATCCTGGCCGAGGGTTTGCTCAACGGACTGGGCCAGGAGCGCTTTCGCGCCTACTCGGCCGGCAGTCACCCTAAGGGCGAGGTACATCCTCAGGCCCTGGCCACGCTGGAACGACTGGCTCTGCCGACCGCGGGCTATCGAAGCAAGAGCTGGGACGAATTCGCACGAGCCGACGCACCTCCGCTCGATTTCATCTTCACCGTCTGCGACAATGCGGCGGGTGAAGTGTGTCCGATCTGGCCGGGTAAACCTGCATCGGCCCACTGGGGAGTGCCCGACCCCGCCGCGGCGGAAGACGCGGACGAACAGCGCAAAGCCTTCCACGATGCAGCAATCGCGCTCAAGCGCCGCATCGAGCTGTTCCTGGCGCTGCCGATCCAGAAGCTGGACGGCATGTCGCTGCAAAACGAATTGCAGCGCATCGGCAAGCAGTAAGGGGGTCAGGTCCGCACAGAAGCCCGCGGTGGATTGTCCCGCTCCAGCGTCATCGATGAGCATATTCGAGCGCTATCTCACCGTCTGGGTGCTGCTCTGCATTGTCGTCGGCATCGCGGCGGATCAAATCCCCTCCGATCTTTTCCAGGCGATCGAATGCCTGGAAGTCGCCCCGGCAAACCTACCCATGGGCCTCTGCTCATCTGGATCATGGTGTTTGCATTCGCGCCTGTTGTCGGCCTGCTGCTGGGGATCCGGCGGATGACGTGCCACTCCAGGCAACGGTTGCCGAAGGTCAGATACCCAGGTGTTGCAGGTCCCACGGCTTAGCCTGCAGAATTTTCGTATCACCTGGGTGCGAGGGTAAACGCTGGGCAATAAAAAACCGCGATTCCCTTTGGGAGTCGCGGTTTTCTGGGCAACGTCGAACGTTGCCGGCAATGTCCTTGGCGGAAAAATCCGGACAGGGCTGCGCCTCCGCATCGACCGCGACGGGGAAGAGCCATGACTCGTACCAGCGCGATAGAGCGGATAGAAACGACGTTCAGTGCCTGGCAAAACCGCGAAGGACCAAATCACCTCCCGTTATCAAGTGGCGGGCACAAACCGTCCGGGGCTCATTTCGGTCGCCTCATGGCGCCCAAACGACAACGCCTGCATTACGGCCTCACCTTCCGTCTTGTAAACGGTGTTCCGCAAATAGCGGCGGTACACAAGAGTCTCCCAGCCATCGCCCACTCTGTGCGGCTGGGAGATCCAAAACCAGGCTTCAAATCCAAAACCGTCTCGAGCCGGGCGACCATCACCGAAAACGAGATAGCCGTTTACGTGAATGGGATTGCCGCCCAACGGGGCGATTTCCGTTTCGACACTCTTCATTGGGCCACTCCTAAGAGGTCCACGAATGGCTGATCGTAGCATGTCGCCTCTTAACCTCAGACCATCACTACCCACTCGGCTGGCGCCTTATTGCGTTTCCATCTGCAGCAGCGGCAATTCTTTCAATATGGAGTACGACAATGACTAACACTGCATCTGACGGTCAGATCATACCGGAGTCGGCCGAGAACATCCGGGTCGGTGCCCCCTACCATGATCCCGCGTTCGAACTGCTCGCCCGTGAATACGATGTGTGGGGGAAGGCCGATAGCGCCTTGTGCGCGGTATTTTGGCGGGCAGGGAAAACGCAGTCGGTCAGCGGGCAAAGAGTTGATACGAACAATGGCGGCAGGCGCCTGGCACTAGACCTTGTCATCGAAGCCATTGAGAGCGCTCCGCTCCAGAGGTACAAATGGCCCGTCAACTGGCCCGCGATCCTTATTGGGCTGAAGGATCTACGCGCGGAATTGGAGCGCACCGAACCTGCCGCTGCAATGCTCGACATCCTGCGCCGCTACGCCGAGGGCCGAATCGACCATTTGGCCAACGGGCAGTGCCCGGATTCGGTTAAGGGCTATGACACACGTGATCCAGACTGCCCGGTCTGCATCGCGTTGGGAATCACTTCAACGTTGCCAAGCGCCCTTCGCGCTGACGGAGGAGACAAGCAATGGTGAGCACCGAAACACTCGTAGGAATCACCGGGCGCCAAACGCTGGCCAGCACCACAATCCTCCCGGAAGGTCTATATATCGCTGGAAGGAGTTTGCCCACATCGTGCCGCTGGGGAGGGAGACTTGGCGAAAGCGCGTAGCTGAAGGTACCGCTCCCCCCAAAATCGAGCTGGGCACCCGTTGCACAGTCTACCGAGGAGCTGACATTCTTCAATGGCTAGAGAACCCTGTTTCCTATAGGACGCCCCTCCAATCTTATATAGAGAAATTAGACAACTCGGTAGCTAACTCCACTTCGCGCCAACGTCTGCACACACTTTTGACACATCGTCGTTCAACGACAAAAACGGCCAACGCTGCTTTAATTCGTCGAACTCATGTTTTGCCAACCAGTACACCAACAAACAACCGGGCCCGCCAAACAACCCATCATTGCTTCGCTCTTTAATACGGGTCTGATAATACTGCGAGCCAAGCATCGCCGAAACATCCTCTCTTTTAACCGTCTGAAGAATATCTCGGTAAGTCTCTATGATAGATAGAGCAGTTTCATCGCTGGCAGCCGGGACATGCTTCCCGGTGATAGCCGTATACCTCTCATCAAGAAATGAACACCATTCCGACACATTCTTGTTCACACTCTGCAATTCGTGAACAGCCGCGCAGAACATATCATCGGTAGCTTCCATTAACGCCATGCATCGGGCTACCAACCGTTCCGCGCGCGCGGGAACATGACCTTCTGGTTTGTAAATATTGTCATGAACCAGCTCAGCATATGCATGCTGCAGAAGGCTACGCACCTGTACTTCGCAAACAGTACCTTGACGAATTTCAGCTTTGCCGTGCGAGAAGTCTTCCGGACACACCACCAGATAATGCACAGATTGGTAATCAAACTTCCCAGGATGGCTCTTTGCTTCGTCAGAATAGTGCCGTTCACGTGAAGCCGACCACTGAGCACACGAAACAATTGCGTCCTCAACAACAGGAATATCAGAACTCAAAAGAACGACAAACCGGGCGCCGACAAGATCTGTCATATCTACGGAAGGTTCGGCATATTGTTTTTTCTGCTGCTTCTTTAGCGCCGAATCAATGTCCTTCACGCGCCGAGATGGAGCGACCTTAAAAAAACCCTTAGATCTCTCTTCCCCGATATTGACTCTAACGCGTGCCTGAATAGTATCGACGACAAAATCTCCCCAAGCTTCCAACTCGGGAATTTTCTGTCTCAACAAATCAGAAAACTGCTCGGACGTCATTCCTGACTCTCAACCTTCCCTTTAACGATGACGGTAACAGTCCCGTCTTTAGCCTCGGCATTCAATGCAATCAGGTCCATCCCATCAGCCGGCGTAGTAATCATTACACCTGAATCGAAAACCACCTTTCTTCTACGACGAAGCTTACTTTTCACATATTCAGTATTCTTTGTCACCGCATGCGTCGGGAACCCTGTTTTTGCCATATAAGCAGTATATTGCTTCCCCAACTCTGGAGAAAGGTGCGTTTTTGCAAACTCACTAACTGACAAAGTCTGAACATTACTACGCAGATCGGATCTCAATGATTCGACCTTATCTAACCTGTCCGCAGGACTAAGACCTGATGACGACAGAAAATTCAGGGTTTTTTCGTAGAATTCTTGGGTCAATCGCTTGTCGGACGCCGCGATATCTGCACCCATAAATTCGTTATAAAAATAAAAGGCAGCACTTCGCGTTTCAGTTCCTGTCAGAAGGTGATCGAACAAGTGCACCCGGAAATTTGCTTTGTTGTACAGCCCATCCACAGGATCGGACTTGGCAACAGTTTGCTGCACAAAGCCGATTTTATAAAGCCGCTGACTTTCTGTTAAAAAGACATCCTTAATATAATCAATTACGGTTTTATCCTCTTCCTTGCGCTCCCCGAAAGCATTTTGCATTTCCGCTTTAATTACAGAAATGAACGGACGCTCTAAAGCAGTGACCACACCAGATACGATAAGAAGCTTTGAAGCCGCTAAATCCCTCAATCCCTGAGCGATGGCAAGCTTCTGGGCAATTAGCTGTGTAGCCTCAATGAATCCATCATCGTCCGCCCGCATAGCGGTGACAGCAGCTTGGAAAAAGTCGCCTTTATCTACCCTAACAAAATCCGCTTGTATGCCGTGAGATTTATGCCCTAATGCCTCGGCAATTCGCTGACCAAATACATCCTTCCCCGCAGGCTGCAAATCGTAAAGCGCGTTCTCCACGATCGGCTCGACGATTTGCTTTACACCAACTGCCCTCTTGGGCAGGTGATGAACGATCACGCGGCGAATATCAAGTTGATCCAGATCTAGCATGCAGCCTCCCTTCCCTTGTCAGAGTTTGGGAAAGCATGCCGCAAGTAACAATTGATTTCAATGCGTTAGCACTTATGGACGCATCGATTACTGTATAAAAATACAGTACCACAGCCTGCGCAGATCATCTGCGGACGTCGCATCACTCACTGAACAACAGGCGACGTGCCTTGCTGCACAAGAGCATCAAGGTAATCCGCCCACTGCTGCATGAAGGCTACGCGTTCCTCTAGGAAGGTCGTACGGTTATAGGCACGCCCCAAGCTGTCTGCTACGACATGGCTAATTTGCAGCTCAAGAATGCGGTCATCAACTTTCAACCGCTCAGACGCCATGGTCCGCGCCGAGGCGCGCCACCCGTGCATCGTCATATCCCCCTTGAAACCCATCGTCGCCAGGGCTTGGCGAGCAGCCCCCTCCGACAGCGGCTGCTTCGGCTTGGTTGGACTCCGAAATACGTAGCGCGATCGGCCAGTCACCAAGTGCAGGTTGCGCAGCAATTCGACAGCCTGACGCGGTAACGGTACGAGATGCGCCTCCCAACCAGTGCGCGTTATCTTGGTATCACCGGTGTTGCCTTCGCGCTCGGCCGGGATTTCCCACATGGGAGTTCTCCAGCCACGGCCGTCGAGATCAAGCTCTGGCCACTGCATCTCCCGCAGTTCCGTTGGGCGCTGGAACAGGAGGGAAGAGAGGTGTAGCAGGCAGCGGGTGACGAACGCTCCCTCGTGCTTGTACATGGCCTGTAAGAGCCTCGCCATCTTGGCGGGATCGGTGATAGCCGCGAAGTGCTTCTTTTTCTTGGTCGACGGCGGCAGCGCTTTCTTCAGATGATCGACCGGGTTCGTCTTGGCCCGACTGGTGGCCACGGCGTATGCAAAGACGTTCCCGCACACCTCCTTTGCTCGCCTGGCCGTCTCGGCCGCGCCTCGCCCGACGACGCGCTGCAGGACAGCCAGCAATTCCGCTGGCAGGATTTCGGCGATCGGTCGCCCTCCCACCCAGGGGAAGATGTCACGCTCAAGGCGGTCGGTGACGGCCTTACGGTAACTGGCCGACCAATGAGTTTGCATGGCCAGCCATTCACGCGCCATGACTTCGAAAGTCGTACCGGCGGCCAGAATGGCATCCCGCTCGGCCTGGCGTCGACGCTCCATAGGGTCGGGGCCAGCAGCCAGCTCCTGGCGCGCAGCGCGGTGCAGTTCGCGTGCCCGCTCGAGCGGCACGTCGGGATACGGGCCGTAGGACAGCGTCTCGCGCTTGCCCAAAAAGCGTAGTCATATCGCCACAGCTTGCCCCCGGTCGGCTGGACCTGCAGGTAGAGCCCCTTACCATCAGCCAACTTGTAGGGCTTGCCATCAGCCGGATGGGGGGTACCATCCGGCCGCTGGCCAGGCTTGGCGTTCTTGCAAACGAGCTCGGTCAGGGGAGTCGCAGCCATTTACGGTATCCGCGCTAGCGAGTTTGAGCGCAGTACCGTCGAATGTACCGCAAAAGAGGTTGGCTATAGGCATCCTTCAGCGGGTATCAATGGGCAAAGAAAAAGCCGCTTTCCCTGGAGAGAAGCGGCTTTTTTGGCAACGGCGATGAACCGTTGCAATGTCCTTGGCGGACAGGGTGGGATTCGAACCCACGATACGTTTTCACATATACACGCGTTCCAGGCGTGCGCCTTCAACCGCTCGGCCACCTGTCCTTACCACCCAGCAGGCTGGGCAGAATAGCCAGCTATAGTACCAGATTGCCGGGCATGCAGCCAAGTCCCGCAACAAGGTCGAGCAAAGATGTCCAGTACGACACATTGCAACGCACAAAACCGTGCGACGCCGACGAACAGGAACCAGGATGGGGAGTGGGTCAAGGCGCCAAACCGAACGTTTTGGCGAGAATGGAGGAGCCCGCTGTGCCTTGCTTTTGTAGCCACGGCGGCCGACGCTCTAGGTCGTCGGCCGCGCGGGCATTTTGCTTTTCTAAAGACTGCAGGGGTTTTGTCTCCTCCACTGCATAACGATATTCTGCGCCCGCAATTGGACTGTGACACTAGGGATTGACCCCTATTATGGTGCGGTGCGCACCACAGCTTTGGATACAAATGCACCAAAGCTGTGCATTCTACGGCAATCAGAGCGCCTTGCCCAACTGCTCCAGGATGGCAGGATTTTCCAGCGTGGAGACATCCTGGGTGACGGTCTCGCCCTGGGCCACCACGCGCAGCAACCGGCGCATGATCTTGCCCGAGCGGGTCTTGGGCAGGTTGTCGCCGAACCGGATCTCCTTGGGCTTGGCGATGGGGCCGATTTCCTTGGCGACCCAGTTGCGCAGTTCCTTGGCGATCGCGGCGGCCTCGGCATCGTCGGGCCGGGAACGCTTCAACACCACGAAAGCGACCACGGCCTCGCCGGTCAGTTCGTCCGGCCGGCCCACCACGGCGGCCTCGGCGACCATGGGATGGGCCACCAGGGCCGACTCCACTTCCATGGTCCCCAGGCGGTGCCCCGAGACGTTCAGGACGTCATCGATACGGCCCATGATCCAGAAGTAGCCATCGGTGTCGCGATTGGCGCCGTCGCCCGCCAGGTAATAGGTGCCGCCCAGTTCCTCGGGGTAGTAGCTCTTCTTGAAGCGCTCGGGGTCGCCCCAGATGGTGCGGATCATCGCCGGCCAAGGACGCTTGACCACCAGGAAGCCGCCCTTGCCGAGTTCGACGTCCGCGCCAGTCTCGTCGACGATGGCGGCGAAGACGCCCGGCAGCGGCAGGGTGCACGAACCCGGCTTCAGGCCGGTGGCGCCCGGCAGCGGCGTGATCATGTGGCCGCCGGTCTCGGTCTGCCACCAGGTATCGACGACGGGGCAGCGCTCGCGCCCGACATTGGTGTAGTACCACATCCAGGCTTCGGGATTGATGGGCTCGCCCACCGAACCGATGACGCGCAGGCTGGACAGGTCATATTGCTTCGGGTGGCTGTCGGGACTGGCCTCGGAGGCCTTGATCAGCGACCGGATGGCGGTGGGCGCCGTATAGAAGATGCTGACGCCGTGCTTCTGGATGATGTCCCAGAAACGGCCGGCGTTCGGATAGGTGGGCACCCCTTCGAACACGATCTGGGTCGCGCCCACGGCCAGCGGGCCATAGGTGATGTAGGTGTGTCCGGTGACCCAGCCCACGTCGGCCGTGCACCAGTACACGTCGGCCGGCTTGAGGTCGAAGGTCCACTTCATGGTCAGCGCGGCCCACAGCAGGTAGCCCGCCGACGAGTGCTGGACGCCTTTGGGCTTGCCGGTGGAGCCCGAGGTGTAGAGCACGAACAGCGGGTGCTCGGCCTCGACCGGGACGGGCTCGCAGCTATCTGGCTGGCCCTTTTCCACATCGTGCATCCACAGGTCGCGCCCTTCGGTCCAGGCCACCTTGCCGCCCGTGCGGCGATAGACCACCACTTTTTTGACCGCGTCGCAGCCGCCCATGGCGAAGGCTTCCTCGATGGCGGGCTTGAGCGGGATGGTCTTGCCGCCGCGCACCTGTTCGTCCGCGGTGATGACCAGCGTCGCCCCCACGTCGACGATGCGCTCTTGCAGGCTCTTGGCCGAGAAGCCGCCGAACACCACGGAATGCGTGATGCCGAGGCGGGCGCACGCCTGCATGGCGACCACCGCCTCGATGGACATGGGCATGTAGATGATGGAACGGTCGCCCTTCTTGTAGCCCAGGGCCTTGATGCCGTTGGCGAAGCGGCATACCCGGGCGTGCAGTTCACGGTAGGTGGCCCGGGTGACGGTGCCGTCGTCGCTTTCGAAGATGATGGCGATCTTGTCGGCGTTGCCGTTGGCCAGGTTGACGTCCAGGCAGTTGTACGAGACGTTCAGCTCGCCGTCGTCGAACCACTTGTAGAAGGGGGCATTGCTCTCGTCCAGCGTCCGCGTGAACGGCTTGCTCCATTGCAGGGTTTCTCGCGCCAGCCTCGCCCAGAACCCTTCGAAGTCGCGCTCCGCCTCGTCGCACAAGGCCCGGTAGGCGGCCATGCCGGGAACATTCGCCTGCTTGACGAACTCGGCGGAGGGCTGGAAAACGCGTGTCTCGGTCAGCACTGAATCAATGGTAGACATCGCTTTGCGTCCTTTGATGGAAGTGTTAGGGGCGGATACCCGTAGGTTACCGAAAGCCGTCGCACCGCACGCGCTGCAGCGCAACAAATGAGGGACTTTCCTCTTGGCTTACAATTCCCGACTAGTCGTCATTCTGCGCGCCGCAGCCTACCTGGAAAACATGTCGTTCCCTCTTACCCCGGCGGGGCTTTCCCGGACGGACCCCCTGCGACCGCCGCCCACGCTCATCGGCACCCTCCCGGCCTTCCTGTTTTCCGCGATGGCGCCGATGCTCGGGCAGGACTGCCACGGACACTGACAGCACGGCCACCCTCTCCTGGCGCGGCGGCATGCCAGCGCCCCACCCTTCTCTTTTCGGAGCGCCCATGACTACCGTCATCAAGGAAGAAGACCTGATCCAGTCGATCGCCGACGCGATCCAGTTCATCAGCTATTACCACCCCGTCGATTACATCCGCCACCTGGCCCGCGCCTACGAACGCGAGCAGAACCCGGCGGCGAAAGACGCAATCGCCCAGATCCTGACCAACTCGCGCATGTGCGCCGAGGGCAAGCGCCCCATCTGCCAGGACACGGGCATCGTCAACGTGTTCATGAAGATCGGCATGGACGTGCGCTTCGACACCCGGCGCACCCTGCAGGAGCTGTGCGACGAAGGCGTGCGCCGCGGCTACCTGAACCCGGACAACAAGCTGCGCGCCTCGGTGCTGGCCGATCCGCAGTTCGAGCGCAAGAACACCCGCGACAACACCCCCTGTGTGCTGAGCGTGGAACTGGTCCCCGGCGACACCGTGGACGTCCAGGTCGCGGCCAAGGGCGGCGGCTCCGAGAACAAGACCAAGTTCGCCATGCTCAACCCCAGCGATTCGCTGGTGGACTGGGTGCTCAAGACCGTGCCCCTGATGGGCGCCGGCTGGTGCCCGCCGGGCATGCTGGGCATCGGCATCGGCGGCACGGCCGAGAAGGCCATGCTGATGGCCAAGCAGTCGTTGATGGAAGACATCGACATGTACGAACTGCTCGAGCGCGGCCCCGGCAACAAGCTGGAAGAACTGCGCATCGAGCTGTACGAGAAGGTCAACGCGCTGGGCATCGGCGCCCAGGGCCTGGGCGGCCTGACGACCGTGCTGGACGTCAAGATCAGCATGTTCCCGACCCACGCCGCCTCCAAGCCCGTGGCCATGATCCCCAACTGCGCCGCCACCCGCCACGCGCACTTCGTGCTGGACGGCTCGGGCGCGGCCATCCTGACCCCGCCGTCGCTGGACGAGTGGCCCGACGTGCACTGGGCGCCGGACTACAACAAGTCCACGCGGGTCAACCTGGACACGCTGACCAAGGAAGAAGTCGCCGCGTGGCAGCCGGGCCAGACCCTGCTGCTGTCGGGCAAGATGCTGACCGGCCGCGACGCCGCGCACAAGCGCATCCAGGACATGCTGGCGCGCGGCGAAAAGCTGCCGGTGGACTTCACCAACCGCGTCATCTACTACGTCGGCCCGGTCGATCCGGTCCGCGACGAGGTCGTCGGCCCGGCCGGCCCCACCACCGCCACGCGCATGGACAAGTTCACGGACATGATGCTGGAACAGACCGGCCTGATCTCGATGATCGGCAAGGCCGAGCGCGGCCCCGTCGCCATCGAGTCCATCCGCAAGCACAAATCGGCCTACCTGATGGCGGTCGGCGGCTCGGCCTACCTGGTGTCGAAGGCGATCCGCGGCGCCAAGGTCGTGGGCTTCGAGGACCTGGGCATGGAAGCCATCTATGAGTTCGACGTGCAGGACATGCCCGTGACCGTGGCCGTGGACGCCAACGGCACGTCGGTGCACGAGACCGGACCGAAGACCTGGAAGGTCAAGATCGCAGAGATGGTTTGACCCCCCTGCGCGCTGACGCGCGCAGGGGAAGCCCACCCCCTACGCCCTTCGGGCGCCCCCTCAAGGGGGCGATGCGGGTGGACCGGCAAAGCCGGATCCACCGCATCCTGGGTCTGGTACGGTTATCTTGGGTTGTGGCGGCGGTGCTTCGTTGGCTGGGTTCCGGCCAACGAACTGGTGCTCGGTCTGCTCAACGACCTGAAGGCGTAAGGCCTTCGGCCTCCAGCCCCCGCTTGACGCCACGCGCCATGTCGACGTGCCGCAGCACCGCCAACCCGATCACGAAGAACAATCCGGTAGACAGGATGCCCAGCCGGTGGTTGCCATGGGTGGCCCAGGTCACGAGCCCGTAGGTCAGCGGGCCGATGATGGACGCGAGCCGGGTGGCGAAGGTCCACAACGCGAAGAACTCGGCCAGGCGGGAGGCCGGCGCCAGGGCGCCGGTCATCGCCCGCCCCGCGCTCTGGCTCGATCCCATGCACAGCCCCGCGATGGTGGCCGCCACCCAGAAACCGCCCTGGCTGGTGGCGAAGAAGGCCGTCAGCACCATCGCGATCCAGCCCGCCAGCGTGGCGGCCAGGGCGCGCTGGTGGCCGATGCGGTCCTCGACGAAACCGAAGGCGAAGGCCCCCGCGGCCGCCGCGATGTTGACCAGGAACACCAGCGTCATGATCTGCGTCTGGCCGAACTTCATGACCTGTTCGGCATAGACGGCCGCCAGCGTGATGACGACGGCGATGCCGGCCTGGTAGAAAACGCCGCAGACCAGCAGCCGGCGGAAATCGGGAAAGGCCCGCGAGTCGCGCCACGAAGCCGCGAGCTGGCGCATGACCGGCATGAAGCCGGGCCGCCCGCCAGCCGCGCGGGCGGGCTGGGCACGCTCGCGCAGGAACAGGAAGACGGGTATGGCGGCCAGGGCAAAGACCGCGGCGGTGACCAGCATGGTCCAAGGCACGAAGTCGGTGGCGGGCCGGCCTGCTGCCTGCGCCGCGATCACGACCGCCAGCGACAGTCCCAGGGTCAACATGCCCCCCACGTAGCCGAAGCTCCATCCCCAGCCGGAGACGCGGCCCAGGTACTGGGGCCGGGCGAGTTCGGGCAGGAAGGCGGCGATGACCGATTCGCCGACGCTGTAGCAGACGTTGGAGAGGATGATCGCGGGCACCGCGATCCAGAAGCCGCCAGGTCCGGCAAGCGCCAGCGCCGCCGTGGCCGCCACGCAGCCCACGGTGCTGGCCGCCAGCAGCCGCTTCTTGGCGGCCTGGGCATCGGCCCAGGCGCCCAGGCCCGGCATGGCCAGCATCACGATCAGGTAGGACAGCGACAGGGTCCCCGTCCACGCCAGCGTGGCCCAGTGGGCGTTGCCCGCCACCACGCCGACGAAATAGGCATTGAAGACGGCCGTCAGGACGACCGTCGTGTAGCCGGAGTTGGCGAAATCATAGAGCGCCCAGGCGAAGACTTCCCGCCGGCGTACGCCCGGATTCAGGGCGCCGCGCATGGCTTGCCCGGACACGGCGCCCCCCCCCGGCTGGCGCGCTTAGACGCCGAGCGCCGCGATGCCCGCGCGGGCGATCTGCGCGTCTTCGTTGGATTTCACGCCGGATACCCCGACCGCGGCGATGGTCTCGCCTTCGACCACGACCGGCACGCCGCCTTCCAGCATGCCATGGATGGTGGGCACGGACAGGAACGAGGTGCGCCCGTTGTTGATGACTTCCTCGTAGACCTTGGATTCACGGCGCCCCAGTGCGGCGGTATGGGCCTTGGCGGGAGCGATGTGGGCCGAGATGGCGGGAGCGCCGTCCAGCCGCAGCAGGCCCAGCAGGTGGCCGCCGTCGTCGACCACGGCGATGGAAACGGCCCATTTGTTGGCGAGCGCCTCGGCTTCGGCGGCGGCCAGGATCTTCTTGACGTCGTCGGCGGTCAGGACGTGCTTGGTCTTCATGGAGCGGAATCCTCGTTTGGGGAAAAACGGGGATTGTAGGGCGTCCCCATGCTGGATTTATAGCTTTGCGCGCACAAGTGCATTGACCTGGGCGCCGTCAAAGAGGTATCTTAGCGCCACTTTGTATCATCTTGTGCCCAGCATCCCCTATACGAATGAAAAAGGCCCGCTTTCACCTCCGCCTCCCTGCATCCCGGCCGCCATTCCCGGCCGGGGGAGCGAAGGTCCGGAAAGCGGGTGGGAAGCTGGCCCTGCTGGTGGGATCCGCGGTGCTGGCCGGCTGCGCCACGCAATCGCCCCCCTCCTCCCAGAACGGTGCCTCGGCCGCTGTTGACACGCCCGCCAAGCGCGTGGCGCGCTACAGCCTGCCCAGCCATCCCGTTCCGTCCTGGAAAAACAGCATTTCTCCCATGCCGTCCCGCACCGAGCCGCTGGATCCCGAAAGGATCCTGTCGGGCCAATGGCAGGACGACAAGGCCGACGCCGGCTTGGGCGGCCAGGCGGAGTTGGCGGCCTATGCCTTGAACTACCTGGGTGTGCGCTACCGCCTGGGCGGCTCGTCGCCCGAGGCGGGCTTCGACTGCAGCGGGCTGGTGACCTACGTCAGCCGCGAAGTCCTGGGCCTGCAACTGCCGCGCCGGGCCGAGGAAATCAGCCGGGTAGGCGACCCCATCGACATCGGCGACCTGCAACCCGGGGACCTGGTGTTCTACAACACCTTGCGCCGGAAATTCTCGCACGTGGGCATCTACCTGGGCGATGGCCGCTTCGTGCACTCCCCCTCGTCGGGCGGGGTCGTGCGCGTCGAAAGCATGGACATGGCGTACTGGAAAAAGCGCTTCAACGGCGCCCGCCGCCTGGCTTCCTCGGAATCAGCTTCACGCTGACCTCTTCGCGCGCGGCTCGCGCGCACGGCTCGCCCGCTTCGGCGCCGCACAGTCCACAGCTCTGAAGCGCCTGCTGCATCGCGCACACCGACCGCCGGCACGCCACCACCTGCACGCCCGAACGCTGGGCGGCCTGGCGGAATGCCTTCATCACGTTGTGGCCCAGGAAATCCGTCAGCAGGATCAGCAGCTCCGTGCCGGACGGCAGTTGCAGCGTTTTCTTCTGGTGTGCCGGATCCCGCCCGCTGATGTGGTGGGTGATGGCGATGTTGTGCCCCTTGAGCAGGTCCGGGATGTTGCCTAGCCGATCTGCCCCGACCACGACTGCGCTGACTGCCATGATGATCTCCGTGATGTCGATTGCTTATGACAAATGATAATCATTCTCGTTATAGAGTCAACAGGAATGATATGAATTATCATTTGATTAAACTGATCGACATCGCCCCGAAGATAGGAAAAGTTTGTCAGCCCTGGTCCGATGGCTTGATCGCATGCTGGACGACCTCCCGCGTCAGGCTGGGCGCCAGCAACTCGACGAAGGTATAGACATAGTCCCGCAGGAAGGTGCCGGACTTCACGCCGATACGGCTGGTATGCATGCCGAACAGGCGGCCGACGGGCAGCCCCACCAGTCCGGTATCGCGCCTGGGGTCGTAGGCGACCCCGGCGATGATGCCTATCCCCAGCCCCAGTTCCACGTAGGTCTTGATGACATCGGCGTCGATGGCCTCGAGCACGAAATCCGGATGGACGTCTTGCGAACTGAAGGCCTGGTCGATCGCGCTGCGGCCGGCAAAGGCCCGGTCGTAGGTGATGATGGGATATTGCGCGAGCTGCTCCAGCGTCAGCTTCTTTGCCTGCGATGACGTCAACTGGGCCAGGGGATGGTCGGGCGTGACCACCACTACATGCTCCCAGGTATAGCAGGGCAGCGTCACCATGCCCGGCGTCAGGGCCAGCGCCTCGGTCGCGACCGCCAGGTCGGCCTGCTCGTTCAGCACCATGTCGGCCAATTGTCCCGGGCTGCCCTGTATCAGCGACAGGTGGACCTTGGGAAACAGCTTGCGGAAGGTGGGAATGACCTGCGGCAAGGCGTAGCGGGCCTGCGTGTGCGTGCAGGCGATCGTCAGGCCGCCCTCGTCGCGACGGGCATATTCGTCGCTGACCTTCTTGAGGTTGTCGACCTCGCGCATGATGCGGTCGACGATCTGCGAGACGGCCAGGCCGGGCTTGGTGAGGCCCTTGATGCGCTTGCCGTGGCGTTCGAAGATCTTCACGCCGAGCTCGTCCTCGAGCTCGATGATGGCCTTGGACACCCCCGGCTGGGACGTGTAGAGCATCCTCGCGGCTTCGGTCAGGTTGAAGTCGCGGCGGACGGTTTCCCGGACGAATTTGAATTGCTGCAGGTTCATGGTGCGATTCGCTATGGATCTGCCATCCAACCCCGACGTCAGGATCGTGGCAACCCATAGATCATAATGTAATATACGACGAGCTATTTATTATATTTAGTAATTAGCATAGTCGGATTTCGCAGCATGGCGGCCACATGGCCACCAGCGGGACTCCTGGCCTCAGGCCCCTTTCGGGGCCTTCACCCTGAGGCGGAAATACATCAGGACCGCGGTCAGCGCGGCGACGGCGCCATGCAGGCCGACCAGCGCGACGAAGAAATCCACCCTGCCGTTGTTCACCCATGCCTTGGCCAGGTTGACCATGTTCAGGTAGAACAAGGCCACCAGCATCGCGATCACGATATCGCCCGAGCGGCCCAGCCGCGGGTTCACCGCGCCCAGTGGAATGGCCAGCAATGCCAGGTTGATGGCCAGCAGCGGCATGCTGACGCGCCAGAGCAGTTCGCCGGAAGCGCCCTGCCCGCCGTCGCGCAGCAACTGCATGGTCGAGCGCGCCTTGGTCGACAAGTCGTCCGCGGAAGGCGGCCCCTTGCTCTCCATCCGCACGCCGTACTTCTCGAAACTCATCAGCCGGAACTGCGGCGTGCCGGGCACGAACTCATAGCGATGGCCGGACTCCAGGACCATGAAGCGGTCGCCGTTGGGCTGGTCTTCCAGCAATCCCCCGCCCGAGACCAGCACATTGAGCCGGCCGTTCTCTATCCACCGCGCGAACACATTGTTGACCCGGTCCACCGTGTCGTTGGCGGATTCCACGTAGAACACGCGGTCGATCCCGCTGGACTCCAGGAACTGCCCCGGCGTGACCTTGGAGACGTCGGAACGCTGCTCGTAGCGCTGGCGATATTCGGCGATCTGCTTCTGGGCCCATGGCGAGGCGCCCAGGGTCAGCGTGGCGATCAGCAGCGCCGAGGGGACGGCAAAACGGAGGATGGGCCTGAACCAGTCGGCCAGGCTCAGGCCGCTGGAGAACCAGACCACCATCTCGGACTCGCGGTAATTGCGGGTGACCGTGGTCAGCACGGCGATGAACACCGAAACCGCGATGATGGTGGGCAGGGCATTGATGGACGAGAACGCGGCGATGCCCGTGACCACGTCGGCGCCGATGCGCCCGGCCGCCGCCTCGCCCAGCAGGCGCACCAGCAGCACGCTGATCCAGACGACCACGAGCGTGGAGAATACGACGCTGGCATGGCTGGTCAGTTCGTCTTTGACGGAGCGCTGGAACAGGGACACGGTACTGGCCTGTGCGAGGGGCCCGCATCTGCGGGATAATTGGCAATCTCGCGACTACATACAGGACGAATCGCGCATGGACTTTAGCACACAGACCTCCGCCCCCGAGAAAACCAAGACCGCCGCATTGGTGGTCGGCGTGCATGCCGACGGCGTGCTGACGCAGGCGGCCGATGCCATCGATCGCGCGGCCCAGGGCGCGGTGCGCGCCGCCGTCAAGACCGACTTCAAGGGCAAGACGGGCGAAACGCTGGTGCTGCGGTCCCTGCCTGGCGTGGCGGCCCAGCGGGTCGTGCTGGCCGGACTGGGTCCGCAGGAAGCCTTCTCGCCCAAGACGCTGGCCGCCGCCCATCGCGCCGCGCTCGCCGCCGTCGCGGCGCTGGGCGTGACCGAGACCGTATCGGCGCTGGCCGCCGTGCCCCTGCAGACGGCGGATGTCCGCACCCGCGCGCGGCTGGCCGCGATCGCGGCGGGCGACGTCACCTATCGTTTCGACGCCACCTTCGGCAAGCGCGATGCCGTCACCCGTCCCAAGCTGGCGCGCCTCGCGCTCGCGGTCGAACGGTCCGACGCCAAGGAAGCCGAAGCCGGCCTGCGCGAAGGCAGCGCCATCGCCAACGGCATGTCGCTCGCCCGCGACCTGGGCAACCTGCCCGGCAACATCTGCACCCCCAGCTACCTGGGCGAGACCGCCAAGAAACTGGGCAAGTCGCACAAGCTCAAGATCGAGGTGCTGGACCGCAAGCAGATCGAGGCGCTCAAGATGGGCTCCTTCCTGTCGGTGGCTCGCGGATCCGACGAACCGCCCAAGTTCATCGTGCTGCGCTACGAAGGCGCCAGGCCCAGGCCCGCGGCGCGCGGCAAGGCCGCCGGCAAGGGTCCGGTCGTGCTGGTCGGCAAGGGCATCACGTTCGACGCGGGCGGCATCTCGCTCAAGCCGGCCGCCGGCATGGACGAAATGAAATATGACATGTGCGGCGCCGCCAGCGTGTTCGGCACGCTGCGCACCGTGGCCGAGCTGGGCCTGCCGCTGGACGTGATCGGCGTCGTGCCCGCGTGCGAGAACCTGCCCAGCGGGCGCGCCAACAAGCCGGGCGACGTGGTCACCACCATGTCCGGCCAGACGGTCGAGATCCTGAACACCGACGCCGAGGGCCGGCTGATCCTGTGCGACGCCCTGACCTACGTCGAACGCTTCAAGCCGTCCACCGTCATCGACATCGCCACGCTCACCGGCGCGTGCGTCACGGCGCTGGGCCACGTCAACACGGGCCTGTTCACCTCCGACGACGCCCTGGCCGACACGCTCACCAGCCTGTCGCGCCAGGCCCTGGACCCGGTGTGGCGCCTGCCGCTGGACGACGACTACCAGGAACAGCTCAAGTCCAACTTCGCCGACATGGCCAACATCGGCGGCCCCCCGGCCGGCGCCGTCACCGCCGCCTGCTTCCTGTCGCGCTACGCCAAGGGCTATCGCTGGGCGCACCTGGACATCGCCGGCACGGCCTGGCGCAGCGGCAAGGACAAGGGCGCGACCGGTCGCCCCGTGCCGCTGCTGACCCAGTACCTGCTGTCCCTGGTCTGACGCCGTCCCGCCCATGACCGACATCGACTTCGCCTTCAGCGCCCCCGACCGGCTGCGCACCGCCTGCCAGATCGCCACCCGCCGCCACCAGGCGGGCCACCGGCTGGTGGTGTACTGCCGCGACGCGGGGCGCCTGAACGCCTTCGACCAAATGCTCTGGGCGCTCGACGACATCTCCTTCATCCCCCACGTCCGCGTCAACGACCCCCTGGCGGCCGATACCCCCATCGTGTTGACCGCCTCGGACGCGCCCACGCCCCACCATGACTGGCTGTTGAACCTGGACGACACCTGGCCGCCCATCTACACCCGCTTCCAGCGCGTCATCGAGATCGTCACCAACGATCCCGCCGACCGCGAAGCGGCGCGGGCGCGCTGGCGCTTCTACCAGGAATGCGGCCACAATATCGTGCGGCACGACGTGTCGCGCCACGAGATGCCCTGAGCCGATATGCAAGCCCCCTTCCCTCCGCGCGACGACGCGGGCATCCCTCTCCTGACCGAAGTCCTGGACCTGCCGCCACCGGCCCGGAGGGCCGAGACGGCGCCGCCCGCCCCGCCCTGGGCCGCCCCGGCCGCCCCGGCGGTCCCCGTCGCCCCCAGGCCTGCCGAGGAAGCCGACATCGAGGCGCTGCGCACCGCCATCCTGCAAGACCTGCTCGACCGGGTGGAACCGCTCCTGAAGACACGCATGCGCGCCTCGCTGGAGGTAGCGGCCGCCCGGGCGCTGGAAGACATCGCCTACAACCTGCGCGAGGAACTCGGCCGGCTGGTGGACGAGGCCGTCCAGAAAGAGCTGATACGGCGCGCAGCCATCGAGAGCAAGCCCCTTCCCCCGCGCTGAAGAGGCGCCGGACGCCCGGCGCCGGCCTCTGCAGAATCCACTAAAATCACAGGTTTGGCGTTCGCGGCGCATGGCCGCGCGCCCGACCGACGTATTTCCGGAACACCGATGACCTCAGCCTCTCCCCAACCCCAGACCGAGACCGACGAACTGCCCAAGAGCTTCGAGCCGGCCGCCATCGAGGCGCGCTGGTATCCGCTGTGGGAACAACGGGGGGACTTCAACGCCGGGGTACACGTCCAGGGTCCGGACAACGGCCAGGCCTTCACCATCCAGCTTCCGCCGCCCAATGTGACGGGAACGCTGCACATGGGCCACGCCTTCAACCAGACCATCATGGATGGCCTGACGCGCTACCACCGCATGCGCGGATTCGACACGCTCTGGGTCCCCGGCACCGACCATGCCGGCATCGCCACCCAGATCGTGGTCGAGCGCCAGCTCGACGCGCAAAAGGTCAGCCGCCACGACCTGGGCCGCGACAAATTCGTCGAAAAGGTCTGGGAATGGAAGCAGCACTCGGGCGGCACCATCACCGGCCAGATGCGCCGGCTGGGCACCTCGCCCGACTGGACGCGCGAATACTTCACCATGAACGAGGACATGTCGCGCGGCGTGGCCGAGGTCTTCACGCGGCTGTACGAGCAGGGCCTGATCTACCGGGGCAAGCGGCTGGTCAACTGGGATCCCAGGCTGCTGACCGCCGTCAGCGACCTGGAAGTGGTCAGCGAGGAAGAAGACGGCCACCTGTGGCACATCCGCTACCCGGTGGACGGCGGCGATGCCGCCATCGTCGTGGCCACGACCCGTCCCGAAACCATGCTGGGCGACGTCGCCGTCATGGTGCATCCGGAGGATGAACGCTACCAGGCCCTGATCGGCAAGCAGGTCCGCCTGCCGCTGACCGGCCGCCTGATTCCCGTCATCGCCGACGACTACGTCGACCGCGAATTCGGTACCGGCGCGGTCAAGGTCACGCCCGCGCACGATTTCAACGACTACGCGGTGGGCCAGCGCCACGGCCTGCCGATGATTTCCGTCCTGACGCTGGACGGCCGCATCAACGACGAAGCGCCCGAGGTCTACCGCGGGCTGGACCGTTTCGAGGCCCGTACCCGCATCGTGGCCGACCTCGACGCGCAGGGCCTGCTGGCCGAGGTCAAGAAGCACAAGCTGATGGTGCCGCGCGGCGACCGCACCAACGCCATCATCGAGCCCATGCTGACCGACCAGTGGTTCGTCGCCATGAGCAAGCCGGCCCCCGAGGGCACCCACCACCCCGGCAAGTCGATCACCCAGGTGGCGCTGGACGTGGTGGCCGACGGCCGCGTCAAGTTCTACCCCGAGAACTGGACCACCACCTACAACCAGTGGCTCAACAACATCCAGGACTGGTGCATCTCGCGCCAACTGTGGTGGGGCCACCAGATTCCCGCCTGGTACGCCGACGACGGCCGCATCTTCGTGGCCCGCAACGATCAGGAAGCGCGCGAGAAGGCCGCGGCCGCCGGCTACACCGGCCCGCTCACCCGCGACCCGGACGTGCTGGACACCTGGTTCTCGTCGGCGCTGGTGCCGTTCACCACGCTGGGCTGGCCCGAACAGACGCCCGACCTGGCGCGCTACCTGCCCTCGTCCGTGCTGGTCACCGGCTTCGACATCATCTTCTTCTGGGTCGCCCGGATGGTCATGATGACCACCCACTTCACCGGCCAGGTCCCGTTCAGGCACGTCTACATGCATGGCCTGATCCGCGACGCCGAAGGCCAGAAGATGAGCAAGTCCAAGGGCAACACCCTGGACCCGGTCGACCTGATCGACGGCATCGGCCTGGACGGCCTCCTGGCCAAGCGCACCACCGGCCTGATGAACCCCAAGCAGGCCGAGAGCATCGCCAAGAAGACCCGCAAGGAATTCCCCGAGGGCATTCCGGCCTTCGGCGCCGACGCGCTGCGCTTCACCATGGCCGCCTACGCCACGCTGGGCCGCAACATCAACTTCGACCTGAAGCGCTGCGAGGGCTATCGCAACTTCTGCAACAAGCTGTGGAACGCCACCCGCTTCGTGCTGATGAACGTCGAAGGCAAAGACTGCGGCGTGGAAGCCGGCGCCGCCGTGGAACTGTCGGTGTTCGACAAGTGGATCATCAGCCAGCTGCAGCGCACCGAGGCCGAGGTCGCCAAGGGCTTCGACGACTACCGCTTCGACAACATATCCACCGCGCTGTATCGCTTCGTCTGGGACGAATACTGCGACTGGTACCTGGAACTGGCCAAGGTCCAGCTCCAGAACGGCAGCGAGGCCGAACAGCGCGGCACCCGCCAGACCCTGATCCGCGTGCTGGAAACCGTGCTGCGGCTGGCGCACCCCATCATCCCGTTCATCACCGAGGAACTCTGGCAGAAAGTTTCGGTGGCGGCCGGCAAGCGCGGCGCCGACGAATCCACCAGCGTGGGCGTGCAACCCTACCCCGCCGCCCAGGCCGAGAAGATCGACGAAGCGGCCGAAGCCGCGATGGCCGAGCTCAAGGCCCAGGTCGACGCCGTGCGCGCGCTGCGCGGCGAAATGAACGTGCCGCCCTCGCAGAAGGCGCCGCTCAACGCCACCGGCAACCGCGCCGCGCTGGAACGCAATGCGCCCTACCTGGCAGCCCTGGCCCGGCTGACCGAGGTCAAGGTGGTCGACCAGTTGCCCGACGTCGTCGGCGCCCCCGTGCAGGTGGTGGGCGACGCCCACCTGATGCTGCACATCGAGGTCGACGTGGCCGCCGAGAAAGTCCGCCTGGACAAGGAAATCGCCCGCCTGGAAGGCGAAATCGCCAAGGCCCATGGCAAGCTGGGCAACGCCAGCTTCGTCGACCGCGCCCCGGCCACCGTGGTGGAGCAGGAACGCGCCCGGCTGGCGCAGTTCAGCGACACGCTGGAGAAGGTGCGGGAACAGCGGGTGAAGCTGGGATAGGCCACGGCGCTCACATACATTGATCTGCAAGCACGGCCCCTTCGGGGGCCGTTCTTTTGCCTCCGGTCCCCGCCCGCGCCGGGGCCGGACTATGACAAAACGGCCACGCTGATGATTGAAAGATTCCAGCATGCTTGACAAACTGTCTCCGCAAAGAGACACTTGGCATGTTGATAATCAAGAGGACGAGCCAGTTCGCAGAATGGCTGCACTGGCTGAAAAGCCCAAGTGACCGTGGCGCCATCCTGATGCGGCTCGTGCGCGTCCAGCACGGGCTCTTCGGCGACGTGCGCTCCATCAGCGGAGGTATCCACGAACTCCGCCTGCATATCGGCCCAGGCTATCGGCTCTACATCGCGCGGGAAGGAGCCGAAGTCTATGTCCTGCTCTGTGCGGGCACCAAAAGCACGCAGAAACACGATATCGAACTCGCCAGAGCCATCTGGCGGGACTTGAAGCGGGAGCGACACGCATGACAGCGCCGGCTAGAACGACTATCGCCGAATTTGATCCGGCTGAATTCCTGCGAGACGAAGCAAGCATCGCCTGCTTTCTCGCGGAAGCGGCCGGCGACCCAAACCCCGACGTCTTTCTTGCCGCGCTGGCAGCCGTGGCGCGTGCGCGCGGCATGAGCGACATTGCGCGCAAGACGGGATTGGGCAGACAAAGCCTGTATAAGGCGCTAGCCCCTGGAGCTAATCCACATTACCTCACCCTGCGCAAGGTCATGGACTCGCTGGGCGTCACTTTCACTATCGCAGCCAAGACCTTGTGATACGTCCGGCCCAGGCTTAGCGAGCCGTCGTATTCCTGGCCACACGGACCGGCTTGACCACCGCTCCGAAGCGATCATGGATAAAGGCCGCCACCTTCTCTCCCCATAGCCGGTGCCCGGCCGTGGTCGGATGCATGGAGTCCGCGAACAAATAATGCTGGTCGGCATCCGGCTCCACCAGCGTGGCGGGGGTGCACAGCAGCGCGTCCACCTCGCCCTGCGACGTGTCGTAGCTGGTACAGGCGGGTTTGTCGGTCACGGTCAGGCCCACCGCGGCGGGGTCGTCGACGGCATCGTCGATCAGGCTGGCCAGGTCGAACACCTGCACGCCGGTCCTCGCCAGCCCCGCGGCCACGAGTTCGTTGTAGCCCTCGGACACGTCGGTGGCGAGGTCTTCCAGTTCGGTGTTGCGGATGAAGGGCAGCATGCCCAGGTCCGGAAGGTTGACGTAGACGATGCGCTTGGCCCCGGCCGCGGCCAGCCGCTTGAGCTGCGCCACCATGGCGGCCGCCTTGGCCCGGACCAGCGCCTCCATCCGGTCGTCGGCGTCGGAAGCGGGCTCGGGCTCGGTTTCCCCCAGGGCCTGGAAGGCATCGAGGAAATCGTTGCCGCCGCCCTGCACCAGCACCAGTTCCGTGCCGTCGAAACCGTTGTGCGCGGCCAGGTAGCGGTCGATCTGGGACTTGATGGAAACGGCGGTTTCGCCCTGGAGCCCGCCATCGGCGGGAACGCCGTCCGGAGCCGTCTCGGCGTCGGCCTCGATATGGGCGCCCCCCTGGGCATAGCCATTGCCACCCAGGTCGACGATGCGGCCGCCCTGCCCGCGCGGGCCGAAATCGACCTGCTGGTTGGGCCTGACCGGCAGTCCCAGCGCGTCGGCCACCACTTCCACCCAGACTTCCCCGGGCTTGGTCGTGAAGCGCTGGCCCGTCGCGCTGCGCGCGGCGGGATCGGGATGAGAGGCCCCCGGATTATAGGTGCCGACGTCGCTCAGGCTGTCGCCGAAGGACACGATGGCGCTGATCGGCCCGGTCACGACCGGGCGCGCGGCGCGGTCGCGGAAGGCCATTGCCGCCATGCCGCCCACGACGAGCAGCGCCAGGACCAGGAGCCAACGCATTGACGGTAGCCGCATGGGGATCACCTTGGGGGAGAACGATTGCGCCAGCATATGCCGGCTGCGGTATGACACGCCGCCCGGGGGCAGGTTCAGTGCCACCGGGCGAGGGAAAATCCTGAGCGGTTCGTCAGCGGCGCTTCATGTAGTGAACGAACACTTCGCCGTCGTCGGTCTGCCCCAGCAGCTCGTTGCCAGTCTGCTTGGAAAAGGCCTGGAAATCGCGCACCGACCCCTTGTCGGTCGCCACGACCTTCAGCACCTGTCCGCTCTCGAGCGTCGCCAGCGCCTTTTTCGCGCGCAGGATGGGCAAGGGACATTTGAGTCCCTTGGCATCCACCTCCAGGTCGAACGCCACCGGTTCGGTATTCATTGCGCCTTCTCCCGCCACGCCGCTCACAGGCGGCCTTCGACCCAGCCCCGCACGCTGGCGAGCGCCTGCGGCAGGCCGGAGGGATCGGTGCCGCCGGCCATCGCCATGTCCGGCCGGCCGCCGCCCTTGCCGCCCACCTGCTGGGCCACGAAATTGACCAGCTCGCCCGCCTTGACCTTGCCGGACACATCGGCCGTGGCGCCGGCCACCAGGCTGACCTTGCCGCCGTCGACGGCGGCCAGCACGATGGCGGCGGATTTCAGCTTGTTCTTGAGTTGGTCCACGGTCTCGCGCAGGGACTTGGGATCGACGCCGTCCAGCTTGGCGGCCAGCACCTTCACACCCTTGATCTCGACCGCCGAGGCCGCCAGGTCATTGCCGGCGCTGCTGGCCAGCCGGCTCTTGAGCTGGCCGATTTCCTTTTCCAGGCTCTTCAGCTGGTCCTGCACCTGGCCGATGCGCGCCGGCAGGTCGCCCGGCTGCACCTTGAGCGCGCCCGCGGCCGAAGCGAGCGTGGCGTTCAGGTTCTGCAGGTAGGACAGGCTGTTGTCGCCGGTGATGGCCTCGACCCGGCGCACGCCGGCGGCCACGCCGCCCTCGCCCACGATCTTGAACAGGCCGATGTCGCCGGTGCGGCCCACGTGCGTGCCTCCGCACAATTCCCGCGAGAAACCGATGTCCAGCACCCGCACCTCGTCGCCGTATTTTTCGCCGAACAGCGCCATGGCGCCGCCCTTGACGGCATCGTCATAGGCCATCAACTGCGCCTGCACCGGCGTATTGGCCAGCACCTCGCGGTTGACGATGGCTTCCACCTGCGCGATCTGGTCGGCATTCATGGGCGCGTCGTGCGCGAAGTCGAAGCGGGTCTTGTCCGGGTCGACCAGCGAGCCCTTCTGCTGCACGTGCTCGCCCAGCACCTGGCGCAATGCCTTGTGCATCAGGTGGGTGGCCGAGTGGTTGCGCATCGTGCGCGCCCGGCGGACTTCGTCCACCCGGGCATCGACCGTATCGCCCACCGCCAGCGCACCGGACACCAGCTTGCCATGGTGGCCGAACACGTCGGCCTGGATCTTCAGGGTGTCTTCCACATCGAAACGCACCGCGCCCTGCACCAGCACGCCGGCATCGCCCACCTGCCCGCCCGACTCGGCGTAGAACGGCGTGCGGTCCAGCACCACCACCGCTGCCTGGCCGGCCTCGATGCGCGGCACCGACGCGCCGTCCACGTACAGGGCCGTGACCTTGCCTTGCGCGGCCAGGTGCGTATAACCCTCGAATACGGTCTTGGCGCCGTCGTACGACAGGCCGGCGGCCATCTTGAACTTGCCGGCGGCGCGGGCCTGCTCGCGCTGGCGGGTCATGGCGGCCTCGAAGCCGTCCATGTCCACGTCCAGGTTGCGCTCGCGGCAGATGTCGGCCGTCAGGTCCACGGGGAAGCCGTAGGTATCGTACAGGTTGAACAGCGTCTCGCCGTCCAGCGCGGCGCCCGGCTTCAGGGCAGCCAGCGCGCCGTCCAGGATCTTCATGCCGTGCTCCAGCGTTTCGCCGAAACGCTCTTCCTCCTGGCGCAGCACCTGCTCCACCCGCGCCTCGGCCCTGGCCAACTCGGGATAGGCCTCGCCCATCTCGGCCACCAGGTCCTTGACGATGCGGTGGAAGAACGGCTTGGTCTGGCCCAGCTTGTAGCCGTGGCGCAGCGCGCGGCGGATGATACGGCGCAGCACGTAGCCGCGGCCTTCGTTGCCGGGAATGACGCCGTCCACGATCAGGAACGAGCAGGCGCGGATGTGGTCGGCGATCACCTTCAGCGAATTGTTCGCCAGGTCGGTACAGCCGGTCTCGCGCGCCGCGGCCTTGATCAGGCTCTGGAACAGGTCGATCTCATAGTTCGAGTGCACGTGCTGCAGCACGGCCGCGATGCGCTCCAGGCCCATGCCCGTGTCCACGCAGGGCTTGGGCAGCGGGTTCAGCGTGCCCGCCGCATCGCGGTCGAACTGCATGAACACCAGGTTCCAGATCTCGATGTAACGATCGCCGTCTTCCTCAGGCGATCCCGGCGGGCCGCCCCAGATTTCCGGGCCATGGTCGTAGAAGATCTCCGAGCACGGGCCGCAGGGGCCGGTGTCCGCCATCTGCCAGAAGTTGTCGGAGGCGTAGCGCGCGCCCTTGTTGTCGCCGATACGGACGATGCGTTCGACCGGCACGCCGATCTCGTTCTGCCAGATGCCGTAGGCTTCATCGTCTTCCTGGTAGACGGTGACCCACAGCTTTTCCTTGGGCAGCTTGTAGACCGCGGTCAGCAGTTCCCAGGCGTAATGGATGGCGTCGCGCTTGAAATAGTCGCCGAAGCTGAAATTGCCCAGCATCTCGAAAAACGTGTGGTGCCGGGCCGTATAGCCCACGTTTTCCAGGTCATTGTGCTTGCCGCCTGCGCGCACGCTGCGCTGCGAAGACGTTGCGCGCTTGTACGGACGCACTTCGTTGCCCAGGAAGACGTCCTTGAACTGGACCATGCCCGAATTGGTGAAGAGCAGGGTCGGGTCGTTGGCAGGCACCAACGACGAGGACGGCACCACGGTGTGGCCCTTGGACTCGAAGAACTGAAGGAATTTCTGACGGATCTCGGCGGATTTCATCGCTGCACGCAGGTAGGGGGATGAATCGCCAACTACACCCGTTTGCATCCCCGGATAGATATCGAATCGCTAATTATAGAGGGACTGTCGAGGGACCGCTCCGCCGGCCGGATCGGGGAAATGGGGCCGGACGCGCGGCTCGCTCAAGGCTGTGGCGGCAACGCGGGCGCGGGCTTCATCCGCTTTCGCTGCGATAACTGGCCATGCTCCTCCTCGTACAGCAGTTTTGCCGCGATCGCCAACGCCCTGGCCTGCTCCGCCTCGTATTTTTCCACGGAGAAAGCCCGGACGACGCGCTCGTTCTTGGTCACCCTCTTGAAAAGATAGCGGCCCGGCTTGTCCCCGCCCAGGGCTTCGAAATATACGCCTGGCGGCAGCGCGTCCTCCTTCGCCAGTTGCCGGGCCGCGTCCTGGATGTCCTCGGGAAGTTCAGCCAGGAATCCGGTATGCCTTGAGCGGCCGCGCGGCCTGCCGACCCTGGAAGTACCGCTCTCGCCGGCCTCCTGGCGTCCCAGCGCGCTCGCGAAGCGTTGCCTCGCCAACGCCTCGCGGCGCGGAACCAGCCCAGTCGTGTTGACCGTCCCGTCCCTGGCAAATTGCAGTGCCGCGGTATGCGCCGCGCCCTTTGACTCATAGACATGATCGGGAAGATTGGTGGCGATATAGCCTGCCCCGCTTGAGATTACCGCTATTGCCATCGTTTTCTCCAAGGACGACCGCTATCCACGCCTGCGCATGAGTGACAGCCCCGGCGCGACGGGTTCCTCGGCCCGCGGCATGGGAGCCTCAGCCCGGCATCTCGTGATAGCAGGATGACTGGAAACCGCCGTTCTGGAAAAAATAGCCCGAGTATCCGTTGCTCACCGGCTGCAAATGCCGATTCTGATTCGAAAAGGCCCCGTGTCCGGCGCTATAGCTTTCCCAGGTGTACTGGGCCCAGGCCCACACGGCGCCGTAGTACCCGGGGCTGCAATAGGCGCCCGAAACCCTGATCCCATAGTGGGTTATGTCCAACACCAGCGTAGCGCCGAGAAATCCCTCGCCGACCTCGCATCGGGTGGTCCAGGGTGTCAACACGCACAACCTGTACCAGTTGTCCTGCCGCACGTTGTGAACCTGGACTTCCGCACCTGGACTGCCTACCACCACACGGATCATGGATGGCAGTTCGTTCGATCCGCTCCGGCCTTCCCACACCTCGCGGAAGTAGAGTTCCGCACCCGCCATGCGATCAAGCAGCTCTTGGATGGTCGCAGGCGCGCGTGGCTCCGAGGGGGCATCAGGCGGGGGCGCGACCGGACGATCCGGCATCACCCGCGCCGCCACCCCCGTTATGTGCGTGGAGTCCACCCAGGGCGTCCGCGTCTGCGGCGGCGCCGGTTGCGCGCCGGCATTCAGCCCGACCAGGACGCATCCTGCCCCCAGGAACACGATTCGCTTCATTCCGCCTCCTTCAGTATTTGCAATAGACCTGGGCGATGGCCTTGGCCGGACCACCAAGCACCGCCCCGTCGTAGTCCAGCAATTGCACCAACCACCCCGCCCCGGCATCCACGGCTTTGCGGGTGAACGACGCGGCCGTGGACGACTCGATCTGCGGCAACAGATAGATCAGTGGCGTGCCGGCGGCGGTGCCTAGCCGTCCGCAGACAGGTTTCTGCACCGTTTCGCCAGAAGCGACGATCTGGCTGCCGGTCATGACGTAGCTGGACAGCAGATCGTCGGCGCGCATCCAGACCCCCAGGCGGCAAACCAGGCCGGTACCCGAGCCGGAATCGGTGGCGAAGGCGCCGTTGGGCGTGCAGGCGGTACCTGCCGCAGCCATGGCGGCGAGCTCGCGCCACGTGCCGCCGGCGCATACCAGGAGTCCGCCCGCGGAAGTACGGGCGAACTCCGCGTTGGCGCCGGCCTCGGTCGACACCCGGGACATGCAGGAGGTATTGGCCGTGGCCACTTCCCGGAGGCCCAGCCGGTCGGCGGACACACCGGCATGCCCGACGAGGTCGCGGCCGGCCACGGAAAGCGCAAGACCCGCTCCCGTCGCGACGATCATCTGGCCCGCGGTCACGCGCAGTGTGGGCTGCGCGTCGGCGGCATCGAAGATCGATCCCCTATCCGTGGATAGCCCGGCGGCGGCCCGGATGCGCTGGCTGGCGACGATGCCCGACGCGGGGTCGATCCGGACGACGCTGCCATCGTCCGCGCGGAACAGGCCCGTCTTGGTCTGCAGCACGCCGGCGCACTGGACGGACAGCACGCCGGTGTTGGCCGCCGTCAGGCAATCGCCGGCCGCCCCGCGCAACGCCAGGGAGCCGTGCAGCCGTACCGCGCCTCGCACGTCCAGCTCGCCTTGCAGGTCAGGGTTGCGGCTGTCCCGCATGCGCACGAACTGCTGGAACAAGGTGGTATCCAGGCTCGCCTGGGCGCTCACGACTCCCGCCGCCGCGCCCAGCGGATTGGGAACGGCGTAGGTCGCGCCACGCAGCACGGCCGGTTGGTCTGGATACGCCGCGGCACCGTATCCCCCGCTGGCCATGACGACCTGCGCCAGGATACCGGGATCCGGTTCGGCCCTCCCCTGCGCGCGCAGCGGCGTGGCGGTATGAATCAAGGCATCCATCCTGCATGCGGTCCCCGGACAGTCGCCGCTGCGCTCGATGCGGATGGCGACCCTCTGGTTGAACGGCGTGCGGTCCGGAAATCCACGCTGCAGCATGCCGGCCACCCGCAGTTCGTCCAGCGTGGGCGCGAGCGCATGCGCCACGCCGGCGACGGCCGCGCCACCGGCCAACGTGTCGTAGTGCCTGACCAGATAACCGTCCATGGCGCCCTTGATGGCGAGCAGGTACGTGCCCGTGGCCTGGGCAGCCGCGTCGTCCACCTCCCGGATCAGGCGACCGCCCGCCAGCACGGCGAGCACCATGGCGATGCTGGCGGCGATGGCCAGTTCGATCAGGGTCCATCCCCATTGGCGCGCCGCGAAGGCGGCCGGCAAGCGTGCGGCCTGAGCATGCGACATGGGATGCCCTAGCGCGCGGTGAACGAAAAGGAATTCGTATCGCCGCTGGTGCAGGCGGCATCGGCGCCCGTGGCGTTGTAGGCCCCCGCGGTGCCACCGGTGCCCGGCTGCTTGACCGTGACGCCATTGATGACGATGCGCTCGGACACGCGTTGCATGACCGCGGCCAGCGCGGGGCATGCCGCTTCGTTGACCTTGTCCAGCGTCAGTCCGAAAGCGTCGCCGGACGTGGTGATCGTGTCGGCGGCGAGCACGACACGACCGTCGGTCGCCCCCAGGCCGTGCCGGACCGTGGCCGAGGAACCGGCTCCGGCAACGGTGATGACGCTGCTGCTGCGCAAGGCGTGGGCGAGCTGGACGATGCCTATGCCCGTATAGGGTGTATTGCCCAGCCCCTGGCCGGAGACTTTGGTCCGCGCGATGAAACGATGCAGCTCCTGCCCCACCGCCGGCACCTTGTTCTCGATGATGTAGCCATTGATCGCGGGAATGCCGATGATGGCCGCGATCAGGACGATGGCGGCGACGATGGCGACCTCGACCAGGGTGAAACCCTGCTGGCGGCCAGGACGGGCGTGAAAAAAACGGAACATGCGTGATACCTCATCGGCTGGAGTAATAGTTGGTCAAAGCGGAACGCATCTCGTTGACGACGCCGACATGCCAGAAGACCAGCGACAACGCGACGCCGACGGCAGCCAGCAGCAGCACCCAACGGGCCGCCAGCGCCCTCCTGGCGACCTGCCGCAGCGACCGCTCCTCCAGCCGCGCGCGTGTCTGCTGCAAGGCGCGGTCCATGCCGCGTGCCGCGATCAGGTCATCCAGGAACCACAGGGTCTCGGGCTCGACGATGCCGGTATCGAAGGTGGCGCTGCCCACCCGGCCGTCGTCGATGTTGGCGATCATCCTTTCCAGGTGCCAGCGCCGCCACGGATTGGCGCCTTCCACCTGCAGTTCCAGGGCTTCGCGCAGCGCGGTGCTGACGTTGCCGCGCCGCTTGACCATGGCCGCCAGCGAAGCCAGGAAACGTATGCCCTGCAGGTCCCGATAGAGGCGCCAGATGAAATGCCGGTCCAGCACCCGGCGGACACGGCCGGTGAGATTGGGCAGGGACCAGCCGGTGAAATAGACGACCAGGCCCAATGCCAGCACGGACACGAACAGGTTGCCGTGGATGAGCTCGGCAAAGGCATAGAGCCGCCGGGTCAGGTTGCCCAGGAACTCATCGGGAACGGCGCCGAACGCGCGCTTCAGGCGCGGCACCGTGAACAAGGGCACGGCAACGATCATCCCGAACGAGACCAGCACGGCGGCAAGCGCCGCCGACAGGGTGGCGGCCAGCGTGCGCCGGGCCTCGTCGGCCAGGCGGGTCACCGCCGCCACGTCGCGCAAGGTCTGTTCGAGCGCGCCGGCGCCTCCCCGCTGGGCCATCCGAAGCAGGCTCAGGTCATCGTCCGGCAGGGTCGAGCGCAGGGTCTCGTGGAGATCGCCGCCGGCGTTCTGGTAGCGCATCGCCCAATGGGCCGACAGCATGCCCCGCGCGTGGCCAGCATAACGCCGGGCATCGTCCAGGAAGATGTCGCGCAGCGTCTTGCGGCCACCGCTGGCCTCCATGACATCGGCAAGATAGTCGTAGTAGTCGGCGCGCCCCGCCCGGAACCGCGCCGCGCACCAGGCGACGCGCGCGCGTTCGCGAAGCGTGCTCATGCGAAGCGACGTCCGAGGGGCGCCGGCACCCGGCCGGATGCCAGCCTGCGCGGCCGCCGGCGTCCGGATGTTCCAGGCGGCGCCCGGGTCCCGCGCAGCTCGACGGTCTCGAAGCTGACGAACCGGGGCTCGATGTCGCGCGGATCGACCAGGCCTTGCGATGCCTTGTAGATCGCGCACTCCATCGCCGTCTTGCCGGCCATGTCCTCATGGTCGAACGCGCCGCGGCGCTGGAGCCGGAAGTAGTCGCGCAGCGCCAGCGTGTCCGCATCGCGTACCAGCCGCAGGAAGCCGTCGTCGACGGAAGGGTCGATCATCTCGGCGGCGACGGTGCGCCCCGCGTAGCCGTGCAGTTCCGCCAGGGAGCTCTGCCGGCATGCGGGACAGCCATCCGGGTTGCGCACCCTCAACGCCAGGATATCCAGCGCATACAGGGCGTGCAGGCGATCGGCGTAGCGTCGCCAGTGATCGGGCCCCTGGCCGGCGCCCGCGGCAGTGCCTGCACGCTCGAACAGGACGGTCAGCGGCAAGGCACAGTGCCGGCACAACGCCGGCAGCAGCGTCTGGTAGACAAGCAGCTTCAGGATTCCGGGCGTTGCCAGCAGCCTGCGGGAGACACCGATGAAATCCGAGGCCAGGCGGTCCGGGATCAACGCCGCGCCGCCCGCGTGCGTCGTGGTGTACAGGTTGCTGCCCGAACTGGCGAGATCCATGAAGGCCCTGCCCGTGGAACGATCGCGTATCTCGCCTATGAGCAGATCGTTCATGGCGGACCGCTTGATGGTCTTGAGCTTGGCGTCGAATTCGTTGGACACCGCGCCATCCAGCGATCGGCTGACGCTGTTCTGGAGCGCGTTGGGGATGAGATATTCGACCGGATCTTCAAGCGTGATGACTTTGCGGGTAGGCGGAATCCGGGACATCATCGACGCGATGGTGGTCGACTTGCCGGACCCCACCACCCCCGCGAGCACGATCGCGCCGCCTTCGGCGACCAGCGCGCGCTCAAGGACCCGGATCTGCGAAGGCAGATACCCGAGGCGGGCGAAATCCGGCGGCTGCTCGCGCATGTCCATCCTCAGCAGCCGCATGGTGACCGAGGCGCCCGCGTCGGTGGCCAGCGATGCCCAGCGCAACATGAACGACACCCCCTCCACGTCGTGCAGGATGCTGCCCTGCTGCTCGACCATGGGATCGAAGACGGCGCCGTTGCCACCCTGTATGTCCATGTAGGCGACGGCCAGCACCTCCCGCAGCGTGCTGGTCTGCATGCCGCGGAACCTTTCCGGCATCACGTAGCGGCCGCCCAGGGTGTAGCGGATCTCGGATTCGGGGTGGGCCGCCCGCAGGTTGACGTGGATGTCGCTGGCGCCATGGCGCGCGCCCCAGGCGACGATGTCATGGAACGCCGACGCCATGGCGCTCTTGACCGGATCGAGCAGCACCCGGCGGCGCGAACGCAGGGTGTCCCCCGTGATCTGTCCGCGCACGATGGACAGCAGCAGCGTCGCCGGCACCACGATGCGCGCGGGACTGGCCAGGGTCCGGCCCCGCGCCCGCACCATGCGTTCGAACTCCTCGATCTGCTCGCTGCGCGCATAGTCATCGACGGTGAACAGGGCCACCCGGCCATCCTCCAGCTCGACGGGAGAGAGCTTGTCCAGCAGGTTGCCGACGTCGAATCCCGAACGCAGCACGCGCTTGAAGGCGGGCGTCATCCGGGCGAGCTGGTCGCGGCCGTCCAGGCGCGCGACCTGCGCCGGCGACACCGGGCCACCGCCGGGACACATATCCTCCCTATCCTCCGGACGGGACGCGGGGGTCGCGCCCGACGCGCTCAGGCGGTTGCCGGCCAGCAGCGTCACGACCGACCTGCCCCAGATGAGCGGACTCATGGCCGCCCTCCCAAGGGAGGCACGAATATCGGCGGCATCGCCGGCATGGGGGCCGAGCCGGACGGCCCCGCCGCCGCCATGGCGCCCGGCGTGGACGGCAGGATGCAGGCCGACCGCACCGAGGCCCCCTTGCGCAGGTAGACGCAGCCGTCGTCGATGCGCTGCAGCCGATATTCGCCAGCCGCGTCCGTGGCGCCGCGAGGCAGCTCGTCGCCCTGGCGATAGAACCGGGGTTCGCCATTGACCTGCACGATCGCGTTCAAGGCGCCCTTCAATCCGTACAGGGACGTCAGCACGACCCGGTCGCCACGGCGGACCTGGGCAGGAGCGGCCTTGGCAACGGGCGCCTGACGGGCGCGTTCCGCGGCCAGGGCGCGCGCGGTATCGATGCGCAGCAGCTCGCGCACCGTGTCCAGCTCGTTTTCGGCGGCGTTCGCCGGGACACCTAACATGGACAGGACGGCCACCGCGGCCACGGCGAGCCGCCGGTTTCGCTCAGTCGCGCGCATAGAGGACTCCAGACATGCCAGCCATGAGCCGGCTCCGGTTCAAGGAAAGTTCGGCGGCGGCATCGACTGTGAGCGACACCGCGCGCCATTCGACCTGGTTCGCCAGCAGCCCCGGTATCAGGAACATCGACCGCAGCGGCCCTTCCAGGGCCAGTGGCCGCTCGGAGACGGCCGGCATCGCCGGCGGCGCGGCCAGGGCGGCCCCGTGCCCGTCGCGCGGGGGCTCCAGCCTGACGGACACGGTTTCCCCCAGCGTCGCGCCCGACATCAGGGGCAGGATCTGTTGCAGCGCGGTGATGGTCTTGTCGTCGTGCTCGGCCCGGCTCCTGAGCCGCGACGGCTCCAGCGCCTGCCCGCCATCGGCGACGGCGAACCGGGCCACGACGGCATCCATGGGCTGCCATGTCTCGCTCCAGCCCGGCGGGCGCACCGCGAGAAAACTGGCGTTGGTGGCCAGCCGGTGGACCCGGCCGTACCGGGCCCGGCAGGCCCACCCCCGCTCCATGCCGCGCGAGCACTGCGCGGAAGACAGCCCCCATCCGCCAAGCTCGACGGGCAGTTCGGCCAACGCGCCCAGGATGGCCAGCCCATCGCTTTCGGCATGCAGGCGTATCCGCTGGCGGAAGGCTTCGTACACCTGGGCCCAGGCCGCCTCGGGATCGACACCGGGCGGCGCGGACGTGTTGCCGGCATCCACGTGGCGATACCAGTCCCAGCCGCTGCGCAGCAGGAATGCCGCGACGCAGCCCAGGGCCGCGACGACCAGCGGCCGGGGAATGGCCGGCATGCTCCAGCCGCACGGCTGGAGCCGGCAGGCGTTCGAGGCCTCGCCCAGCAAGGCCGGCAGCGACGCCTCGCCAAGATCGCCGGGACCCGCGTCCAGGATGACGAGTTCATCGCCGTGATGCGCCATCAGGCCATCCAGGGCGGCCTGGGCGCCGGCGGCGCTGTCGTGGACCCGGTCGGAGTGCGTCAGGACCTTGCCTGCCTGGGCGGCCACCACCCAGATGCGCCCGTCCGGCAGTTCCGCCCGCAAGGCGACGACGCCCTGCCTGTGGTCCGACGCGAAAGCCAGCGCCCCGCTATGAAGCTGGTCCGCCAGGCGACGGTCGGCCCGGTTCAGCCGGATCACGCCGACGGCCTCCGAGCCCGGCGCGTGGGCAAGGTGCGACGCCTTTGCCTCCCTGGCTTTTTTCCGGGCCCGCTGGTCCAGCCTGCTGCCCAGGATGGTGTGCCAGCGCATGCCCAGGACCAGCACGCGTTCGTCGCCGGCGAATCGAAGCAGGACGTAGTCGTTCATGGCGGATCAGAAGCCTTCCTCGACCTGCGCCGTGATGAGCACGACCGTATTGCGGCGCTCGCGCGCGGTCTTGCCCGAGCCGCCCAGCAACATCGGCGCCCCGTCGTCCAGCCGGCGCTTGTCGTACTGGTCCTGCGACCGTTCGAAACCCGACACCAGCACGGGCTGCCCGGGCCGCAGTTCGACCTGCTGCACGGTGCCCATGCCGTCCACGGTTTTCTGCTGCAACTGCACCTGGTTGCCGCTGGCGCCGAAGGTCAGCGTCTTGAGCGGCTGGGCGACCGTGTTGTCGTAGGCGATGGTGAGCAGGATCTGGCCGTCGTCCTGGGCATCGGGGATCACGGTGAGGAAGGACCCCACGGTTTCTTCCTTCTGCGTGACCGACGGCGCGGTGGAGGTTCCCGCCGACGACGCCACGGTGGTGACCTGCACCTGGTCGATGTAGGTGAACGTGGTGCGCACCGCGTGCGTGACCGGCCGGCGGTTCAGGGTCTGCAACGGCACCGTGGTATGGCGGGTGATGGTGGCGATCTCGCTCAGGGCCTTCAGCACCACCGCCGAGCCGTCCCAGCGGCCACCGGTGATGGACAGGCCCAGGCCCGACCCCGCGACGTCCGACACCCGCGACGCCGGCGAACCCGCCTGCGCGGCATCCCGCGTGCGGCGATAGATCAGGTTCCAGTCTATGCCCTGCTCGGTCTGGTTCCTGGCCACCAGTTCGATCTCCTCGAACATCAGGCGCACGCGCCGGGTCAAGGCCTTGTTCTCGCGTTCCAGGAACGCCGCGACACGGTCCAGCGCCTCGGGCGTGTCGGTGACGACGACAAGCCCGGAGGCATCCCCATTGGCCACCAGGGTGCCGGCACGGGTCAGAAAGGGCTCGAGCTTGGCCTTGACCGCGCCCAGTGCATCGCCGCCGCCGGACTCGATGCGCGTGGACGAGGTGCTTTCGAAGGCGCCGGCGCCACCGCCCGCCGCGCGCCCCAGGCTGGCCGCCGCGGAAGCCTTCAGCGTGAGCGCACGAACGTTGAAGACCCGGGTATCCGTGCGAAAAAACACGATGGCACCGGCCTCGTACTTCCAATGGACGCCCAGCCGGCTGGCGGCCATGTCGAGCAGGCGGGGCAACGGATGCAGGCCCGTCGGCAGGCTGACCCGGGCGGCGGCCGGCGGCCCCGCAACCGCCGCCTGGGCCAGGGTCAGGCGCGGGAGGAAGGCATCCTGGGGCAGCAGGGCCTCCGGCCGGACGCGTACCTGTATGCCGGTCGCCAGCGCGATCTGCTCGCCCAGCGTGGAGAGGTCGACCCGGCCGCCGGGGAACATCAGGGCGGTCTCGACCGATGCCCGGAGCGCCTCGGGCAGCGTGACCTCGCGCGACAGCGGCTGGGGCCGGCCCGCCAGCCACGGGCGGCCGACTTCCTGCGCCCGGACCCGCTCACGCTCGCCCGCCACGGCCTGCTGGAACGGAATGCGGGCGGCAGCGATGTTGTCGGAAGCACGCGCGGCGTCGGCGTCGATGTGGCGCATGGCTGCGAACTGCCCGCAGCCCGATACCAGAAGGGCCAGGGCGGCAACCCCAACGGGAAAGCGCGGAACCTTGACCATGGCCTACCCCTGGCGTCCGGCCGGCGCGCTGGTCCGGTCGCACGACTCGGCATGGGGAACGACGCGCAGCACGCGATTGGAATAGAAGCACGGCTGCAAGGGATGGACGGACAGCTCGGTGGAAGCCAGCAGTTCGCGCACGGCCGTCTTGAAGTCGCCGCCCAGGCTGGCCGACCCGGCCAGCGGGATGTCGACATCGACCGTCCAGTGCTCGGGCTCGAACGTCCAGCCGGCCGCCGTGGCCCAGCGGCGCAGGGCCTGGCGCATGGTCCGGTCGGCCGGCGTGGCATCGTACGGAGCGCGGCGGACGGAAGCGGGATCCACGGCGGGAACATGTCCCGTACCAGAGGCCGCGGCATGCGTTCGAGCAAGCGCGAGCGGCTTCATCGCCGCGAACGACGGCTCGTCCGGTTCGGACGGATATCCTTCCCCACGGCTGAACCCGTCGGCCACGGACCGGGCAACGTGTCCCTGGTACTGCGCTCGTGCCACGACCTCGCCTATCCGCAGCAGGTACTCGCGGGCCGTGCCGGCCACCACCGCGTACCCGCCCTGCCAGGCCACCGGCGCCAGCCTTTCGCCTTGGGCCCCCACGCTGAAGATGGCGGGCGGCACCTGCCCGGCACGGAATTGCAGATAGGTCTGCCGCCCATCGTCGAAAACCTGCACGGGCGCGACACGTTTGTCGCCCACGATGCGATAGGAGAAATCGAAGGCGCCATCCCTTCCGACATGCTCCGCCGGCAGGGCTTGCGCGAAGGCGGCTCCGCAGACGAGCCACGCGGCGGCGAGGGTGATACGGCACGGATGCATAGAGGACCCTTGGCAAGGCGGCGCGGCCAGACCGCGCCCAGGCATGCATCGTGCCGGGTCCCCTCCCGCCCGGATAGCGTGTGAACTACTTATCGCGGGATGTTTTCATCCATGTCCGGCGGCCGCGGGCAGGCCGCCGTGGCGCGCGAAAAAATCGCACAGCAGGCCGCCGAGCAGGTCCTCGCCCGAGCCGAAATGCGCGACGATGGAAAGATGGTTGTGCCGCGGCATCGACATGAACTGGCTGCGGCGGTTGCCGCAGGCCCGCAGGCGCATGAAGAACTCCGCGCCATAGCAGTCCAGCAGGGGATTCTCGTGTTCGGCCACGGCGATGAACAGCGGCATCCCGGCCGCATGGACCATGTTCACGGGCGACCGCCGCTCGTGCTCGTCCGCTTCGTCGCCGAAGTACGCCCGCACACCCTCCGCATTGGGATTGGCCGGCAGGACATCGGCACGCAGCCGGCCGGAAAGGATGGCCGCCGCCAACACATGCCGGCGCGCATCTCCCGCGAAATCGGCGGCCAGCGCGAAGTGGGCGACGTGGGTGCCGCCCGCGCTGTGGCCCACCAGGAAGATGCGCCCGGGATCCGCGCGAAACCGATGCGCCTCGTGCCGGATCCATGCAACCGCCGCGGCCAGATCCTCCGCCCCGGCCGGATAGGGCGCGGCAGGCGCCAGCCGATACTCCATGTTCACCGCGAGATAGCCCCGCGCGGCGAACCACCGCGCGACATTGGCGTAGACGCGGGGCGTGATGTCCTTGTCCCCGCGCACATAACCGCCGCCGTGCATGAAGATCAGCACGGGCGGCGCACCGTCCCCCGGGCGCCGGTACACGTCCAGCACCTGCCTGGCATCGTCGCCATAGGACCAGGTGCCTTCGCGCACGACGCCATCGCACCGCGCCGACGCGTCGAGCACCGGAACCAGCGCCTCCAGCATCTCCCTCCGGCCCGCGCCCCCATCCCGCGCCCAGTCCGGGCCGATCCGGTCGTACAGCGCCCGCAGCGCGGCCAGCGTCCCCATCATTGGCCCTTGAGCCCCAGCTCGCGTACCAGCGAACCCCACTTGACGTTCTCCTCGGCCATGAAGCGCGAGAACTCCTCGGCCGAATTCGGCACCACCTCGAACCCCATGCCGGTCAGCTTCTCCCTGACCTCCGGCTGCTTGAGCACCTGCAGCACCTCCTGGTTGAGACGGGCGACGACGGCATCCGGCGTCCTGGCCGGCGCGACCAGGCCGAACCAGGTGATGACCTCGAAATCGGGATAGCCCGACTCGGCGATGGTGGGCAGGTCGGGCATGGCCGGGGACCGCGTCTTGCCGGTCACCGCGATGGGCCGCAGCTTGCCGTTCTGCACGTTGGCAAGCAGCCCGGAGATGCTGGACATCATCATCTGCACCTGGCCGCCCAGCAGATCGACGATGGCGGCCGAATCGCCCTTGTAGTGGACGGGGGTCAGGTCGATGCCGGAGACTTTCTTGAACAGTTCCACGGACATGTGCGGCGAGGACCCCAGGCCGCCCGTCGCGTAATTGAGCTTGCCGGGATGCGCCTTCGCGTAGTTCACCAGGTCGGCCACCGTGCGCACCGGCAGCGCCGGGTCGACGACCATCATCAAGGGATTGTGGACGATGCGCACCACGCCGCGGAAATCCTTGATCGGGTCGTAGCCGACGTCCGGGTACAGGGCGGGCGCGACGGCATGCGTGGTCTGGACCGCCAGGTACAGGGTATAGCCATCCGGCGCGGCGCGCGCCACCCCCGCCGCGCCGATCGATCCGGCGGCCCCCGCCCGGTTCTCCACGATGAAGGGCTGCCCCAGACGCTCGCCCAGGTGCTGCGAGATCACACGGGCCACCACGTCGGTCGGGCCGCCGGCGGTGAAGCCCACCACGACCTTGACCGGCTTGCCCGGATAGGCGGCCTGCGCCCACGCACCGGCGGGCGCCACCGCCAACGACAACACGAACGCGCACCCCTTGAGGTTCAACATGATCGGTCTCCTGCCGGGCCGGCGCCTGCCGTCCCGGTTCATGGTTGTGGATGGCGCCGGTCTCAGTCGGCCAGCAGCATTTCGGCGCCCTTTTCGGCGATGGCCATGGTCGGCACGTTGGTGCCCGATGAAGGCAGGGTCGGGCAGATGGACGAGTCGATCACCCGCAGGCCCTGCACCCCATGCACGCGCAGCCGGGGATCGACCACGGACATCGGATCCACCCCCATCTTGCAAGTCCCGACCATGTGCCAGGACGTCTGCAGGGTCTCCCGGACATAGGCCAGCATGTCCTGGTCATCGACCACGCCCGGCCCCGGGCGGGTCTCGCGCACGACCAGGGGCTTGAGCGCGTCCATGCCGGCGATGCCGCGGGAGATCCGCATGCCGCGCAGGAACAGTTGCGCGTCCTCCTCGTGCGACAGGTAGCACGGGTCCATGCTCGCCTGCCGCGTGGGATCGGGAGACTGGATATGCAGCGTGCCGATGGACTTGGGCTGGAGCGTGGTCACCCCGAACGTGAAGCCGGAGAACATGTCCATGCCGGTGGTGGGCGTCCGGGCATAGCGGTCGCCCCCCGACAGTGGCTGCAGGCGCAGGACGAGATCGGCCTGTTTCAGGTCGGGACGGCTGCGGTAGTTCATCTGCGCCGTGGCCGAGCAGATGCTCAGCAGGCCTTCGCGGCGGAGGATGAATCGCAGTCCCTCGCGCATCTTGCGCAGCGGACTGCGCAGGACGTCGTTGACGGTGATGGGCCGGGAGCACTCGAACGTCAGCCGGGTGTTCGGATGATCCCGCAGGTTCTCGCCCACGCCGGGCAGGTGATGGATGGGCCGCACGCCGTGCTCGCGCAGGATGTCCTGGTTGCCGATGCCCGACAGTTCCAGCAGTTGCGGCGAAGCCAGGGGCCCCGCGCTCAGCACGACTTCCCGCCGGGCCAGGACACGGCGGCGCGCTCCGGCGGCCAGGTACTCCACGCCGACCGCGCGCGTCCCCTCGAACAGCACGCGAGCCGCGGTGGCGCGCGTCAGCACGGTCAGGTTGGGACGCCGGCGGGCAGGCCGCAGATAGCCGGCCGCCGAGTTATTGCGCAGCCCCCGCCGGGTGGAGTACTGGAGATAGAACACGCCTTCGTAGCTGCCGTCGTTGTAATCCGGAAGCTCTCGATGGCCGGCCTGGCGGCAGGCCTCGATGAATGCGTCGGACAGCGGATCGAACTTGTCCAGGCGGGTACAGTGGATGGGACCGCCCCTGCCGCGTACCGCCGGGTCGCCCTCGGGAAAATCCTCCATGCGCATGAATACCGGCAGCATGTCGGCATAGCCCCAGCCCGCGCACCCCAGGTCCCGCCAGTGGTCGTACTCGGCGGGATCTCCCCGCGCGAAAAGGTTGCCGTTGATCGCCCCCGATCCCCCGATGACGCGGCCCCGCGTCCAGCGCTGCGGCTTGCCGTTCAGATGCCGCTGCGGCTCCGTCACGTAAGGCCAGGTGACCTCGGGATTGTTGATCAGGTTCACCACCATCAAGGGCACCTTGATGTTGATGTTGTTGTCGCGCCCCCCCGCCTCCAGCAGGAGTACCTGGCGGCCCGGGTCCGCGGACAGGCGTTCCGCCACGATGCAGCCGGCGCTGCCCGCGCCGCACACGATGTAGTCGAACCGGGCATCTGGCGGCAATGATTCTGCAAACATCTCGCTCCTTTCTTCGGCCATGCGATCAGGTGAGTCGATGCGAACCTTGTTGGCGGCCCAAGGTACAGGAGGGGCAGCATTACCGAAAATAATATTTTTGAATCCTTCCATTCCCTATTCGTATCCTGGAAACAGGTGTGGGACGACAAGTCCAGCATTCCCCGTCTTGATACTGGAATGCCCAAATATTATTTTTCAGTCATGCCGACCAGGAGTAAGTTTCCCTGGGGACGACACGCGCCCCGCCCCCGAGGAGACACCGAGCATGGTCCAGGACTACCGGCTGTATATCGATGGTCGATGGCGCGGCGGCGCGCAAGGCGCGACGTTCCCCGCGATCAACCCCTACAACCAGGAAGTCTGGGCCCGTGTCGCCGAGGGCACCCCCGAGGATGTGGCCGCGGCGGTCGCCGCCGCCCGGCACGCCTACGAGACGACCTGGCGCAAGGTGTCCGGCACCGAACGCGGACGCCTGCTGCACCGGCTGGGCGACCTGCTCGACCAGCACGCCGGGCGGATGTCCGTCATGGAAAGCTCCGACAACGGCAAGGCCATACGCGAGACTCGCGCGCAGATGCATTACGTCGCGCGTATCTTCCGCTTCTATGCCGGCTACGCCGACAAGATCTGGGGCGCGGTGATTCCGCTGGATCAGCGCGACGTGTTCGACTACGTGGTGCGCGAACCCTACGGGGTGGTCGGCATCATCACCGCGTGGAACTCTCCCATCGCCCTGCTGGGCAACAAGCTGCCGGCGGCCCTGGCGGCCGGCAACTGCGTGGTGATCAAACCGTCGGAACACGCTTCGGTCACCACCCTGGCGTTCTGCCAACTGGTCGAGGAAGCCGGCTTTCCGCCCGGCGTGGTCAACGTGGTGACCGGGGATGTCGAGATCGGACGGGCCCTGGTCTCGGGTCCCGGACTGGACAAGATCAGCTTCACCGGCAGCGGCCGCGCCGGCCGCGAGATCGCCGCGGCCGCCGGGCGCAATCTCGTTCCCGTCACGCTGGAGCTGGGCGGCAAGTCGCCCAACATCATTTTCGACGACGCCGACCTGGAAAAGGCCACGGTCGGCGCGCTGGCCGGCATCTTCGCCGCGGCTGGCCAGACCTGCATAGCCGGCTCGCGCCTGCTGGTGCATCGCGCCGTGCATGACCGGGTGGTCGACGAGCTGGCCCGCCGCGCGGCGCGTATCGTCATGGGCGATCCCTGCGATCCGGCCACGGAGATGGGCACCGCCGCCAATGAGCCGCAGTTCCGGCGCATCCTGGCCTGCATCGACGAAGGCCGGCGCGAAGGGGCCCGGCTCGTGACCGGCGGCGGCAAGGCGGAACGGCAGGATCTTGCGCGGGGTTTCTTCGTCCAGCCAACCATCTTCGCCGACGTGGACAACGCCATGCGGCTGGCCCAGGAAGAGATCTTCGGGCCCGTGCTTTCCGTCATCCCCTTCGACGATGAAGCCCACGCCCTGGAACTGGCCAACGGCACCGCCTTCGGCCTGGCCGCCGCGGTCTGGACCCGCGACGTCTCGCGCGCCATGCGGATGACCCGCGAACTGCGCAGCGGCGTCGTGTGGGTCAACACCTATCGCATGGTCACGCCGCAGGCGCCGTTCGGCGGCGTCAAGGAAAGCGGGTACGGACGCGAACGCGGCGAACAGGGGCTGCTGGAGTTCACCGTGAGCAAGAACGTCATGGTCGATTTCTCGACCGAGGCGCGCGACCCGTTCGCCGTCAAGGCCTGAAGGCTCGCGCCCCATCGCCCTTCCCCGCGCCGGAAGCGCCGGGGTTCTCCAGGAGACAACATGATCGACCGCATCGAGGTCTACGTGACCGAACTGCCCGTGAGGGTCAAGCGCATCTTCTCCAGCGGATCGTACGACACGGGCCCCAGGGACCGGATCCTGGGCAAACCGGTGCTGGTCCGCATCCACGCCGACGGCGTGACGGGCTGCGCGCAGATCCGTCCCATCAGCCCCGGGCATTTCGTCGCCGACACCACCCAGAGCGTGGTGGCCGCCATCACCGAGATCTACGGACCCGCGCTGATCGGCCGCAGCATCTTCGACATCGAAGGCATCAACGAGATGTTCGACCTGCGGCTGGCCGGCAACCCGGCGGCCCGGGCCGTGCTGGACATCGCGCTGTACGACGCCATGGGCAAGGCCCTGGCCGTGCCCGCGCACCTGCTGATGGGCGGCGCCTGCCAGCCGCGCATTCCGCTCGAATGGTCGGTCAGCCTGGCCGACGACCCCGCGGTCATGGTCGAGGAATCGCAGCGGGCCGTCTCGGAATTCGGCATCGGCGTCCTGTGCCTGAAGGCGGCCGACCGGCGGGGCTGGCGCCAGGACGTCGCCAATTTCGAGCGGGTGCGGCGCGCGGTGGGTGATGACGTCGTCATCGGCGTCGATCCCAACACCGGCTGGAGCGTGGCCGACGCCTTGCGTGCCGTCGACGCGCTGCGCGAGCTGGGCCTGGGCTACATCGAGCAGCCCGTGGCCCGCCGCGACCTGCATGGCATGGCCGCCATCCGGCAGGCCGCGCGCGGCATCCCGCTCATGGCCGACGAGAGCCTGTTCACGCTCCAGGACGCGCACGACCTGGCCCATGCCCACGCGGTCGATGCGTTCTGCATCAAGCTCTACAAGGTCGGCGGGCTGACCGCCGCCCGCCGGATAGGCGCCGTCGCACAGGCCGCCAACATCCAGCTCAATTGCGGCGGGCTGGCGGTGCAGTCCCAACTGGAGGCGGCCGCGGCGGCGCACTTCTATGCCAGCACGCCGCGAAGCCGCATGTTCGGCGCGGGGGAATTCCTCTTCGGCCTGAACACCACCGCCCCGGATCCGCTGGTTCCGGAAACCGATTTCGTCGTCCGCGACGGCCACGTGGACGTGCCGACCGGCCCGGGCCTGGGCGTCGCCATCGACGACGAGGCGCTGCGGCGCCACACCCTCTTGCATGCCACCGTCCAGTAGAACCGCCTCGTGCCGAGGCCATGACCAAGGAGAAACCATGAACGAAGAACGCTACCAGGCAGGCCTGAAGATCCGCCGCGAAGTGCTGGGCGACGCCTACGTGGACCATTCGCTGAAGCAGGCCGACGCCTTCGCGCGCCCCATGCAGGAGCTGGTCACCGAGTACTGCTGGGGGGAGACCTGGTCGCGCCCCGGCCTGGACCGCCGCACGCGCAGCATGCTGAACCTGGCCATGCTGACCGCGCTGAACCGGCAGCACGAACTCAAGGCCCACGTGCGCGGCGCGCTGAACAACGGCGTCACCAAGGAAGAAATCGGCGAAGTGTTCATCCAGGCCGCCATCTACTGCGGCGTGCCTGCGGGCCTGGAAAGCGTGCGCAGCGCGCGCGAAGTCTTCAAGGAGATGGGACTATGAAGAAGTCCGTCGTCGGCATCATCGGCCTGGGCCAGATGGGGCTGCCCATGGCGGGCAACCTGCTGGCCGCCGGCCATCCCGTGCTGGGCCTGGACGCCCTGCCCGCCCAGGCCCAGGCGCTGGCGGGCCAGGAAGGCTATCGCGCGGCCGGGGACCTGGCGGCGATGGCCGCCACGCAGGCCGTCATCCTGATGCTGCCCAACAGCGACATCGTCGATGACGTGCTGTGGAACCAGGGCCTGGCGGCGGCCCTGCCCGCCGGCACGCTGGTGATCGACATGAGCTCGTCCAATCCCACGCGCACGCATGTCAACGCCGAACGCCTGGAGCAGGCGGGCCTGGCCTTCGTCGACGCGCCCGTCTCGGGCGGCGTGAAGCGCGCCAGGGAAGGCAAGCTCGCCATCATGATGGGCGGCCCGGACGACGCGGTGGCCCGCGCCCGCCCCGTGCTAGAGGCGCTCGGCACCACGCTGGTCCACGTGGGCGGCGCCGGGTCGGGCCATGCCATCAAGGCACTGAACAACTACATTTCCGCCTCGGGCCTGCTGGCCGTGTCCGAAGCGATGGCGGCCGCCCAGCGCTTCGGCATCGATCCCCACGTCGCCAACCAGGTGTTCAACGCTTCCAGCGGCAAGAACAGCGCGACCGAGCAGAAGGTCGAGCAGTTCATGCTGTCGGGCACCTACGCCTCGGGCTTCGCGCTGGCGCTGATGCGCAAGGACCTGGAGACGGCGCTGGGCTTCATGGCGCAGATGCGCACACCCACGGCCTTCGCCTCGTGCTGTGTCGACATCTGGCGCGATGCCGAGGCCAGCCTGCCGGCGCGCAGCGACCACACCACCATCTACCGCTACGTGCAGGAAGGCGGTTGACGCCTCGGTCTCAGGCCGGCAGCGGATGCCGGAGCAGCAGCGTCCCCTCGAACAGGCGGCGCTGCGTCCGGTAGAAACCGCCCCGTTCCACGCGCCATGCGCCATCCGCGTCGCGCTGCACCGCCGCCGTCACCGGCAGGACACCCGACGGCATGGCGATCCTGAGATCCACTCCCGGCGCGGCGCGGCACACGTCATGGACCACGCTGCCCTCCAGCCGGGCCGCCGTGGCCAGGCAGACGGACACGCCCAGGGGCAGCGCGCGATGCGGCTGCCCATTGGACAGGACGCGGGCCTGGAAATCGGCATCCGAACCGCCGGCGGGCGGCGCCACGAAACCGACGAAGGGCACGGCCGTGCTGGCGGCCGCCGAGGTCTCGTCGGCCGCGACGCCCATACGTACCGACGCCGCCACGCGTATGGCCTGCAGGCGTGCCATCAGCCGCGTGTCCGCCTCGATCGCCGCGGGCGTCTCGTCGCCTTGCAGGCCGAGGTCGGCTGCCAGCACGAACACGCAGGCATTGCTGGCATCCACCATCGATGCGCGCACCGGGCCGAAGCCCGCTACCTCCAGCACGTCGGCCACGCTGCCGGTCGGCAACAGGCGGCCGGTCGTGGCCCCGGCGGGATCCAGGAAGTCCAGGTGCAACGGCGCCCCCGTGCCCGCCACACCGGGAATGGCCAGGTCGCCCTCCACCGCCGCCAGTCCATCTTCCATGCCGAAGCGTGCCACGATGATCTTGCCGGTATTCGTGTTGTGGATGCGCACCACCGCCTCGTCGCCATACACGCGGATGAGGTCCTCGTCCACGGCGAACGGTCCCACGGCCGAGGACATGTTGCCGCAATTGGGCCGGAAATCCACGTGGGACGTCTTGATCTGGACCTGCGCGAACGTGTAGTCCACGTCCGCGTCGGGGCGCGAGGACGGCCCGATGACACAAACCTTGGACAGGGAGGAGAGCCCTCCCCCCATGCCGTCGAGCTGGCGGCCGTAGGGATCGGGCGACCCCATCGCCGCCAGGAACAGCGGTGCCCAGGCGGCCTGGTCCGCGGGCAGGTCGCCCCTGTGCAGCATCAGGCCCTTGCTGGTGCCGCCACGCATGAACACGGCGGGTAAGCGGTATTGCTTCACGGACAGACTCCTGGTTCGGGTGCCGGCGCGTCAATCGACCACCGCGCCGGCATCCAGCACGGCGCGGCGCCATTTTTCGATTTCCCGGTCGAGGAAGGCCGAGAACTCGGCCGGCGTGCCCAGCACGGGTTCGCTGCCATCGACCGCCAGCATGCGCTCGAACGCCGGCTCGCGGCCGATCCGCGCCACGTCGCGCTGGATGCGCTCGACCACGCCGGCCGGCGTTCCGCCGGGCGCCAGCAGCCCGTACCAGGCATTGACGTCGTACCCGGGCACGCCCGCCTCGGCCATGGTGGGCAGGTCGGGCAGGACCGCGGACCGACGCGCGCCGGTCACCGCCAGCGCCCGCAGCCGGCCGGCCTTGACCTGGGGAACCGCCGAGGCGAGCGCGCCGATGTAGACCTGCCCCCGGCCCGCGACGACATCGTTGAGCGCGGCCAGCGCCCCCTTGTACGGGACGTGGACCATGTCCACGCCGGTCATGGACTTGAGCAGTTCGGGCGCCAGGTGGTTGAGCGTGCCGTTGCCCGCCGAGGCATAGGTCAGCCCGCGCGGCTGCCGCCGTGCCAGATCGATCAGCTCGCGGACGGACGTCGCCGGCACCTCCGGATTGACCACCAGGACGTCGGCCACCAGATTGACCAGGCTGACCGGCGCCAGGTCGCGCCGGGTATCGTAGGGCAACGACCGGTAGAGGCTGGGCGCGATCGCCAGGCTGACATCGGTCATCAGCAGGGTGTAGCCATCCGGCGCCGCCCTGGCGACGGCCCGGGTGCCCAGCGTCGTGCCCGCGCCCGGCCGGTTCTCGACCACGACGGGCACGCCCCACTCCTCGCCCAGCCGGCGGGCCAGATGGCGCGCCACCAGATCGATGCCGCCGCCCGGCGGGTAGACCACGACGATACGCACCGGCTGCGAAGGAAAGTCCTGTCCGGCCACGGCGGCCGATGCGACGCCCGCCACGGCCAGCAGGGCGGCCGGCAACAGGCGCGGCTTCGCGCGCGGCGTTCTCACGCCGCCCCCGCCGCCCGGCGTTGCGCCACTTCCCGCTTGACCCAGCCCGTCACGCCGCCCAGGTCGATGATCTCCTGGATGAAGGCAGGCAGGGGTTCCGCCTGGTAGCCCGCGTCGTCCAGGCGCACGGTGCCGCTGCGGGTATCGACCTCGATCGTCTGGCCATCCCGCGCGGCCGCCGCCACCTCGGGACTGATCAGGATGGGCAGCCCCAGGTCGATGGCCATGCGGTAGAAAGTGCGGGAGAAGCTGGCCGCGATGATGCAGCTGATACCCAGCGCCTTGAGCCCGAAGGGCGCCTGCTCCCGTCCGGAGCCGGCGCCGAAGTTGCGGCCCGCCACGATCACGTCGCCCGGCCGCACCCGGCCGACGAAACCCGGATCGACCTCCTCGAAGATGTGCTTGGCGATATCCGCCGGATCCAGCAGCGACAGGTAGCGCCCCGGCACCATCACATCGGTGTCGATGCTGTCCCCCAGCTTGTGCACCTTGCCCGATAACATCATGGAACCTCTCCTTCAAAGGCGGGCCGGGTCGATGATCTCGCCGGCCACCGCGGTCGCCGCCGCGACGTAGGAATTCCCCAGGTAGACCTGGGCGCCCGCATGGCCGCCGCGCCCCTTGAAATTCCGGTTGATGGTGGCGAAGGCCACTTCGCCGTCGTCGAGCGCGCCGTTGTGGCCGCCGAAACAAGCGCCGCAGGTCGGCGTGCTGACCGCGGCGCCGGCCTCGATGAACTGCTCGATCAGTCCCTCCGCCATGGCCTGCATGTAGATCTTCTGCGTGGCGGGCACGATCATCGCGCGGGTTCCATGCGCGATCTTGCGCCCCTTGAGGACGCTGGCGATCTGCCGCAGGTCGCTGAGCGTGCCATTGGCGCAGTTGCCCATGTAGACCTGGTCGACGTGGATGCCGGACAACTGGTCCACGGAGACCACGTTCTCGGGCGAGTAGGGCTTGGCGACCATGGGCCGCATCCGCGAGAGATCCAGCTCGTGCCGCGACGCGTATTGCGCGTCCGCGTCGGCGTTGACCAGGCTCCATGCGCGTTTGCAGGTCTGCTCGGCCCAGGCGCGCGTGATGTCGTCGGCCTCGACGATGCCCGTCTTGGCGCCCGCCTCCACCACCATGTTGCAGATGCCCATGCGCTCGTCGATGTTGAATTGCGCGATGCCCGGACCGCCGAACTCCATGGACCGGTACAGCGCGCCGTCGACGCCGATATCCTGCAGGATCTGCAGGATGACATCCTTGCCGGTGACGTAGGGGGCCTTGGTACCGTGCAAGTGGAAGCGCATCGACTCCGGCACCCGGAACCAGGTTTCGTCCAGCATCATGATGGCCGCCATGCCGGCCCAGCTCATGCCGGTCCCGAAGGCATTGAACGCGCCGGCCGTGCCGGTATGGGAATCGCCGCCCGCCACCAGGTTGCCGGGTCCGATGTATCCCTGCTCGGGAATGAGCGTGTGCTCGATGCCCCCCTTGCCCACGTCGAAGAACAGCTCGATGCCCTTGTCCCGGGCGAAGCGGCGCATGTCTCCCAGCATCCGGGCGCCGGCCGCGCTGGGCGCGGGCGCGAAATGGTCGCACACCAGTCCGATCTTCTCCGGCACCGCGACCTTGCCTCCGCCCATGTTGGCGAAATGGCGGAAAGCCACCGGTCCGTTGGCATCGTTCAACAGCACGAAGTCCACCTTCGCCCGCACCACGCTGCCGGGCCCCACATGCTGGTCGCCGCCGATGCGGTGGGCTTCCAGGATCTTTTCCGCGATGGTCTGTCCCACCCAGGTACTCCTTATTTGCGCACGAACTGCTGCTCGAGCTGGTTGATCTCTTGCAGGCCCATCAGCGCGTTGAGTTCCTCGAACGACACCAGCAGGTCGGGCCGCTCGGTCACCTCTTCGTCGTCCAGTTGCGCGCCCAGGGCCGCGAGCGAATTGGTGAGGCCCATGATGGCGGACGCGCTCAGCATCCGCCCGAACATGACCGCGGCCACGCCCATGTCCTGCAACCTGCGAGCGGAGATCAGCGCGGTCGTCGAGCGCTTGCGGATGGCGAACCCCATGTTCACGCACAAGGGCCTGGAGACATTGCGCACGACGGCGCGGATATCGTCCTCGGTGGCCAGCGCGTCGGCCAGCAGCAGATCGGCGCCGGCCTCCGCATACAGGTTCAGGCGCCGGATCGCCTCGTCCAGGCCATGCGTGCCGAAGGCGTCGGTGCGCGCCTTGATCACGAAATCCGGATCGCGCCGGGCCTCGATCGCCGCGTGGACTTTCTCGGCCATCTCCTCGGCCGACACGACGCTCTTGCCCTGCATGTGCCCGCAGCGCTTGGGCCAGGACTGGTCCTCGATCATGATGCCGCCCACGCCGGCCTGCTCGAATTTCTGGATCATGTGATACACGTTCACGGCGTTGCCGTAGCCCGTGTCGCCGTCGGCCAGCAGCGCCAGGTTGCAGGCGCTGGCCAGCCGCCGGCAGGCGGTCAGGTTTTCCTCCATGCCCATCAGTCCCACATCGGGTTTGCCCAGGTTGGCTTCGCTGAGCGCAGCGCCCGACACGAAGCCTGCCTGGTAGCCGAACTTCTCGACCAGCTTGACCGTGAAGCCGTCGTAGACGGCATGCATCACGAGAATCTGGGGAGCATGGATCAACGCCTTCAGGCGCGCGCCCGGACTCGGTGTATTCAGCATTGCAGCTCCCGTTGGGACGTGGCGAACTGCCCGGCGCTCTTGCCCGCCAGGCGGCCGAAGACGGCACCGCTGGTCAACCCGCTCGCGCCGGGATAGTTGAAATAGAAGATGCCGCCGACCATTTCCCCCGCGGCATACAGGCCCGGGATGGCATCGTGGCCGGTGTCGACGACCTGCCCATCGGTGTTGATCTTCAGTCCGCCGAACGTGAAGGTCACGCCGCAGGTGATGGCGAACGCCTGGAAAGGCGGCTTGTCGAGCGGTAGCGCCCAGTTGGACTTGGGGACATCCAGCCCCGTCGTTCCCTTGCCATCCTTGATATTGGGATTGAACGGCACGTCGCGGTTGACCGCTGCGTTGAACTCCCGGATGGTGCGCAGGCATTGTTCGGGGTCGACGTCATCGAGCTTCTGTACCAGTTCTTCCAGCGTGTCCGCCTTCACCTTGGTCACGTGGCGGGTCCGGTATTCGTCCAGCAGCAGATGCTGGACCTGGGCATCGTAGATCTGCCAGGCGAACTGCCCCGGCTGCTCGAGGATCAGGTGCCCGTACTTGGCGTAGGTGAAGTTGCGGATATCGGCGCCCTCGTCCAGGAAACGCTTGCCCTGCCCGTTCACCATGATGCTGAAGGTATAGCTGTGGCGCTGGAAATGCGGCGTGACGTTCAGGTCGCCGAAATCCGTCGCGTAGCGCTCCCAGCCCACCGCATGGCAGCCCGACCAATGGCCATAGGGCTGCGCGCCGATGCGCAGCGCCATGGCCAGGCCATCGCCGGTGTTGTATTTGGTGCCGCGGACCTTGGCCAGGTCCCAGCCCTTGCCCAGGTAGCGTGTGCGCCATTCGGTATTGGCCTCGAACCCGCCGCAGGCCAGGACCGTGGCGCGGGCGCGGATCTTCAGTTCCTTGCCGTCGATGCGCGCGATCACGCCCGAGACACCGTCCACGTCATGGAGCAGGTCTTTCACCCACGCCTCGTAGACGATCCGCACGCCTTTTTTCTCGACGGCGGCGTACAGCGCCTCGACCAGGCCCGGACCGCCGCCATAGGTGGCCAGGGGAGCGCCGCCCCAGAACGTGAAGCGTCCGTCCTCCTTGTAGGCCTGGCGCCCGTAGTTCGGCATGAACTTCACGCCGTTGCCCTTCATCCAGTGCATGGTCGAATTACTGTTGCGCACGAGGATCTCGCACAGGTCCGGGTCGGTGCGGTGCTGCGTGATACGCGCCATGTCGTCGAAAAAATCGCTTTCGGTGTACTGGCCGAAATCGGTCGTCGCGATTTCCTCCTCGGTCAGATCCGCGGACAACGCCACGATGTCTTCCTGCCCGGCATACGCGAACCGGACCTTGCCGTCGGTGTAGGCGCTGTTGCCGCCCCGTTCCTCGAAGGGCGCGCGCTCGAGCAGCACGACGCTCGCCCCCTGCTCGGCCGCGGACAACGCCGCGCACAACGCGGCGTTGCCCCCGCCGACGACCAGCACATCGTGGATCGTTGATTCAAGACTCATGAATGGATTCCCCAGTCTGATGGAAGCACTGTCCCGCCGGACGCGGCCTCTCGCGTCCGCGCGGCCCCACGCCTATTCGGCGGTGATCTTGGCCTTGGCGATGATGTCGGCCCATTTGTTGAGTTCGGTCGTCATGTAGGACTTGAACTCGGCGGCGCCGCCGGTGGCCGGCTGCACGCCCTGGGCCAGCAGCTTGTCCTGGAAATCCTTGCGCTGCAGGCTCTTGCGGATGGCCTGGGCCAGTTTCTCCACCACCGGCGCCGGAGTGGCCGCCGGCACGAGGATGCCGTACCACGACGTCGCCTCGTAGCCCGGCACGCCGGCTTCGGCCAGCGTCGGCACCTCGGGCAGCGCCGGGCTGCGCTCGCTCGACGAGATCGCCAGCGGCACCAGGGACCCCTGGCGGATGTGGCTGAGCACGGCGGTAATGGAACTGAAGGCGACCGGCACCTCGCCCGCCATGACGGCATTGGTGGACGGCGCGCCGCCCTTGTACGGCACATGCACCATCTCGACGCCGGCCATCGACTCGAACAATTCCATCGACATGTGCGTGATGTTGCCCACGCCGCCGGACGCGTAGTCGACTTTTCCCGGCCGATGCGACAGGTAATCGATCAGTTGCGGCACGGACCGCACCGGAAACTTGGGATTCACCACGAGCACGGACGGCCCGTAGCCGACCAGAGAAACCGGGGCGAAGTCACGGCCGGCGTTGAACGGCAGCCGCGGGAACATCGACGGCATGGCGATCGTTGCATTCGCCAGGTAGAGCGTGTAGCCGTCGGGCGCGGAACGCGCGACGGAGTCCGCGCCGATGTTGCCGGAAGCTCCCGGGCGGTTCTCCACCACCACGGTCTGGCCGAATGCCTCGGTCAGGTTCTGCGCGATCACCCGCGCCACCACGTCGGTCGCGCCGCCGGGCGCGAATCCCGATATCAGGCGGATGGTCCGCGTAGGGTAGTCCGATTCCTGCTGTGCTCCGGCCAGCGCCGGTCCTGAGATGGCAAGACAGGCCCAGACGGCGACACACCCACGCCGGGACCTGCGATCAAGGCGATACATGACCCATTCCTCCTTGGCGATCCCGTCTTGTGCGCGGGAGTTGTCGTGCCGGCATGCGCCGGTTTGCTCGCTACGGCTGCAATGCCGCGCGATGAGGGCACTGTATCAAGGGGGGTAATAGGCTGCCAGAATATTGTGTTATCTTGCTATGCAAAAATAGCATGCTGGAGACGACATGAAACTTCAACAGTTGCGCTACGTGCTCGAGGTCTTCCGGCACGGCAATCACATCTCCAATGCCGCCGAAACCTTGCATACCTCGCAGCCCGGCATCAGCAAGCACCTCCAGCAACTGGAAGAGGAACTCGGATTCGAGGTCTTCGCCCGCAAGCGCAACCGCATCGTGGGCCTGACCGAGCCCGGTGAAGAAGTCGTGACCATCGCCCAGCGCGTGCTCAACGACATCGACAGCCTGAAACGGCTGGGGGAAGAACTGTCCTCGCGCGAAGGCGGGAGCCTGACCATCGCCACCACGCACACGCAGGCCCGCTACGTCCTGCCGCAGGTCATCGAGCGCTTCATCCGCCAGCATCCCAAGGTGCAGTTGCACCTGCGCCAGGGCAACCCGACCCAGATCTGCGAGATGGTGGAAGCGGGCGTGGCCGATCTGGCCGTGGGAACCGAAACGACGCGGGCCTTCCCGACGCTGGCCCGGATGGATTGCTTCGAGCTGGAACGCTCCATCATCACCAAGGCGGGCCATCCGCTGCTCAAGATCCGCAAGCCCACCCTGCGGGATGTGGCGGCCTATCCGATCATCACGCACGACCCCGCGTTCAGCGGACGATGGAAGGTGATCGACGCCTTCAAGCGCGCCGGCATCAGCCCCAACATCATCTTCGGCGCGGTGGATGCCGACGTCAGCAAGACCTATGTCGAGCTTGGACTGGGCATCGCGGTCATGACCTCGGTTTCCATCGACAGGCAGAAGGACAAGGGGCTGCGCGCCATCGACGCCAGCCATCTCTTCGAGGCCAGCATGACGTCGATTTCCGTGCGCATCAACGCCTACCTGCGCAACCACACCTTCGACTTCATCAAGATGTTCGCGCCGCACCTGACGCGCGACGCGGTCCGGGCCGCGCTGCAGGATGCCCGCTAGGACCCGTTGCCCCGTGATACGCTGACCGATCCATGCCATCGCCTCGGACCCCGACGACCATGCGCATCCGTATCCTCTCCGATCTCCACCACGAACACTTCAACGGCAACCGCCCGCTGCCCGAGGTCGACGCCGACCTGGTCGTCCTGGCCGGCGACATCCATACGCACGACCTCGGCATCGAATGGGCCGGCCGGCACTTCGGCGGGACGCCGGTCGTCTACGTGCCGGGCAACCACGAGTTCTATTCCTCCCACATGGGCAGGCTGGACCGCAAGATGCGCGAGACCGCCCGCCGGCATGGCGTGCATCTGCTGCAGAACGAGTCGGTGGTGCTGGACGGCGTGCGTTTCCTGGGCGCCACGCTATGGGCCGATTTCGCGCTGTATGGATCGCCCGGCGATGAATTGGCGCAGGCCATGGCCGTGCGGGTGATGCCCGACTTCAGCTGCATCGACACCGACCAGGGAAAATTCACGCCGACCGCCTGCATCGCCCTGCACCAGGCCGCGCGCGCATGGCTGGATGAACAGCTCGACACTCCCTATTCCGGCCGCACGGTAGTCGTCACCCACCATGCGCCCAGCGAACGTTCGGTGCCGCGGCAGTACAAGGGCAATCAATTGTCGCCGGCCTTCTCGTCCAACCTGGACGACCTGGCGGCCAAGGCCGATCTCTGGATACACGGCCATACGCACACCTGTTTCGACTATCGCATCGGCAAGGCGCGCGTGGTGGCGAACCCGGGCGGCTACCCGGGCGAGAACGAGGCATTCGATCCGGAACTCGTGGTGGAGATCTGACCGCTTCAGCGGAAATCGGCGCCGATCAGGTCGTAGCGATCGGTGCACAGGGCATCCACGCCCCATGAGAAGAGTTCGCGCGCCCGCGCCGGATCGTTGACCGTGTAGCACATGAGGCCGTAACCGGCGGCCTTGATGCGGCGAGCCGTCTCCGCATCGAGCAGGTCGTGCTGGCAATGCAGGGATACGCAGCCCAGGGCTTCGAGACGCGCCTGCCAATCCGGCGGTACGTCTTCCACCAGCAGGCCGCGCGGAATGCCTGGGGCGGCCTCGCGGGCGGCGCCCAGGGCCTTGGCGGAAAACGACGAAAACAGCGGCAACCCGGCGGGATCGGCAACGCCCGCGTACAGGTCCTCGACCATCTGCCCCACGACCTGCCCGGTATCCACGTCGTGGCCGGGCATGGGCTTGATCTCGATGTTCATCCACATGCCATGGCGGCGCAGCCATTGCACGATGTCCTCCAGGCGCGGCACGGGCTCGCCCTGGAAGCGCGGATCGAACCAGCCGCCGGCATCCATGCGCGCCAGGTCCGTGGACTCGAATGCGCTCACGTCGCCCACGCCGGGGACGGTGCGCCCGAGCTGGGTATCGTGCATGAGGATGGGAATGCCATCGGCGGCGAGCATGACGTCGAACTCGACGCCGCCGATACGGCGGGCATGGGCTTCCTGCATGCCCGCCAGGGTGTTCTCGGGGGCCAGCCGGCCCCCGCCCCGATGGGCCACCACGCGGGGATAGGGCCAGGTCCTGGTGGAGGCGGCGCCTTCCCCGATGGTCATTTCTTCGCGCTCATCACCGACGACGAGCGCGCCACGGCGTCGTCCAGCCCCTGCTTGGGCGGCTTCACGCCGTTCCAGACGGCGTTCAGTTCGCTGTTGATGATGTCGGTCACGCGATCGTAGTTGTTCAGGCGGAAGCCCCGCGTGAACTTGGCGGGCGGATTGGCCATCGCCCGCACCACGCTTTCCGCGCCCGGGATGTTCTTGTAGAAGGACACCTCGGAAGCGCGGTAGGCCGCCTCGGTCAGCGGCAGGAAGCCGGTCTTCTGGTGCCATTCGGCCGCCACCACCGGCGTGGCCAGGTAGGCGATGAAGGTGGCCAGCGCCTTCTGTTCGGCGGTGGAATGGCCGCCCAGCGCCCAGAACGCGGACCCCCCCACGAACGGCGTGCTGGGACGCGCCGCCTCTTCCTCATAGTAGGGCAGCGGCGCCACGCCGTACGAGAACGAGGCCTTGCTCTGCACCTGGGCCAGCGCGCTGCTGCCGCTGGTCAGCACCGCGCATTCGCCGGACGCGAACGCGGCGTCGCCCTGGTCCTGGTTGGTGCGCACCGGGAACAGATGGCTGCGGACCCAGCTCATCATCAATGCCAGGTGGCGCACGTGCAACAGGTCATTGGCCAGCAGTTGGGCGCCGTTCGGACCGTCCAGGCCGTTGTTGCGCGTGGCGTAGGCCGAGTTGTGCATGGCCGAGAGGTTTTCCACGTGCACCCAGGTCTGCCAGCTGGTGGCGTAGGGACAATTGACGCCGTTCTGCAGCAGGGCGATCAGGTGCGCCTGCATATCGCGCCAGGTGCGCGGCGGGGTATCGGGATCCAGGCCGGCGCGCCGGTACAGGTCGCGGTTGTACAGATAGATGGGAATGTCGGCCATCCAGGGCAGCGCCAGCAGGCGGCCCTTCGCATCGCTCATGCCGGCGGTGGTCTGCGGCAGGAACCAGCGCAGGTCCTTGATCGGATACTTGGCCAGCAGTTCATACATGGGCAGGATGGCCCCCTGCCGCGCGATGAATTCGGGCGAACGGTTGTCGGGCAGTTCGACCAGGTGCGGGGCACGGCGCGCGCGCACGGCGGCGGTGCCGTCCTCGATCAGCGCCTCGACCGAGGGCTTGGCCGTGACCTTGACCGTGAAGCCATGCTGCTGCTCGTTGAAGCGTTGCACCAGCGAATCGAACTCCGCCGCCTGCTGCGGGTTCAGCGTATGCCACACCTGCAATTCGATCGGACCGGAAGGCGCGGCCATCACGGCGGCGGCACCGGCGGCGCCCGCCGCACCCGCCGCGCCAGCGGCCTTGGCCGCGCCCGCCGCGGGCTTCTTGGCCGGCGCGGCCTTCGCCACCGGCTTGGCGTTGCCCTTCTTGGCGGCCTGCGCCGCCGCCGTACCCAGGCCGCCCACGGCCAGGAAACCGGCCGCGAGCACCGACACACCCCAATTCAACCAGCGCTTAGTCGGCTGCATCGATCCGTTCTCCGAAAACATGGTCAAGCTCAAGAGGCACACTCACAAAAAGGGAAAATCCACCTGCGGCCGGCGGCCGCTGATCAGGTCGGCCAAGGCTTTTCCAGATCCGCAACCCATGGTCCACCCCAAGGTGCCATGCCCCGTGTTCAGGTACAGGTTGGGCAGGCGCGTGCGTCCGATCAGGGGCACGTTCGAGGGGGTCGCGGGACGCAGGCCAGACCAGTACGACACCTTGTCGAAATCCAGCGCGCCCGGAAAGAGCTCCCGCGTCAACGCCGTGAGCGCTTCGCAGCGCACGGTGTTCAGAGCACGGGAATAGCCGCTGAGTTCCGCGGTTCCCGCGACTCTCAGCCGGTCTCCCAGCCGCGAAAATACCACTTTATGCGCACTGTCCGTCAGGCTGACCGTGGGGGCCTGGGTGGAATCCGTAACGGGGTATGTCGCCGAATAACCTTTGGCCGGATAGACCATGCAGGGAACGCCCAGCGGGCGCACCAGATCGGGCGTGAAACTGCCCAGCGCCGCCACGAATACATCGCCCTGGACCTTGGCGTAGCGTCCGTGGGCATCGATGGTCTCCACCGCCTTGACCCATCCGCCCTCGTCCAGCAGGCGCGTGGCCTGGGTGGAAAAGCGGAACTCCACGCCCGCCGCGGCGGCCTTCTCGGCCAACGCCGTGGTGAAGAGATGGACGTCGCCGCTTTCGTCGGCCGCGGTGTAGTCCGCCCCGACGATGCGATGGCTTTGCGGCGCCAGCGCCGGTTCCAGCGCGACCAGTTCCTCGGTGCTGAGGATGCGCCGGTCGACACCGTATTCGCGCATCAGGTCGGCCGCCTTCTGCGAGGCATCGAACTCGGCCGGATCCCGGTAGAAATTGATGATCCCTTTCTCGAGATGATCGTAGGGGATGCCCAGTTCGGCCCGCATGGCCTGCAGTGTCTGGCGGCTGTAGGCCGCCATGTTGACCAGGGCCCGGACGTTGCGCGGCAGCCGGCCGGGCAGGCATTCGCGCAGGAAGGCCATGCACCACAGCCACTGGTGCCAGTCGGCATGCAGCCGGAACAGCAGCGGCGCGTCGCCCTGCAACAGCCAGCGCGCCAGCTTGAGCGGGGCCTGTGGGTTGGCCCAGGGTTCGGCGTACGAGACCGAGATCTGGCAGCCGTTGGCGAAACTGGTTTCCTGCGCCGGACCAGGCTGGCGGTCTATCACCGTGACGTCGTGGCCGGACTGGCGCAGCCACCATGCGCTGGACGTGCCGATGATACCGCTACCTAATACGACAACTCTCATTCTTGCTCCTCGGGCCTGGCGGGCCGTACCCGCCGCGGCGCCGCCCCGGCAGGCGGCGGAAAGCGTAAGTGTATCGCCCCGGGGCCCGGGACATGCAAACGCTCCGCCCCCCGGCCGGAGGAGCCCGGCCAGGGCCTGGCGTCAGGCCTTCAGCGGCACCGCGGGATCCGCCGCCACCGCCTTGGCGGGCGACAGTCCGGCCTGCATCAGCTTGCGGGCCGTCATCTGGTCCACCGGCGAGTTGACCGACTCGATCGCCCGCAGCGCGTCGCCCTCGAAATGCAGCACCGAGAATCCGTTGCCGCGCGCCGCCGGCCGCACGATGCTCTCGTAGCCCGGGCGCCACAGGCCGGTGATCTGGAGGCGCGCCTCGCCCTGGTCCGACCAGAACCACGGCACGGCCGTATAGGGTTGGGGGTCGCCGCACAGCCGGGCGGCCAGGGTGCGGGCCTGGTCGTTGGCGTTCTGCACCGACTCCAGCCGCAGCGGCCGCGGCCAGGACGGATGGGGAAAGGACGTGCAGTCGCCGATGGCGGAAATCGCCGGGTCCGAGGTGGCCAGGGTCGCATCGACGACGATGCCGTTGTCGCAGGACAGGCCGGCTTCGCGCGCCAGGTCCACCTCGGGCGTCGCGCCGATGCCGGCGATGACGATATCCGCTGGAACGACGCTACCGCCGGCAAGCACCCCCACCGCTCTTCCCTGCGCCATGTCCAGTCCATCGACCGTGCTGTCCAGGCGTATGTCCACGCCCGCGCGGCGATGCGCCTCCAGCAGGAACGACGAGATCTCGGGCGACACGGAACGGGCCAGCAGGCGCGGCATGGACTCGAACACGGTCACGTCCTTGCCCAGGTGGCGCGCGGTGGCCGCGATCTCCAGCCCGATGAAGCCGCCGCCCAGCACCACCACGCGCCGGGCGGCGGGCAGCGCGTCGCGCAGCGCCCGGGCCTGGGCATAGGTACGCAGATAGTGCACGCCGGGCGTCCCCAGGGGTGCCTGCGGCAGTTCGCGCACACGTGCCCCCGTGGCCAGCACGAGATGGTCGTAGGCCAGGTCTTCCTGCCCGGCCGCCGACGACAGCCTCAGTTGCTTGCCGGCACGGTCGATGGCCTGCGCGCGCGTGCCCAGCCGCAGTTCGATGGCGGCCTGTTCATAGAAGGCCGCGCCACGCAGTTCGGGCAGCGGCGCCTCCGGATCCTTGATCAAGGTCTTGGAGAGCGGCGGCCGGTGATAGGGAATCTCGGATTCGTCGCTGACGAGGACGATGCTCCCGGGGAATTGCTTTTCCGCCAGCGAGGCGGCCAATTGCGCGGCGGCGTGTCCGCCGCCCACGATAACGAGTCGGGTCATGGGGTGGATATCTTGCGTCGGCGCGGGTCGCGGGGCGGGACGACTCCCTGCGCTCGCTGGGTTTCCATGGCGGAGCCGGAAGCGGGTGCCCGGTTGCCCGGGCACCCCGGCTACTTGCGCACGGCGGTGATGATGCCGTCCAACTGTTCGAGCATCTGGTCGATCTCGTCCGTGGTCACGTTCAGCGCGGGCATGAAGCGCAGCAGGTTGCCGCGCGGCGCGTTCAGCAGCAGGCCGTCGGGCGCCTGCGTGCGGGCGCGTTCGACGATGGCGGGACCATCCTCGCGGTCCATGACCAACGCGCGCAAGAGACCATTGCCGCGCTCGCCGGGCATGCCCCACCTGGCGGCCAGCTTCGTCAGCCCCTGCGACAGGTGCCGGGCGCGCTCGCGGACGCCCTCCATGAAGCCCGGGGCCGCCAGCGCGTCGAACACCGCCACGCCGATGGCCGTCATGAGCGGGTTGCCGTTGTAGGTGCCGCCCTGGTCGCCATGCTTGAACACGCAGACTTCTTCGCGCGCCAGCATCGCCGCCAGCGGCGCGCCGCCGCCGATGCCCTTGCCCAGCGTCATGATGTCGGGGCGCACGCCCGACTGTTCGTAGGCGAACATCGTGCCGGTGCGGCCCATGCCGGTCTGCACTTCGTCCACGATCAGCAGCAGCTTGCGCGCATCGGCCAGCTTGCGCAGGTTCTGCATGAACTCGGCGGAGGCGGGGATGACGCCGCCCTCGCCCTGCACCGGCTCCAGCATGATGGCGACGGTCTGGTCGTCGATCAGGGCCTCGACCGAAGCCAGGTCGTTCAACTCAGCCTTCGGAAAACCGTCGACCTGGGGCGCGAAGATCGTGCTCCAGCCCGGCTTGCCCGAGGCCGACATGGTCGCCAGCGTGCGGCCGTGGAAGCTGTGGTTGAAGGTGATGATCTTGAAGGCGCCCTGCTTGTGCACCTGGCCCCACTTGCGCGCCAGCTTGATCGCGCCTTCGTTGGCCTCGGCGCCGCTGTTGGCGAAGAACACACGGTCGAAGCAGGAAGCCTGCGTCAGGCGCGTGGCCAGTTCGATGGACGGCAGGTTGTAGAAAGCCGGCGACGGGTTCAGCAACAGGCGCGACTGGGCCTCCACCGCCTTGACGATTTCCGGCGGGCAGTGCCCCAGGCAGTTGACCGCCCAGCCCTGGATGAAGTCGAGATAGCGCTTGCCTGCATGGTCCTCCAGCCACGACCCCTGCCCTCGGACGAACACGAGGTCCGGGCGCTGCGTGATCTCCATGAGGGCGTTGACGTTGAACTGGCCGAATTCCATGACTCAAACTCCTTGCGTGCCCGGGGGGCGGAAAATGGAAAACCCGCCGACACGGCGGGTCGATAAACATTACACCGTGTTGCGGGCGATGTCTGCCTCGGACGTGAAAGAGTCCGCATAAAACTCGTCATCGGGCAGTCCGCACTGTTGTACAAAATCCCTATGTGCCGATTCCACCACGATGGGAGCCCCGCAGGCATACACCTGGTGGCCGGCAAGATCAGGCAGATCGTCCATGACGGCCTGGTGCACGAAGCCCGTGCGGCCGGTCCAGGCGTCCTCGGGCAGCGCGTCCGACACCACGGGCACGTAGCGGAAGTCCGGGCGGACCCGGGTCCACTCCCGGGCGACCTCGTCCATGTACAGGTCGCGCGGGCGCCGGCCTCCCCAATACAGGTGGACCGGGCGGCGCATGTCCCGGTGGATCATGTGTTCGACCATGGCCTTGATGGGCGCGAAGCCGGTGCCGCTGGCCAGCATGACGATGGGCTTGTGGCTGTCCTCGCGCAGGAAGAACGAACCGAACGGCCCCTCGAAGCGCAGGATGTCGCGCTCCTTCAACTGGCTCGTGCCCGCGCCGAACACATGGTCGGTGAACGCGCCGCCGGGCAGGTGGCGGATGTGCAGCACCAGCCCGCCCTCCTCGTGTGGCGCGTTCGCCATGGAATACGAACGGCGCCGGCCGTCCTTCATGATGATCTCGACGTACTGTCCGGCGTTGAAGCGCAGTTGCTCGGTGGCCGGCAATTGCAGGCGGACGATGCGCACGTCGGGCGCCACCTCGGCCAGGCCCTGGACGCGGCAGGGCATTTTGCGGATGGGGATGTCGGCGATGCCCTGGACCTCGCGCGCCTCGATGGTGAGGTCCGAGAGCGGACGCGCCACGCAGAACAGGGTGAGTCCCAGCCCGGCTTCCTCCGGTGTCAGCGTCTGGGCCTGGTGGGGCCCGAGCTCGACCTCGCCCGCGACCAGCTTGCCCTTGCACGACGAACATGCCCCATTCTTGCAGCTATAGGGCAACATTACGCCTGCCTGCAGCGCCGCATCGAGCACGGTCTGGCCATGTTCGACCGTGAACCGATGACCGCTGGGCAGAACGGTGACCTGATGACTCATCACCTGGATCCTATGAAAACGATGGAAATACGATGAATATTCCGCAGCCCGCGCACGCCGCGCGCCTGGGTCGTCCGCGCCTCCTGATCATCGGCTGCGGCGACACGGGCATGCACGTCCTGGAGCGGCTGGCGGGCCGCAAGCGGGTCTTCGCGCTGACGTCCAGCCCGAGGCGGCTGCCCGAGCTGCGCGCCGCGGGCGCCATTCCGCTGCTGGGCAACCTGGACTGCCCGCGGCAACTGGCCCGCCTGCGCGGCCTGGCCGCCCACGTCCTGATGCTGGCGCCTCCGCCCGGGCAAGGCGAAGGCGATCCGCGCTCCCGCCGGTTGGCGGCCGTCCTGCGGCGTCCGGCCTCGAAAGCGCGCGTCCGGCCGGCTGCGATGGGCCTTGGCCGGCTGCGAATCCGGCAAGCCGCCATTGTAGCCAAACCACGCCTCGGCGCCCTGGCCCGGGGGGCCGGGGCGATCACGGTGGTCTACGCCAGCACGACCGGTGTCTATGGCGACGCGCGCGGCCGCAGGCTGTCCGAGACGACACTCGCGCGCCCCGCCTCGGCCCGGGGCCGGCGCCGGGTCCAGGCCGAAGCCGCCTGGCGGTCGGCGGGCCCGGCCCGCGCCCGCCAGGCGCGGCTGCGCCTGCCCCCCTGGCGCGCCGTCGTGCTGCGCATCCCGGGCATCTACGGCCGCGACCGGCTGCCGCTGGAACGGCTGCGCGCCGGCCTGCCGCGCCTCGCCCCCGGCGAGGACGTCTACACCAATCACATCGAGATCGGCGATCTCGCCCGTGCCCTGGAGGCCGCCCTGTACCGCGGCCGGCCGCAGCGCATCGTCCATGCCGCCGACGGCCAGGACCTGAAGATGGGCGACTACTTCGACGCCGTCGCCGACGCCGCCGGCCTCCCCCGCCCGCCCAGCCTGCCGGCGGCCCAGGTCCGCGCCGCGGTCAGCCCGGCGATGTGGTCCTTCATGCAGGAATCGCGGCGCCTGGAGAATCGCCGCCTGGCGGCCGAACTGCGCGTGCGGCTGCGCCATCCGTCCGTCCGGCACGCCCTGGGCGAGTGGTATCCCCCCGAGAGCTAGTGCGCGGTCCCGGAGATACGTCCGCATGACGAAACGTTCCCGCTGGGGGCCCGGATGCGCGCCTCGTGCGCCTGCCCCTCGGCCTGCAGCCAGGCGCGCAGCGTCGCGATGGCCGGATCGGCCGACCGCTGCTTGTCGTGCACGAAGAAATAATCGTCGGCCGGCGCCAGGACTTCGGGAAACAGCGCCACCAGCCGCCCCGCCTCCAATTCCTCCTGCATCAGGTAGCGGGGGCCCATCACCACCCCGAGTCCATCGAGCGCGGCCTCGACCGCCAGATAGGTGTGGTCGAAGCCCAGGCTTGCCTGCGGCTGCAAATGCGGCGCCCCGGCCGCGGCCAGCCACCGCTGCCAGTCGTCCGGCCGCATGTCGGCGGTCAGCCAGGTCTCCCGCGCCAATGCATTGATCGAGGCCGGCCGGCGTCTGGCCGGCCCGGCCCGCAGCGGGGTCACCGCCTCCTTCATGAAAGCGGTCTCGATCAGCTGCGGCTCGCCGCTGCGGCCGCGCCGGATCGCGGCATCGACGCCGCCCGGCAGCGCGTGCGCGCGATCGCGCCGATTGTTGAGCTGGATCTGGATGTCGGGATACTGGCGCAGGAACCCGGTCAGCCTGGGCACGAGCCAATGCAGGGTCAGGGTGGGCGGCGCGCTGATCACCAGCTTGCGGCCGGCCTCGGGGCGGGCGCGCTCCACCGCGCCCGCCATGCGATCGAACGCGTCGCGCAGGTCGTCCGCCAGCACCTTCCCGGCCGCCGTGGGCTCGAGCCGGCGCCCGCGCCGGTCGAACAACTCGGCTCCCAGCCACCGCTCGAGATTCAGCACCTGCTTGCTGACCGCGCCGTGCGACACGCACAGTTCCTCGGCGGCGCGGACCACGCTACCCAGACGTGCCACGGCCTCGAACGATTTCAGGCTGTTCAATGGCGGGAGGCGTCGCATTCATGTTCCTTTTTTTCACATGATGACCGACATCAATTCCATGGACTACCAAGGTGATCGGTTCCTAGAATTCGTCCCGGAATATTAGAAAAAAACTCACTTTCCATCAACGGAGACGACAATGCTGGCGCACCCTGTCGGCCGAGCCCTCATGGCGCTCGGCCTGCTGAACCTACTGCCGGCCGCCCAGGCCGCCGACCCCTACCCCACTCGCGCGATACGGCTGATCGTGCCGTTCGAACCCGGTGGAAGCACCGACCTGACGGCCCGCATCGTCGCGCAGGCCCTGGGCGAGAAACTGGGCCAGAGCGTGGTGGTCGAGAACAAGGGCGGCGCGGGCGGCAACATCGGCACGGCCTTCGTGGCCGAGGCCAAGGGCGACGGCTACACGCTGGTCTGGGCCAACGTGGCACCGGTGGCCATCAACCCGCACCTGTATTCGAAGATGTCCTACGACCCCGCCAGGGACCTCGCGCCTATCGGCCTGGCAACGGTGTTCCCCAACGTGCTGGTGGTCAAGGCATCGTTCCCGGTGTCGACGTTGCAGGACTTCGTCGCCAAGGCCGGGACCTCGCTGCAGACGCTCAGCTACGGCTCGGCCGGCAACGGCAGTTCGACGCACCTGGCCGCCGAATGGCTCAACACCAGGCTGGGCACGAAATGGCTGCATGTTCCCTACAAAGGCGGTGGCCCGGCGCTGATGGCGGTGGTCGGCGGCCAGGTCGACATGTACTTCAGCAGCGTACCGGCCGCCATCCCCTACCTGAAGAACGGTACGCTCAAGGCCATAGGGGTGACCAGCAAGGGGCGCACGGATACGCTGCCCGGCGTGCCGCCCATCGCCAGCGCGAACCTGCCGGACTACGAAGCGCTGAACTGGAACGGATTGATGGCGCCGGCCGCCACGCCCGCCGCCATCCTCGACAAGCTGAACGCCGAGTTGCGGGCCGTGCTGGAGTCGCCCGACGTGCGGCAGCGGATGCTGGCCCAGGGCGCGGATCCATCGCCGATGACGCGCGAGGAGTTCGCCGCCTATATCCGGTCCGAAAGCCTCAAATGGGAAAAGATCGTCAAGACCGCCAACGCACGGATCCAATGAGCATGGAAGCCAGCGCCGCCTCCGAGGCCTCCGGGGATGCCGTCCTCGACGTCATCGCCGACTTCACCGCCTCCCGTCCCAGCTGGCGGCCGGACACCCTGCGGACCGCCGCGCTGTGCCTGGCCGACGCGGTGGGCTGCGCCCTCGCCGCGCTCGACGATCCGGACTGCGCGCGCCTGATCGGACCGCTGTTCGCGGGCTCCCCCCCGGGCGACGTGGGCGTGCCCGGCACCGGCCAGTGGCTCGACCCGGTGAAGGCGGCCTTCGACATCGGCACCCTGGTGCGCTGGCTGGATTTCAGCGACACCACCTTCGTCGGCGGACACCCATCGGACAACCTCGGCGCCATCCTCGCGGCGGCGGCCCATGCGGCCGCGCGGCGGCGCGCGGCCGGCCTGCCCGCCCCGGCCCTGGGCGATGTATTCGACGCGATGGTCAAGGCCTACGAGATCCAGGGCCGGCTGGCGCAGGCCAACCGTTTCGACCACCCCTCCACGGGACTGGACCATGTCATCGGCGTGAAGATCGCCGCCACCGCCGTCGCGACCCTGCTGCTGGGAGGAGACCGCGACGCCATCCGGCGCGCGCTGTCGAATGCCTGGCTCGACGGCCAGGCGCTCAACGCCTACCGCCACACGCCGAACGCCGGCTCGCGCAAAGGCTGGGCCGGCGGCGATGCCTGCGCCCGCGCACTCTGGCTGGCGGGCCTCGCCCTGCGCGGCGACATGGGCTATCCGCAGCCGCTGTCCGCCCCCACCTGGGGTTTCGAGGCCGTGCACCTGCGGGGACGTCCGGTGCGCCTGGCGCTCGGACTGGGCTCCTTCGTGCTCGACCACGTGATTTTCAAACTGCATCCTTGCCAGCGCAACGCCACCACCGCGGTGGAAAGCGCGATCACGCTACACGCCTGGCTGGACGGGCGGCAGGACCGCATCGCGCGTATCGACGTTCGCACGCAGGACGAGGCCATGCGGCGCATCGACAAGGCCGGCGCGTTGCCCAACCGCGCCGCGCGCGATCACTCCATGCAATATGTCGTGGCCATGGCGCTGCTCAACGGCCGCCTCGGACACGACGACTACGGCGACGCCGTCGCCGCCGACCCGCGCATCGACCGCCTGCGCGCGCTCACCCACGTGGCCGAGGATCCGGACTATTCGCGGGGCCACCACGACCCGGCCGTGCGCAGCTGCGCCAATGCCGTGCGCGTGACCCTCGACGACGGCACCGCGTCGCCCTGGATCGAGACGCGCTTTCCGGCCGGCGATCCCTCGCGGCGCGACGAGGCCCTGCCGCTGCTGGCCGGCAAGTTTCACACGCTCGCCGCCCGCCGGTGGCCCCCTGGACGCCGCCGGGAACTCTGGGCGCGGCTGGGCGACACCGCTGGCGCCGCGAACTGGCCTGTCGACGAATTCCTGTCGTCGCTTGCGCGCCTCTGATCAAAGCCCCAGGAACGCGAAGGGCGCGCGGTCCCGGAACAGGTCGTTGGCAGCGCCGGCGAACACCTGGTCTGGTTGGGCCCCGGCGCGAGGGACGGGAAAAACCATGGGCCTACTCCCACACGATGCGCACGGCCAGGAACAGGAAAATGAGGCCGGCCAGCCTGTCCAGCCACACGCCCACCTGCGGCCGGCGCCTGAGCAACTGCCCCAGCAGGCCGGCGAACCAGGCGATCAGGCAGAACACCACCGCCGCCTGGGCCATGAAGATCACCCCCAGCCACAACATCTGCCAATCGGGATGGCCGATCCAGGGGTTGACGAACTGGGGCAGGAAGACCACGAAGAACAGCGTGACCTTGGGATTCAGCATGTTGGCCAGCACGCTCTGGCCGAAGATGCGCGCGAACCCGAGCGGCGGCGGGCCGCCCGTGGGCGAGAAGCCGCCCCGGCTGCGCAGCACCTGGACCGCCAGCCACATCAGGTAGGCGGCGCCAGCCAGGCGGATCGCGTCGAACGCCATGGGCGAGGCCCGGAGCAGCGCCGCCACGCCCAGCACGGCCAGGGTGGTGTGGAACAGGCAGCCGAAAGCGAACCCCAGGGCGGCGGCGATGCCGGCGGCGCGGCCCTGGCTGAGGGAACGGGCGAGTACCTGGAGGTTGTCCGGGCCGGGCGCGATGGTCACGCCCACCGACAGGGAAAGGAAGAGCAGCAGATCGGCCTGCATCGGCGCACCGGCAGGCTCAGGACTTCCGGATCACTTCTTTGATGCGGTTGTTCTCGTCGACCAGGACCACGATGGGCTTGTGTCCGGCCGCGTCCTCGTCCGTCATGGGGCCGTAGGTGCAGATGATCATCAGGTCGCCCACGTGGGCGCGGCGGGCGGCCGCGCCGTTGAGCGAGATCTCGCCGCTGCCGCGCTTGCCCTTGATGATGTAGGTGGAGAAGCGCTCGCCGTTGTTGATGTTGTAGAGCTCGATGCGCTCGTACTCTTTCATGCCGGCGGCATCGAGGAAATCTTCGTCGATTCCGCACGAGCCTTCATAGTTCAGATCGGCCTGAGTCACCGCGACACGGTGAATCTTGGCGCGAAGCATGATGCGTTGCATAACTCGGGTGTCCTAGGAAGCGGCCGCAAACGGCCAGGTGCGTTTATACCCGATCCCGGCCGGACCGGTCCGGTGCCGCCTCCTGCCGCAAGGGCGCCCGGAGGCGCCCTTGCGGGTCGGACCGACTGCGTGGCGTCAGACCGACCGCAGGTAGCCGGGCTCCACCGCCTGGATGGGCGCGAAGCTTTCGCGCGTGGCGATGAATTCCGGCCGCGGATTCAGGCCGTACCTGGGGGGGTTCAGGGTATTTTCCACGCTGTTATACACCATGAACACATTGGATCGCGGATAGGGCGAGATGTTGCTGTTCGATCCGTGCATGGTGTTGCAATCGAAAAATACGACCGAGCCGGCGGGCGCCGTCAGCACGTCGATGCCGCCCTGGTCCACCAACAGTTGCAGGCTGACAGGATCGGGCACACCGTATTCCTGCTTCTTCAACGACTGCTTGTAATGGTCCTGCGGGGTCTCGCCCACGCACGAGACGAATTGCCGGTGCGAGCCGGGCACCACCATCAACGGCCCGTTGCTGGCGTCGTTGTCGGTCAGCAGCACCGAGCAGCTCAGCGCCCGCATGGCGGGCATGCCGTCTTCCACGTGCCAGGTCTCGAAGTCCGAGTGCCAGTAGAACTCCTTGCCCTTGAAACCCGGCTTCATGTTGGCGCGCGACTGATGGATATAGACATCGGAACCCAGGATCTGCCTGGCGATGCCGGCCAGCCGCATGTCCTGCGACATCCGGCCGAGCAGCTTGCTCAGCTTGTGCACCATGAACACCGACCGGACGGCGTCGGTGCCCTTCTCGGTGATGGCTTCCTCTCGGCGGCGGATGGCGGGATCGCGCACCAGCCGCTCGACCTCGCGCTTCAGGGCCTGCGTCTCCTGCGAGGAGAAGAAATTCTTCAGCAGGATGTAGCCGTTGCGCTCGTAGCCGCTCAGTTGCTCGGCGTCCAGGCCCGAGCCCGGTTCCACCTTGGCGCTGCCGTACACCACGGGATCGCGCCGCTGCACGATGCCGGCGGCGCGGTCGGCGCGCGAGGAATAGATATCGCGTGCGGGAGTAATCATGGTTGTCCTCCTGTTCTCATGGGAGGCCGCCCCGCCCGCCGGCGGGCGCGGCCCCTTGCCGCGGCCGGCCGTCAGGCGACCTTCGCTTCGTCCAGGGGATAGACGCCTTCGGCGTCATGCACTTCCTGGCCGGTCAACGGCGGATTGAAGACGCAGATGACGCGCAGCGGCTCCTTGCCGCCGCGCAGATAGTGCTCGTCGTTGTCGTTGAGGGCGTAGACCACGCCCGGGCCGAGCTTGTAGACCTTGCCGTCGGCGACGGTCTCGATCTCGCCGTCGCCCTCGATGCACCAGACGGCTTCCACGTGATTCTTGTACCAGATGTGGGTCTCGGTGCCGGGATGGATGGTGGTCTCGTGGAACGAGAATCCCATGCCGTCCTTCTTCAGCAGCACGCGGCGGCTGGTCCAGGTCGGCGTGGAGACTTCGTTCTCGGTGCCTGCGATGTCCTTGATGTCGCGTACGATCATCGTCCCTTTCCTCCGAATTTCAATACACGGGCATTCGATTGCTTCTGGGCCAGTTGCTCGGCGGCCACGACCTCGGCCACCGCGCGGTCCAGCACCTCCAGCGCCTGCCGGAGCTCGCCTTCCTCGATCGTCAGCGCGGGCAGGAGCTTGAGCACTTCGTCATTGGCGCCCGAGGTCTCGATGACCACGCCGCCCTTGAACGCCTGGGCCGCGACCTTGTTGGCCAGTCCGGGCACGCCGCTGACCAGGCCCTGGATCAGGCCTCGGCCGCGCACCGACAGATCCGCCTCCGGGTGGCTGTGGACCATGTTCTCGAGCCAGTCCCGCACCAGCATTTCCTTGGCCTGGATCTCGCGGGTGAAGGCATCGTCGCTCCAGTAGTGCTCCAGCGCCTGCCGCGCGGTCACGAAAGCCAGGTTGTTGCCGCGGAAGGTGCCGTTGTGCTCGCCGGGTTTCCAGATATCCAGTTCGGGCCTGATCAGCACCATGGCCATGGGCAGGCCGAAACCGCTCAGGGACTTGGACAGCGTGATGAGGTCCGGCTGGATGCCGGCCGACTCGAAACTGAAGAAAGTCCCCGTGCGGCCGCAGCCGACCTGGATGTCGTCGACGATGAGCAGCATGTCGTGGCGGCGGCACAGGCGTTGCAGCTCCTGCAGCCAGCGCAGCGTCGCCACGTTCACCCCGCCTTCGCCCTGGACCGTCTCCACGATCACCGCGGCCGGGGTATCCATGCCGCTGCTGCGATCCTCCAGCATGCGCTCGAAGTACGCCATGGTGTCCACGTCGGGACCGAAATAGCCGTCATACGGAATGAAGGTGGTGTTGCCCAGGCTCACGCCGGCGGCATCGCGGTACTTGGCGTTGGCGGTGGCCGACAGCGAACCCGCGCTCACGCCGTGGAAACCGTGGGTGAAGGAAACGATGTTCGGGCGCTGCTTGACGCGGCGGGCCAGCTTGAGCGCGGCTTCCACGGCATTGGTGCCGGTCGGTCCGGTGAACTGCAGCGTGTACTTCATGCCGCGCGGCTTCAGGATCAGCCGCTCGAAAGCCTCCAGGAAGTCCTTCTTGGCCGACGTGGCCATGTCCAGCCCGTGCACCACGCCGTCCGACTGGACGTAGTCCAGCAGGGGCTGTTTCAGCGCCGGGTTGTTGTGGCCATAGTTCAACGTGCCGGCACCGGCAAACAGGTCGATGTACTGCCTGCCCTCTTCGTCGAACAGCAACGAGCCCTTGGCCTTGCTGAAAACGACCGGAAACGAGCGTATGTAGCCGCGGACTTCCGATTCGAGGCGGTCGAAGATCTTGAGATCCATGGTTTTTCCCTCCTGTTTTGCTTCTAGAAGCGTGAAAGACGTATAGGCGGACCCGGGGCGAACCGGGACGGATACGAGGGGCACCCGGCCTTTACTTGAACGGGCCTATGCGCAGCAGCCGCTCGTCCTCGTGCTCGGCCTGGCCGAACAGTTCGGGCGGAAACATGGGCTGCTCCACGCACTCGGCGCCGCGATCCTGCGCCAGCGCCGCGAACATGCGCCGCGACGGCTGGTTGGATGGGGACACGGTGGTTTCGATGCGGTGTATGGACTGTGGCAGCGACCTGGCCAGCAGGTGCTCGAGCATGCGCTGGCCCAGGCGATGGCCGCGCGCCATGGGATGGACCGCAACCTGCCAGACGAACAACACGTGGGATTGCTTGGGCGGGATATAGGCAGAAACAAATCCTGCCAATTGCCCTTGCCGGGTGGCCACTACGCAGGTATCGCGAAAGTGCCGGCACAGAAGAAGGTAGGCGTAGGTGGAATTGACATCCAGCGGCGGCGATTCTTGTATGAGTCGCTGGATGTCCGCGGCATCTTCGATTTCAGGCGGCCGGAGATCGAAATTCTCCAGGGCCGGATTGAATACCGCAGGTTGGATGAGCGTGTCGTCGATCGCTTTCAGACCCCGGCCCTCCTTGGTTGCGCACGCCGGCGCCTGGCGGCGACGCACTGGTTCTATGGCGCCGGAATCAAACCGCGAGGCCGGACTCCGGAGACGTATCCGATGCATTGATATCCAGGATGGGCGAGGTGTCCGAACCCGGGCTTTCCATCAGGCTGACGATGCGCTCGAGCGAGAGCGTGATCGTCGCCTGCTCCAGTTCCGGCAGCGCGCCCAGGGCATCGGCCAGCGTTTTCTGCAGCGGCGAAGGCGCCTGGCTGGCCACCTCGCGGCCGGCATCGGTGGCCGATACCAGGACCGTGCGGCGGTCTTCCCTGCTGCGCTCTCGCTTGACCCAGCCCTTTTCCTCCAGCCGGTCGAGTATGCCGACGACCGTGCTCGGACTGACCGAGATTTCACGGCTGATGGCGGTGGCCGTCAGCGGCCCCGACTCGATCACGGCCAGGAGACAGACCAGTTGCGGCGCGGTGATGTGGCTGCAGGCAGCCAATTGCTTGGAGTGCAGCGCGATATTGCGCGTGATGCGGCGCAAGGCCCGCAGGATGCGCAGGTTGTAGTTGACGCCCGTATCCGCGGTCGAGCCGATGTGGTCCATGTCCAGGAGCAAAGTGCGTGGTGAAAAAAAATCACTGCCCACAAACCCAATGTAGCGCAATGATTTCAACTCAAATCATTCTAGTCAGAAAGACTGCGAGGAGTCAACCCTGCAAATCCCGGATTCGGATGTCAACGGCTCCGAAATTACCCTTATCCGCTTCGATTCCGCTGACATTCCGCTGAAACGTGAAAAACCGGCGTTTAGCCTTGCGCCACGCGCTTTCCGGCCAGTTCCGAGGGGTCGAAACTGTCCACCTCGACGACGTCGGCCACGGCGCGTTCCAGGTCTTCGAACATCAAAGCCTGCGCCGCATCCACCTTCCCGGCGCGCACGCCCTCGCGCCAGTCGCGGATGCCGGCATGGCGCAGGCCGTCCAGCACCGGAGCGGCGCGCGCCGCGAGCTCGAAGGCTTGCGCCAGCCGATCCAGCGCCTCGCCTGGACGCGGCCGGGCGAGGCCCGGCAACAGGCGGTCGCGGGCGGGCGACGGTTCGAGCAGACGCTCGGCGCAGGCCAGGGTCACCGCGTCGGCCGGGCCGCGCCGGCGCACGCCCCGGGGCAGGCAGACCACCCGCAGCAATCCCGCTGCCGCCCTGGCGGGCAGATTGGCCAGCACCGCGTCCAGGCTGGCCTCGATGGAGGCAAGGCCGCTTTCCATGCACCACTGCACCAGCGGCAGGTCTTCGGCCTGCCGCCCTTCGTCGTGCCAGCGCTTGAGGACGGCGGACAGCAGGTACAGCTCGGCCAGGATGTCGCCCAGCCGCGCCGATAGCAGTTCCTTGCGCTTGAGCGCCCCGCCCAGCGTCGCCAGCGTGACGTCGGCGACCAGCGCGAACGCCGAGGCATAGCGGCCCAGCGCGCGGTAGTACGGCGCCACCGGGCCGGCCGAACGGGGCGCCGGCGCGAACCGGCCGCCGGTCCAGGCCCGGCCCAAGGCGCGCAGCGCGTTGCCCGCGGCGTGGCCGGCATGGCGCCAGAACGTGCGGTCGAATTCCTCCAGGCCCCTGGCCGGATCGCTGTCGGCCAGCGCCGCCATTTCCCGCATCAGGAACGGATGCGCCCGGATGGCCCCCTGGCCGAAGACGATCAGGCACCGGGTCAGGATGTTGGCGCCCTCGACCGTGATGCCGATGGGAATGGCGCGGTAGACGTTGGACAGGTAATTGCGCGGGCCGTCGATCACCGCCTTGCCGGCGTGGATGTCCATCGCGTCGTTCACCGCGATGCGCATGCGCTCGGTGGCATGGTATTTCATGATCGCCGAGATCACGGCGGGCTTGTGGCCCGCGTCCAGCGCGGCGCAGGTCAGGCGGCGCGCGGCATCCACCTGGTAGGCCAGCGCCGCCATGCGGCCGAGTTTTTCCTGCACGCCCTCGAACTTGCCGATCGGAATGCCGAACTGCTGGCGCACGCGCGCATAGGCGCCACTGGTATGCGCCGAGAACACGCACGAGGCCGCCGCCAGCGACGGCAGGGAAATGCCCCGGCCCGCCGCCAGCGCCGTCATCAGCATCTGCCAGCCCTGCCCCACCCGCTCGGCGCCGCCGATGACGGCTTCCATGGGGATGAACACGTCCTTGCCCTGGTTCGGGCCGTTCTGGAACACCTGCATCGCCGGCAAGTGCCGCCGGCCGATCTCCACGCCCGGCGTGTCGGTCGGCACCAGCGCGACGGTGATGCCAAGGTCCTCCCGGTCTCCCAGCAGCCGGTCGGGATCGCGCAGCTTGAAGGCCAGCCCGAGCACGGTCGCGACCGGCCCCAGGGTGATGTAGCGTTTGTGCCAGGTCAGCCGCATGCCCAGCACCTCACGCCCCTGCCACATCCCCTTGCAGACCACGCCGTGGTCCACCATGGCCGCCGCGTCGGATCCCGCCTCGGGGCTGGTCAGCCCGAAACACGGGATGTCGCGGCCGTCCGCCAGCCGCGGCAGCCAGTGCTCGCGCTGGGCGTCAGTGCCGAAATGCAGCAGCAGTTCGCCCGGGCCCAGGGAGTTGGGCACCATGACCGTGACCGCCGCCGTCAGCGACCGGGTCGAGATCCTGCGCACGACCTCGGAGTGCGCGTAGGCGGAGAATCCCAGGCCGCCGTACTTGCGCGGGATGATCATGCCGAAGAACTTGCGCGCCTTCAGGAACGCCCAGATGTCAGGGGGAAGATCGTGCAATTCCCAGTTGACCCGCCAGTCGTCGACCATGGCGCACAGCTCGGCCACCGGCCCGTCCAGGAAGGCGCGTTCCTCATCGCTGAGCCTGGCCGGCGGCATGTCCAGCAGGCGGCGCCACTCCGGATTGCCGGTGAACAGGTCCGCGTCCCACCACACGTCCCCCGCCTCGATCGCCTCGCGCTCGGTGTCCGACATGGTCGGCAACGCCCGCGCGGCCCAGCGGAACAGCGGCTTGGACAGCCATTCGCGGCGCCATGAGAATGCGGCCATCAGGGGGTCTCCTTGTCGACTATCTGCCTCATATAGTAAGCCGGCCGGGAGACGGGACGGTGGCCGCGCGCGGCTTCCGCGCAAGCGGTCTGATTAAATAGAGGCTGCTTCTTCTTCCCCCATTCCCATGCACCCTCCCCGCCTGGCTTTCGTCGACCTGGAAACCACGGGCACGACGCCGCGCAGCGACCGCATCACCGAAATCGGCATCGTCCAGGTGGACGCCGACGGCATCCGTGAATGGAGCAGCCTGGTCCATCCCGGCCGCCCCATTCCCCCTGCCATCCAGTCGCTGACCGGCATCACGGACGCGATGGTGGCCGGCGCGCCGCCCTTCTCGGCCCTGGCCGACGAGATCGCCCGGCGCCTGGATGGCTACCTGTTCGTCGCCCACAACGCCCGGTTCGACCACGGTTTCCTGCGCGAGGAGTTCGACCGGCTGGAACGGCCCTTCCGTCCCGACGTCCTGTGCACCGTCCGCCTCTCGCGCAAGCTCTACCCGCAGTACCGCAGCCATAGCCTGGACGCGCTCATCGCCCGCCACGGCCTGCAGGTGCACGCCCGCCACCGCGCGCTCGACGACGCGCGGTTGCTATGGCACTTCTGGCGCGACATCCACCGCGAGTTTCCCGCCGGCCGGATCAGCGAACTCGTCGATGCCCTGGCCGGCCACGTGCCCTGGCCGGACTACCTGGATCCGGCGCTGCCTCGCCTGCTGCCCGACACCCACGGCGTCTATGTCATGCGCGACGTCAACGGCGTACCGCTGTATGTCGGCCGCGGAGCCAGGCTGCGGGACAAGGTGTTGTCCCACTTCCAGCCCGGCAATTGGAAATCGGCCAAGGCGCGGCGCCTGGCCGAACAGGTGCGGAGCATCGAATGGCAGGAGACGGGTGGCGCGATCGGCGCCCTGCTGCACGAGAACCGGCTGCTGCGGGCCCTCTCGCCGCTGCACAACCGGCGCGCGCGTTCGCCGATGCCGGCCGGCGACACGCACTGGCCCTACGATGGCCCGGTGGGCATACGCGAGGCCCGCATCATCCACGTCGTGGAAGGCTGGCAATTCCTGGGCAGCGCGGCCGACGACCAGGCCCTGTACGATCTGCTCGATGGCGGTCGCGCCGAGTACGACCACGAGGTCCACCGCATCCTGCGCGACCGGCTGGCCCTGGTCCCGCTCCTGAAACTGGACCGCAGGCGCACCGCCTGAGGACGCCGCGGCCCGCCTCCCCGGCGGCTCTTCCCCGGGCCCCGGGGGGCCGGACGAAGGTTTCATAAATGCGCCGGACGGCTTATCGTTGACCTGGCCACCAGCGGGTCGGCCTTTGCCGATCGTCACGATATCGACCCGACCACGACCGCCAGGAGAACGAGATGCCCCCGTCCGCGCCCATGAACCGCAGCATCGTGATGGCCAGGCGCCCCGCCGGAACGCCGACGGCCGAAGATTTCCGCCTGGACACGGCGGCGGTTCCCGCCCCGGCGGACGGCCAGGTACTGCTGCGCACGCTCTATCTGTCGCTCGACCCTTACATGCGGGGCCGGATGAGCGACGCGGCCTCGTATGCCAAGCCGCTGAATGTCGGCGACGTCATGCTGGGCGGCACGGTGTGCCGCGTGGCCGAGTCGCGCCATCCGGACTTCGCCGCCGGCGACCTGGTCCTGGCCGCCAGTGGCTGGCAGGACTACGCGCTGTCGTCCGGCAAGGGGCTCACCCGCCTGCCCGCGGATCTCGCCCATCCCTCCTGGTCCCTGGGCGTGCTGGGCATGCCCGGGTTCACCGCCTACGTGGGCCTGATGCAGATCGGCACGCCCAAGGCGGGCGAGACGGTGGCGGTCGCCGCCGCGACCGGCGCGGTCGGGTCGGTGGTGGGGCAGCTTGCCAGGCTGCACGGCTGCCGCGTGGTCGGCATCGCCGGGGGGCCGGACAAGTGCGACCACGCGGTCCGCGAACTGGGCTTCGACGCCTGCGTGGACCACCGCGCGGCCAATTTCGCCCAGCGGCTGGCGGCGGCCAGCCCCAATGGCATCGACGTCTATTTCGAAAGCGTGGGCGGCGCCGTGTTCGATGCCGTCCTGCCGCTGCTCAACCGCCATGCCCGCATCCCGCTGTGCGGCCTCATCTCGCAATACAACGCCGTGCCGGGCGTGGAAGCCCCCGACCGCCTGCCCATGCTGATGCGCCTGGCGCTGACCAAGAGCCTGCGTATCCAGGGCTTCATCGTTTCCGACTGGTACGGTCCGCTCTACCGGGACTTTTCCCGCCAGATGACGGCCTGGATCGCCGACGGACATGTCAAATACCGGGAAGACGTGGTCGAAGGGCTCGAAAACGCCCCCACCGCCTTCATGGGACTCCTCCAGGGACGCAATTTCGGCAAGCTGGTGGTACGGGTGGCCCACTAGCCCGCGCGCGGCGTGCTACGCTAAGGGCGTCATCGAACAATTACAAGCAGGTCGCGCCATGGCGAAGTCCTGCGACAGGAGACTCGTATGACGTGCCAAGTGATTCCCCTACGGCCCCGCCACGCCAAACGGCGGAGCTTTCGCGTTCCGGGCAAGCTGTTGATGGTCGCGGTGCCGGCGGCGCTGTCGTTCGCCTGGCTGCTCGCGCTGCCGGGCATGCCGCACGCGCAGCCCGGCCCGACGGCCTCGGCCGAACACCGCCAGGATTTCGCCATTTCCAGTGGCGACCTGCGCCCGGCGCTCGAAAAGTACGCCCGCCAGGCGGGCATACGCCTGTCGTTCGACCCGGCGCTGGTGGCCGGCCTGACGACCCCCGGGCTGACCGGCCGCCATACGATCCAGGATGGGCTGGATATCCTGCTGCGCGGCACGGGCTATACCGCCGCCCAGGAAAACGGACGCTATGTGCTGACCCCCGAGCCGCCGGCCTCGGCGGGCAGGAAGCCGCCCAGCGGGCCGCGGCTGGTGGGCGCGCTCATCCCTGCTTGAAATCGTCGGTGCTCAGGCCCAGCCTGTGCATCTTGTCATAGAGCGTCTTGCGCGGCAGGCCCAGCATTTCGCTGGCCGCCGCCGTGCGGCCTGAACAGTTCTTCAGCGCGTCCTCGATCAACAGCCGTTCGAAACTGGTCATCTGCTCCTCGAGCGAGCGCCTGACGCTGGCCGCGGCGCCCGCCAGGCCGTCCTTGGCCAGGCCCAGCACGAACCGGTCCGCCACGTTGCGCAACTCGCGCACGTTGCCCGGCCAGTGGTGCGCCATCAGCGACTGCAACTGGGAACCCGAGAGCATCGGCGCCTCGCGCCCGTAGCGCAGGGCCGCCTGCAGGATGAAATGCTCGAACAACAGCGGGATGTCCTCGCGCCGCTCGCGCAGCGGCGGAATTTCCAGCACCGCCACGCTCAGCCGGTAATAGAGGTCCGGCCGGAACGTGCCCCGCTCCGACTCCGCCAACAGATCGCTCTTGGTGGCGGCCACGACGCGGCAATCCATGGGCTGCGGTTCGTTCGACCCCAGCCGCTCGAACACCCGCTCCTGCAAGGTACGCAGCAGCTTGACCTGCAGCACCGCCGGCATGGTCTCGATTTCGTCCAGGAACAGCGTGCCTCCCGCGGCGTACTCGATCTTGCCGATGCGCCGTTTGGCCGCGCCCGTGAACGCGCCGGCCTCATGGCCGAACACCTCGCTCTCGAACAGCGTCTCGGGCATGCCGCCGCAGTTCAGGGCCGAGAAGTGGCGATCGCGCCGGCTGCTGTGATCGTGCAGGCAACGGGCCACCAGCTCCTTGCCCGTGCCTGTTTCGCCCACCACCAGCACGTCGGCATCGGTGTCGGCCAGGTCCTGCACGACCTTCCTCAAGGCCACCATGGCCGGCGACCGGCCCAGCAGCGCGCGCTCGATGGCAATGCGATTGTCCAATTGCCGCCGCAGCGACTGCACCTCCAGCGTCAGCCCTCGTTTCTCCAATGCCCGCTGCACGACCTCGCTCAGATGCTCTGACGAAAAGGGTTTCTCGATGAAGTCGTAGGCCCCGAGACGCATGGCCTGCACCGCCATCGAAATATCGCCATGCCCGGTCACCAGGATCACCGGGAGGCAGGGATCGATCTCCAACGCCTGGCGCAGCAGCGCCATCCCGTCCATGCCGGACATCTTGACATCCGTCACCAGCACGCCGGGAAACCCGGGCGCGAGGTGCTTGAGCGCCTGCTCGGCCGACTCGAACGCCTTGACGTCGAGGCCGGCCAGTTGCAGCGCCTGCTTGCCACCCAGCCTGACCGCCGGATCGTCTTCGACGAACAACACTGTCAATTCTTCATGCATCCACCGTCTCCTCCAACTTCGCCGGCCGCAGTTGCAGCACGAATTCCGCCCCACCCCCCTCCCGGTTGTAGGCGCGCAGGCTGCCGCCGAAATCGCGCACGATGCCCGCCGAAATCGCCAGCCCCAGGCCCAGCCCCACCCCCTGCTCCTTGGTCGTGAAGAAGGGCTCGAACAACCGGCGCATCACGTCGTCCGGAATACCAGGACCGCTGTCCCGTACGGAAATGACGACCCAGCCCCTGGCTGCCTCGACCGAGATGTCCAGGCGCCGCTGGTCGCTGCGCGCCATCGCGTCGATGGCGTTGCCCAGCAGGTTGACCAGGATCTGTTCCAGCCGGTTGCCGTCGCAATAGGCGCAGGCATCTTCCGGCACGCTGAGCCGCAGCTCGACCTGCTCCTGCCGCAGCCGCTGCTCCAGCAGGAAACAGGCATCGGCCACGGCCACCGCGATCGACGTCGGCCTGAGCAGGGCCGGGGATTTGCGCGCGAATTTTTTCAACTGGCCGGTGATCTTGCCCATGCGGGCGGTCAACTGGCCGATCATGGTCAGGTTTTCCTCCGCGTCGCCCTGGCGGCCGCGCTGCAGCAGCACCGCCGCATTGTCCGCCAGCGTGCGCAGCGCCGCGAGCGGCTGGTTCAGCTCATGCGTGATGCCCGCGGCCATCTGGCCCAGCGCTGCCATCTTGCCAGCCTGCACCAGTTCGTCCATGGTGGACTTCAGCACCTCCTCGGCCCGCCGCCGCTCGGCGATCTCGGTCTGCAGGTGGCGATTGGCATTGCTCAAGGCCTGCGTGCGCGCGGCGACCTTGCGCTCGAGTTCGTCGTGCGCGCGCTGCAAGGCCGCCCGGGCGGCCAGGCTCTGGGCGATGGCGCGCCGCCGCTGCTGGAGATACAGGCCCAGGATGGCCAGGAACCCCATGGCCAGCGCCACGGCGATGGCCACATTGCGGGCGCGCGCATGGATGGGCGCCATGTTGGACAAGGCCATCAGCTTCCATTGCGTGCCCGGTATCTGGCGGCTCTGGACCAGATAGGACGGCAGCAGGAAATTGCCGCCTTCGCCGTCGCGCGCCGCCTCGCTGGTGAACTGCACGATGCGCACGTCGCCCTGCAGGTTGCCGACCTCGGTCATGCCCAGCGGCTCCAGCGACCCGGCACGATGATATTGGCGGGTCACCGCCAGTTTCTGCAGCGTATGCTGCGCCAGCGGCGCGAGCGTCTTGAATTTCCAGCCCGGCACCGAAGTCAGGAAGATCACGCCGTTCTCGTCCACCACCACCACTTTCTCGTCGGCGCGCAGCCAGGCATCGTCGAGCTTGTCCAGGTCGACCTTCAACGCCGCCACGCCCAGCATCCTGCCATCGTGGTAGATGCCGTAGGAGAAGTAGTAGCCCGGCGACTGGCTGACGGTGCCGATGCCGTAGAAACGGCCCGACAGCCCCTTCGCCGCGTCGATGAAGTAGGGCCGGTACGAGAAATTGCGGCCGACGAAGCTGGGCGGACGATTCCAGTTGCTGGCGGCCAGCGTCAGCCCCTCCATGTTCATCACGTAGATCTCGGAAGATCCGGCCTTGCGGTTGACGGTCTCCAGGTACAGGTTGACCCGGGCGATCCGCTCGGGATTGCCGGGCTCCTGCAGAAGCGCGGTGACGTCCTTGTTCAGGGACAGGATGCCCGGCAGGTAGTCGTAGCGGGTCAGTTCGCTCTGCACGCCGCCGGCGTAGATGTCCAGCCTGTGTTCCACCCCCTGGCGCAAGGCCTGGATGCCGGTACGCTCGCCCCAGATGTATGCCAGCATCACCGCCAGCGCGGCGGCGAACAGACAGGCGCCGCCCCACACCAGGCGGCGCTTGGAAAAACCGCGGGCAGGCGGGCTGACGCTCAAGTCCCCATCCATGATTATCGTTCTAGTGTCCGCAATTTATCCCAGGCACGCCAGGAAAGACATCGGGGCTTGCGCCACGCAATGGCGCAAGCCCCTCCGGTCAATCGGCGTAGACTCCCGCCGCCCGGATGATGGGCGTCCACTTGTCGATCTCACTGCCGAGATGCTTGCGCAGCGATTCGGGCCTGGCCCGGTCGGCGGTCGCCGCCTGCGCCCCCAGCTCCGCCATCTTGCCGCGGAACGTCGGGTCCTGGACCGCCGCCTGCAACGCCGCCGACAGCTTCTCCACCACGGCCGGCGGCGTGCCCTTGGGCGCGTACATCGCATGCCAGATCTTGACCTCGATGCCCGGCAGCCCCTGCTCGGACGCGGCGGGGATATCCTTGAAGGCATCGATGCGCGCGGACTGCATCGCGACATAGGGTTTCACCACGCCGGCCTTGATCTGCCCGGCGACGTTGGTGGTCTGGTCGCACATCAGGTTCACCTGCCCGCCGATGAGATCGGTCAGCGCCGGCGCCGTCCCCTTGTAGGGGACCGTGCCCAGTTGCGTGCCGATCGTGCTCATGAACAACAGGCCGCACAGGTGCGAGGCGGATCCGATGCCGGCATTCGCCAGGAACAGCTTGCTCGAATTGGCCTTGATGTAGGGCAGCAGGTCCTTGAAGCTGTCCGGCGGCAGGCTCCGGGTGCCCAGGAGCACCATGGGCACGTCGGCGATCTCGCCGATCATCTCGAAGTCCTTGAGCGGATCGAAGCCCAGTTGGCGATACAAGGCCGGCGCGGTGGACATGCCGATATGGTGGATCAGCACCGTATGGCCGTCGTTGCGCGCGGTGGCCACCTTCTTGGCGCCGATGGTGCCGCCCGCGCCGCCGACGTTCTCGATCACGATCTGGCCTTTCAGGTGCCTGGCCATGACGGCCGTCACGTCGCGCGCCACCTTGTCGGTGGGACCCCCGGCGGCGAACGGCACGACGGCGACGATGGGCGCGCTGCCCGGGAAGTCCTGTGCCTGGAGCGGCGCTGCCAGCGCAGCCAGGACACCGAGCGATAGTGTGGAAAGAAACTTCATGTCTTGCCTCCTTTCAAGGACGGGTAACGTCGAACAACTGGTTCTTGGTGGAAGGGCCGAACGAGAGCCACGTGCCCTTGAGCGGCTGCTGCTCCACCCCGGGCTTGCTCCAGTCGCACACGCCGCCGGGGAAGATCTGGCGCACGCGCTCCAGTTGCCCGGCGTTCAGCGTGGCCTTGTAGTCGGCCGGATCAACTGCCTTGAGCTGGCACTTGACGATGTTGTCGGCCAGCGGCCCACCAGCGACCAGGCGCGGCGTGGTACCCGCCGGATAGAGCTGGTTGCAGCGCCCTTCGCCATAGGCCGTGGACGGTTCGACGATCTTGTTGCCGCCACTGTCCCAGCAGGCATCGGCCAGCCCCGCGGGCTTGTGCGAGACGACCTTGCGCGGCCTGGACTGGTCGGAGGTGTCGCTCACCACGCCCATCAGCCACTGGTCCATGAGCTGCAGCAGGTTGTCGCCCACCGGGCCGGGTCCGAGCATGACGTGATTGTCGAAATGCCCGTTGGCGGCCTTCAGGCGCTCGCGCACCGAGTACGAGTGGATCTTGTTGTGGATGTCGCCGTTCACCGCGTTATCGAAATAGTCGCGGTTCTCCAGGATGGCGGTCGAGGCCAGGCCGCCTCCGCCATGGGTGATGCGGCCGGACTGGTAGGCGCGGCGGATGGCGTCGATATCGCCGGCCGTGCGCGCCGCCATGGGCTTCAGGTCCACGTCCAATCCGCCGATGTTGGCGTTCAGGTCCAGGAACTCGTCCACCGTGATGGCGCCGTCGTTCAGCGCCTTCAGGCCGTACTGCACGCCGACGTTGTCGATCGGGCGCAGCGCGAAACCCCGGCTGTCCTTGCCATAGACGTTCACCGTGTGGTCATACACGGTCGCCCGGCTGCCGCCGGGATTGTTGACGGGGTGGTACTTCAGGCTTTCCTGGAAGCCCGCCGGGAACGAGACCACCGGATCCAGCCGGCCGGCGCTGCCGCTCATGTTGGCGATGTTGCCGACCTGCAGGTAGCCGGAGATCGCCTTCTTCTTCTCGTCGGTGTAGGCCAGCCCGCCCGCGCGGTTGAAGTAGTTGTTCAGCAGCCGGGAATCGAAGACCTTGAACAGCGTGGCCGAGGTCACGTCCGGGAACACCATGTTCACGATGATGCCGTCGAACAGGCCTGGATAGTTGTCGGACGTCTGGAAGCTCTGGTAGGCGCCGCCCGAGCCGCCGGTGCCTATCGTGTAGACCGGCACGCCGTAGGCCTCGATGAAGCGCTCCTTGGTCATCGCCACGGTCTCGGACGACAGCAGGTCGTTGCAGTTCGAGCCGAAGATGTTCAGCGTGGACGTGACGGCCGCATAGCCCTGCTTCATCCACTCGTCGACGATCAGGGTGCCGAAGGTCGCGCCCTGCGTGTACCAGCCGCCCTGGCAGCCGCCTCCCAGCGGATACATCAGCTTGCCGTTCCAGGCCTTGGAGCGTTTGTTCGGGCCGATCTCGCCGTCGCTGAGCGGATCATGCAGCATGGCCGACTGGTAGATGCCGCGGTTGATGGTGCCCGTCTCCAGCCGCACGAGGTACGGCACCGTGCGCTCGGTCGGCTTGCCCTCGTCGATGGTGATGGTGGCCATGTCGGCCGGATAGACCGTGGGCGTGTTCCAGCGGCTGTTGCCGCCGGACTTGTTCCGGTAGAAATAGTCGACCCGCGTGTTGGTGGAACAGTTCTCGCCGAACGGGCCGTCCAGGGTGCCGCCACCCAGCCGGCCGAAGCTCGTCGTCGTGCACAGGAAGGGCTTCTGGTGCGGACCGGAGATCATCGGCCCCGTGATGGGGTAATTCGTGATTTCCAGCGTGGCGGTCGACTCCCCCACCTGGGCTCGCAGGGTGTTCTTGCCCAGCGCCATGCCGCGCACCAGCCCCTGCCAGGTCCCGTCACCGGCCTGGGTGAAGGCGCGCGACACATCGCTCTTCTCCAGCATGACCACCGGCGTGCCACTGACGCCGGCCGGCACTTCCAGCCGCACCAGCGCGTCATCGCCGGTGACGTAGTCCGGCAGCGAGGACACCGTGCTCAGCTTGAGGGCCGGCGCGGGCGGCGGACCGCCCGGCGATCCGCCGTCACCTCCGTCGCCGCCGCAAGCGGCTGCCAGCACCGCGGCGGCTCCCGTCGCCAGGGCCAGCCGGCCCACGCCATATCCCCGGGCGCGCGCATGCCGCCCGCATTTCTCTTGGGGTCCCATTCCTGCCTCCTCCTATCGCGTGTTTTTGAATCTTCTCGTTACCGCGACGGAGGATGAGCAACACTCGTGCCAACGCGGCCCTGACGCGCGATATCGCGGCAAGAGCCTGTTTTCATTGGCGTTTTTGGATAGGGCCCAGAGGCGGGGACGGCAGGCGCGGCCAGGATTCCGCCATGCGGGCCGCCGGCCGTTCCGGAATTCCGCAACGGCCGGCGAAGCCGGATCAGGTCTCGTCCGCGGGAGGGGGATCGTCCATCGACGAGAACAGGTCCCAGACCGCCATGAACAGCGCGGCGATGAGCGGCCCGATCACGAAACCGTTGATGCCGAACAGCGCCATGCCGCCCAGGGTCGAGATCAGGATCACGTAGTCCGGCATGCGGGTGTCCTTGCCGACCAGGATGGGGCGCAGCACGTTGTCGACCAGGCCGATCACCAGGATGCCGTACAACGTCAGGATGATCCCCTGCAACGTATCGCCGGACAGGATGAAGTAGATGGCGACCGGCCCCCAGATCAGTCCCGCCCCCACCGCCGGCAGCAGCGACAGGAAGGCCATCACGACGCTCCACAGCAGCGCACCCTTGATGCCCAGGATCCAGAAGATCAAACCGCCCAGCATGCCCTGGGTGATGGCCACCACGATGTTGCCCTTGACCGTGGCCCGCACGACGGCGATGAACTTGCGGAACAGGTGGCGCTTGTGCTCTTCCGTCAGCGGCAGGGCCTGGCGGATACGCGCGGACAGGTCCGGGCCGTCGCGCAGCAGGAAGAACAGCAGGTACAGCATGACGCCCAGGCTGATGACGAACTGGAAGGTGTTCTGGCCGATGTTCAACGCCTGGGTGGCGAAGAACTGGCTGCCCCGCGTCGCCACCTCGGCCAGCTTGCTCTGGATGCTGTTCACGTCCACCATGCCGAACTTCTCCAGCAGGCTGCGCGCCGTGGGCGGCAGGGCCGCCATGGCCTGGTCGAGGTAGCCGCGGAAATCGATGTCGCCGGCCTTGATCTGCTCGTAGAACCCCGCGCCCTGGCTGACGATGGTGCCCGCGATGAGCGAGACGGGAATGATCACGATGAGCACGCACACCGCCAGCGTGGCCAGCGCCGCCAGGTTGTTGCGGCCGCCGAAGGCCGTCACCAGCCGCCGCTGCAAGGGGAAGAAGATGATGGCCAGGATGGCCCCCCAGAACACGGCGCCGAAAAACGGCCACAGCAGCCAGCCGAACGCCAGCGTGACCAATACCAGCAGGAGCAGGAAGGTGCGGTATTGCAAAGAGGTCTGGCTCATCGAGGATGTTCCTTCAATGTTCGGGAGGCGTTCGGGTCGTGAAGACGGGCAGGGTCAGGCTCCAGCGGATCGCCACCATGCGGAACAGGAAACCGGTGACCAGCGCGATGGCCGTGGCGTGATCGTGCCCGACGCCGTAGCGCTGCAACAGCACATACAGCGTGCCGGTCGCCAGCGCGACCGAGGCGTAGAGGTCGCGGCGCAGGACCAGCGGCACCTGGTTGCAGAGTATGTCGCGCAGCAGGCCGCCGCAGATGCCCGTGACCATGCCCATCAGCACCACGATGGCCGGGTGCGCGCCGGCCGCCTCGGCCACGTCGCAGCCGATGACGGCGAAAGCGACCAGGCCCAGCGCGTCCAGCAGCAGGAAGGCCATGCGCACCCGGTGCATGTACCGGACCAGGAACGCCGCGGCCAGGGCCGCGCCCACGGTGAAGAACAGATATTCGGGATGGGCCACCCAGCCCAGCGGGTAGTGGCCCAGCAGTACGTCGCGGATCGAGCCGCCTCCCAGGGCCGTGACCGTGCCGACCACGCAGACCCCGAACAGGTCCATGCGCCGTCTCATGCCCATGATCGCGCCCGAGGCGGCCTCGGCCGTGATCGCGACCAGATAAATCACTTGCAGCAACATAAGCGGGGCCGGTCGGCCGTCTCCTTTTTCCTGCGCGCCGGAGAACAGACGCGCGAACCTGGCGGATTATCGCATCCGCCGGGCCGCCCGAGCCGGACGGCCCGGCCTACCCGCCGACGGCCGGCAGCGCCGCCATCAGGGTCGCGCGGAAGTCCTCCATCACGGGCGGCACCTTGAAACCCCGCCGCGTCACCTGATAGAGGTCCAGGCTGACCGCCGGCTTGGTCAGCAGGTCGGTCGCCACCCGGTGCCGGTGGCAGGCCACCAGCGCGAAGGTGGGGATGACGGCCGTGCCCAGTCCGGCCTCCACCATGGAGATCAGAGTCTCGAAGAAGTTGAAGCTGGGACGGTCCTCGTTGCCGCGCCCGATCTTCTCCAGGTGCGGCTCGATCAGGCGCTGGATGGGATTGGCGGCGGGCAGGCCGATCAGCGGCACGTCGCGCAGGCTGGCCCAGGCGGCGGTTCCCACCGGCCGGCCGGGCGCTCCCTCGGTGGGCGCAACGCGCATCAACCGGAACTGGCCCACCGGGGCCCGGTCCAGCCCCGCCAGCTGCTTGAAAAAAAACCCCAGGCCGATGTCGGCCTCGCCACCGGCGACCAGCGCCTCCACCTGCTGCAGATCGGTATCGACCAGGCGCAGCTCGACGTAGGGATGGGACCCCTTGAACAACTGGAACACCCGGGGCAGGATGTTGGAAGAAATCAGCGGCGTGGCCGCGATGCGCAGCGTCTGCCGCGCACGCCGGCCGGCCACGCCCAGCTTGGACACCACCTCTTCCAGGTCGCCCACCACCCGCTGCGCCACCGGCAGCAGGTCGCGGCCGGCATCGGTCAGCACCACCATGCGGGTCGTGCGGTCGAACAGGCGGCAATCGAGCTGCTTTTCCATCTCGCGGATCATGATGCTGAGCCCGGCCTGCGTCATGTGGGCCTTCTCGGCGGCACGGGTGAAATTGCCGATCCGCGCGACGTGCAGGAACACCTGCAACTGGCGCAATGAGAGATTCATAAAACTCTAATATGTATTCATATCATATCTAAACTTCAAAAATAGTACGTTCTGGCGCTTAATACCAGCACCGGCGGCCCCAGAACGGGATCCGCGCGAGAAAATTCTTCACGAGGGTGCGAACATGAGCAGCAAAGAGGACGTGGTCATCATCGGCGCCGGGATAGGCGGACTGACGCTGGCCCTGAGTCTCCACCAGGCCGGCATCGCCTGCCGCATCTATGAGGCGGTGCCCGAACTGCGGCCCCTGGGCGTGGGCATCAACGTCCTGCCTCACGCGGCGCGCGAGCTGTCCGAACTGGGGCTGCTGCCGGAACTGGACAAGGTGGGCGTGCGCACGCGCGAATCCATCTTCTTCAACGAGCACGGCCAGTTCGTGTTCCGCGAGGCCGCGGGCCTGGCCGCCGGCTTCGACTGGCCGCAATACTCGATCCACCGGGGCGACCTGCAGACCGTGCTGTTCGACGCCGTCAGGCAGCGCCTGGGCCCGGACGCCGTGGTCTGCGGCCAGCGCTGTACCGGCGCCACGCAGGATGACGAATCGATCACCGCGCACTTCGTCTCGCCCGAGGGCGAGCGCCTGCCCGACGTGCGGGCCCGCCTGCTGGTCGCCTGCGACGGCGTGCATTCGGCCCTGCGCAAGCAGCTCTATCCGCAGGAAGGCGCGCCGCGCTATTCGGGCGTCAACATGTGGCGCGGGACCACGGTGTGGCAACCGTTCCTGAGCGAGGCCAGCATGGTGCGCGCGGGCTGGCTGGACGTGGGCAAGATGGTGATCTACCCCATCCGCAACGACGTCGACGGCAAGGGCGGCCAATTGATCAACTGGGTGGCGGAAATCACCGACCCCAACCCGGCCATCCGCGACTGGAGCCGGCCGGGCCGGCTGGAAGACTTCCTGCCCGCCTTCGAGGACTGGCATTTCGACTGGCTGGACGTTCCCGCCCTGATCCGGTCCTCGGACTCCATCCTGGAGTACCCGATGGTGGACCAGGATCCGCTGCCCACCTGGACCCAGGGCCGCCTGACGCTGCTGGGCGACGCCGCCCATCCCATGGTGCCGCGGGGCTCGAACGGCGCGGGCCAGGCCATCATCGACGCGCGCTATCTGGCGGGCCAGTTGAAGCAGCGCGGCCTGACCACGGAAGCCCTGCGGGACTACGACAAGGTCCGGGTCGCCGCGACCACGCAGGTGGTGCTGACCAACCGCACGAATCCGCCCGACGCCATCCTGCGCGAAGTCTACGAACGCACCGGCGGCAAGCGCTTCGAGCAGCTCGACCCCATCGTCTCGCAGGCCGAACTGCAAGCCATCTCCGACAACTACAAGAAGGTGGCGGGCTACAGCCCGGCCTCGCTGAAGGCCCGGCCTTCGTTCCTCTGACCCCGTCGCGGTCCGCGACGGACCGCCCCCTTTCCCGGAGCCGCCTTGAGCGGCTTTATTTTTGCAAAAACCGAAATTATTGATAAATTTTATCGAAATCCTGACCCAATATTTAAAATAAAAGTATCTGATATTGATACTTTTAAAAAAATACCCGACAATCTCCGTCACATCATCGACCGCCCCATCCGGCACAGGCCGGCACGTGGAGCAAGGAGACATCATGGCAGCGCGCATTCCCATACAAAGTCTGCATCACTTCGCCTACCGGTGCAGGGACGCCGAAGAAACCCGCCACTTCTACGAGGATCTGCTGGGCCTGCCGCTCGCGCACGTGATCCGGGCCGACAACGTGCCCAGCACCGGCGAATACTGCCCGTACGTCCACATCTTCTTCGAGATGCGGGACGGTTCCTACATGGCCTTCTTCGACCTGGGCGACGGCCAGGCGGCCGAGCCCTCCGCCAATACCCCCGACTGGGTCAACCACATCGCGCTGCAGGTCGAATCCGAGGCCGAGCTCCACGCGGCCCGCGCCAGGCTGGAAGCGGCCGGCGTCGAGGTCCTGGGCGTGACGGACCACGGTTTCGTCAGGTCCATCTACTTCTTCGACCCCAACGGCATCCGGCTCGAACTGACCACCCGCACCGCGCCCGCCGCCCGGCTCGACGAATTCAAGGCCTCGGCCCACGCCGAACTGGCGGACTGGGTCCGCACCCGGCCCCTGGCCGCCAGCCGCTAACCGCCAGCCCAGCAACCCACAAGGAAACCGCGTCATGTCCACGCCGTCCAAGCACTCCTTCGACCGCATTCCCGTCATCCTGCAATTCCGCGAGCCGGTCGAGATGGTGGAAACCTACGGCTTCAACGGCAGCCAGGGCTACACCGTGCTCGAAGGCCAGCGGCTGGTGCCCCGCAACGTACCATCCAAGGTCGTGTTCCTGTTCATGCATCCGACCTCGACACTGCAACTGCTGCCCATGCCCGTGGCACTGGCCGAGTCGGGCATGCACGTGCTGTGCGCCGGCAGCCGCTACGCCAAGAACGACTCCGCGTTGATCATGGAGAAGGTGGCGGCCGACCTGGGCGCCTACATGCGCCACGCGCGCGAAGACCTGGGCTACGAAAAGGTGGTGCTGGTCGGCTGGTCCGGCGGCGGCGCGCTGTCGCTGTTCTACGAGGCCCAGGCCGAAACGCCGTCGATCACGCACACGCCGGCGGGCGACCCCTATGACCTGACGCAAGCCGGCCTCACGCCGGCCGATGGCATCATCTTCATCGCCGCCCACCTGAGCCGGCCGGAAACCCTGACCGAATGGCTGGATCCCTCGGTCCGCAACGAGCTGGACCCCGAGGACCGGGATCTCGAACTCGACATCTACGCCCCCGACTGCCCCAACCGGCCGCCCTTCTCGCAAGACTTCGTGGCGCGCTTCCGGGCGGCGCAGCTGGCGCGCAATCGCCGCATCAGCGCCTGGGTGCTCGATACGCTGGACCGGCTCAAGCGCTCGCCGTCGGGCGAGCGGGAACGCGGCTTCGTGGTCCATCGCACCATGTGCGACGTGCGCTGGCTCGATCCCGCGATCGACCCCAATGGCCGCAAGCCGGACTGGTGCTACCTGGGCGATCCGCGCGTGGTCAATTCCGGCCCCGCCGGCCTGGCCCGGTTCAGCACGCTGCGCAGCTGGCTGTCGCAATGGTCCTACGATCACTCCAACATCAAGGGCCCCATGAACGCGGCGCGGATACGCCAGGTTCCCGTCCTGCAGATCGAGAACGAGGCGGACGACGCCGTGCCCGCCACCCACAACCCCCTGATCCACGCCGCGCTCGGCACCCCGGACAAGGAACTCGTTCAGATCCAGGGAGCGACCCACTACTACCTGGGGCAGCCCAGGCAACTCGCGCAGTGCATGGAGACCATCGTCGACTGGACCCGCCGCAAGATCTCCGCGGACTTCGAGGCCCTCCCCCCCGCCTCCGGGGAGCGCTGACCCGGCAAACCGGGCCGGGATTGATTACCATCATGGCTGCGACGCGCCGGCCCGCACGGCCGGCGCGTCGAATACCGAGACCCATCGATCCCGACATGTCCCAGTTCGCAAAAGTCCTCCAGATCCTGGATCTGTTCTCCGAAGCCAGGACCACGCTGGCGGCCGAGGAAATCGCCGACCTGCTCGAAGTTTCCCGGCCCACCGCCTTCCGCTACGTCAAGCAGTTGTGCGAAACCGGACTGCTGGCGAAGATCGCCGGGCGCTACGCGCTGGGCGCGAAGATCATCGAACTCGACTACCGCATCCGGCGGTCCGAGCCCATCCTGCTGGCCAGCCGCGCCAGCATGCGCGAACTGGCCCAGCGCACGGCCATGACGGTCGTGCTGTGCAACATCTACGGCGACGAGATCGTGCACAGCCACCATGAGCTCGTGAGCGAACCCGCCCCCATGAGCCTGGACCGCGGCCACCTGATGCCGCTGTTCAAGGGCGCCGCACCGGCGGTGATCCTGGCCAACCTCCAGACATCGCGCCTGAAGCGGCTGTACGAGCGCCACCAGGCCGATCCCGACGTGCTCGGCATCGCCGGCGACTGGCCGTCTTTCGCCCGGCACTACAAGCGCATACGCAAGGACGGGCACTATGTCTCGCGCGAGGAGATCGACCCGGGCGTCATCGGCATCGCGGCGCCCATCTTCAACGATGGGCGCCACGTCGTCGGCGCCACCACCCTGGTATACGAAAAAGAACGCGAGAAACTCGTGAACGAGGAAGGCTATGCCGAACTGGTGCGGCACTGCGCCGCGACGGTGACGCAGGCCATCGCCGCCGCGGCGCAACGGGCTACTTGAAATCGGCGTTCGGGTCCTGGCCGCCCTGCCCCTGGCCTTCCCCGTAGGCGCCGCCTCCGCCGTAGCTTTCGCCATACGAGCTGTCCACCTCGATCTTGACGCTGCCCGGATCCACCACGGCCTGGTCGCCCTTGTAGTGCATGACCAGTCCCGGCACCAGCATCACGATGGCCACCATCAGCAGCTGGATCACGATGAACGGGATCGATCCCCAGTAGATCTGGCCGGTGGTGACCTTGGCGATGCGCTTGCCCGTGACCTTGTCCAGATAGTCTTCCTTGGGCGCCACCGAACGCAGGTAGAACAGCGCGAAGCCGAACGGCGGGTGCATGAAGGAAGTCTGCATGTTGACCGCCAGCAGCACGCCGAACCAGATCAGGTCTATGCCCATCTTCTCGGCCACCGGTCCCAGCAGCGGCACGATGATGAAGGCCAGCTCGAAGAAATCCAGGAAGAAGGCCAGCACGAAGGTCAGCACGCTGACGACGATCAGGAAGCCCCACTGGCCGCCCGGCACCGAGGTCAGCAGGTGCTCGACCCACAGGTCGCCGCTGACGGCCCGGAAGGTCAGGCCGAACACGGTCGAACCGATCAGGATGAACACGACGAAGCAGGATAGCTTGGTGGTGGTATCCATGGCCTGCTTGAGCAGATTCAGCGACAGGCGCTTGCGGATGAGCGCCATCGCGATCGCCCCCACCGCGCCCATCGCGCCCCCCTCGGTGGGGGTGGCCACGCCGATGAAGATGGTCCCCAGCACCAGGAAGATCAGGAACAGCGGCGGGATCATCACGAAGGTCACCCGCTCGGCCAGCGCCGACAGCCACCCCAGCCGCAGCACCTTGTTGGTCGCCGCGATGACGAAGGCCGACACGCCCCAGATCAGCATGGTCAGCACGATGCGCTCGTCCACCGGCGCGGTGCCGTGTTCGAGATAGTCCCCGACCAGCGCCGCGATCGCCGCCGAAACAAGCATCAGCACCAGCAGCGAGCGGCCGCCGCGCGTCCCGTTGGGCTCCTGGAAGCGCCGCGCCTCTTCGGGCAGGGCCGGCGCGCTGGCCGGCCGGAACAGCGACGCCAGCACCACATACACGACATAGGCCCCGGCCAGCAGGAAGCCGGGCAGCATCGCGCCCCGGTACATGTCGCCGATCGACCGGCCCAGCTGGTCGGCCAGGATGATCAGCACCAGCGACGGCGGGATGATCTGCGACAACGTGCCCGAGGCCGCGATCACGCCCGAGGCCAGCCTGCGGTCATAGCCGTAGCGCAGCATGATAGGCAGCGAGATCAGGCCCATGGAGATGACCGACGCCGACACGACTCCCGTGGTGGCCGCCAGCATCGCGCCGACGAACACCACGGCGATGGCCAGCCCGCCGCGCAGCGAGCCGAACAGCTGGCCGATGGTCTCGAGCAGATCCTCCGCCATGCCTGAGCGCTCCAGCACCAGCCCCATCAAGGTGAAGAAAGGCACGGCCAGCAGCGAATCGTTGGCGATGATGCCGAACACCCGTTGCGGCAGGGCCTGGAACAGTACCGGCGTCAGCAAGCCGAATTCGATGCCGATCAGCGCGTACAACATGCCGTTGGCGGCCAGCGCGAACGCCACCGGGAATCCCAGCAGCAGGAAAAGTACCAGGTTGGCGAACATGATCGGTGCCAGGTTCGCGATCAGGAAGTCGATCATCAGCGGCCTCCCTGCGTGCCGCCGTGGGCGGCGGCCTCGCGTGCCCGCGCCTCGCGGGCGATTTCCTCGGCCAGTTCTTCCTCCGCGGTCTTGCCCCGCTCCCGCTCGCGCGGGTCGGGTCCCCTGCCCATCAGGAAGGCCACGCACTTGATCAGGTGCGAGAGCCCGGCCAGCACCAGCAGGAAAAAGCCGGCCGGAATCAGCAGCTTGACGGGCCAGCGCACCAGCCCGCCCGAATTGGAGGACTGCTCACCGGTCACGAAGGAGTCGACGAACACCGGCCAGGACAGCCACATGATCAGCACGCACGCCGGCATCAGGAAGAACACGACCCCGAGAATCTCGATCCAGATCTGCGTACGCTGCGACAGCTTCTGCGCGACGATGTCCACGCGCACATGTTCGTTCTTCAACAGGGTATAGCCCGCCGCCAGCAGGAAGATGGCGCCGAACAGATACCACTGCAGCTCGAGCCAGGCGTTGGAACTGGTGTGGAAGACCTTGCGCACAATGGCGTTGCCCGCGCTGACGACCACCACGACCAGGGTCAGCCAGGTGACGGCCTTGCCGACAAGCAGGTTCAGCTTGTCGACGAGGCGCGAAAAAGCGAGGAGAGCATTCATGGTTGTAGACCGATGCTGAACGAAAAACGCCTGGCGCGAGGCCAGGCGAACGATTCCTGCTTCAGGAGCGTGGCGGGGAACCGGGTAGGTAGCGCCACGCTGGTACCCCCTACTTGCGGATGGTGGACATGTAGCCGTCGAAATTGCCCTCGGCCACCCGGAACCATGGCAGCACATTGCTCCGGAAGGCAACCATGCTGTCATAGACCTTCTTGAACTCGGGGCTCTTGGCGCTCATCTCGGCGTAGAGCTTGTTGGCCTCGACATAGCAGGCGTCCATGACCGGTTTCGGAAAAGCCCGCAACTGCGCGCCCTGCGAGATCAGCCGGCGCAGCGCCGCGGGATTCTCGGCGTCGTACTTGGCGATCATGTCGTTGGTGGCCGCGGCGCACGCCTGGTCCAGCACGGCCTGGTACTGCTTGGGCAGCTTGTTGTAGGCGTCCTGGTTCACATACAGCGACACCTGCAGCGTGCCTTCCCACCAGCCTGGGTAGTAGTAGTTCTTGGCAACCTTGTGGAAACCGAGCTTCTCGTCATCGTAGGGGCCTATCCATTCGGCCGCGTCGATCGTGCCCTTTTCCAGCGCCGGATAGATATCGCCGCCGGCGATCTGCTGCGGCACCACGCCCAGGCGAGACAGCACGGCGCCGGCGAATGCGCTGACGCGGAACTTCAGCCCCTTCAGGTCCTCGACCGACTTGATCTCCTTGCGGAACCAGCCGCCCATCTGCGTGCCGGTATAGCCGCAGGGGAAATTGACGACGTTGTACTTCTTGAAGACTTCGCGCAGCAGCTTGAGGCCGTCGCCGTGGCGCATCCAGGCGTTCATCTGGCGCGTGTTGAGCCCGAAGGGTACCGCCGCGTCGAAGCTGAGCGTGGGGTCCTTGCCGTAGTAGTAATAAGAGGCGCTGTGGCCGCATTCGATGGTGCCGTTCTGCACGCTGTCGAGCACCTGCAGCGCGGGCACGATTTCCCCGGCGGGAAAGGCCCGGATCGTGAACTTCCCGCCGGTGGCCTCGGACACGTACTTGGCCACGGCCTCGCCGCCGCTGTAGATCGCGTCGGCGCTGCGGGGAAAACTGGAAGCAAGGCGCCAGGTCACGGTGGGCGCGTCCTGGGCGAACACAGGGGCTGCCAACGTCACGCCGCCAGCGGCGGCGCCCACGGTTGCCTTGGTCAGAAAGGAACGGCGGTGCATGTGCGGGTCTCCCGGGTGGTGTGGAACCCACGGGCGGCACCGGTCCTGTCATAAGGCGTCACGAGACTGCAACCGGTGCAAAACAAGTGCCACCCATAGGAAAGGGCAATACATCATAACGGGAGGCTCATGCGCTGCATTCCTAAGGGAAACCCTGATTCACCGGCAAGGGAATCCGCCCGCCTCCGCCGATCAATCGGCCCCTATCCTGGCTTCCCGGACCACCCGCTTCCACTTCACCAGCTCGGATCGCAGCAGCGCGCCCAGTTGCTCCGGCGTACTGGGTTCGGCCAGGGCACCCAGCGAGGCGAACTGCTGCTGGACCTCCGGCAACCGCAGAATGGCGGCGATCTCGTCGTGCAGGCGCGCCACGATCGCGGGCGGCATGCCCGCGGGACCGAACACGCCGGTCCATACATCGACCTCGCCTTCGGGCAGCCCCAGTTCCCGCAAGGTAGGGACGTCGGGCAACAACGGGCTGCGCCGCGCGCTGGTGATGGCGAGCGGGCGCACCTTGCCCAGCTTCGCCTGCGGCGCCGAAGTCAGCACCAGGTCGAACATCGCGTCGACGTGGCCGCCCAGGAGGTCGTTCAAGGCCGGAGCGCTGCTCTTGTACGGGACGTGCAGCAGCGGAATGTGCGCGGCGCTCTTGAGCAGTTCCCCCGCCAGGTGATTGGACGTGCCCGCCCCGGCCGACGCATAGGTGATGGGTTGGGCGCGCGACTTCGCCAACGCCAGGAACTGGGCGAAGTCCGCCGCGGGCAGGGACGGATGGACCACCAGCACGAGGGGCAGCGAGTTCACCAGCGAGATGGGCGTGAAGTCCTTGACCGGATCGAAATCGACCCGGTTGATGAGCGGATTCATGACCTGGGAGCTGACGCCGCCATACAGGATGGTGTAGCCATCGGGCGCGGCCGTCGCGGCGTGCTTGACGCCGATCGCGGTACTGGCCCCCGGCCGGTTCTCCACGATGACGGGCTGGCCCAGCCGCTGGCCGAGCTTCTGGGCCAGCGCCCGCGTCAGCACATCGGCGGTGCCGCCCGGCGCGAAAGGCACGATGAACCGGATCGGCCGATCGGGGTACTGCTCCGCCCGCGCGACGGGCAAGGTCATACAGGTGATCGAAATCCCGATGGCCGCTTGCATGCATAGAGTGCGAATCATGGTCGTATCCTCAAGAGCCGGTGAACGGCGCGCGTGACGGCGATGCCGCCGGCCGGCCGCGCCTGGCGCAAGCCGGCCGGCACGGTTCACAACGTGTATTCAGGCAGATCTATGCCCAGCCCGGCCGCCTTGCTCCGGATCTCGGCCAGCGTGGACACGAAGGCCGCGTGCTCGACATCGGGAGGCGCCGCGCCCAGCCCGGCCTTGGCCACCGTGAGGTCGAGCCGCGCGAACAGATCCTGCTCCTCGTTGACGTTCGACGACGAATGGAACCCGCCCAGTTCGATATTCTCGATGACATCGATCATGGCCGTCCTCACGTTCTCGCGGACCGCGTCCGAGACCTGCGGCAGGCGATACGCCAGGTACTCCCAGCCCATGCCGATATGGCGGACCTCGTCTGCCAGGATGCGGCCGAGGACGGCCCGCGCGACGGGATCGGTCGTATGGTGATAACGGACGCGGAATATCTCGACCGCGAAGTACTCGCTGACACAGTGCCAGCATGCCAGCACGGCCTCGGGGGTGTAGTCGGGATTCATGCCCCGCTCGCGCAGGCCCGCCACCAGCCGCTTGCGAGGGGCCCCTTCCGGCGGTTCGGGCAGGTAGCCACCCAGCTTCTCCGCCATCAGGTAGGAAGCCTCGATGTGCTTGGCCTCGTCCATGAACTTGGTCGCCAGGGCCAGCTTGATCATGCCGGGACGCCCTCCCTCGAAGGCGAACCGCAGCAGCACGGTAGGCGATTCGGCCAGGCCGGTGTACTCGCTCCAGGCGCGGCGGCTCCAGAAGACGCGGGCCGCGTACAGCTCTTCCTCTGTGTATTTGCCCAGGTCCAGCTGGTTCCAGGGGATGTCCGTGACCGGATCCCAGTTCGATCCCTTCGCGACGGTCCAGATGCGTTCGACCCGCGGCAGCGATTCGCCAAGGTTCAGCGGAAACCGCTGTTCGGAAATTCCGGGAAAACCGGTTACGGGCATGAAAGACGATGGCTGTGCTGACATCTCGGCTCCTTGTGATTCCGTTTTCATAACTAACCAACTGATTAGTTAACAGTCTAGAAACCGGGGTCGAAGCCTGTCAAGACAATTCTTTCAACACTGACTTTGACAGCGCCGCGACGCACTGCTTAGAATTAACCAACCGGATAGTTATTTAACGAACAAGGAGACCGCCATGATCATCAAGACCCCCATCGGGCCATCGGGCCGCCCTTATTCCCAGGCGCTGGACGTCGCCGGCGGCAAACACATGATCTTCGTATCGGGCCAGCTGGCGCGGGCCGATCCGGACCACGCCCACCATCCCGGCGACCTCGGCCGGCAGGCCCGGGAGATCTTCGCCAACATGGACGCGCTGCTGCGCGAGGCGGGCGGTTCGCTGGCCGACGTGGTCAAGATCACCGCGTTCCTCACGACGCTGGAAGGCTACGCGGACTATTCCGCCATCCGGCGCGAAGTCTTCGCCGACCCCCTGCCCGCCAGTTCGACAGTACAGGTCTCGTCCCTCGTCACGCCCGGATGCCTGATCGAAATCGAAGCCGTCGCGATACTATGAACGCCATCGGCCGCCCTTCCAAAGACCGCTCCATGGCATCACGCACTTCGCCTCTCCGCCAGAAGGCCTCCCCCACTCCGCGCAAGGCCGTGCGCGACAGCGTCGCCACCCGCAGCGCGATCCTCGATTCGGCCGAGAAGATCTTCGCCCGCGATGGACTGCGCAGCACCCGCACCGAGGAAATCGCCGCGGGCAGCGGCGTCACCAAGGCGATGATCCACTACTACTTCGACACCAAGGAGGCCCTGTACCAGGCGGTGCTCGACCGCGTGTTCCAGGATCGCGAACAAGGGATGGACTTCAGTTCCCTGCGCAGGCTTCCCCCCGTCGACGCCCTGCATGCCTTCGTGGAAAGACTGCTGCAGCAGATGGTCGCCAAGCCCCACCTGGGCCCGCTGTTCGCGCTGGAGAACATCCAGAACGACGGCGCGTTCTACAACCGCAACGGCGGCAAGCTGTACCGGACACTGGCCGACATCCTCGAACGCGGCGTGGCGGACGGCTCGTTCCGGCAGCAGGACCCGGGCCATGCGGCCGTCAACATCATGGGCGCCTGCGTGCATTTCTTCAACGTGTCGTCGAACATCCGGACGCTGTGGCCCAAGGACAAGGCCGACACCACCGCGTCGATGATCAACCATTGGCGCGCCGTGGTCGAGTTCGTCATGTGCGCGGTGCTGGCCCCGCCCCCGGAGCCGAGCGCCAGGAATCCGCGCCAGCCGCGGCTGGCGGCCCTATGAACGCGGCTCAGGCGGTGGACGCGCTGCTGGCGCGCATCGGCCCGGCCTGGGGCGACGATATCCGGACGCATCGGGACCAGGTGCTGGAGGCCTATGCGCCCCTGCTGGAAGCAACGGCAGCGGCGGGCCCGGCCTGCACGCGCAACCTCGCCTACGGGCCCGACCCGCGCCACGTCCTGGACCTCTACCGCGACGCAGCCTTCGCCGGCCCCCTGCCCGTCGTGGTGTTCATGCATGGCGGCGCCTACGTGCGGGGGGACAAGGACATTGCCCCGCGCGTGTACGCGAACGTCCCCACCTGGTTCGCCCGGCAGGGCTACCTGGGCGTCAACCTGGAATACCGGCTCGCGCCCGGCGCGCCCTATCCCGGCGGCGCCGAAGACCTGGGACGCGCGCTGGCGTGGATGCGGACGAACATCGCCGCGCACGGCGGCGATCCCGAGAGGATGTTCGTGATCGGCCATAGCGCGGGCGGCACGCACGTCGCCCACCATGCCCTCGACCCGCAACTGCCTTATCGGGGCGAGGGACTGCGGGCAGCGGCCATCCTGTCGGGCCGGCTGCGTGCCGATGCGCTGCCGGCCAACCCCAACGCCGCCGGGGTCCGCGCGTACTTCGGCAACGACGAAAGCCGGTACGAGGCGCTGTCCCCGGTCAGCATGGCGACGCCAACCGCCATCCCGCTGTTCGTGGCGATCGCCGAATACGAGAACCCGCTGCTGGACGTCTACGGCGCGGAGTTCTTCCACCGCCTGCGGGCATGCGGGCACCGGGCGAACCAGTTCCTCATGCTGCCGCGCCACAACCACATGTCCATCATGGCCCACTTCGACACGGGCGAAGATTTCCTGGGACGCCAGCTGTGCGGCTTCTTCGCGCGGCACGGCGCCGCCGCGTAAAGGCAGCGGGTCAGGCCGGCGCGAGGCGGGGCGCCGCCGGCCGGCGGATCAGGAAGACGATCAGCGCGGCCACCAGACAGGCCGCGCCAGCGGCATACAAGGCCGGGGTGTAGGTCAGCATCTGCGTACGGACCACCCCCGCGCCATACGCGGCGATCGCGCCGCCAACCTGGTGGCCGGCGAACACCCAGCCGAACACCATGCCCGCCTTCTCCTTGCCGAACTCGGCCGCCGCCAGCTTGACCGTGGGCGGCACGGTGGCGATCCAGTCCAGGCCGTAGAACATCGCGAACAGCGACAGGCCATACAGCGTGAACGCCGAGTGCGGCAGCCAGAACAGCGACAGGCCGCGCAGGCCGTAGTACCAGAACAGCAGCTTGCGATTGTCGTAGCGGTCGGACAGCCAGCCCGAAAGGATGGTGCCGACGAAATCGAACGCGCCCATCATCGCCAGCACCGAGGCGGCCGGCAGCGCGGCCAGCCCGAAGTCTCCGCACAGCGAGATGAAGTGCGTCTGGATCAGGCCGTTGGTGCTCAGGCCGCAGACGAAGAAGGTGCCGAACAATACCCAGAATGTCCGGTTGCCGGAGACGCCGCGCAGCACCTGGAGCGGCGCCAGGAACGACGGGCGCGACATGGCGGGCGCGGCCACCGGAGCGTGCGGATCCGCGCCATAGGGCGCGAGGCCGAGGTCCCGCGGACGGTCGCGCACCAGCAGGAAAGCCAGCACGGCCACGGCCAGGCAGCACGCCACCACCGGCACCACCGCCATGCGCCAGCCCACGTGCTCGATCAGCCACGCCGCGACCGGCAGGAACACCAGTTGCCCCGTGGCGGCGCTGGCCGTCAGCAGGCCCAGCACCAGCCCGCGCCGCTGGTCGAACCAGCGCGTGGCGACCACCGCGCCCAGCACCACGGCCGTCAGGCCGGTGCCGAACCCCAGCAGCAGCCCCCACAGGGCCACCAGATGCCAGACCTCGGACATGCGCGTGGCCAGCAGCAGCCCGGATGCCACCAGGACCATGGCCGTGCACATGATGCGGCGCAGGCCGTAGCGCTCCATCAGGATGGCGGAGAACGGCCCCATCAGGCCGAACAGCGCGAAACGCACCGCCAGCGCGGACGAGATCTGGTCGACGCTCCAGCCGAACTCGCGGGACAGCGGTTGCAGGAAGGCGCCGGGCAGGCCCAAGGCCGCCGATGACGACAACATGGTCAGGAAGGCCAGCGCCACCATGACCCAGGAGAAGTGGATGCCTCGCCGGGCCAGCCAGCGCGATACGGGATGGGCGAACACGATGCGGTCCTGTCAGGGGGTGGGAAGGGAACCGTCTTCGGGGAGCAGGTGCCTGCGGGCCGCGTCCAGGATCTGCTCGGAAATGGGGTCCGCCGCCGTGGCCCGCGCCATCAGCAGCGCGCCCACCATCAGGGACAGCTCGACCAGTGCGCGCTCGCGGTCCGCGGCCTCGTCGCCGCTGTCGCGCAGCGCGGCCAGCGAATCGACCAGCCCGTGGATACCCTCGACATAGCTCTGGCGAACCGGCCTGTCGGACGGTTCGCGAGCCACGTCCACCGCCAGCGACGCCGCCGGACAACTGTTGCCGGCGTCGTCGCGCGCCCGCCGCGACAGATAGGCTTCGACGATGAAGCGCAGCGCGGCGGCGGCATCGCCCGCGCGGGCGGTCCGCTCCCGCCAGCGTTCCAGCGATAGCGCGAAGGCCTTGGCGCAGGCGGCCGCGGCCAGCGCGTCCTTGGACTCGAAATGCCCGTAGAAACCGCCATGGGTCAATCCGGCCGCCGCCATGAGGTCGGCCACGCTGACCCCCTTGATCCCTTGTTCCCGGATCAGGCGCGCCGAGGCTTCCTCGATGGCGGCGCGGTTCTTTTCGGTCTGTTGTCGCGATACACGGGGCATGCCGCCCTCCTGGCCATGGAGGGCGAATAATAAATGATGCCTATAATTTATTCAATAGATGTCACTCATCATTTATTTCACCCTCCTCGCGGGCCTTGCGCCGGTAGGCCAGCCGGTACAGGGCGGGCAGGACCAGCAGGGTCAGCGCGGTGGACGAGATGATGCCGCCTATGACCACCGTCGCCAGCGGCCGCTGCACCTCCGCGCCGGTCCCTGTCGCCAGCGCCATGGGGACGAAGCCCAGCGACGCGACCAGCGCGGTCATGAGCACCGGCCGCAGGCGCGTGGCGGCGCCCAGGCGGACCGCCTGCTCCAGCGGATGGCCTTGCGCCCTGAGCGACCGGATGAAGGACAGCATCACCAGTCCGTTCAGCACCGCCACGCCCGAGAGCGCGATGAAACCGACGGCCGCCGAGATGGACAGCGGGATGCCGCGCAGCCACAGCGCCAGCATGCCGCCGGTCAGCGCGAACGGAATGCCGGTGAACACGATCAGGCCATCGCGCAGGTTGCCGAACATGGCGAACAGCAGCGCGAAGACCAGCAGCAGCGATATCGGCACGACCCATTGCAGACGCTCGGTGGCGGACTGCAATTGCTCGAAGGTACCGCCCCAGGCCGTCCAGTAGCCGGGCGGGATGCGCACCGACGCCGCGATGCTGTCCTGGGCATCCGACACGAACGAGCCCAGGTCGCGGCCGCGCACGTTGGCGCTGACCACGATGCGCCGCTTGCCGTCTTCGCGGCTGATCTGGTTGGGACCGGGCGCCAGTTCGAAGCGGGCCAGTTCGGCCAGCGGCACGAATGCCACGCGCGCCTGGCCTTCGCCCCGGGGCAGCGCCACCGGCAGGCGCTTGAGCGCCTCGATGTCGCCGCGTACTTCGTCGGCCAGCCGCACCAGGATGTCGAACCGACGGTCGCCCTGGAAGAAGATGCCCGCCTCGCGCCCGCCCACCGCGGTGGCGATGGTCTCCTGCACCTCGGCCAGGCTCACGCCGTAGCGCGCGGCCTTCTGCCGGTCGACCTCGATGGTCAGCATGGGCAGGCCGGCGGTCTGCTCGGCCTTGACCGAATCCGCCCCCGGCAGGCGCGCCATGATCGCCGCGATCTCGGCCGCCGTGCGTTCCAGCTGCGCCATGTCATCGCCGAAGATCTTGACGGCGACGTCGCTGCGCACGCCCGAGATCAGCTCGTTGAAGCGCATCTGGATCGGCTGCGTGAACTCGTAGTTGTTGCCGGGCACGCCCTCCACCACGGTCCGGATGGCGGCCACCACCTCCTCGTGGGAACGGCGGGGCCGCGGCCAGGCGTCCAGCGGCTTGAGCATGACATAGGTGTCGGCGATATTGGGCGGCATGGGATCGGAGGCGATTTCGGCCGTCCCGATCTTGGCGAACACCCGTTCGACCTCCGGCACCTTGGTGACCTGCCGCTCCAGCTCCTCCTGCATCGCGATGGCCTGGGTCAGGCTGGTGCCGGGGATCCGCAGCACCTGCACCGCCAGGTCGCCCTCGTCCAGGCTGGGGATGAACTCCGCGCCCAGCCGCGTCGCGACGGCCAGCGCCAAGGCCACGGCCACCGCGCCGAAGGTCAGCACCACCGGCGTGTTGGCGAGCGAACGGTTCAGCAGCGGTTCGTACAGCCGGCGCGCGCCGGCCATCAGGCGGTTCTCCTTCTCCTGCACGCGGCCATCGAGCAGCAGCGCCACCGCGGCCGGCACGAAGGTGATCGACAGGATCATCGCGCCCAGGAGCGCCAGCACCACGGTGATCGCCATGGGATGGAACATCTTGCCCTCCACCCCCGTCAGGGCGAAGATCGGCAGGTAGACGATCATGATGATGAGCTGGCCGAAAATCAGCGGCCGCCGCGCCTCTTTCGAGGCCTCGAACACTTCGCCGAAGCGCTCGGCGCGCGTCAGCGTCCGCCCCGCCGCGGCCTGGGCATGCGCAATCCGCCGTACGCAGTTCTCGACGATGACCACCGCGCCATCGACGATGATGCCGAAGTCCAGCGCCCCCAGGCTCATCAGGTTGGCGCTGACCTTGTAGGACACCATGCCCGTGAAGGTGAACAGCATGGACAAGGGGATGACCATGGCCGTGATGAGCGCCGCCCGGATGTTGCCCAGGAACATGAACAGCACGACGATGACCAGGATCGCGCCTTCCAGCAGGTTCTTCTTGACCGTGGCGATGGCCTTGTCGACCAGCGTGGTCCGGTCGTAGACCGTCACGGTCTTCACGCCCGGCGGCAGGGTCTTGTTGATGGCCGCCAGCCGTTCGTCCACGGCCCGCGACACCGCGCGGCTGTTCTCGCCGATCAGCATGAACACGGTGCCCAGCACCACTTCCCTGCCGTTCTCGGTGGCGGCGCCGGTGCGCAGTTCGCGGCCCATCTGCACCTCGGCGATGTCGCGCACGCGTATGGGCTGGCCCTGGGCCTGGCTGACGATGACCTCGCGGATGTCCTCCAGGGATCCGACCTGTCCGGGCGCGCGCACCAGGTATTGCTCGCCGCCCCGCTCGATGTAGCCGGCCCCGACGTTGACGTTGTTGCGCTCCAGCGCGGTCACTACGTCCGCCAGCGTCAGGCCGTGGGCCGCCATGCGCTCCAGGTTGGGCGCGACGAGGTACTCCTTCGCGTAGCCCCCGATGGTGTTGACGTCGGTCACCCCGGGCACCGTCCGCAGTTGCGGGCGGACGACCCAGTCCTGGATCTCGCGCAGATCGGCCAGGGTGTAGGGGCCGCCATCCGGCTTGCGCGCGCCCGGCTCGGCCTCGACCGTCCACATGTAGATCTCCCCCAGTCCGGTCGAGATCGGCCCCAGGGTGGGCGTGACGCCCGCCGGCAGGGCTTCGCGCGCCTCCTGGATGCGCTGGTTGACCAGTTGGCGGGCGAAGTAGATGTCGGTGTCGTCGCGGAAGATGACGGTCACCTGCGACAGGCCGTAGCGCGACAGCGACCGCGTCTGCGCGAGCCCGGGCAGTCCCGCCATGGTGGTCTCGACCGGATAGGTGATGCGCTGTTCGGTCTCCAGCGGCGAATAGCCCGGCGCGGACGTGTTGATCTGCACCTGGACGTTGGTGATGTCGGGCACCGCGTCGATGGACAGACGGGTGAAGTTGTAGAAGCCCAGCGCGGCCACGCCGAATACCGCCAGCATGACCAGCCATCGTTGCTCGATGGCGAAACGGATGATCCGTTCGAACATGAGAGTCTTCCTGTCTGGCGGGTCTAGTGGGTATGCTCGGCGCTGGCCTTGCCCAGCTCGGCCTTGAGCGTGAAGGTATTGGTCTGGGCGTAGCGTGCGCCGGGAGCCAGGCCCTCCAGCACCTCCACCCGCAAGCCGTCGCGGCGTCCCGTTTTCACGGGCTGCGCCTTGAAGCCCCCGGGTACGGCGGTGAACACCACGCTGTCATCGCCCAAGGTCTGGATGGCGTCTGCCGGCACGGCCACGGCCACCGATTCCTCGCCGCGCAGGACCTTGACCGTGATGAAAAGGCCCGGCCGCCAGGCCATGCCGGGATTGGCCAGCGTGACGCGGGCGGTGGCCGTGCGGGTCTGCGCGCCCAGCAACGGACCGACGTAGGACACGGCGCCCTCGGCCGTCTCGTTCAGGGCGGACGAGGAAATGCTGACTTTCTCTCCGACGCGCACGGCCGAGAGGTCCTGCGGAGCGACGATGAACTCGGCCCAGACCGTGCCGAGGTCGGCGATGGTGAACACGGCGGTGGTGTCGCCCACCGCCTCGCCCATCGCCATGTGCTTCTCGACCACCGTGCCATCGAAAGGCGCGCGCAGCTGGTACTGGTTCAGGGCGGGAGCCTGGCCCGCCGCGCCCACGGCCTGGAGCTTCTGCGCGGCATTCTGCACCGCGATCCCCGCCTCTTCCCGCGCGGTGCGCGCCTGCAGGTAATCCTGCTCGGCGGATACGCGCTCCTCCCATAGCTTCTTTTCCCGCGCGAAGGTTTCCTCGGCCAGGTCCAGGCGCTTGCGCGCGGCCAACAGCTCGCTGCGCAGGTCCGACAGCGAAGTGCTGGCGATCACGGCCAGCACCTGCCCCTTGCGGACCTGCTGCCCCAGGTCCGCGGACACGCGCTCGACGATACCGGCCAGCCTGGGCACGACGTGGGCCGTACGATCCTCGTTGAAACGTATCTCGCCCGGAAATTCGCGGGTCGGCCGCAGCACGCCCGGACCGGCCTCGGCGACGCGGATGCCGGCCGCCTGCGCCTGGGCCTCGCTCAGCTTCACCAGGCCGTCATCGGCGTGCTCGTCGGCGGGCGCGCCCGCCGGCGTCTCGCCGCCGTGGCCATGGCCGTCGTCCTCGCCGTGCGGCGTGGGCCAGAACAGTATGCCGGCCACCGCCAGCGCACCCGCGATCACGATGGCCGCCATCGCGGCCTTTTGCCTGCCGGACAGCGCGCCCGCCGAATGTGAAGATTCTTTCATATCGATTGCTCCATGATGCCCCCTGCCTCACTTGATCCAGGGCACCGCGGATCCGGCTTTGCCGGTCCGCCAGTGCCGCCCCCTTGAGGGGGGGGCGCGAAGCGCGCAGGGGGTGGGGTTTCCTTTAGCGGCCCAGCACGCGATCGATCGCGATGGCGGATTGATAGGTGTCGGCCAGCACGGCCAGATAGCGGATGCGGGCCTGGAACAGCGTGCGCTGCGCATCCAGGACATCCAGGAAGCCGGACTTGCCGGCCTCGAATCCGCGGGTGGCGGCTTCATAGGCGTCCCGCGCGCCCGGCAGCACCGTGCCGCGAAGCGCATCGGCGCTCTTGCGTGCCAGTTCCAGTTGCGCGGACGCCTGCCGGAGATCGTGGGCCAGCCTGATCTGCAAGGCGCGATGCACATCGCGCGCCTGATCGGCGCGCACCGTGGCCTCATACAGATTGCCCTGGTTGCGGTCGAACAGCGGCAGCGGAATCGACACCCCCAGCAAGGTCTGGTTGCGGCCCAGCTCGTTATTGCGCTGCGTCCCCGCCGTCAGCCGCACGTCCGGATAACGCTTGCTGCGCTCGACGCCGATCACGGCATCGCGGCGTTCGATCTCCAGCCGGTGCGCCGCCAGTTCGGGAGCCTGCTCCAGTTCCCGGAGCAGCGTCTCGACCGGCGGGCGCGCGGGCAACACGTCCAGGCGGCCCACGGCCTGGCCGAAACGCGGATCGGGCTCCCCCCAGAGCGAACCCAATGCCCGCCGCGCCTCCTGCAGGCGCGCGCGCGCCGTTTCGACGTCGAGGTTGGCATTGGCCTGCTCGACGCGGGCCCGGGTCTCTTCCAGCGGCGGAACCTTGCCGGCCGCCACCCGCCGGGCCGCGATGTCCGCCGCCCGGGCGGCCACCTGCGCCGACCCGGTCGCCAGTTCCACGCCTTCCTGCGCGATCAGCAGATCGAAAAAAGCGGCCACCGTGGCCGCGCGCAGTTCCGCCCGCGCCCGCGTCAGCTCGGCCACCGCCACCGTCTGCGCCCGCTCCGCGGCCAGGATCCGCGCGGAGCGCTTGCCGCCAAGCTCGATGGGAATACCCAGCTCCACGCTGGTGGTGCGCGAATCGCGGCGCGTGTCTTCGACGGCAAGCGCGATGTCGGGATTGGGCAGGACCCCTGCCTGGACGACGCCGCCCTGCAAGGCTTCGGCCTCCTTGGCGGCGGCCGCCAGCGCCGGGTTGCTGGCAGCGGCCATGGCCAGCGCCGACTCCAGGGTCAACGGGCCGCCGGCGGCGGGCACCTGGTCAAGAATGGGAACAGGAACGGGAACGGGATCGGGCCATGGCTGGGCCACGACCACGGGGCTGGACAAGACGGCCGCCAGCCCGAGCGGCCATAGAAGTCTGCGCATCGAATTGCACCTGGAAAACGGATCCGTGAATTCGGCGAGACGAAAAAAGCGAATGGAACGGCTGCGTCTCGCCGGCTAGGCGAGAGCACGCCATTGGGGGCGTTCCGGCAGCGAGACGGGAGCCGTGGCCAGGAAGGCGGGCGGCGTGGGAGGATGGGCATGGGCGATGCCGGCCCGGGGCATGTCGGGCGTACCGGCCAGCACGGCCTGCAACGCGATCATGTGGCAGACCACGCAATCGGGATGCACGGCCTTCTTGGCGTCGCCCTTGTCGCCGGCGTCCTGGTGGACGTGTTCGTGATGGCCGAAGTGGACCTGGGCCACCGTGCCGGTTTCGTGCTGGCAATAGGCCGCCGCCGCTGCCCAGGTGACCTGGAACGGCAGGAAGACGAGCAGCAGCAGGATGAACAGGCGGCGCATCCGCGCATTGTAGCCGCAGGCGCCGCGCCTTGCCCTGCGACATGCCGTCGCGGGCGCCAGGCCCTGCACGCGCACCGCCGTGCGGGCATGGCGTTCCTGTGCGTGCGGTCGAACTCCCCGGTGGACGCGAGGCGGCGGTAGAGAAGTGGCGGTGCCACGGACAAGATGTCAAAATCCCCCGAGTGATTCGATGTTGATATCCATGAAACTCAACCCGCTGCGGCACCTCGTGGCCATCTTCGGGCAGGGCGGGCTGCGCGCGGCACCCTGCCGGCCGGCACCCGCGCCCTCCCTCCGGCCCGCGCGGGGCCGCGCATGATACGCAGGCACATCGAAGCCCAGGTGCTGGGCCTGACCGGACTGGCGCTGGGCGGCATCGACTTCGAGCATCCGCGCGGCGACCCCGGCCTGTTCGGCCCCGACTCGGCCTGCTGGAAGGTGCACGGCGATTTCACTTCCATGCTCATCGGCGGCATTGCCGCGCTGCTCATGCAGATGCTGCATCCGCTCGCGCTCGCCGGCGTCTGGGACCACTCCAATTTCCGCCAGGACATGCTGGGCCGCCTGCGCCGGACCGGCCAGTTCATATCGGGCACCACCTACGCCGCCACGGCGGACGCGGAGCGGCTGATCGCGCGCGTGCGCGGCATCCACGATCAGGTACGCGGCACGGCGCCCGACGGCCGTCCCTACGCGGCGGACGACCCCGACCTCCTGACCTGGGTCCACGTGGCCGAAGTCAGCAACTTCCTGGCCGCGCACCTGCGCCACCGCAATCCGGCGCTGCCAGGCGCCGAGCAGGACCGCTACTACGACGAGATCGCGCTGATCGCCTTGCGCCTGGGCGCCCGCGACGTCCCCCGCTCGCGCGCGGAAGTGGCGGCCTATCTGGCGCGCATGCGGCCGCAACTGGTGTGCGACGACCGCACCCGCGAAATCGCCCGTATCCTGTTGTCCCATCCCCCGGCCGTCAGCCCGCTGGCGCGGCCGGTGAGCCGGCTCATGATGGAGGCGGGCACGGCCTTGCTTCCCGGCTGGGCCGCCGGCATGCTGGAACTGCCGCGGCCCGCCTGGCGGGTCCGCGCGGCCGGCATGGCGATAAGCGGCGTCGCGCCGGTGCTGCGCTGGGCCGTCCGCAATGGCTCGGCGCACCGGGCGAAACGGCGCATGGGGCTGCTGCCGCCCGCCCCGGGCCGGCTTTGACGGGCGGCACGCGAATGTCTAACATATATTCCATATAGAAATTTGCTTATTTCTTTTAGAAATATATGATCTTTCGCCAATTCTTCGAGCCCGACTCCAGCACCTACACCTACCTCCTGGCGTCGCGCCGCGGCGGCGAGGCGCTGATCATCGACCCGGTCAAGGAACGCCTGGAGCACTACCTTCAGGCCATCCGCGAACTGGACCTGCGCCTGGTCCACGCCATCGACACCCACACCCACGCCGACCACATCACCGCGCTGGGCGACCTGCGCGATGCCACCGCCTGCACCACCATCATGGGCGAACGCTCGCGCGCCGAATGCGTCTCGCGCCAGGTGCGCGACGGCGAACTGCTGCGCGTGGACGGCATCACGCTGCAGGCTCTGTATACCCCCGGGCACACCGACGAGTCCTTCAGCTTCGTGCTGGAACCCGCCACGCCGCGAGCCGTCTTCACCGGCGATGTGCTGCTGGTCCGCAGTACGGGCCGCACCGACTTCCAGGCCGGCGACGCCGGGCTGTCCTGGCACTCCATCGTCGACCGGCTGTTCGCCCTGCCCGACGACACCACGGTCTATCCGGCGCACGACTACAAGGGCTGGACCGCGTCCAGCATCGGCGAAGAAAAGCGGCACAACCCTCGCCTGGCCGGCAAGACGCAGGCCGAGTACGTCGAGATCATGCGCAACCTGAACCTGCCCAACCCGCGCCTGATGGACGTGGCCATACCCGCCAACCTGGCGTGCGGACAAGCCCCGGGACTGGCGTAACGGCCTATCATGGGATCTCCGCCCGCGGAATCCCATGACCGCCCTCCTCATCCACCATGAATCCAACCGCCACGGCCGCGACCTCGTGGTCGGGGACATCCATGGCCATTTCACGCGGCTGCGGGCCGTCCTGGACCGCGCGGGCTTCGATCCCGCCACCGACCGCCTCTTCAGCGTGGGCGACCTGGTCGACCGGGGGCCGGAATCCGAACAGGTGCTGGATTGGCTGGCCTTCCCCTGGTTCCATGCGGTGCGCGGCAACCACGAGGACATCGCGATACGCTACGCCAAGGGCAATCCCATCGACCAGACCAGCTACATCGCCAACGGCGGCGCCTGGTTCGTGACGCAGCCCCTCGCGCGGCGCGCGGTCTATGCCCAGGCCTTCGCGCGCCTGCCGCTGGCCAGGGAAATCGAAACGCCGAGGGGGCTCGTGGGCATCCTGCACGCGGACAGCCCGGTGCGGGACTGGAGCCGGCTGGTCTGGTCGCTGCGGCTGTGGCGCGCGGCGCGGGACCGCGCGATGTGGTCGCGCGACCGGCTGCAAGGCGACAACACCAGCGGCGTTGCCGGGCTGCGCGCGCTGGTGGTGGGCCACACTCCCGTGGAGGATCCCATCGTGCTGGGCAATGTCCATCACATCGATACGGGCGGGTGGATGCCGGACGGCCGCTTCACGCTGCTGGACCTCGCCACGCTGCAAGCGGTTCCGCCCGCCCCGCGCACCGCCGACCCTGCCCATACGCTAGACTGATTCCTGCCGCACGCCGCACGGCGACAGGAGGGCATCCATGCAGTCGACGACTCCCTGCCCCATTCCCTTCGAGGCCTTCGCCGCCGGCCTCGCGCCGCAGACGGGGGAACGCGCGGCCATCACGGCGGATTATCGGCGGGCGGAACACGAGCTGGTCGGACGCCTGCTCGACGAACTCGAGCCCCCGCCCGACAACGGGCCGGTCATGGATCTCGCGTGGCGGCTGGCGTCCACGCTGCGCGACCAGGCGGGGCTCCCGGCAACCGAAAGCCTGGCGCAGATGCTGCTGCAGGAGTTCTCGCTCTCGTCCGAGGAAGGCATCGCGCTGATGTGCCTGGCGGAGTCGGTCCTGCGCATCCCCGATACGGCCACCCAGGATGCGCTGATCCGCGACAAGATCAGCAAGGGCCGATGGTCGGCCCATCTGGGGCACAGTCCCTCGCCCTTCGTCAACGCCGCCATCTGGGGGCTCCTGCTGACCGGCCGCCTGTATGCGGCCCACCAGGGGTCGGGCCTGCAGGCGGCCCTGGCTGGCCTGGTGGAAAAAGGCGGCGAACCGCTGGTGCGCCGGGCCGTCGATGCCGCCATGCGCCTGCTGGGCGATCAGTTCGTCGCGGGCCGCACCGTGGAACAGGCGCTGGACCGCTCGCGCGCGCAGATCGCGCGAGGCTACACCCATTCCTATGACATGCTGGGCGAAGCCGCCATGACCGAGGCCGACGCCCTGCGCTACACCCGTGCCTACGAACAGGCGATCCATCTCATCGGCGCTTCGGCCAAGGGCGGCACGCCCCGCGAAGTCCCCGGCATCTCGATCAAGCTGTCGGCCCTGCATCCCCGCTACACGCGGAACCAGAAGGCGCGGGTGCTGGAGGAACTCTATCCGCGCCTGCTGTCGCTGGCGCGCGCGGCGCGCGGGCACGGCCTGGGCATCAACATCGATGCGGAAGAAACCGCGCGCCTGGACCTGTCGCTGGACCTGCTCGAACGCCTGTGCGGCGAACCGGACCTGGCGGAATGGGACGGGCTGGGATTCGTCGTCCAGGCCTATCAGAAGCGCAGCCTCCGGTTGATCGACCATCTGACGGCCCTGGCCCGCCGCAGCGGCCACCGGCTCATGATCCGGCTCGTCAAGGGCGCCTACTGGGACAGCGAGATCAAGCTCGCCCAGGTCCAGGGCCTGCCTGACTATCCGGTCTACACGCGCAAGCCCCACACCGACATCGCCTACCTCGCCTGCGCGCGCAAGCTGCTGGCCGCGCCCGACGCGGTCTTCCCCCAGTTCGCGACCCACAATGCCCATACCGTGGCGGCCATCTACCACCTCGCCGGCCCGGCGGACTTCCGCCCGGGCCAATACGAATTCCAATGCCTGCACGGCATGGGCGAGCCCCTGTACGACCAGATCGTGGGCACGGCGCGGAACGGCGGCCTGGACCGCCCCTGCCGCATCTACGCGCCGGTCGGTCCGCACGACACGCTGCTGGCCTATCTGGTGCGGCGCCTGCTCGAAAACGGCGCGAACACCTCATTCGTCCACCGCGTCGCCGACCGCGAACTGCCCCTGGAAGCCGTGGTCGTGGATCCCGTGGCGGCCGCGCGCGACATCGGCGCGGGAGGCGGGCCCGTCGGCGCGCCCGACCCCCGCATTGCCCTGCCGCCCGACCTGTATGGCGCCGAGCGCACCAACTCGCAGGGGCTGGACTGGTCCGACGAAGCCAGCCTGCTGCGCCTGTCCCACCGGCTGGCCGGCGCTGCCGGGCGGACCTGGCTCGCCTGCCCCCTGTTGGACGACGAGGTCGATCCCGGGCCGCGCGTCGAGATCCGCAACCCGGCCCATCGCGGCGATCTCGTCGGCCATGTGCAGGAAGCCTCGCCGGCCGACCTCGAACGGGCGCTCACCCGGGCCGCGCACGCGGTTCGCCTCTGGCGCGACACCGCGCCGGCCGAGCGGGCGGCCGTCCTGCGCCGCGCGGCCAATGGCATGGAAGAGGCGCGCGAGGCCCTCGCGGCGCTGATGGTGCGCGAGGCCGGCAAGACCCTGCCCAATGCCTTCGGCGAAGTCCGCGAGACCATCGATTTCCTGCGCTACTACGCCGCGCGCGCCACCGATGGATTCGATTCCGCCGTTCACCGGCCGCTGGGCATCGTGGCCTGCATCAGCCCCTGGAATTTTCCGTTGTCCATCTTCACCGGCCAGGTGGCCGCCGCGCTGGCGGCCGGCAATACGGTGGTGGCCAAGCCGGCGGAACAGACCCCCCTGGTCGCCGCCGAATCCGTGCGCATCCTGCGTGCCGCGGGCGTTCCGCCTGGCGCGCTGCAGATGCTGCCCGGCCGCGGCGAGTCCGTCGGCGCCGGCCTGGTCGCCGATGGACGCGTGCAAGGCGTGCTGTTCACCGGCTCGGTGGCAGTGGCCCGGGACATGCGGCGCGTGCTGGCCGAGCGGCTGGGCGCGAACGGCCGAAGCATTCCCCTGATCGCGGAAACCGGCGGCTTGAACGCCATGATCGTCGACTCGTCCGCTCTGCCCGAGCAAGTGGTCGCCGACGTCATGGAATCGGCCTTCGACAGTGCCGGCCAACGGTGCTCGGCCCTGCGCCTGCTCTGCCTGCAAGAGGATATCGCCGACCGGGTGCTGGCCATGCTGCGCGGCGCGATGGACGAATACCGCACCGGCCGGCCCGACCGGCTCGACACCGACGCCGGACCGGTCATAGACGAGGCGGCGCGCGACGACATCGAAGGCCATGTCGCGGCCATGCTGAACGCGGGCCGGCCGGTCTACCGCGCAGGCCGCCAGGATCCGGACGAATGCCGGCACGGATGCTTCGTCGCGCCCACGCTGATCGAACTGGAACGGCCGGACCAACTGCGCCGGGAAGTCTTCGGACCGGTCCTGCACGTGGTGCGCTTCGCGGGACGGTGCCTCGACCGTTTGCTGGCACAGGTGAACGCGCTGGGCTACGGACTCACGCTGGGCCTGCATACCCGCATCGACGAGACCGTCGCGCTAGTGCTCGACCGGGCGCGCGTCGGCAACATCTATGTGAACCGCAACATGATCGGCGCCGTCGTCGGCGTGCAGCCCTTCGGCGGCGAAGGCCTGTCGGGCACGGGCCCCAAGGCGGGCGGGCCGCTCTACCTGCCGCGCCTCTTGTCGGCGGCCCCGCCCGACACCGCGATACGCGCGCTGGCCGCGCATCCTCCTGCTCCCGCCTGGCTGCGGCGCGACCACCCCGCCCGGCCGCTTGCCGCGCTGTGGGACTGGGCCCGGGCGCAAGGCATGGAGAAACTGGCCAGGCGCTGCGGGGCCTACGCCGCGCGATTGCCCGAGAGCGCCATGGCCACCCTGCCGGGGCCCACGGGACAACTCGACGTCTATGCGCTGCGCCCGCGCGGCAAGGTGCTGTGCGTCGCGGATGAACCGTCCGACCTGCTGGCTCAACTGGCGGCCGTGCTCGCCACGGGCAACGACGCGCTGTGGCAGACCAGCCACGAGGCGGCCGCGCTCCATGCCTCGCTGCCGGCGGACATCGCCCGGCATGTCGCCGTGGCCGACCCCGCCGAATCCCCCTTCGACGCGGTCCTCGTCCATGCCGTGGGCAATCGTCTGAAATCGATCTTGCGGCAACTCGCCCGCCGCGCAGGCCCGATCGTGCCGCTGATCGACCTCGCGCCGGGAGACGCCGCCATCCCGCTCGAACGCCTGCTGGTCGAGCGTTCGGTCAGCATCAATACCGCCGCGGCCGGCGGCAATGCCAGCCTGATGGCGATGGCTTGACAGGCTCAGGCGCGCAGGTAGGCCCAGCCCTCGGCCTGCCGGCGCGCGATGTGCAGCACCGCGGCCTCGACCACGGCGATGCCGGCCGGCGCCGCCAGCCCGTTGGCCGCCAACGTGTTCCCGCAAAGACGGAGATGGCTGTCGGTGGCGTCCGGCTGCCCCAGGGCAGCCGCGACGGCGCCCGCGTTGGCCACCAGTTCGGCCTGGGCCTGGCCGTCGGCCTTGAGCAGATTGGCGAGATTGCGCCGGCCCCGTTCCAGGGCCGCGGGCGTGGGTGCGTGGATGACGAGCCGTATGGCGGACATGATGCTCCTTCCGAACGGGGCGCCGGCGACGGCGGACCCGTGCAAATCACGAAGGAGCGATTCTACCGTCGCGGCGATCAGTCCACGCCCAGCTGCGTCGACAGGTGGGCCACATAACGGCCGAAGTCGGCATGGCCGCGATCGCGCGGCCTCGGCAGATCGATCACCAGATTCTCGACCACGTTCGCGGGCCGCCCGCCCAGCACGACGACCCGGTCGGCCAGGAACACCGCCTCGTCGATATCGTGGGTGACGAACATGATCGCCGCGTGCGTGGCCTGCCAGATCCGCATCAGTTCGGCCTGCAGGTGGCGGCGCGTCAGGGCGTCCACCGCGCTGAAGGGCTCGTCCATCAACAGGATGTCGGGCTTGACCGCCAGGGCCCGCGCGATGCCCACGCGCTGCGCCTGCCCGCCGGACAACTGGTGCGGCCAGCGGTCCGCGAACTCGGCCAGGCCGGTCAATCGCAGCGCCTCGGCCACCCGGCGGCGCTTTTCGTCGGCACCGATGTCCAGGGTCTCCAGGCCATAGGCGACGTTGCCTGACACGGTACGCCAGGGCAGCAGCCGGCCGTCCTGGAACACGACGGCCCGGCGGCGGCGGCCCGCCCGCTGTGGCAGGCGGAAATGCATCTGCCCCGCCGACGGCGCGATCAGGCCGGCCGCGGTGCGCAGCAGCGTGGACTTGCCCACGCCCGAGCCTCCGACCACGGCCAGGAACTCGCCCTTCGCGATGTCCAGGGACAGGTCCTGGATGACCGGTCCCGGCGCGCCCGGATGGGTATACGAGAAACGATCGAATTCGATTACGGCCGCCACGACAGCACCTTTTTTTCCAGCCAGGCGTAGCCCAGGTCGCAGATGGCGTAGACCAGCGAGATGGCCAGCATGTAGACGACGACGGCCTCGTAGGCACCCACGCCCGCGGCGGCATTCATTTCCTGTCCCATCCCGGGCACGCCCAGCAATTCCGCCGCGATCAGCGTCATCCACGCCTGGCCGATGCCGGTGCGCACGCCCGCCAGCGTACCGGGCGCGATGGCGGGCAGCGTGATGCTGACGGCGCGCCGCCAGTAGCTGCCCTGGCCGAAGCTGCGTGCCAGTTCATAGAAGCGGGGATCGATGTTGCGGACGGCGCTGTACGTGGCGAAGTAGTTCACCCAGAACACGCCGATCGCGATGACGAAGGCGGCGCCGGCATGGCTGACCTTGAACCACGCGATGGCGAATACCACCCAGGCCAGCGGCGGAATGGGCCGCAGCACGCGAGCCAGGTAGGCCTGGAACAGATCGAAGCGCCGTATCGTCGCGGCGGCCAGGCCGACCGCGATGCCGGACACGGTGCCCAGCGCCAGGCCCCAGAAATAGTGGATGAGGCTGGAACCGACGGCGGGCAGCAAACGGCCCGAGGCCCACTCCTGCTCCAGCGCGCGGGGCAGCGCGAACGGATCGGGCAGCGTGCCGGGGTTGACCCAGCGGAACACGCCCGCCGCCTTCCACAGCAGCACGAAGACGACGATGCCCGCCAGGCCATAGGCCGCGCGCACCGGCCATCCGGGATTCTTGACCATGATGGACGCCGCGGAGCCTTATCGCCTGGCTGCCACGGGCTTGCCGGCGACGGCGTCATAGAAACGCGTATCGAACAGCTTGGCCACGTCCACCGCCGGACCTTCCAGCGTGCCGCTGTCGGACTGGAATTTCTGCAGCACCAGCGTCGCCGGCACGATGGCGTTGGGATCGGCCTCGAACTGCCCCTTGGAATTGCGGATCGACTTCTCGACCAGGTCCACCGGCAGGCGGCCGCCGCCCACGTATTTCTGCACCAGGGGCGCGGCCTTGGCCGGATCGGTATCCAGCAGCCGGGTCGCCGCGATATGGGCGGCCACCAGCGACTTCACCAGCTCGGGCTTCTCGTTGATCAGTTTTTCGCGCACCAGCAGCACCGCGCCGGGCTGGTGCGGAAACAGATCAGAACCGCGCGCGACGACGCGGGCCTTCGGGGCGCGGGTCAGGACGGTGGTCACGGTGGGTTCGAGGATCACCGCGCCGTCCACCGCGCCGGTCAGCAGGGTCTGCTGCATCTGCGCCTCGCCCTGGTAGATCAGCTTGAAGGACGCGGGGTCGACCTTGATCCGATTGCGCAGCCAGTATTGCAGCGCGGCCTCGGGCACCGCGCCTCGGGGATAGCTGGCGATGACGGGCTGGCGTCCCTTGTCCTTCGCGAAGCGGGAGAAGGCGGTGGCGGGATCGCCCGAGGCGAAATAGGGCGCGAGGTCGCCCATGGCGACGAAGCTGACCTGCTCGACGATGTTGGAGGCAACCACCTTGATGTCCGCGCCCTTGCCGCGCGCGACCAGGGCCGGACCGATGCCGACGTAGGCGATGTCGAGCTGCCCCGCCAGCAGGGCCTGCACCAGCGCGGGTCCGCTCTGGAACTGGACCAGCTTGGGGGTGCCGCCCTCGGTCGGCAACGCCCCCTGCTCACGCGCGATGAACAGTTGCGCGTCGGGCAGGATGGGAAGATAACCGATCTCCAACGGCGCGGCGGCGGCCGTCTGGAAAGCGGCCGAAGCGAAACCGAGCACGAGCGCGGCGGATGCGATGAAACGTTTCATGGTGTTCAGAACCTCGAGTGATATCGAGCAGGTTCTATATATTTTATTTAAATGTTTTTGAATCCATTAACAACTAAAAGAAATAAGCTTAAGCGCTTGCCGGCGTGGTATGTTGTATCCATCACGCACCTTCTACATGCGGTCCCGCGCCGCTCAGGAGGAGGAAAACCGGCCCGCTCCACCGGGCCGCGTCGACCGACGGTATGAACGCCAAGGCTCGCACAGCGCATGCTCCTGCCGGCCCGCCCACCCGGGCCGCGCGACCATGTTTCGGCCCGCGCCTCACCGCCGGCTCCTCCCTCCGCCCATCGCCTATCCCCTTCGCTGTTTTCCGGCCCGTCCATCCGACCGGGCCTTCAAGGCGCACTGCGCAAGCCAGCCGCGGCCCCGTCCGACCGGCCTGCTCCGCACACACCCCCTGCGCGCCCAACCCTGGACTGCGAGTGCATCATGAGCGCACATCCCGTCGAGACTGTCCTGACCCTGGACGACAAATACACGCAGCCGCGCGGCCGCGTCTACATGACCGGCACGCAGGCGCTGGTGCGCCTGATGCTGGCGCAGAAGCAGCGCGATGAAGCCGCCGGGCTGAACACCGCCGGCTTCGTCTCGGGCTACCGGGGCTCGCCGCTCGGATCGGTGGACCTGGAAATGTGGAAGGCCGCCCGCCACCTGGAAGCCCATCGCGTCAAGTTCGTGCCGGGGCTCAACGAGGAACTGGCGGCCACGGCGGTGTGGGGCACGCAGATGGTCAGCCTGGACGCCCGGGCCACCACCGACGGCGTGTTCGCGCTGTGGTACGGCAAAGGTCCGGGCGTGGACCGCTGCGGCGATGTGTTCAAGCACGGCAACATCGCGGGCTGTTCCCGCCACGGCGGCGTCGTGCTGGTGGCCGGCGACGACCATGCCTGCAAATCATCCACGCTGCCCCACCAGAGCGAGCACGCGTTCATCGCGGCCATGATCCCGGTGCTGAATCCCGCCGGCGTGCGCGAACTGATCGAGTTCGGCCTGCACGGCTATGCGATGTCGCGCTACTCGGGCTGCTGGGTGGGCCTGAAGGTCGTCAGCGACACCGTGGAGTCGTCGACTTCCATGGACATCGACCCCATGGCGGTGGACATCCGTGTACCCGACACCTATCCCATTCCGGAAGGCGGCTTCCATATCCGCTGGCCGGATCCGCCGCTGGAGCAGGAAAACCGGCTGCAGCGCGAACGCCTGTATGCCCTGCTGGAATACGTGCGGCAGAACGGACTGAACCGCCAGGACTGGCACGTCCCGCGCGCCAGGCTGGGCATCGTGACCACCGGCAAGAGCTACCTGGACGTACGCGAGGCCCTGGCCATGATGGGCATCGACGAGGCGGCCGCCCGCGCCATGGGGCTCCGGCTGCTGAAGATCGGCGTGTCGTGGCCGCTGGAACCCGAGTGCATCTGCGAATTCGCCGAGGGCCTGGAGGAGATCCTGGTGGTGGAGGAAAAGCGCCAGATCATCGAATACCAGATCAAGGAACATCTCTACAACGCGGCGATCGCCGCGCGGCCGCGCGTGGTCGGCAAGTACGACGAGACCGGCGAATGGGTGCACGTGCCGCACGACGGCATCCTGCTGTCGCCCAACGGCGAACTGACACCGGCGGCCATCGCCGGCGTGATCGCGTCGCGCATCGCCAAGGTGATCGGCCGCGAGGCCCTGGATGCGCGCGCGCTGCCCTACCTTGCCGCGCGCCAGCCGCCGGAGGGCTACACCCGCGCGGCCCCCGGGGCGCCGCAGCGCCTGCCCTACTTCTGCTCGGGCTGTCCCCACAACACGTCCACCAAGGTCCCCGAGGGCTCGCGCGCGGTAGCCGGCATAGGCTGCCACTACATGGCGCAGTGGATGAACCGCCATACCGAGACCTTCACGCAGATGGGCGGCGAAGGCGCGACCTGGATAGGCCAGGCCTTCTTCACCGACACGCCCCACATCTTCGCCAATCTCGGCGACGGCACCTACACGCACTCCGGGTCCCTGGCCATCCGCGCCGCCCTCGCCGCGGGCGTGAACATCACCTACAAGATCCTCGTCAACGACGCGGTCGCCATGACCGGCGGCCAGCCGGTCGAAGGCTCGCCCACGGTGCCGCAGATCCTGCAGCAGATGGTGGCCGAAGGCGTGCCCCACATCCAGCTCGTGAGCGACGAGCCCGATGCGCTGCGCGAGCTTCCCGGCCTGCCGGCGGGCATCGCCGTCAGCCACCGCGACCGCATGGACGACATCCAGCGCGAACTGCGCGAGAAGCCCGGGGTGTCGGTCATCGTCTACGTGCAGACCTGCGCCGCGGAAAAGCGCCGCCGCCGCAAACGCGGCAAGCTGGCCGATCCGCCGCGACGCGTGCTCATCAACGAAGAGGTCTGCGAAGGATGCGGCGATTGCGGCGTGCAGTCGAACTGTGTGTCCATCCTGCCCCTGGAGACACCGCTGGGCCGCAAGCGCACCATAGACCAGAGCTCGTGCAACAAGGACTTCTCGTGCGTGAAGGGGTTCTGCCCCAGCTTCGTCACGGTGGAAGGCGGCGCGCTGCGCAAACCGGCGGCGCGGCGGGCCCCTCCGCCGCGGGACCTGCCGGCGCCCGTGCTGCCCGGACTGGCCGAGGCGTGGAACATCGTCGTGACCGGCGTGGGCGGCACTGGCGTGGTCACGATAGGCGCGCTGATGGGCATCGCCGCCCATCTCGAAGGCAAGGGCGTCATCGTGCTGGACATGGCCGGGCTGGCGCAGAAAGGCGGCGCGGTGATGTCGCACGTGCGGCTGGCGGCCACCCCCGCCGCGCTGCACGCCACCCGGGTTCCCGCGAGCCAGGCCGACGTGGTCCTGGGTTGCGACCTGATGGTCGCCTGCGGCCAGGACGCCATCGACATGATGGCCGGCACGCGCACCCGCGCGGCGCTGAACCTGGACGTGTCGCCCACCGGCGCCTTCACCCAGGATCCGGACTGGCACGCCTCACCCGAGGCCATGCTGCAACGTGTGCGCGAAGCGGCCTGGCAGACCGAGGCGGTGGACGCCACCGAGATCGCCACCGGGCTCCTGGGCGACGCCATCGCCACCAACGTCTTCATGCTGGGCTATGCCTGGCAGAAAGGCTGGATCCCTCTGCGTGAGGCCTCCCTGATGCGGGCGATCGAGCTGAACGCCACCGCCGTGGAAATGAACAAGGCTGCGTTCGCATGGGGACGGCAGGCCGCGCTGGACCTGCCGGCGACCAGCATCGCCGCCGGGCTCAAGCAGCCCGGAACGGTGGTGATGATGCCCCCCCGGCCGTATTCGCTGGATGCGCTGCTGGCCGACCGCACGCAGCGGCTTGCCCGCTACCAGAACGCCGCCTACGCCGCCCGCTACGAGACCTTCGTGCGCGAGATCGCCGCCCTGGAGGAGGAACGGATCGCCGGCAACCGGCTGGCGCGCACGGTCGCGGTCAGCCTCTACAAGCTCATGGCCTACAAGGACGAATACGAAGTCGCCCGGCTATTCGTCGAGACCGGCTTCGCCGAGCGCGTCGCGCGCCAGTTCGAAGGCGACTACCGACTGCGCTTCCACCTGGCGCCGCCGCTGTTCGCCCGCCGCGACACGCACGGCCACCTGGTGAAGCAGGCCTATGGCCCGTGGATGCTGACTGCCTACAAGTGGCTGGCCCGCGCGCGCCGGCTGCGCGGCACGCCGTTCGATCCGTTCGGCTATCTGCCCGAGCGGCGCGCCGAGCGCGCGGCGATCGGCGACTACGAGGCGTCGATGCGCCAGGTCCTCGCCACGCTTACCGCCGAACGCCTGCCGCTGGCGCTGGAGCTGGCCAGGCTCCCCCAGGAAGTGCGCGGCTTCGGACACGTCAAGGAGGAAAACGCACGCATCGCACGCGTCAAGCAGGAACGCCTGCTGGCGCGGTACGCCGAGCCCCCCGGCTCGGCCTCGCCGCAGGACCGTCAGGCCCCTCACGCCGTGGCCTGACGCTTTCCCCCCGCAGCAAGACAAGAATCGGAGACTTTCCATGATCCCGCTGCCTTCACTGGATTTCGGCGTGAACGACACCATCGAGATGCTGCGCGAAGTGGTCCGCAGCTTCGCCTCCAACGAAATCGAGCCGCGCGCCGCGGCCATCGACAAGGACAACGCTTTTCCCCGGGACCTGTGGAAGAAGATGGGCGACCTCGGGCTGCACGGCATGACGGTGGGCGACGACTACGGCGGCATCGCGCTGGGCTATCTTGCGCATGTGGTGACCATGGAGGAATTGTCGCGGGCGTCGGCGGCGGTGGGCCTGTCGTACGGCGCGCACTCCAACCTGTGCATCAACCAGTTGCACCGGCACGGCTCGCCGGAGCAGAAGGCGCGCCACCTGCCGCCGCTGGTCGCGGGGGACCACGTGGGCGCGCTGGCGATGAGCGAGACGACCTCCGGATCGGACGTCGTGTCTATGCGCCTGCGAGCCACGCGCAAGAACGGCCGGTTCGTCCTGAACGGCTCCAAGATGTGGATCACCAACGGTGGCGATGCCGACACGCTCATCGTCTACGCCAAGACCGACCCCGACGCCGGGCCGCGCGGCATCACCGCCTTCATCGTCGAGAAAGGCTTTCCCGGCCTGGCCTTCGGCGAGAAGCTCGACAAACTCGGCATGCGAGGCTCCAACACCTATCCCGTGTTCTTCGACGACTGCGAGGTCCCGGACGACAACGTGCTGGGCGGCATCGGCAACGGCGTCGGCGTGCTGATGAGCGGACTGGACTACGAACGCGCGGTACTTGCCGGCGGACCGCTGGGCATCATGGCCGCCTGCATGGACGTCGTGCTGCCTTACGTGCACGAGCGCAAGCAGTTCGGACAGAGCGTGGGCGAATTCCAGCTGATGCAGGGGAAGCTGGCCGACATGTACACCACCTGGCAGGCCTGCCGGGCCTACGTCTACGCGGTGGCGCGCAGCTGCGACCAGCCCGGCCACGACCGTTCGCTGCGCAAGGATGCGGCGGGCGCCATCCTGTACGCCGCCGAGAAGGCCACCTGGATGGCCGGGGAAGCCATCCAGGCGCTGGGAGGCAACGGCTATGTCAACGACTATCCGACGGGCCGTCTCTGGCGGGACGCCAAGCTGTACGAGATCGGCGCGGGCACCAGCGAGATACGGCGCATGCTGATAGGCAGGGAACTCTTTTCCGCAACCCGCTGACCCCTTTTTCCAGGAGCCAGGCCATGCATGCCCATACCAGCCGGCTGGATACCCGTTCCCCGGAGTTCCAGGCCAACGCCGATGCCATGCGCCGCCTCGTGGCCGACCTGCGCGCGCGGACGGCGCAGGCCGCGCAAGGCGGCGGCGACGCCGCCCGCGCCCGCCACGCGGCACGCGGCAAACTGTTGCCGCGCGAGCGCATCCGCCTGCTGCTGGATCCGGGCTCGCCCTTCCTGGAAATCGGCCAGTTGGCCGCGCTGGGCCTGTACGGCGACGAGGCTCCCTGCGCCGGCCTGATCGCGGGCATCGGCCGCATCCACGGCGTGGCCTGCATGGTCCTGGCCAACGATGCCACGGTCAAGGGCGGTACCTACTACCCCATGACGGTGAAGAAACACCTGCGGGCCCAGGAGGTGGCCGAGGCGAACCATCTGCCCTGCGTCTATCTCGTCGACTCCGGCGGCGCCTACCTGCCCCTCCAGGACGAGGTGTTCCCCGACCGCGAGCACTTCGGCCGCATCTTCTACAACCAGGCCAACATGTCGTCCCTGGGCATCGCGCAGATCTCGGTCGTGATGGGATCCTGCACCGCCGGCGGCGCCTACGTGCCCGCGATGAGCGACGAAACCGTGATCGTACGGGGCCAGGGCACGATCTTCCTGGGCGGACCGCCGCTGGTGAAGGCCGCGACCGGGGAAATCGTCAGCGCGGAAGACCTGGGCGGCGGCGACGTGCATACCCGCGTCTCGGGCGTGGCCGACCACCTGGCCGAGAACGACGCCCATGCGCTGCACCTGGCGCGCCGCATCGTCGGCAACCTGAATCGCCCCGCCGCGCCCGCGCTGGCCGACGGCGACGAACCGGAGCACGGCGCGGAAGAGCTGTACGGCATCGTCCCGCAGGACGTCCGCAAACCCTACGATGTGCGCGAAGTCGTCGCCCGGCTGGTGGACGGATCGCGCTACGACGAGTTCAAGGCGCGCTACGGCCCCACCCTGTTCACCGGCTTCGCGCGCCTGTACGGCATGCCCGTGGGCATCGTCGCGAACAACGGCATCCTGTTCTCGGAATCGGCGCAGAAGGGCGCCCACTTCATCGAACTGTGCGCCCAGCGCAAGATCCCGCTGATCTTCCTGCAGAACATCAGCGGCTTCATGGTGGGCCGCAAGTACGAGAACGGCGGCATCGCCAAGGATGGCGCCAAGATGGTGACCGCGGTCGCCACCGCCCGCGTGCCCAAGTTGACCGTCATCATCGGCGGCAGTTTCGGCGCCGGCAACTACGGCATGTGCGGGCGCGCCTACGGCCCCCGGTTCCTGTGGATGTGGCCGAACGCCCGCATCGGCGTCATGGGCGGCGAACAGGCCGCGTCGGTCCTGGCCACGGTACGGCGGGACACCGCGCAGTCCCGCGGCGAGGGCTGGAGCGAGGAAGACGAGGAAGCGTTCAAGGCGCCCATTCGCCGCCAGTACGAAACCCAGGGCCATCCCTATTACGCCACGGCCCGGCTATGGGATGACGGCATCATCGATCCCGCCCAGACGCGGCGCGTGCTGGGCCTGTCGCTGGCGGCGGCGCTGAACGCCCCCGTGGAGCCGACCCGCTTCGGCCTGTTCCGGATGTAGGACCTCTCAAGGGAAACCCCATCGTGTTCGACAAGATCCTGATCGCCAACCGCGGCGAAATCGCCTGCCGGATCATGGCCACGGCCCGGCGGCTGGGCGTGGCCGCCGTGGCGGTGTACTCGGACGCGGATACCGGCGCCCGGCATGTCCGGCTGGCCGACGCGGCCCGGCGCATCGGCCCGGCGCCGGCGCGGGACTCCTACCTGCGCGCGGACGCGCTGATCGAGGCCGCGCTGGCCAGCGGCGCGCAGGCCGTCCACCCGGGCTACGGCTTCCTGTCCGAGAATGCCGCCTTCGCCGAGGCCTGCGAGCGCGCCGGCCTCGTCTTCATCGGCCCGCCCGCCGGCGCGATCCGCGCGATGGGTTCCAAGTCGGCCGCCAAATCCTTGATGGAAAAGGCCGGCGTGCCGCTCACCCCGGGCTACCACGGCGACGACCAGGACCCCGGACTGCTGGCCCGCGAGGCCGCCCGCATCGGCTATCCGGTGCTGATCAAGGCCAGCGCGGGCGGCGGCGGCAAGGGCATGCGCCGCGTGGACCGGGCCGGAGACTTCGACGCGGCGCTCGCCGCCTGCAAGCGGGAGGCCGCCGCGGCCTTCGGCGACGATCGCATGCTGATCGAACGCTACGTCCTGCGTCCGCGCCACATCGAGATCCAGGTCTTCGGCGATAGCCACGGCAACATGGTCCATCTGTTCGAGCGCGATTGTTCGGTCCAGCGCCGCCACCAGAAGGTGCTGGAAGAGGCGCCAGCGCCCGGCATGGCCACCGGGCGGCGCGAGGCCATGGGCCGGGCCGCCATCGACGCCGCCCGCGCCGTGGGCTACGTGGGCGCCGGCACGGTCGAATTCATCGTCGACCCGGACGGGACCTTCTACTTCATGGAAATGAACACGCGGCTGCAGGTCGAGCACCCGGTCACCGAAATGATCACGGGGCTGGATCTCGTCGAATGGCAGTTGCGCGTGGCCAGCGGCGAAGCCCTGCCGCCCGATCTCCGGCCACCGGCCCCCCGCGGCCACGCGCTGGAAGCGCGCCTCTACGCCGAGGATCCCGGGCAAGGCTTCCTGCCCGCGGCGGGACGGCTCCGGCACTTCGCCCCCCCTCCCGCCGCTCCCTGGCTGCGCCTGGACGCCGGCGTCGACGAGGGTGACACCATCACCCCCCACTACGATCCGATGATCGCCAAGCTCATCGTCCACGGCGCCGACCGGCGCGAGGCCCTGGCCCGCATGCGGCAGGCCCTGTCCGCCTGCCGCATCGTGGGCCCGCCCACCAACCTCGCCTTCCTGTCGCGGCTGGTGGCCACGCCCTCGTTCGATCAGGCCGACCTCGACACCGGCCTGATCGAACGCGAGCACGACCGCCTGTTCGCACCCGACGCGGCGCCTCCCCGGGAGGCGTGGCTGCTGGCCGCGTTGGCCGAGATGCGGCATGTCGCCGGCGCGGCCCCCCCCGGCTCCCCCTGGCGCGCCGACGGCTGGCGCCTGAACACCGATGCCGCCACGGTGTTCGTGTTCTCGTGCGGCGGCCATCGCTGCGAAGTCTCGGTCACGCCCGGTCCCGGAACGATGACCGCCGTGCTGGACGGCTCGGCCGTTTCCGTGGGCCTGCGCGGGGAAGGCCCGCGACTGGAGGCGGCCTTGCCGGACCGCATGCTGCGGGCGGAGGTCTACCGGGATGGCGCCCGCCGCTTCGTCTACGGCGAAGGCACGGCCTGGACGCTCGCGCTGGTCGATCCGCTGCTGGCCTGGGAACAGGGCGCGGACACCGGCGCCGCCTTGACCGCGCCCATGCCGGGCCGCATGGCCGCCCATCTGGTGGCCCCCGGCGCGCGGGTGGCCGCCGGCACGCCGCTGTTGGTGCTCGAGGCCATGAAGATGGAACACACGATCGGCGCCCCGACCGACGGAAGGGTGAAAGCTTTCCGTTTCGCGGTCGGCGATTCGGTGAACGACGGCGACGAACTGGTGGACTTCGAGCCCTGACGCCCCGCGGCCTCAGGGCACCCCCGCCTCCCGGGGCGGCACCGCCTTGCGCCTGCCGCGGAGCGCCAGCACGGCGCCCCATGCCAGGCCCGCCGTGGCTGCGACGGCGGACGCCGTCAGCACGCCCAGCTTGGCCGCTCCCAGCAGGTTCTCGTCGGCGAACGCCAGGTTGGCGATAAAAATGGACATCGTGAAGCCTATGCCCGCCAGCAGCCCCACCAGCGCGACCCCGCTCCACGTGACGCCGGCGGGCAGCCTGCACCACCCCAGCCGGACCGCGACCCAGCTGGCCGCGATGACGCCCAGCGGCTTGCCGAGCACCAGCGCCGCCGCCACCCCGAGCATCACGGCCTGCGACGAGGACGCCGACAGGTCCACGCCGTCCAGCGTGACACCGGCGTTGGCCAGGGCGAACAGCGGCATGACGACATAGGCCACCCACGGATGCAGGGCCATCTGCACGCGCGTCACGGGCGCGATCAACTCGCGCTGCGCCCACCGCAGCCGCCGCGCCTGCTCCGCCGTGCCATCCGTATCGGAGGCGCCCGCGCGCACCAGGAAATCCGCGGCGCGGCGCACGATGTCCAGCGGGTGCTCGTGGCGCGGCGCGGGCAGCACCGGCGTCATCAGGCCCAGCACGACGCCCGCCAGCGTGGGGTGCGCGCCCGTCTGCAACAGGCCGACCCACAGCACCGCGCCGGGCAGCACATAGGCGTAGGCGGACCCCACGCCCATCCGCTGCAAGGCCAGCACCATCAGGATGCCCACGGCGGCCACGAGCAGCCCGGTGTAGTCCAGCCCGCCGGAATAGAACATCGCGATGATCAGCACGGCGACGATATCGTCGATGATCGCCAGGGCCAGCAGGAAGATACGCACGCTGCCGGGGATGGATCGGCCCAGCAGCGCCAGCACGCCGACCGCGAACGCGATGTCCGTGGCGGTGGGCACGGCCCAGCCCTGGCTCTGCGGCGCCTGGCCATTGAACGCCAGATAGATCAGCGCGGGCACCGCCACGCCGCCCAGCGCGGCCGCCAGCGGCAGCGCCGCCTGGGCCAGGCTGGCCAGCGCGCCTTCGTGGATCTCGCGCCGTATTTCCATGCCGACCACGAGAAAGAACACCGTCATCAGCGCGTCGTTGATCCAGAAATGCAGGGACTGCGAAACGACGTAGCTGCCCACGCCGAAGGTAAGCGGCGCGTGCCACAGGGCATGGTAGCCGGAGGCGAAGGAAGAATTGGCCCAGACCAGGGCGATGGCGGCCGCGGCCAGCAGCACGATGCCGCTGACGGCTTCGATGTGGAGGAATCGTTCCAGCGTGAGCAGGGCCCGGGCAGCAAGATCCTGGGCGCGCGGAACGGGCCGGCGGGGGGCGTGTTGGTTCATCGAGATCATCCAAAAGCAATCCTGCACCGGCGGCCCGACCGATGCCCAGAACCTGCTCCCGCATATACAGCGGGAACACCCGGCGTTATTTTATACGAACACGCGCCGCATTCCGCCCAGGAGAACCTGTCATGAAAGCCGTTGCGCTCGGAGCCCCAGGCGGGCTCGACCATATCCAATTGATCGACCTGCCCGACCCGGGCCCCCCCGCCTCCGGCGAGATTCGCGTGCGCCTGCACGCCAGCTCGCTGAACTACCACGACTACCTCGTGGCCCTGCGCACGGACGAGCGCCACTTCGGCCGCATCCCGATGGCGGACGGCGCCGGCGTGGTCGAGCAGGTAGGCCGGGGGGTGGAGGAATTCGCGGAAGGCGACCACGTGGTCTCCACCTTCTTCCCCCACTGGCTGGACGGCGAGGCCAGGGTCGGCAATTTCTCCACGGTCCCCGGCGACGGCGTGGACGGCTATGCGCGCGAGGCCATCGTCCGCCCCGCGACCTGGTTCACGCGCGCGCCCCGCCATCTCGACCACGCCGAATCGGCCACGCTGACCACGGCCGGCCTGACGGCCTGGCGCGCCCTGGTCTGCGACGACCGGCTCAAGGCGGGCGACACGGTGCTGGCACTGGGCACCGGCGGTGTCTCCGTCTTCGCGCTGCAACTGGCCAAGGCCATGGGCGCGTCCGTCATCGTCACCTCGTCCTCGGACGAGAAGCTGGCGCGCGCCCGCGCCCTGGGTGCCGACCACGTCATCAACTACCGGAGCGATCCGCAGTGGGGCGACACGGTGCGCAAGCTCACCGGCGGGGGCGTGGACCACGTGATCGAAGTCGGCGGCCCGGGTACGCTGGCGCAATCCATCAAGGCCGTGCGCGTGGCCGGGCACATCTCGCTGATAGGCGTGCTGACCGGCGGCAGCGGCGAAATCCCCACGGCGGCCTTGATGGCCAAGCAGGCGCGCCTGCAGGGTCTCATCGTGGGCAGCCGCCGGCAGCAGCAGGAGATGGTGCGCGCGCTGGAGGCCATCGGCCTGCATCCCGTGATCGACCGTCGCTTCCCCCTGGACAAGATCGCCGACGCCTTTCGCCACGAGGCGGCGCATGCCCATTTCGGCAAGATCTGCCTGGAGTTCTGAACACAAGACCGCAAGGAGCCGGCATGACCTATGAACTCTGGTACTGGAATGGCATACCCGGACGCGGCGAGTTCGTCCGCCTGGCGCTGGAAGCCGGCGGCATCCCCTACCGGGACCGCGCGCGCGAATCCGGCACCCTGGCGCCGGACCTGGTGGCCGATATGTGCGCCGACCGCGACAGCCCCCCTTTCGCGCCCCCTTATCTGGTCGCCGGCGACATGACGATCTCGCAGACGGCCAACATCCTGCTCTTCCTGGGCGAACGCCACGGCCTCGCGCCGGGCGACCAGGCGGGCCGGCTGTGGATCAACCAGATCCAGTTGACCATCGCCGACATGGTGGCCGAGGCCCACGATGTCCATCACCCCATCGCCTCCGGGCTGTACTACGAGGAACAAAAGACGGAGGCGCTGCGGCGCGCCGGCGATTTCCGCGGCCAGCGCATGCCCAAGTTCCTGGGCTATTTCGAACGCGTGCTGGCCCGCCGGGGCAACTGGGTCGGCGGCGGGCACCGCTGGACCTATGCCGACCTGTCGCTCTACCATCTGGTCGATGGCCTGCTGTACGCCTTCCCCCGCCGAATGACGACGCTCGCGCGCGACCACCCGGGCGTGATGGCGCTGCATGCGCGCGTCGGCGGCCTGCCCGAGCTCCAGGCCTATCTGGGAAGCGGACGGCGCCTGCCCTGGGGCGACGGCATCTTCCGCCACTACCGGGAACTCGACGGCGACTAGCGGGCGCGTTTGCGGGACAGCGGCGGGAGCCTGTACGCTTGGGGCGATGTCCTTCCCCGTACCCGCCATGCCTGCCATCCTTGCCCGCAGCCTGCTATGGGCGGCCGCCCTGTGCGCCGCCGCTCCCGTCCATGCCGAGAGCTTCATCACCCGCCTGCTGAACAAACCCGTGCCCGGCGGCGTGGCCGTCATCGCGCTGGGCGATAGTCCCGCCGCCCCCGTGGCGACCTATCTCGACCGTCGGACGATGGTGCTGCGCGACGACAGCGGACAGTGGATCGCCGTCGTCGGCATCCCGCTGGGCACCAAACCCGGCACGCAACGGCTGGCGGTGCGGGAGGAAGCGGGAACGCGCACGCTGGATTTCCAGGTAGGGACCAAGACCTACGTCGCCCAGCACATCAAGCTCAAGAACAAGCGCCAGGTCAACCCGGATCCGGCCGATCTCGCGCGCATCGAGAAGGAAACCGCCGAACAACTGGCCGCCTACCGTGCCTTCAGACCGCAGGACCCCAGCAACGTCATGCTGGACCGCCCCGTTGCCGGCGGCCGGCTGTCCAGTCCCTTCGGATTGCAGCGTTTCTTCAACGGCGAACCGCGCAACCCTCATTCCGGCCTGGACTTCGCCGTGCCCGCCGGCACGCCGGTCAAGGCGCCCGCCGCGGGGCGCGTGGTCCTGGTGGGCGACTATTTCTTCAACGGCAAGACCGTGTTCGTCGACCATGGGCAGGGCTTCATCAGCATGTTCTGCCATCTGTCCGAGACAGACGTGCGCGTGGGCCAGGACGTGGCGCGGGGCGAGGAAGTCGGACGGGTCGGATCGACCGGCCGCGCCACCGGCCCCCACCTGCACTGGAACGTCAGCCTGAACGACGCGCGAGTGGATCCCGCCATCTTCATCGGCGCCTTCAAGCCCTGAGGGCGGAGCAACACTTCATTACACATTTCTCGCCGCGGGCCTCGTCGCGCTTGCTTGCCCAAGACTGGGCGAAGGCCTAGTATCCGATCCAACAAGCGTCGCTGCTTATACGTATCGTGGGTTCATACAGTACGCGTTCTACCCTACAAGGAGCTGAACATGGGTGATTCCACGCACGCTGACGATACCGGCGAAGTCAACAACCGGCGACGCTTCCTCCAGCAGGTCGCCACCGTATCCGGGTCCCTTCCCTTCGCGCCCGGACTGGCGGCGGGCGCCGCGGCCGGCGCCCTGGCCGGCGCGGCCCAGGCGCAGACGGCCCCCGCGGCGGCGCCTCCTCCCGGCCCCAAGGTCAACGACGTCTACGGCTACAACTCGTTCAGCCCGGACGAAGCCGCCTTCGTCGAGACACTGGTCAACACCATGTGCCCGGCCGACGAATACACGCCCAACGGCGTGGACTGCGGCCTGGCGATCTACATCGACCGCCAGCTCGCCGGCGCCTATGGCAAGGGCTACAAACGCTATATGCGCGCGCCCTTCGCGGAAGGCCTGCCCCAACAGGGACCGCAGCTTCCGCTCACGCCCGAGCAGCACTTCAAGGCAGGCGTCGCGGCCGCCAACGAAGCGGCCAAGGCACGTTCGAACAAGACCTTCGACCAGTTCACGCCGACGGAGGCCGACGCCTTCCTGAAGGATCTCGGAGCGGGCAAGGTCAAGCAGGGCGAACTCGACCTGGCGTACTGGTTCAACGGCATCGTCTACCCCCTCTTCACCCAGGCCTGTTTCGCCGATCCCATCTACGGCGGCAATTACGACAAGGTCTTCTGGCGCATGATCGGCTACCCCGGCCTGCCCGCCACGCACACGATCGACATGGTCGAGTTCCGTGGCAAGCCGTTCCCGGGAGCCAAGGATCCCAAGTCCATCGCCGACTTCAGCTGAGAGGCCCACCATGAAGACACTGAACAAGCGCACCGTCGTCATCGTCGGCGGCGGGCTGACTGCCGGGCTGATCGCGCGCCAGTTGACCGACAAAGGCGTGGAGGTCGTCGTGCTGGAACGCGGCGGCGACCATACCGACGGCGCGGAGGCCAAGCTTCCCACCCAGCGCGACGAGCTGCGCTGGGACGTACGCCAGGGCCTGGTGCAGGACTGGTCGGTGCAGACCTATTCGCTGCGCTATCACAGCAAGGACGTCGCGCTGCCGGTACGCTGGATGGAGGCCTTCCTGCCCGGCGAGGGCATGGGCGGGGCCGCCAACCACTGGAACGGGCACACCTGGCGCTGGGCCGAATACGATCCCATGCTGCGCAGCCATCACGTGCAGCGCTACGGCGCGAAGGCCATACCCGCCGACATGCCCCTACAGGACTGGGGAGTCACCTACAAGGAACTGGAGCCCTATCACGACCTGTTCGAGCGCCTGTTCGGCCTGTCGGGCAAGGCGGGCAACATCGACGGGCAGGTCCAGGCGGGAGGCAATCCCTTCGAGGCGCCCCGCCGCGGCGAATACCCCCAGAAACCGCTGGAAAGCACGGAAGCCGGCGTGGTGTTCAAGGAGTTGGCCACGCGCCTGGGCTACCACCCCTTCCCCACGCCGGCCGCGAATTCCTCCGGCCCCTACACCAACCCCGACGGCCAGAAACTCGGCCAGTGCCAATACTGCGGCCACTGTGAACGCTTCATCTGCGAGGCCAAGGCCAAGGGTTCGCCCGAAGTGCTGCTCTACCCCATGCTGCGGGAACGCAAGGGCTTCGAGATCCGGCTCCACACCCACGTGCTGGGCGTGAACTACGACAGCCGCGCCAAACGGGCCACGGGGGTGCGCTACCTGGATCTGATGACCGGCCAGGAATACGAGCAGCCCGCCGACGTGGTGGTGCTGGCGGCATTCACGATGACCAACACCAAGCTGCTCCTGACCAGCAAGATCGGCAAGCCCTACGACCCGGTGTCCAACAGCGGCGTGGTTGGCAAGAACTTCTGTTATCAGACCAACTCGGGCGTCAACCTGTTCTTCAAGGACCGCTGGTTCAATCCCTATCTGGCCACCGGCAGCACGCAGATGGTGATGGACGATTTCAACAACGACAACTTCGATCACGCCGGACTCGGCTTCCTCGGCGGAGGCGGAATCGGCGCGAGCCAGTTCGGCGGCCGCCCGATCAACAGCCGCCGCCTGCCGCCGGGCACGCCGCAATGGGGCACCGCCTGGAAGAAGGCGAACGCCGACTGGTACGCCCACTCCATGGCGATGGGTATCCAGGGCAGTTGCTATCCGCATCGCGACAACTACCTGAGCCTGGATCCGGCCTATACCGACGCCTACGGGCAGCCGCTGCTGCGCATGACCTTCGACTTCCGCGACAACGAACTGAAGATGTCCGATTGGGTCACCCGCAAGATGGAGGACATGGCCAAGGCCGCCGGCGCCGACATCGTGGGCCCCGCCGTCGCGCGCAAGTCGCCCTTCGACACCCGCCAATACCAGAGCACGCACGTCACCGGCGGCACCGTCATGGGCACCGATCCCAAGACCAGCGTGGTTTCTCCCCGCCTGCAGCATTGGGATGCGCAGAACCTGTTCGTCGTGGGCGCCTCGGTCTATCCGCACAATTCGGGCTACAACCCGACGGGCCCACTGGCAGCGCTGGCCCTCAGGCTGGGAGACGACCTCGTGCGCTACGTCGCCAGGCCCGGCATGCTGTCCTGACCCATCGCCTCCCCGACACTCCCGAAACCGCGGCCCGCCCGGACGGGTCGCCCAAGCCAGGAAAAATCATCATGACGTTCAGACCTCTCGCCGCCTGCGCCCTCGCGCTGGGCGCCGCCGCGTTCCCCGCGCTCGGCCAGGACCTCAACGCGGGCAAGGCCGCCTTCGCCCAATGCGCGGCCTGTCACTCCGTCGATGGCACCAACGGCGCGGGCCCCAGCCTGAAGGGCGTGATCGGCCGCAAGGCCGGGTCCTTCGCGGGATTCCGCTACTCGCGCGCGATGAAAAGCTCGACTACCGTATGGGACGACAAGACGCTCGACGCCTATCTCGCCAACCCGCAGGCGGCCATGCCCGGCAACGTGATGCCGTTCTCGGGCGTGGCCGACCCCAAACAGCGCGCGGACCTGATCGAATACCTGAAATCGCTCAAGTAGCGCGCCTCAAGGAGGTTCCATGAGCAAAGTCCTGGTTCTCTATTACTCGTCATACGGCCATATCGAAAAAATGGCCGAAGCCGTCGCCGAGGGGGCGCGCGGCGCCGGCGCCCAGGTGGACATCAAGCGCGTGCCGGAAACCGTGCCGGCCGAGGTCGCGAAGAATGCCCACTTCAAGCTGGACCAGGCCGCTCCCGTGGCCACCGTGGCCGATCTTGAACACTACGATGCCATCATCGTCGGCACCGGCACGCGCTACGGGCGCATGTCCTCGCAGATGGCCGCCTTCCTCGACCAGACCGGCGGCCTGTGGGCGCGAGGGGCCCTGAACGGCAAGGTCGGGGCCGCGTTCGCCTCCACCGCCACCCAGCACGGCGGCCAGGAGACCACGCTGTTCTCCATCATCACCAACCTGCTGCACTTCGGCATGGTGGTGGTGGGCCTGCCGTACAGCTACCAGGGCCAGATGACCCTGACCGAGATCGTGGGCGGCGCGCCCTACGGCGCGACCACCATCGCCGGCGGCGACGGCTCCCGCCAACCCTCGGCGGCCGATCTCGCGGGCGCGCGCTTCCAGGGCGAGCTGGTGGCGCGCACCGCCAACAAGCTGTTCGGCTGACTGCATTGACACATCGCGGGCGCCGGCCCGCGATGCCCTACTTGGCCATGTCGCGCGCGCGCTGGGCCAGGCCGGGATTCTGTTCGACGGCCTGGCCGATGCCGTTGAACTCGTCCACCGTGAGGCCTTCGCGGTGCACGGCGTCGACCATCTTGCCATCGGCCTCCTTGTGCACCTGCTGCTGCGACGCGGCGTCCGTCGCGGCGTTGAGCCGCGGCGTGTACTCCTGGGAAATCATGGCCACCTTCTGCGCGGCGCTCACGAACTTGCGCAGTTGGTCGTCCGACACGCTGGACGCGGGCCGGGGCTGCGCGGGCGTCACGCCCTGCGCGGGGCCGGGCTCGGGCGCGCCTTGCGGCGCCTGCGCCATCGCGGCCGACGCCATCACGATCAGGCCGGCGCCCACGGCGGAAAAATAGCTTCGTTTCACGGCAATCTCCAATCGGGTTCCTGACGCCGCCATCGTGCCAAAAACAGACGGGGCGCCAGGTTGCCGTATGTATGCGAGAACGGGCCATCGGCCTCACAGGCCGTAACATCCGTGCCCGGCCCCGAGCGCGCGCGCGGTCCGCAAGCGCCCGAAGGCGCCGTGTCGCCGGGGCTCGCGGCCGTGGGGGGTCGGGGGCACAGCGCCGACGCCGGCCCCCCCCCCCCACCCCCCCCCCCCCCCCCCCCCCCCCCCCCCCCCCCCCCCCCCCCCCCCCCCCCCCCCCCCCGACGCCGGCTCCCCGCGCCGATGCCGACGCTTACATCTTGGCGGCGGACCGGCTCAAGCGCCCCACGGAAGTCCGGGGCATCCAGACCGTGGCCGCCATGACCAGCAGCGAGATGGCCAGCACCGCCCAGAACGTCATGTGCAGGGACTCCTGCATCGCGGCCTGGATGACGGGATTCGAGCCAGCGGCGGACTCCAGCGCGTGCTTGAGCTGCTCCGAGGAAATGGGCGCATCCGCGGTGGCCCGGGCCAGCCCGAAATTGAATACCGCGCCCAGCGCGGCCGCTCCCAATGTGCTGCCCAGGTTGCGCGCGAAGATGTTGGAAGCCGTCGCGCTGCCGCGGTCGGATACATCCACGATCTCCTGGATCAGCACCAGCGAACAGACCCCCATGAAACCCATGCCCAGCCCCACGACGAGCGAGCCCGCGCCCGCCAGCACCGGCGAGTTGTCCGGCGTCAGCAACAGGAACGCACAGGCGCCGATCGGCACGAGCACGCTGCCGAGCAGCATCATGGGCCGCAGGCCGTAGCGGGGAAACACCTTGGCCGCCACGGTGGAACCCAGCGGCCAGCCCACCATGATCATGGTCAGCGCCAGTCCCGCCACCACCGGCGTCCGATGTTGCACGCTCTGCACATACATGGGCAGGAAGGTCGTCAACCCCATGATGACCATGCTTCCCAGCAGCATCGCGATATTCGCCGCGGCCACCGGCCGCCGGCTCCACAACGCGAAGGACACGACGGGATGCTCGGCGCGCCGCTCCTGCAGCACGAACAGGACCAGGCAGACGACGAAAGCTCCCGCGGCCATCCACGCCCGGCCTGCCAGGCCGTCGCCGGCGTCGGTCAAGGCGAACATCAATGCCGCCACGGTGGCCGTGAACAGCGCGGCACCGGTCACGTCGATGGACATCGGCCGCCGCTCGCGCTGTTCGTGCAGGAAGAACACGAAGCCCGCCATGGCCAGCAGGCCCAGCGGCACGTTCATCCAGAAGATCCACGCCCACGAGAACTGGTGGATGACCAGCGCGCCCAGCATCGGCCCCAGCACGCCGGAAATCGCCCACACGCTGGCCAGATACCCCTGGACCTTGCCGCGCTCGCGCACCGGATACAGGTCCGCCACGATGGTCATGCCCACCGGCTGGATCGCCCCCGCGCCTATGCCCTGGACAAGCCGGAACACGATCATCGACGGCATGGACCACGCGAAGCCCGCCAGCACCGATCCCAGCAGGAACACGGCGATGCCGGCCAGCATCATCGGCTTGCGGCCGTAGATGTCGGACAATTTCCCGAAGACCACGGTCATCGCGGTCTGGGTCAGCAGGAACGAGGCGAACACCCAGCTGTACAGCTTCAGCCCGCCCAGGTCCCCGGCGATCTGCGGCATGGCGGTCGCCACGATGGTCGCCTCGATGGCGATCATGAACATGGCCGCAACCACCGAGGCAATGACGAGCGGGCGGGAAGTGCGCGAAGCGGCGAGAGACACGGTGCGGTATCCGTTGCGGGAGGTGGCTGGAGGGGGCCCGCACGAGTGTAGAGCACGGGCAAAGATCCGGGAAATGCGCCATTTCAGCCGCGCGTCAGGATCGGCAAAGGCAACTGGTCCGCGTCATCATCCTGGTATACGCTTGAACGGCATCCGGCGGATCGCCTCTCGGCCTTCGCCGGACTCATCCAAGCCGTCAAGGAGATAAACATGTCGACCACCGTCCCCCGTCTCGCCGCCATCGCCCTGGGCCTGTTCCTCGGCGCCACCACCGTCCAGGCCCAGCTCCTGGATTCCGTCAAGGGCGCGCTGGGCGGCGGCAGCCAGCAATCGTCGGGCGGCGGCTCGCTGCTGGGAGGCCTGGGCGGCGCCTCCATGCCTTCGCTGGGATCCGTCGGCACCGGCAACATCACCGGCATCCTGACCTACTGCGCCAAGAACAATTACCTGGGCGGCGGCGCCTCGTCGGTCAAGGACAAGCTGCTGGGCAAACTCGGCGGAGAACAGCAGGCCCAGTCCGACCCCGGCTACCGCGAGGGCCTGAGCGGCATCCTGGGCGGCAACAGCGGCCAGAAGATGGAACTGGGCAGCGGCGGCGGGCTCAAGCAGCAGATCACCGAAAAGGTCTGCGACCAGGTACTGCAATACGGGCAGTCCCTGCTGTAGCCCGGCCGGCAGGATCGCGCCGGCCGGGGTGGCCAGGCGCGATATTCACATAAGCTTATTAGTAACAATACGTTGATGTTTTATCGATGAAAGCATAACGTTTGCGTCGAGCCACAGCCCGCCGACGCCGACGTTGCGGTGTCGCTTGTCCTTCATCATCGACCGAGAAATCAACGTGCCGACGCGACTCACCTTCCACCGCCTGCTGGCCGCCACCGCCGTCTCCAGCCTGTTGTCCGCCCCCGTCCTGGCCGCGGAACCTCCCATCGCCATCGGGCTGTTCACCCACTTGTCCGGCAATTTCGCCGAATACGGCGCCAGCTTCAAGAACGCCGTCGAACTCTATCTGGACAAGGTCAACGCCGACGGCGGCATCAACGGCCGCCCGGTCAGGCTGGTGGTCGAGGACGACCGCAACTCGCCGCAGGAAGCGGCCACCGTGGCGCGCAAGATCGTGGCCACGCCCGGCGTGGTGCTAGCCATCGGCTCCTGGTCGACCACGGCGTCGCTGGCGGCGGCGCCCATCTTCACCGAAGCGAAGATCGCGCAGATCAGCCCGACCTCGTCGCACCCCGACTTCAGCAAGCAGAGCCCCTATCAATTCCGGCAGAACAATACCGATGACGTGCTGGCCCAGTACAACGCCGACACCATCCACAAGCAGCTCAAGGCCAATCGCATCGTCATCCCGTATTCGCAGGACGACTGGGGCCTGTTCACCGTCAAGGCCACCTCGGCCGCCATCGAGAAAGACGGCGGCAAGGTGCTGCTGACCGAGGCCGTGATGCCCAACGCCCGGGATTTCCGGCCGCTGGTCAGCAAGATCAAGTCGCTCAAGCCCGACGGCGTATTCCTGGCCCTGCCCTACCAGGAAGCGTCGATCTTCATCCAGCAGTTGCGCCAGGCCGGCGTCGACATCCCGGTGGGCGGCGGCGTGCCGCTGACCTCGCCCAAGTTCATCGAACTGGCGGGCAAGGCCGCCGAGGGCGTGGTCGTCCACAGCATCTTCTTCGCCGGCGATCCGTCCAAGAAAGCCTTCGTCGATGCCTACCGCGCCAAGTACAACCGGACGCCCGACCAGTTCGCCGCGCTGGCCTATGACGCGGCCGGCGTGGGCGTGGCCGCCATTCGCCGGGCCGTGCAGTCGGGCAAGCCACTGACTGGCCAGAGCGTGCGCGACGAACTGGCGAGCGGCCCGCCCTACGAGGGTGTCACCGGCGTGACCAAGTACGAGAACGGCAACGTCCGCAAGGCACCTACTTTCCTCGTGATACGCAACGGCGAATTCCAGTTGGCCAGGTAATTCCCTTACGCGCCTGCCGCCGGCCCGCCTCACGGCGCGGCCGGCGCAACCTTTTCCGGCAACCGCACTCACTCCCATGCTCGAATTATTCGCCAGCCAGATCTTGAACGGCCTGGCCATCGGCCAGGTCTATGCGCTGATCGCGCTCGGCTTCTCGCTGGTGTTCGGCGTTTCCAATCTCATCAATTTCGCGCAGGGCGCGCTGTTCATGCTGGGCGCCTTCATCGCCTTCACCGGCGTGGCCCTGCTGCAACTGCCGCTGCCCGTGGCGGCCACCGGTTCGGTGCTCATCGTCGCGCTGCTCGGCATGCTGCTCGAACGGGTGGCGCTGCGGCCCCTGGAGAACGCGCCCTATATCGCCCCCGTGCTGTCCACCCTGGCGATCAGCCTCATCCTCGAACAACTGGCCGAGATCATCTGGTCGCCCGAGAGCCAGTCCTTCCCGGTGTCGTTCGACGAAGCCACGTATTACTTCGGCAATGCCTACCTCACCAGCACCGACCTGCTGATCTTCGGCTTCGGCGCGCTGGCCACGCTGGCCCTGACGCTGTTCCTGTCGCGCTCGTGGTGGGGCCGCGCGCTGCGCGCCACCGCGCAGGATCGCGACGCCGCGGCGCAACTGGGCGTGCGCACCGGCAGCGTGCGGCAACTGGCCTTCGCCCTGGCCGGCGCGCTGGGCGCCCTGAGCGGCGTGCTGGTCGCGCTTTATTTCAAGAGCGTGTTCCCGCAGATGGGGCTGCCCTTCGGCCTGAAGGGTTTCGCGGCGGCGCTGCTGGGCGGCCTGACCAGCACGCCGGGGGCGGTGCTGGGCGGCCTGCTGCTGGGCGTGGTGGAGACGCTGGCCAGCGCCTACATCGGGGAAGGGTCGCGCGACCTGGTGGCGTTCTCTCTGGTATTGGTCTTCCTGGTCTTCCGGCCGCACGGCCTCCTGGGCGACCGGCGCCTGGACGCGCTGGGCGGCGCCAGCGGCGCGGCGGGCGCCATGCCGACCACCAGCGTGCTGGCTTCGTCGTCCAGCCAGCGCGGCGCCGTGCGCGCCTGGGAGCTTCCCCCCTGGGGCTTCCTGGCGGCGGCCGCCGTACTGGCGCTGCTGCCCGCGCTCACACAAAACGCCTACTTTCTCCAGGCGGTGGTCTACGCCATGATCTTCGCCCTGCTGGTGGCCAGCGTCACGCTGGTCTCCGGCGCGCTGGGCGTGCTGTCCATCGGCCACGCGGCCTTCTATGGCGTGGGCGCCTACGCGGTGGGCCTGCTGGCCCGCAATCTCGGCTGGCCGGCGGAGGCGGCCCTGGTCGGCGCCGCGCTGGCCACCGCCTGTGTGGCGGTGGTGGCCGCCCTGCCCTTGCTCAAGCTCAGCGGCCATACGGCGGCGCTGGGCACGCTGGCCGTCGGGCAGATCGGCTATCTGGTCTTCATGAGCTGGCTGGATGTCACGCGCGGCCCCATGGGCTTCATCGGCATTCCCGCCCCCAGGCTGGCACTGCTGGGCGGGCAGTCGCTCACCAGCCTGGCCGGCAAGTTCTGGCTGGTGGCGGCCGTGGCCGGACTCGCGCTGTTCCTGGCGCAGCGCCTGCTGGACTCCGGCGTGGGCCGGGCCTGGCGCGGCATACGCGAGGACAGGCTGGCCGCGCACACCGCCGGACTGCCGGTGCGCCGCTACCTGCTCGTGGGCTTCGCCTGTTCCGGCCTGCTGGCGGGCCTCGCGGGCGGACTGTTCGCCTATGTGCAGAGCGTGGTCAGCCCCGAGAGCTTCACCGTCAGCGCCTCCATCCTGCTGCTGACCATCGCGGTGCTGGGCGGCCTGGGCAACCTGACCGGCGCGGCGCTGGCCGGCTTCGCGCTGACCCTGCTGCCGGAACTGCTGCGGCCCTTCGCCGAATGGCGCATGGTGGCCTACGGACTGGCGCTGCTGATCATGCTGCGCCTGCGCCCGCATGGCCTCCTCGGAGCAAGATGAAACCCACCCCCTACGCGCTACGCGCGCCCCCTCAAGGGGGCGGCACTGGCGGACCGGCAAAGCCGGATCCGCTGTGCCCTCGATCGAAACACGCGTCGCAACGGACTCCTCTTTGCCATGAACGACTGATATGACGACTCGCGATGAACAACGAGGACTGCGGGTGGAGCGCCTGAGCCGCCATTTCCGCGGCGTCAAGGCGGTGGACGACGTCAGCTTCACCGTCGGCCCGGGCCAGACCGTGGCGCTGGTGGGCCCCAACGGCGCCGGCAAGTCGACCCTGATCCAGTTGCTGAGCGGGGTCGAGAAGCCTTCTTCGGGGCATGTCTTCCTGGACGGCCGCCGCATCGACGGATTGGCCCCCGAGCGCATCGCCCGGCTGGGCCTGGGCCGCAGCTTCCAGACCTCGCGGGTCTTCCCCGCGCTGAGCGTCTGGGACAGCGTGATGCTGGGCACCCAGGCCGGATTGCTGGGCCGGACGGGATCCGCGCGGCTGGTCGATCCGCTGACCGAGATCGCCGGCGAACTGTTCGACCTGCCCGCCTGGCGCCGCCGCCGTGCCGAGGCGCGGGAGCGCGCCCGCGCGGCCCTGCAACGCTTCGGCGACCGGCTCTGGCCGCGGCGCGACCAGCCGGCCTACAGCCTGTCCTACGCGAACCGGCGGCGCCTGGAACTGGCGCGCGTACTGGCGGCCCGGCCGCGCTTCGTGCTGTTCGACGAGCCCGCGGCCGGCATGAACCCCAGCGAGACCGCGGAACTCACCGACCTGCTGCTCGCGCTGCGCGCGGAGCAGCCGCAGCTCGGCATCCTGGTCGTCGAACACAAACTGTCGCTGGTCCGCCGCATCGCCGACCACGCCATCGTCCTCAACCAGGGACGGGTACTGGCCACCGGCACACCGGCCGAAGCGCTGGACCATCCCGAAGTCGTCGAAGCCTACCTCGGCCGCGCGCGCAAGCGGCCGGTCAATTCGGATGCCCATCTTGGCTGAGCTGCCCCCCTCTTCCCCCCTGCTGCGGCTGGACGCGGTCGACGTGCACTACGGCGCCGTCCAGGCCTTGTTCGGAATCAGTCTTCACGTCCAGGCCGGAGAAGTGGTCTCCGTGCTGGGCGGCAATGCCTCGGGCAAGTCCACGACGCTCAAATCGGTGCTGGGCCTGGCCCGCCCGTCCCGCGGCCGCGTCCTGCTGGACGGGCGCGAGATCCAGGGCCTGGCGCCCGCCGAGGTCATCGATCTGGGCGTGGCCAGCGTACCCGAGGGACGCCGCGTCTTCCCGGACATGACGGTGCGCGAGAACCTGCTGCTGGGCGCCTACCCCCGGCGCCACGACAAGGCCGCCCTGGCCGGCGACCTCGATGAGGTGTTCCGGGCCTTCCCCCGCCTGGCCGAGCGCCGCGGCCAGTTGGCCGGCACGCTGTCGGGAGGCGAACAGCAGATGCTGGCGCTGGGCCGCGCGTGGCTGCGGCGGGGGCGGCTGGTCTGCATCGATGAACCGTCGATGGGCCTGTCGCCCAAGTTCGTCGATGCCGTCTACGAAGTGCTGTTCCGCTGGAAGGAATCCGGCCAGACCATCCTGCTGGTCGAACAGAACGCCCGCATCGCGCTGGAACTGGCCGACCGCGCCTATGTGCTTCAGCACGGCCACGTGGTATTGCAAGGCCGGGCCGCCGACCTCGCGGCGGACCCCGCCGTGCGGCGCGCCTACCTGGGCGCCGAGGCCCCGGTCCGAGAATTGGAGGGGGCACCGGTCCCCGACGGAGAATGAACATGTCCCATCCCACCCTGCACACGCTGGACACCGACGTACTGGTGATAGGCGCCGGCGGCGCCGGCCTGAGCGCGGCGATCGCCGTCTCGCGGGCCGGCAAGCGCGCGCTGCTGGCCGACCGCAGCCTGATCGGGCGCGGCGGCGCCACCATCATGGCGCAGATGACCGTGGCCGCCGCCCTGGGCGAGCAGGGGCCCGACCATTGGCAACACCACCTGCGCGACACGCTGGCGGCGGGCCGCGGCCTGTGCAGCGAACCGCTGGCACGGCTGCTGTGCGAGGAAGGCGTGGACGCGATCCGCCTGCTCGACCGCTGGGGCGTGGGCTGGGCCCGCGACGGCGAGCGGATGGCGCAGACCCGCGCCCCCGGCCACGACCGGCCGCGCTGCGTCTACGTGGACTACCTGAACACCGGTCCGGCCGTGGCCAAGACCCTGCGCGCGCAGGCCGCGCGCGAGGCGGGCGTGCGGCGCGTGGGCGACCTGCTGGTGGTGGAGCTGCTGCGCCAGGACGGCCGCGTCGTCGGCGCGGTGGCGCTGCACCTGGGCACCGGCGACCCGGTCCTGATACGCGCCGCGGCCACCATCATCGCCACGGGCGGCCTGACCCGGCTCTACCGCCGCAACAGCGCCTCGCTCAACATGGGCGGCGACGGCTTCGCGCTGGCCCTGCGCGCGGGCGCACGGCTGATCGACATGGAGTTCGTGCAGTTCTTCCCCATCGGCCACCTGGCACCGCGCCTGGTCGGCTTCGACCCCATCATGTGGGACCCCTTCCGCTACAAGCTGGGCGGCAAACTGCTGAACAACCAGGGCGAGGAATTCGTCGAGCGCTACGGCAACGCGGCCGAAGGCCAGGGCTACACCACCACCCGCGACGCCGCGACCTACGCCATCCTGAAGGAAGTCGAGGCCGGCCGCGGCACGCCGGCCGGCGGCGCGTGGCTGAGTTTCCGCCACGTGCCGGAAGACACGCTGCGCGCGGCGTTCGGCCCCATCATCAACAAGCTGGCCAAGGCGGGCATCGACCTGACGAAGCAGATGATAGAAGTGGCGCCCATCGCCCACTATCACATGGGCGGAATCCGGGTGGACACCGACCTCGCCACCGACGTGCCCGGCCTGTATGCCGCGGGCGAGGCCGTGGGCGGCGCCAACGGCGCCAACCGGCTGTCGGGCAACGCCATCACCGAGGCCATCGCCTTCGGGCTGCGGGCCGGACGCGTCGCCGCCGCCGACTGCCCGGAACCGCCGCCGCTGGAAGCACTCGAGGCCCTGGCCCGCCCCTGGCTGCAGCGGCTCGCGCCGAGCCACGGCGAACCGGACGGGCGCAATGCCGCATCGCTGATCGAGGAATTGCAGGCGCTGATGCAAACCCACGTCGGCCCTTTCCGCACCGAGGAAGGACTACTGCGCGCGCTGAGCGAACTGGACGCGCTGCGGACCCGGGCCGGCGACGACCTGCCGGGCGGCGGTCCGCAGGATCCCGTGCGGCTGGACACGCTGGACCTGCGCAACATGCTGCTGGTGGCCGAAGCGGTGACGCGCTGCGCGCTGGCGCGGCGCGAGAGCCGCGGCGCCCACCAGCGCGAAGACCATCCCGGGCAGGAAGACGCCTGGACGCTGAACCAGACCATCGCCTGGCGCGACGGCCAATGGACGCTGGCCCGCCAGCCCGTTCAGCGCCTCGAGGCCGCGCAGGAGGACATCGCATGACATCGCCCAACGACTCCATCCGCCTGAAGATCCGGCGCGCCGGCGCCGATACCGAGCCCCGCGTCGTCGAGTACGACGTGCCGCCCCAGGCGGCCGCCTCGCTGCTGGACGCGCTGCGCTGGGTGCGCGCGCACCAGGACGACACGCTGGCCTTCCGCTATGCCTGCATCAACGCCAACGCCTGCAAGGAATGCATGATGCGCCTGGACGGCAAGGTCGTGTACGCCTGTCTGGCCAGGCTGGAGCCGGGTAGCTCGCACACGGTCGAACCCCTGCCCAACAAGCCGCTGGTGCGCGATCTCGTGACCGAGATCGCCCCTCCCAAGGAACGCCTGTTCGTCATCGAGGGCGACGACGATGACGAATGACGCCCGGCACGACGAGGCATCCGACGGCCCCGGCGAACGCCTGCGTATCCTGTCGTCGGCGCACCTGGCCACCGGCCCGCACGCGGAGCTTTCCGAACTCGAGTTCGGGCTCATCATCGCCCACAACGCGTTCAGCCGATGGGTGGTGCGCTGCATGGCGGCCGCCGGCGTGACCGATCTCGCGGTCACGGACGTGCTGGTGCTGCACCACGTCCATCACCGCGAGCGCGGCAAGAAGCTGGCCGACATCTGCTTCACCCTCAACTACGAAGATACGCACGTCATCAACTATTCGCTCAAAAAACTGGCCGGCCTGGGCCTGGTGCGCGGCGAGAAGCTCGGCAAGGAAGTGTTCTACGCCACCACGGCCGAAGGCGCGGCGCTGATCGACCGCTTCCGCGCCGTCCGGGGCCGCTGCCTGCTCGCCAGCGTCGAAGGCGAACTGGCCGATGGCGCCTCGCTGTCCGATGTGGCCCGGCGCCTGCGCATGCTGTCGGGCCTTTATGACCAGGCCGCTCGCGCGGCCTCATCGCTATGAATACGACCTCTCCCTCCGACCACGCCCGCTGGGAATTCTGGATAGACCGCGGCGGCACCTTCACCGACGTGATCGGGCGCCGTCCCGACGGTACGCTGGCGACCGCCAAGCTGCTGTCCGAGAACCCCGGGCGCTACGACGACGCCGCCGTCGAAGGCATACGCCGCCTGCTGGAGCTGGCTCCGGGCGAACCGGTGCCCGCCGATCGCATCGAGGTCGTGCGCATGGGCACCACGGTCGCCACCAACGCCCTGCTCGAACGCAAGGGCGAGCGCGTGCTGCTGGCCGTCACGCGGGGCTTCCGCGACGCCTTGCGCATCGCCTACCAGAACCGGCCACGCCTGTTCGACCGCGAGATCGTGCTGCCCGAGCAGCTCGCCAGCCGGGTGGCCGAGATCGACGAACGCCTGGCGGCGGACGGTGCCGTCGTCGCGGAACTGGACGAGGCGCAGGCCTGGACGGCCCTCGCCGGAGGCCGGGCTCAGGGCTACCAGTCCATCGCCATCGCGCTCATGCATGGCTACCGCAACCCGGCGCACGAGCTGCGGCTGGCCGAGATCGCGCGCGAGCTGGGCTATGCGCAGGTCTCCGCCTCGCATGCCGTCTCGCCGCTGATCCGCTTCGTCGCGCGCGGCGATACCACCGTGGTCGATGCCTACCTGTCGCCCGTGCTGCGCCGCTACGTGGACCGCGTCTCGTCCGCCCTGCCCGGCGTGCGCCTGCAGTTCATGCAATCGAGCGGCGGCCTGACCGACGCCCGCGCCTTCCAGGGCAAGGACTCCGTCCTGTCCGGCCCCGCCGGCGGCATCGTCGGCATGGCCGGCGTGTCGGCCGCCGCCGGCTTCGACCGGGTCATCGGCTTCGACATGGGCGGCACCTCGACCGACGTGTCCCACTACGCCGGCGAGTACGAACGCACCTTCGATACGCTGGTGGCGGGCGTGCGTTTGCGCGCGCCCATGATGAGCATCCACACGGTGGCCGCCGGCGGCGGCTCCATCCTGCGCTTCGACGGCACGCGGCTGCGCGTGGGCCCCGAATCGGCCGGCGCCGACCCCGGCCCGGCCTGCTACCGGCGCGGCGGCCCGCTGACCGTCACCGACGCCAACGTCATGCTGGGCCGGATCCAGCCGACCCACTTTCCCGCGGTGTTCGGCCCGGACGGCAACCAGCCCCTGGACGCCGACGTGGTCCGCGCGCGCTTCGCCGAGCTGGCCCGCGAAGTCGGGCGCGGCACCGGCCGCGCCACCACGCCCGAAGAACTGGCCCACGGCTTCCTCGAAATCGCGGTCACCAACATGGCCAACGCGATCAAGCTGATTTCCGTGCAGCGGGGCTACGACATCACCCGCTACACCCTGACCACTTTCGGCGGCGCCGGCGGCCAGCATGCCTGCGCCGTCGCGGACGCGCTGGCCATGCCGCGCGTGCTGATCCATCCGCTGGCCGGCGTGCTGTCGGCCTACGGCATGGGCCTGGCCGTCGCGACCGCCGTGCGGGAACGCTCGGTGGAACGCCGCTTCGACGCCGACGGACGGGCCGAAGCGCGCCGGGTACTGGACGAGCTGGGCGGCGCGGCCAGCGGCGAGCTCCTGGCCCAGGGTTGCGACGCGGCCGGCATACGCATCGCCGAACGCGCCTACCTGCGCTACGAAGGAACCGACACCGCGCTGCCGGTCCCGCTGGGCGAGACCCCGGCCATGCTGGCGGAGTTCGAGCGCGCCTATCGCCAGCGCTTCGCCTTCCTCATGCCCGGCCGTGCGCTGGTGATCGACGCCGTGGTGGCGGAAGCCACCTCCGCCGAAGGTCCCCGGGATGCGCGCGCCGCATGGTTCGATCGCCCCGCGCGCGAGGCCGGCACGTCCCTCCGGGCCCGCGACAGCGCCCCCATCCACGCGGCCGGTGCGTGGCAGGACAGCCCGCTCTATGCCGCCGCCGACCTGCGGGCCGGCGACGTCATCCCCGGTCCGGCCATCATCACCGACGCCAACGCGACCACCGTGGTCGATCCCGGCTGGCGGGCCACCGCGACCGCAAGCGGCGACATCGTGCTCGAACGCGCCGTGCCCCGGCCGCAGCGCCGCGCCGTCGGCACGCAGGCGGATCCGGTCATGCTGGAGATCTTCAACAACCTGTTCATGTCCATCGCCGAGCAGATGGGCTGGCGCCTGCAGAACACCGCGCACTCGGTCAACATCAAGGAACGCCTGGATTTCTCTTGCGCGATCTTCGACGCGCAAGGCGACCTCGTCGCCAACGCCCCCCACATCCCGGTCCACCTGGGATCCATGGGCGCCAGCGTCCAGGCCGTCATCGACAGCACCCAGGGCACGCTGCGGCCCGGCGACGCCTACGTGCTCAACGACCCCTACGCCGGCGGCACCCACCTGCCGGACGTCACGGTCATCACCCCCATCTTCGACGAAGCCGGCACCCGTGTATTGTTCTACGTAGGCTCGCGCGGCCACCACGCCGACATCGGCGGCCTGACGCCGGGCTCCATGCCGCCCGACTCGCGCACCATCGACGACGAAGGCGTGCTCATCACCAGCTTCCTGCTGGTGCGCGACGGCCACTTGCGCGAGGCCGAGATGCGGCAGTTGCTGGCCGGCGCGCGGCATCCCGCGCGCAACATCGACCAGAACATCGCCGACCTGCGCGCCCAGGTGGCCGCCAACGAAAAAGGCCGCGAGGAACTCATGGCCATGGTGCGCTACTTCGGCCTGGCCGTCGTGCAAGCGTACATGGGCCACGTCCAGGACAACGCCGAGGAATCGGTGCGCCGCGCCATCAGCCGCCTGCGTGACGGACGCTATGCGGTGTCGCTGGACAACGGCGCGCAGGTGCGCGTGGCGGTCACCGTGGACCATGCCACCCGCAGCGCCACGCTGGACTTCACCGGCACGTCAAAGCAGTTGCCCAACAACTTCAACGCCCCGCGCGCCGTCACTTCGGCCGCCGTGCTGTACGTGTTCCGCACGCTGCTGGACGAGGACATCCCCATGAACGCGGGCGGCCTGAAACCGCTCACCATCGTGGTCCCGGAAAGCTCGATGCTGAACCCGCGCTACCCGGCCGCCGTCGTGGCCGGCAACGTCGAGACCTCCACCTGCGTCACCAATGCGCTGTACGGCGCGCTGGGCATCATGGCCAGCAGCCAGCCCACCATGAACAACCTGACCTTCGGCAACGCCCGCCACCAGTATTACGAAACCATCTCGGGCGGCTCGGGCGCCGGCGGCCGCTTCGACGAAGCCGGCAACCTGGCCGGCGGTTTTGACGGCACGTCGGTGGTGCAGACCCACATGACCAATTCCCGGCTGACGGACCCGGAGGTGCTGGAGCTGCGTTTCCCGGTGCGGCTGGAACGCTACGAGATCCGCCACGGCTCGGGCGGCGACGGCCGGTGGCGCGGGGGCGACGGCGGCGTGCGCACGCTGCGCTTCATGGAACCGATGACGGTTTCGCTGCTGGCCAACGGCTGGCACCATCCCGCCTTCGGACTGCGCGGCGGCGGGCCCGGCGCGCCGGGATTGGCCCGGGTGCTGCGCGCCGACGGACGCATCGAACCGCTGGACCACGCGGATCGCGCGGAATTGCAGGCGGGCGACCGGGTCGAGATCGAGACGCCGGGCGGCGGGGGCTACGGGGAAGCCTGATGATCGATCCCTGCCGGCCTCATCCCCCCTGACAGGTGGCGTACAGGCTGGCGATCTCCCGCGTCAACAACGCCTGCCAACGCATCATGATGTAGTTGCAGACGGCCGACGAGTGGATTCCCTCGCACGGCCAGTCCAAGGGCAAGGTGCCGCTGTCGGCCTTGGCGATGCTGTTGCCGCCGCCGTCGCTCTGGTTGGCGGTGGTGGCCGAATCGCGCGCCGCCTGGTCGGCCTGCCCGGCCTGCTGGCGCAGCACCTCGGCACTGCCTCCGCCGGCCTTCACCTTGGCCAGCGTCGAGGCGACGTCCGTCTGCAAGGCCTCCTTGCGGACCTCGGCCAGGAGGGGATTGGTGTAGGACCGCAGTTGCGGCGCAAGATGCGCCATCGTCCCTGTGCAGCGCCCGCCCTGGCCGGAGGAAGCCCGCGCCGTCGCCGCCCCCGCGCCTGCCTGCGCCGCGCCACCTTCGCGCGGGCCCGCCGCCTGCGGCCTGGGCGGCACCCTGGGCGCGGGACCGTCGGGCAGCACCAGCTTCACGGCCTGCCCGGCCGGCGTGGTCACGCTGACATTGCGCAGCTCCAGGTAATCCTCGTCGATCACGCGAAGCTCGCCCGTCACGCTCATGTCCTTCGCGTCCGCGAACTGCCGGGCCTGCGCCGGCGGCAGCGGCACCGTGACCGGCACGTTGCGCCAGGTGCCGATGAACATGCCCCGGTCCGCGTCGTAGTCCTGCAGCGAGACCTTCATCGCATGCGGCAGCGCCAGCGTTGCCAGCCGCTTCTGGTACTCGGCCGAGGTCTCGAACTTGTCCTTCTTCAAGGCGGCCAGGAACGCCGCGGCCGGCTTGCCCGCGTCGTCATCGTAGGCAAAGCGCCAGAGACGCGTGCGCCAGTTGTACGACGGGCCGGTCAGCAGATCCTGCTGGATGATGTATCCGGCCTGGAACCTGCCCGCCGGCAGGGTACGCAGCAACTGGCCGGTCTTCGTATCGAAAAGCTGCGCCGGTATCGGGGACGAGGTCGCATACGACGTCACCAGTACCAGGTCAGGATGTCCCGGCAGCTCCTGGAACGAGCCGGCGAACGAACTATCCTGCGGCGACTTGCGATGCAGCGTCTGCAACGTGGCGCGGCGTTGCCACGTCGAGGTCCCGATGACGTCGACCTTTCCCGTCTGCTCGTCGTGCAGATAGGCGTTCGCCCCCCACGCCAGGAGCCGCTCGTTGCCGTTGCTGACGCGCGCCATCGAACAGTCGGGCAGATTGACCCTCGCGGGCGGCTGGGCGGTCACGATATTGCCCTTCTTGTCGGCATACGGTATCCCTGTGACCTGGCCAGGCAGCTCGCACAACACCTTCCCCTGGGCCACGTCCCATACCCGCAGCCGATGCGACGGGTTGTCCCAGTCCCCCATCTCGGAGTACGCATAGGGCGTGTTGCCTATCCATCGATAGTCGAGGCGCTTGTACTTGTCCGACGGCCGCCGGTCGTCCCCGCGGAATTCGCCGGCCTTGGCGCCATTGACGAAATAGCTGACCACGCCATCTTTCTGCGCCAGGAACTCCTGCCGGCCCTGGTCGTCGATGCGGGCGGCGCAGGCGTCGGCCTCATCCACCGACACCCCGCCCAGCTCGCCTCCCCGGGCGTCGTAGTAACTGACGCCAAGGCAGCGCCGCCCCTTGTCGAATTCGGTCAGCCGCAGGTGTTCGACGACATAGCGCCCGCCCACCTCCCTCGGCCATGGGAAATATCCGGCCGGCGGCAGCGTGCGCAGCGGATTGCCTTGCAGGTCGACCAGCTCGGAACCATTCTTCAGGTCGCTGATCAACAGCGCCTCGTTGCCGACGAAGGACAGCGTGCGGGAGGACTCGCCGCGCGGCAGCCGGGTCGGCAGCACCCGGTCCCTGCCTGAAGCCGTATCGCGCAACATGATCTGCCCGTCCGTCGCGTCGAAGGCCAGCCAGGCGCCATCCGGGGAGATATTGGCGGTACTGCGCGCGGTAATGTCGAAATCGGGCCGGGCGTTGCCGGTTTCCTGCATGCCGAGCAGGCGCTTGTGGATCACGATGCGGCCCTGGTACTCGGGCGGCGGCGCCAGCGCCTGCAGGGCCTGCTCCTGTTCCCGCCGGGCCGTTTCCTGCTGCTGGTGCTGCCGGGCCGCGGCCTCGCGTCCCCGCTGCGCCTGCTGCTCGCGCTCGCGGCGGGCCTGCTCGGCGGCGCGCTGGTCCTGCTCTTCCTGGCGGCGCCGATCCTCGGCGATGATCCGGCCGGTCTGCTCGACCATCTGGCCCAACTGGCGGAACAGCGCGCCGGAATCGGCGGCCAGGACCGGCGACAGGCAGCCCGTGGCGGCCAACGCGGCCATGCCACGCAACATGCGAGAACGGGGGTAAGGCAAGAAATCCATGATGTCGAATCAGGCAGGCGGATAAATCGGAAGCTCGGGTGAAAACAGCCCATGCTCCAGAATATCGTTGTGCCGAAACCATCACATCACTCAAATGGGTGACACCCGCGGCGAGTGCCCATCCCGGCCTTGTCCATGCGCCACGAGGCGAAAGCGGGCCATAAAGACACCCTATTGCCACATTTCATTTAATCAATTGGCAGGAAGTGGAAGCACCCACTATCATCAAGGAGCATTCGCCTCAACTCCGACGTGGGATGGACACCATGCTTCTGGAAGTTCTGCTGATCTGGTTGGCCTGTGCGCTGCTGGTGGTGTACAGCGTCGAGCGCAAAAGAAGAAAACGCAATTCGGCCCGATGATCACGCCGTGGGACAGCACGGCGGCACGACGTTCCTGCCTTTACAGGCACCCCACGGCAAAGCTGGACAGCAGCCGGGATTCCGGCACTCCGCCCGCGTGGCAGGCGACCCGGAGAATGGCGGCGTTCAGGAAACACACCGCCACGAAAGCGACGAGGACACGCAGAAAGCGCTTGAATGCCGGCCTTTCTGTTTCGCTGCGATAGCTCATGAAAACAATACTGGCAAGTGATTCCAATTACTAAATACGTTACCGCATCCTCCCCTTATTCGCAATTATGCGAACAGCCGATTCATGACAACAACTCTCGGCCATGAACTGGATGGACACCCGCGCCGGCCCGACTAGTGCGCTGTCCCGGAGATACGCCCGCTTGACGAAAGCTTCCCGCCGGGGGCGTGGCTAGGCGCCGCGCGCCGCCAGCGCGCGCGACAGCACCTGGAAGATCCTGCCGTCACCGGACTGCGAGACGTTGAACCGCAGGAAGCCCGACGCGCTGCGCGATTGGCTGAACGCATTGCCCGGGGCCAGCACCACGCCCTCCTTCAGGCACGAACGCGCGATGTCGGCGGCATCGACACCATCGGGCAGGCGGCACCAGACGAACATGCCCGCGGCCGGCACGAGCCAGGGCTGGATGCCGATGGCCCGCAGCCGCGCGAGGGTCTTGTCCATCGCCTCGGCCAGCCGGTGCCGGACTTCCTCCATGTGCCTGCGATAACCGCTGTGCGTCAGCGCAGCCAGCAGGACGCACGCCGCCAGTTGTCCGTTGCCGAAGGTCGTGGCGATCTTCAGGTCGACCAGGCTGTCGATCCAGTCCGGGCGCGCGGCCACGTAGCCGCAGCGCAGCGAAGCCGAGACTGTCTTGGAAAAACTGCCGATATGGATCACGCGGTCGAGGCCGTCGAAGGCCGCCAGACGCGGAGCGGGCGCGGCCTCGAAGTCGGCGAAGATGTCGTCTTCGACGATGACCATTCCCGTGCCGTCTATCAGTTTCAGCAGCCGGTGCGCCGTCACGGGCGACAGCGTCGCGCCCGTGGGATTGTGGATGGCGGAATTGGTGATGTAGAGCCGGGGCGCATGCTCCCGCAGCGCAACCTCGAAAGCCGCGACGTCCGGCCCGTTCGGGGTATAGGGGACGCCCACCGCCTTCGCCCGGTGCGCCTTGAGCAGGGCGTGGAAATTGAAGTAGCACGGATCGTCGACCAATACGGTATCGCCCGGCTCCAGCAAGAAACGGCAGATGAGGTCAATGGCCTGCGTGCCCGAATCGGTCAGCATGATCTGCTCGGGCGCGGCCTCGATGCCGGTGGCGGCCATCCGGCGGGCAAGCAGCTGGCGCAGCGGCGGCAGTCCCAGCGGCGTGCCGTAGTCCGCCAGCACGGGCGCGTTGGCGCGCGCCATGGCCCGCAGCGCCCGGCGCATGCCGTCCTCGTACATCCAGGCGGGCGGCAGCCAGCCGCAGCCGGGCTTGAGCACGGCGTCGCCGGTCTCCAGCGACTGGCGCGATATCCATAGCGGATCGACTTCCCGGTCGAGCTTCGGACCGATCTCCGACAATGCCAGGGGCGCCGCCGGACCGGACACGTAGAACCCCGAACCCGGCCGGGACCGGACGGCGCCTTCCGCCGCCAGCCGTTCGTATGCCTCGACCACGGTCGAGACCGACAGTCGCATGACCTGGGCCTGCGCGCGCACCGATGGCAACCGCGTCCCCGGCGGGTAGGCGCGGGAGGCAATACCCGACCGGATCGTTTCCATCACGGCGTCGATCCGCGTGCCCTGTCCCTTCATCGCAATCTCCGACTGTATCGGCCATATATCCATAACAGTTATCTTTAATTGTACTGGACCGTATCTGGGCTTGGGAACCTTCCCATGCTCTACTGGCAAGCACGGAAACAGGTGGCCCATGGACAAGACGACGAACGGATGGATCAACGGATTGATAGGCGTGGTGATTTTCGCCGGCTCGTTGCCGGCGACGCGGGTCGCGGTCATGGACCTGGATCCGATGTTCCTGACCGGCGCGCGGGCCACCATCGCCGCCCTGCTGGGCGGAATACTGCTGCTTGCCTTCGGTGAACGCCGCCCCGCGCTGCCGGACCTGCCGGCGCTGGCCGTGGTCGCCCTGGGCGTCGTGGTGGGTTTTCCGCTGTTGACCGCGCTGGCGCTGCAACACGTCTCGTCCGCGCACTCGATCGTTTTCCTGGGACTGCTGCCGCTGTGCACGGCGGCCTTCGGCGTGCTCCGGGCCGGAGAACGTCCCCGCCCGGCGTTCTGGCTGTTCTCGCTGCTGGGCAGCGTATTCGTGGCCGGACACGCCGCCCTGGGCGGCATCGCGGCGTCGACGCGGGGCGATCTGCTGATGCTCGCCGCCATCGTCGTGTGCGGCCTGGGCTACGCCGAAGGCGCGCGGCTCTCCCGCCGCCTGGGAGGCTGGCAGGTCATCTGCTGGGCGCTGGTCCTGTCCCTGCCCGTCATGCTGCCGATGGCGCTGCTCGCTCGCCCCGCGTCGTTCGGCAACGTCGGCGCGCCGGCCTGGTTCGGCCTGGCCTATGTGTCGCTGTTCAGCATGTTGATCGGCTTCGTGTTCTGGTACCGGGGCCTGGCGCAGGGCGGCATCGCGGCGGTCGGGCAATTGCAGTTGCTGCAACCCTTCCTGGCCCTGGGGCTGGCCGCGATGTTCCTGCACGAGCCCATCAGCGGCACCATGCTGGCCGCGACGCTGGGCGCGGTGGGATGCGTGGCGGGCGCCAGGCGGTTCGCGTGAACAACCCGGTATCTCGCCCTATTCCTCCGGCACCCTGAGCAGCACCGTGTCGTCCGGGCCCACCGACCTCCCGTCGGGGGCACGGATATCGAGCCGGACCGGCAGGCCGGTCTCGCGGTCGACCAGTTCCGAATGCGCCTCGCCCGGCTTGAACAGATGCCGCTCGCCGAACTGGCGCAGGGCGACCATCACCGGGAACAGGTCCCGGCCCATGGCCGTCAGGCGGTACTCCAGCCGCGCGCCGCTGTCGCCCACCGGGACGGCCTCCAGGATGCCGCGCGACACCAGGGTGCGCAGGCGCTCGGTCAGGATGTTCTTCGCGATGCCCAGGCTTTTCTGGAACTCGCCGAAACGCGTCAGGCCATCGAACGCGTCGCGCACGATCAACAGCGACCACCAGTCGCCGATCACGTCCAGCGACCGGGCGCTGGGGCAGTAGTCCCCCTTCAGGCTTTTTCGTCCAACCATGGCCGCGCTCCATCGATATTAAGTTGCATCATAAAACCAAAACCCTTATCCTCCAAAATGGTTGCGTAATGAAACCAAAAAGGAGTCTTGTCATGAGTTCCACAGGAAACGCGGCACCATCGCCGCTCACGCGTCCTGTCACGCTGCTCTTCGCGGCCGCGAGCGGTCTCGCGGTCGCCAACGCCTATTTCGCCCATCCCTTGCTGGACGTCATGGCGGACGACCTCGGTCTTTCCCACGCGGCGGCCGGCCTCATCGTGGGGGCGACGCAACTCGGCTACGGACTGGGCCTGGTCCTGCTGGTACCGCTGGGAGACCTGCTCGATCGCCGCAAGCTCATCGTGGGACAGTCGCTGCTTTCCGTGCTGGCCCTGGCATGCGCGGGGTTTTCGTCGACGGCGGCCATGCTGCTCGCGTCCATGGCGGCGGTGGGCCTGCTCGCGGTCGTCACACAGGCGCTGGTCGCCTATGCCGCCACCCTGGCCCGGCCGTCGGAGCGAGGCCAGGTCGCGGGCACGGTCACCAGCGGCATCGTGCTCGGCATCCTGCTGGCGCGAACCGCCGCCGGCCTCTTGACCGACCTGTCGGGATGGCGGACGGTCTACCTGGTGTCGGCCGCGCTGACCCTGGTGATCTCGGGATTGCTTTACAAGGCCCTGCCCCGCCAACCGCGGACGGGCCCCCGGATCTCGTACCCGCGCCTGATCGCCTCGGTGTTCACGCTACTCCTGCAAGAACCGGTCTTGCGCATCCGCGCCGTCCTCGCGATGCTGATCTTCGCCGACATCACGACGCTGCTCGCGCCCATGGTGCTGCCGCTCGCCGCGCCGCCCTTTTCGCTGTCCCACACGGAGGTCGGCCTGTTCGGGCTGGCCGGCGCCGCCGGCGCGCTGGGCGCGGCCCGGGCCGGCCGCTGGGCCGATCGTGGGCATGGCCAGCGCACGACCGGTATCGCGCTCGCGCTGATGCTGGCCGCGTGGCTGCCGATCTCCATGCTGCCCCATTCCATCCTGTGGCTGGTCCTGGGCGTACTGGTGATCGACTTCGGCCTGCAGGCGGCGCACGTCACCAACCAGGGCATGATCTATCGCGTGCGGCCGGAAGCGCAAAATCGCCTGACCGCCGCCTACATGGTGTTCTACTCCATCGGCAGCGCGGCCGGGTCGTCGATCTCGACCATGGTCTATGCCCGCGCGGGCTGGAGCGGCGTCTGCCTCATGGGCGCGGGCATCGGCGCGCTCGCGCTGCTGTTCTGGGCGGCCACCCTGCGCGCGACGCCGGCGGCGGCAACGTGCCAAACTAGCACACCGACATTGTCCTAGGACGACATGAGAATACGAGGAAAGAGCGCGGCCGAGATCTTCGACAGCGTTCGCGCGCAGGTCCAGTCCCAGCAGATCCTGCCCGGCCAGGGCCTGCCGCCCGTGCGCGAGCTGGCGGCGCGACTGGACGTCAACCGCAATACCGTGGCCGCCGCCTACAAGCGCCTGGTGGCGGCGGGCATCGCCACCGCGCAGGGACGGCGCGGGACGACCATACGCGGCCAGGGCCCCGGCGAACAGGAAGGCGCGCTGCCCGACTCGCCGCTGGTGGACCTGGCCAGCGGCAACCCCAACCCGGCCTGGCTGCCGGACCTGGCCGCCGCGCTGCGCGCCATGCCCTACCGGCCCCGGCTCTACGGCGAACCATTGATCAACGCCGGGCTGGAGGCCCACGCCCGCGCCTGGTTCACTCCGGACTGCCCGGCCCCGTTCGAGGTCGACCTGGCCCATGGCGCGGTCGATGCCATCGAACGCCTGCTCGGCGCCCTGCTGGTCCCGGGCGACAAGGTCGCCGTGGAGAACCCCTGCTTCCTGAGCAGCATCAACCTGCTGCGCGTGGCCGGCCTGCAGGCGGCCGGCGTGCCGGTCGATGCCGAGGGCATGCAAGCCCAGGCCCTGGATGCCGCGCTGGCCAAGGGCGCCCGGGCGGTCATCCTGACGCCCAGGGCGCACAACCCCACCGGCTGCAACCTGAGCGCGCGGCGGGCGCGGGCCCTGTCGCGCGTGCTGGCGAAGCACCCTCACGTCGTCGTGATCCTGGACGACCATTTCGCGCTGCTGTCGAACGCCGCCTACCATTCGGTGCTGCCGGCGGGCACCCGGCGCTGGGCGCTGGTACGCTCGCTCACCAAGGCCCTGGGGCCCGACATCCGGATGGCGCTGGTGGCAAGCGACGAAGCAACCTCCCGCCAATTGCGCCTGCGCCTGGCATCGGGCACGAACTGGGTCAGCCACCTGCTGCAGGACATGGCGGAGAACACACTGGGCACCCCTGAGGCCGCGCGGCTGATGACGCGCGCCCGTAAAGACTACGCCTTGCGCAGAAAGCGCCTGGAAGATGCGCTTGGGGAACACGGCATCGCCTGCCTGGCGGGCGGGGACGGACTCAATCTATGGGTGCCGCTGGCCTCCGACGATCAGGCGGTCGCCCTGGCGCTGTCGCGGCGGGGCTGGCTGGTCCGCCACGGACAGGCCTTCGGCGTGCACGAGGCCGTGCCCGGGCTGCGCATCACACTTTCCGAAATCGAGCCGGCGCAGTGCCGGCGGATCGCCGCGGACCTGCGGCACTGCCTCGGCTAGGACGCCGGCGCCGCGCAGGCATCCGGGCCGCATCCCGTACCCGACGGTCCGTTCGCGGGCGGACCGGCCTCGCCGCCGTCCCGCGCCGCGCCCTCTTCCAGCAGGCGGCCGATGGCCGAGCCCAGCGCCAGGTCATCGATGCTGCCCAGATGGTGCAGGCGGATGTGTCCCCGGCGATCCAGCAGCACCAGGCTGGGCGTACCGCCCAGGGCATAGTCCCGCATCGTCATCGGAATGTTCCCATCCGGCGCGGGACGGTCGACCCCGATGGGGAAACTCCAGCGATATTCCTGCGTGAAGGCGCGCAGCGCGGCCGGGCCCGTCACGTCATGGTGCTCGAACACCGTATGCAGGCCGATCACGGCCACGTCGTCCTCGCGGAACATGCGGTGCACGCGCTCGGCCTGCGGCAGGCCATGCGCCAGGCAGGCGGGACACAGCATCTGGAAGGCGTACAGCAGCACCACCTTGCCCCGCAAGCCGGCCAGATCGACGGGAGCGGAGGCATTGAGCCACTCGTCCACCTGCAAGGGCGGCGCTTCCACGGTATGCACCTTGGGTCGGGACATGTCGGACTCCTGTAGTCGTTCCCGAACATGATACTCTTTTGGCATAGGACAAAACCGATGAGCCGGACATGAGCGCCGAAAGCGAAGCCCCCCAGGCCGACACCCCCACCCAGCACGACCAGCATGGCCGCTGGCCCCAGGCCACCTCGGTCGACGATTTCCGCCGCAACCTGGCCGCGGTGCACGAGCGCATCGGCGCGGCATGCCGGCGCGCCGGCCGCGCCCCGGCCGGCGTGCGGCTGCTGCCGGTCAGCAAGACCGTGGACGAAGCGCGCATCCGGCTGGCCTATGACGCCGGCTGCCGCTTCCTGGGCGAGAACAAGCTGCAGGAAGCGGCCCGCAAGTGGGAAGCGATGTCCGACCTGGCCGATCTGAAGTGGTCCATCATCGGCCACCTGCAGACCAACAAGGCCAGGCTGGTGGCGCGCTTCGCCGCCGAGTTCCAGGCGCTGGACAGCCTGCGGGTGGCCGAGGCGCTGGACCGCCGGCTGCAAGCCGAGGGCCGCGCGCTGGACGTGTTCGTGCAGGTCAACACCTCGGGCGAGGCCAGCAAGTACGGCCTGCATCCGGACGACGTCGAGGATTTCCTGCGCGCGATGCCCGCCTTTTCCGCCCTGCGCGTGCGCGGCCTGATGACGCTGGCCCTGTTCTCCGCCGAAGCAGAACGGGTCAGGCAGTGCTTCGTGCTGCTGCGCACGCTGCGCGACCGCCTGCGGCAGGACGCGCCGGATGGCATCGGCCTGGATGAGCTGTCGATGGGCATGTCGGGCGACTACGAGATCGCCATCGAGGAAGGCGCCACCGTGGTCCGCGTCGGGCAGGCCATCTTCGGCGCGCGCAGCACGCCGGACGCCTACTACTGGCCCACCGGCGCCGGCCCGGAGCCGACGCCATGAACACGCCACCCACCCCTTCCGTGGAAAACGCCCCCGGCCCGCTTCCCCTGGACGTGGTTTCCATCATGTCCCAGGTCGTCTACGGCCACGTCGGCAATTCGATCGCGGTGCCCCGGCTGTGCCGTGCCGGCCTGCACGTCGCCGCCGTGCCGACCGTGGTGCTGAGCAATACGCCCCACTACCCCACGATGCACGGCGGCGCCCTCCCGCTGGACTGGTTCCAGGGTTACCTGGACGACCTGCTGGCCCGCGACGCGCTGCGCCGGCTGCGGGCCGTGGTCGTGGGCTTCCTGGGCAACGCCGCGCAGGCCCGGGCGCTCGGCCCCTGGCTGGACAGGATACGGCCGGACCATCCGGATCTCATGCTGATCGTCGATCCGGTCATCGGCGACCACGACCACGGCATCTACGTCGACCCCTCGCTGGTGGCCGCCTACCGCGACCACCTCGTCGGCCAGGCCCGCGGACTGACGCCCAACGGCTTCGAACTCGCGCAACTGACCGGCCTGCCGGTGGACGGCATCGACGACACCATCCGTGCCGCCCGCAAGCTGCTGACGGGCAACACCGAATGGGTGGTCGTCACCAGCGCGGCGCCCGCGACCTGGGCCCCGGACGACATGAAGATCCTGGTCGTGACCCGCGCCGACACGGCAACCATCGTCCATCCCCGGCTGGCGCTGACTCCCAAGGGCACCGGGGATCTTTTCACCGCTTCACTGGCCGCGCACCTGCTGGATGGCGCGACCATCGAAACGGCGGCGCGGCGGTCCGCCGATGACGTCCTGTCCGCGCTGCGGGAAACGCAGCGCGCCCATTGCGCCGAACTGCTGCTGCCACCCCATCCCTGAACGCCGAACCGGAGTCCCCGAAGATGGACCGTCAAGCCCTGGTTGTCCGCCACGTCGCCTTCGAAGACCTGGGCACGCTGGCCCCGCTGCTGGCCGAGCGAGGCTACGGCGTGCGCTACCTGGAAGCCGGCGTCGACGCGATCGATCCCGGCCCGCTGGCCGCCGCCGACCTGGTCGTGATCCTGGGCGGCCCGATCGGCGTCTACGAGACGGACCGCTATCCTTTCCTTGAAGCGGAACTGGCGGCCATTGCCGAACGGCTGAAGCAGGACCGGCCGACCCTGGGCATCTGCCTGGGCGCGCAATTGATGGCCAAGGCGCTGGGGGCGGACGTCAGGCCCACCGGGCGGGTCGAGATCGGCCATGCGCCCCTTGCCCTGACCGACGCAGGGCAGCACTCGGTGCTGCGCGGCATCGGGCAGGTGCCGGTGCTGCACTGGCACGGCGACCAGTTCGACATCCCGCCGGGCGCCGCGCGACTGGCGCAGACGCCCGGCTTCCCCAACCAGGCCTTCTCCCTGGGACCGCGCCAGCTGGGCCTGCAATTCCACCTGGAAGCCCAGGCTACGCACATCGAACGCTGGCTGATCGGTCATGCCTGCGAACTGGCGACGCACCGGATCGACGTCGCCGCCATCCGGCGCGATGCGGCGCGCCACGGCGCCGCGCTCGAACGCGTGGCGCGCGTGGTCATCGGCGACTGGCTGGACGGCTGCTGACCTCCGGCGCCGCCGTCTCAGGTCCGCGCCGCCCCGCCGCCCGTGGCGGCCTCGGCCGCCTGGATACCCGACAGAATCGCGGACGGCACGCCATAGCCGGGAAACGTGGTCTGCCCGGCCAGATACAGGCCGCGCAGCGGCGTGCGATGCGCGAAGAAGCGGTCCGGCGACGCACCGGGCGCCACGCCATACAGCGCCCCCTCGTACAAATGCCGCTGGCGGGCGAAGTCCCGCGGATCCAGCACGCGGACCGCGTCGATCTCCAGCCCCGGCACGCACCGCCGCATGGCCTCCAGATAGCGGTCCACGGTCGACCGGGTCATGTCGGGCGTCCACTCGTGGGCCGAGGCAATGCCGGTGGCGGGCGCGTACAACTCCAGGATGGACCGTCCCGGCGGCGCCAGATCCGGCAGGACCAGCGTGGGGCAGGTGTACGCCAGCCAGCGCGGCGCATCCGGCGACGACACATGCAGCCGCCCCTGCTCGCGCATCGGCGGCACGTGGTTGACGATGAACGCGTCCGGCCCGGCGGCGACGGCGCCTCCCAGCTGGATCGATATCGCGCGATGGGACAGCGGAGCACGGCGTGCTCGCCGCGCCAGTGTCCGGGAAACCGCCTCGGCGGGCAGCAGGCGATTGACCACGTCGAAGCCCGAGCAGGCGGCGATCACACAATCGGCCTGGATGCGCTCCCCCTCCGCAAGCGTTACGCCGCGCGCCACGCCGCCAGCCACGGCGATGCGCTCGACCGGCCGGCCGCACAGGATGCGCACGCCCTGGCGCTCCGCCGCGCGGTACAGCGCCTGGCTGATGGCCCCCATCCCGCCCCGGGGAAGGTGGAAGCCCTCTTCCAGCAGGGCCATCAGCCCGATGATCTGCGTGGCGGGAAGCCGTTCCGGACCCATGCCCGTATACAGCAGGGTGGACGCGACGGCGGCCTGCAGCCCGGCATCCGGGAAATGCCCGGCGATGAGGCGATCGGCCCGCCCCGACAGCGTGGGCAGGTAGCGCCACAGCCGCCCCAGCGTCCTGGCCAGGGCCGGCTCGAACGGCAGCACCTCCTGCACCAGCGTGCGATAGATCGGCGCCCAGCGGCGCCGCAATTCGCCCAGACCGTCCCGCAGCACGGCCGTCCGCGCCTCGTCGCCCTCGACCAGGGAATCCTCCACGCCGGCCAGGCGCACCACCGTGCCATCATCCAGGTGCGTCGCATGCGGACGCGCGATGGCGACCAGTTCGACCTCCCGGTCCAGATCCATGCCCAACCGCGCGAAACCCGATCTCAACAACGAAGGAACCGCCACGTACACGGCGCCGTTGTTGAAGGTGAACCCTTGTTCGCCAACGGTGGAGCAGCAGCCCCCGACCGCCTCGCCGGCTTCGGCCAGCACGACATCGATGCCCCGCCGGGCCAGCGCCACGCTGGCCGCCAGGCCCGACAAGCCCGCGCCGACGACCACCGCCGACCGTATCGACGTTCCCATGGCACTGCCTCCTTGCCCGTCAAAATTAGACAATGTACAAAATTCTACACTGTATAATTCCTTCATGACCCAGGCCGCCCTTCCCTCCAAGCGCCAGCGCACGCGCCACCACATCGCGACGGTGGCGGGCGAGCTGTTCGAGCGCCACGGCTACGAGGCCGTGACGATGGAACAGATCGCGGTCGAGGCGGGTGTCGTGCGAGGAACGCTGTACAACCACTTCGCGGTGAAGGAAGCGGTGCTTGCCGAATGGATGCACGCGCGCCTGGCCCGGGACCTGGCGCCGCTGATGCAGGCGGTCATGAAGCGCAAGGCCTTCGCATCCCGCGTCGCGGTGATCCTGGACGCCTCGGCCCGGTGGTGGGAGGAACATCGGCCGTACGCCGCGCCCTATATCCGCTTCCGCTTCCAGCAGGTACGCGACGGGTCGGGCGAGCAGGCCTCGTCCGACATGGTCGCCGCGTACACGGCGCTGATCCACGCGGCGCAACAGGCCGGGGAAATCCGCGACGGCGAATCGCCGGGACGCCTGGCCAACTACCTGCATTTCCTGTATCTGTCGGCCCTGATGGCCTGGCTCGAGGACCCGAAGGCTTCGCTGCGCAGGGAGTTCGCGCGCGCCTTCGACTTCTTTCTTCAGGGCGCGTCGCGACCCTGAGCTTGGCCGCCGTCCTTTCGCCGTGCACCGACCGCGATCCTGAAGGCACCCAGCGCCACCACCGTCAGGAAGATCTGCACCACCGCGCAGGAGATGGCCGGATCCGCCCCATAGCCGACGAGCTTGGTGCCCAACGCGCCGGCCGCCATCTGCCCGAACCCGTACAGGCCCGCCGCCGACCCCGTCAGCCCCGGGGCCGAGGACAAGGCGCGCGACAGCCCCGCCGGACTGGCCATGCCGCATCCCATGGTCAGCACGAAAGTGATGGCGATCAGCACCGGCACGTTCAGCCAGCCCATGGCCTGCACGCCCAGGAACACCACGGCCATGGCCAGGCTCAGCCCCGCGCCCAGGTAGAGGAACAGCTCCGTGTTCAACCGCCCCACCAGCCGCCGGGTCGTGGCCGAGCCCAGGCTGGCCCCCACGATGGTGATCGCCGCGAACCAGCCGATCTGCGAGATGGGCAGGCCCAGTTGCCCGTGCACGATGTAGGGCGCCGTGGCCAGATAGGGATAAAGCGCCGTGCTGGAACAGGCCCCGCCCACCATGAACCCCAGGAACCGCCGGTTGCCGGCCAGCTGGCCGTAGTCCCGCGCGATCTTGCCGAAGGCCAGCGGCGCGCGGTCCGGGTTGGTCTCGGGCAACAGCCGCCAGGCGCACAGCACCATCGCGGTCGCCATGCACACCAGGAAGACGTAGATCGCACGCCAGCCGAAACTGTCGGCCAGGTACGATCCCAGGATGGGCGACAACCCCGGCCCCACCAGCGTCAACAGGTTCAGAAGCGCCAGGTCCTTGGTGGCCCGCTCGGACGTGGAGATGTCGCGGACGATGGACCGTCCCAGCGTGATGCCCGCCGCGCCGCCCAACGCCTGCGCCAGGCGCGCGGCCAGCAGCCATTCCAGCGTGGGCGCGAACAGCGCGCACACGCTCGCCACCAGGTAGATGCCCAGGCCCAGCAGCAGCGTGGGCCGGCGCCCGATGGTATCCGACACCGGCCCGTAGATCAGTTGCCCGAACGCCAGCCCCACCACATACAGCGTGATCGTCTGCTGCATGCCGGCCGGACTCGCGCCCAGGTCGGCGCCCGCCAGCGGCAGGGCCGGCATGAAGATGTGCATGGCCATCGTGCCGCTGAGCGTCACCAGCACCAGCAGCCACAAGGGCGCCCGGACGGAAGGGGCAAAGGGCGGATGCGCGCGGGTCATCGAGAGCCTTCGTCTACAGCGTGTCGAACCGGCGCGCGATCTTTTCCAGGGCCTGGCGGGTGATGCGCAGCTCCTGCGCGGTCAGGTCGTCCAACAGACTGGCTTCGATCTCCAGGCTCTTGGCCACGATGCGCCCGGCCAGGGCGCGCCCGTGGGAAGTCAGGCGGATGGCCTTCGCGCGGCGGTCGTCTTCCGCCGCTTCCCACTCGATCAGGTCCATGTCGCGCAACTGGGACAGGACACGGACGAGCGAGGATTTCTCCAGCGACAGGGTCTCCGCCAGATCCTTCTGGCGCATGGCGGCTTCCCCCGATTCGTACAGGACGAGCAATGGCGCCCGCGTCGCGTCGGTGAGCCCCATCTCCTTGAAATGCTGGTCGACCAATCGGCGCCACTTGCGATAGACGGCACCGACCAGCCGGCCAAAGCGGGCCCGAACGTAGTCGCCATTCCCGGAGGGGAGCATGGAGTTAGGTTGCATGCGAACCATTTTCCCAAACAATTAGTTCGCATGCAACCCAACTCCACGGCCGCCGCCCCCTTTCTTCGCGGCGTGGCTTATAGTCTCCTGCGCTCCCCCGCCGTCCATCTGGAGACCCGAGACGTGCGCATCCTGCTTCTCCTCGCCGCCCTGCTTGCCATGACCGGCCCCGCCCAGGCCACGAGCTGCAAGAAAAACGCCAAGCCATGCGGACAGACCTGCATCAGCCCATCCCAGGCTTGCCTCCTCAGGGAAAAACTTCCCGCCCCCACGGGAAGCACCGGACCGGCCATGCCCGGGAAGGCCGGACCCGACGCCGGTCCGGCCACGCCCGTTCTCTCGCGCCCCCGGCAGGAAGGCCCGGCCGACACACGCTCGCGCACCGGCCTGCCTCCACCATGAGTCCGCACATCCGCCCGGAAACGCCGGAAGACATCCCGGCCATTGCCAGCGTGATCGCCCGCGCCTTCGCGACGGCTCCCCATGCCAGCGGCACCGAAGCGCAGATCGTCGCCGCCCTGCGCGACGCGGGTGCGCTGGCGCTTTCACTCGTCGCGGAAACGCGGGGATCCGTGGTGGGCCACCTGGCCTTGTCCCCCGTGGCCCTGTCCTCCCGGGCACCAGGGTGGTACGGCCTCGGCCCGCTTGCCGTGGCGCCCGGACACCAGGGCCGGGGCACGGGCGGACGCCTGGTCGCGCGGGCGCTCGACACGCTCCGCCAGCGCCACGCGGCCGGTTGCGTCGTGCTGGGCGAGCCCGGCTACTACGGCCGCTTCGGGTTCAGGACCGATCCGGCGTTCGTGCTGCCCGGCGTCCCGCCGGAATACTTCCAGGTCATCCGGTTCACGCAAGCCAGTAGTGGCGGGACCGTGGCGTACCACGAAGCCTTCCACATAGCGGCCTGATGCGCGGACGCATCGCGCCTACAGGCGCTTGTCTCGCCGCCGGTACTCCCACGGCGCCACCGGCGCCGGCAAGGCCCACAACCCGCGCCGTCCCGCCTTCGCCTGCCCCTGCAGATCGACCAGCGCGCGTTGGGTGATGAACTTGGGATAGACCCAGGCCTGCCCATGGCGAAGCATGGTGTCCTGCACACTGCCATGGCCGCAATCGACGTCGCCCAGCGTGCGCCCATAGCGATCCTTGCCATGGCGCGACAGCCGGGCCTGCGAGCCGACCGGACACAGCGCCCGCAGGAAATCGCGCGAAGCGATCCCGCCGGCCTGGCCGATCTCCGGCGCATCGATCCGCTCCAGGCGCACCGCCATGCTTTTCTTCTGCGACGGACACATCAAGCGCATCGTGTCGCCGTCATGGACGGACGTGACGGTACAGACCTGGGCCAGGACAATGCCCGGCAGGGCCAGCGCCAGACCGCCCGCCAGATGCTTGATGAAGGAACTCCTGGATACGACACGCTTGAAGGTATTCGAATACTGCGTACGGAACATCGATGCTGGCTTTACGGTATGGAAATGTTGGCCGGTCCCGGCGACGCTCGATGGGCGGTGGCCGGACAGCCCCGCGACACCAGCGGCGATCCGGCGTGGCAAGCCCTAGTACGCGGAGGTCCGTTGCGGGCAGTCGCGATATTGCGCGAGCGTGATGTCCAGGCCATCCCGCAAAAGCACCGTGTCTATCGCTACGGCAACGAATTGCGCCCCCAGGGCCAGGCATTCACGAGCGCGCTCTTCATCGGTCATCATGATGCCGGGCGCCTTTCCGCAGGCCCGGATGCGGCGAATGGCATCGTCGATGGCCCGGGTGACGTCGGGATGCCTGGATTTTCCAGGAAACCCCATGCTGGCGGAAAGATCAGCGGGACCGATGAAGATGCCGTCGACGCCTTCGACGTCGGCAATGCGTTCGATCTGGTCGAGTGCCTGCATGGTCTCCACTTGCACCAAGACGCATAGTTCGTCCGCGGCGCGATCTACATAATCGGGAATGCGGCCAAAATTGGACGCGCGCGTCGAGCCTCCCATGCCCCGGATTCCATGGGGGGCGTACCGTGTCGCGCTGACGGCGGCTCGTGCTTCCTCTGCGTTCTGTACGAACGGCAGCAAGAGCGTCTGGGCGCCCACGTCCAGGTAACGCTTGATCAATACGGGATCATTCCAGGCCGGGCGGACAATCGGATGACTCGGTACCGTGCCGGGCTTGGCTATCGCGCCGGACACCGCCTGGAGTTGGTTGAGCACCAAAGGCACGTCAGTCGGCGTGTGCTCCGAATCGATCAACACCCAGTCATAGCCCGCCCCGGCGATCAGCTCGGAAATGTACGGTGATGGAATCGTGGACCAGACGCCGAGCTGCGCCGAACCAGAACGCAGAGCCCGCTTGAAATGATTGATGGGAAGCATTGTTATGTCGAACCTCATTGCTGTCTAAAAGCCGCGGAACGGATCTCGAGCCAGACCATGCTCCGGATGCCGGGTCTGCGCGCAGGGCATAACATAGCGCCCAATGAGCCTGTATGCCAAACCAGTCCAGGCAGCCGCCCCGGGGCCAAGACGGGCGGGGCGACGCATGGCAAGGCAGCGCCAGGAGACACGCGATTTACCGGACGGTCGATGCCGCGGCCAGCACTCGATCGACCCAGGCCATCGCCTCCTGCACGTCGTAATTGCCGGCGTGGCCCTGGTCCCACTGAAGGGCGTAGTCGATGTCCTTGACCTTGGGATCGGCCTTCAGCGCACGGCTGAGGTTGTAGGCGACGGTAAAGGACGTATCGCGATCCCGCGCGCCCACGCGGATGCGCCAGTGCGGCGTAATGCCATCGGTCTTGCCGACGTACGGCAGCGCGTTGATCATCTTGTACTGGTTCAGCAAGAACGCCCGCTGGGGATTGGCGGCCCAGCTGTATCCGGTACTGGCCAGGCCGACCCCGTCCTGCCTGTCGGTACCATTGGCGCCATCGTTGTGGTTCCAGCCGTACTCGGTGAAATTGGAATAAACCTGAATAGCGTTGCCGAACAGGTTGGACTCGCCACCGGCGTTGTTGACGGTGCCGGCGCCGTCAGTGGTCACGGCCCCCGCCGCGGTCCCGCTTTGGCCGCTCCGGTCAAAAGCCGGCACGGACTTGAGCCGGGCTTGCGTGGCGACGAATTTCATGTACTTCGTCATGTCGAAAAACGTCACCTCGCCGCCGGCATCCACGCCGATGAAATCGTTCAGATAGTGCAGGGTCCCGCTTCCCCCGCCCACCCCGTTGCCCGCGGCGTCCCCGTACGCGCCATAGGCGACGAACGGCTTGCCAGCCTTGACCTGCCTGGTCGCCGCCTGCTTGATCTCGGCCTGGATGGCGGCCAGCATGTTGTCGGTGGTCAGCGCCGAACCGTCATCGTTCTTCAGACCCAGGCCGGCCTGGTAGGTCTTGAACGCATGCATCAGCTCGACGCTGCCGGCGGGATCGGGATTGGACGCCCGGATGAGCTTGGTACCGCCCGCATCCACGATCTTCCCGGCCAACTGGTCCGCCGCCACCAGCGCGCGCGTATCCAGCACATTGAACATCCATTCGTAGGCCAGGTCGGCGCTGCCCATGTCCTGGATCGGGCAATAGGCCACGATGGCAAAAACGTCGTCCCCGATCGAACTCTTGCCGTCCTTGTCGATGCCGGCGGCGCCGATGGCCTGCAGGTAGGGGAAATAATCCGCGCTGTTGCCCGTAGCGCCGAGCTGCGTGCTTTGCGCGCCGCCTCCGCTGGTACCGTTCACCACGATGCGGCTGGCGTCACCCGACATAAGGGCGTCGTTCAGGCGCAAATAACGCACGGCCGCCTTGGCGTCGACGATGGCCGCCGGCGCCTTGCCCTGGTAGACCCCGTCCGCGTAGACACCGTCGGGAGCGACGGCGCCACGGCTGCGCGAGGCGACATTGATATACACGAAGCCGCGGCTGAGCGCGGCGCCGATCTTGTCGGTATCGCCGGTGCTGACGTAGGCGCCGCCATTGACGATGTCGGCACCCGAATAATTGGTCCGCGTGACCGGCGTCGCCGGGTCCCAACCGCCCTTGCCGCCCTGGTAGCTGGCAAGCCAGCCGGAGTTGTTGACGTTGAAGAAAATGGGATTGTCCTGCCTGGCGGCGTCGGCCTCGCGCACGAAGATGTTCATGTTCTGGTAGCCGCAATCCTGATTGTCCACCGCGCCCGCGGACTGCGTGGGCGCCAGCTTCATCGGTTTGCCGACGTAGCAGACCTCCCGGTACCAGCGCACCGGCGTGCTCACGCCATCGACCGTAACGGTGATCGTCGTGTAGCCGGCCTTGTCGAAAGCCAGCGAGCCGTCGAATACGCCCGGACCGGCGGCGGCCGGCGGAGGGGGAGTGGTGGTATCGGTGCCGGTGCTCGAACCATCCGAGCCGCCGCAGGCAGCAAGTGCCAGCAGCACGCAGGTGCTTATCAGGGTGCGTGGGAACATGTGTGGCGTCTCCATCCGTTTATGTTTTTCACTACGCGGGCCTTGGGTGGGTGGGCGTAGTGCGGACGATTATGTGAGACGGCGGCCTGGGTAGGGAGATGTCGAAACGCGTGACGCGATAGCAAGCCGTTATTGCGCTTCGTCTTCACGGCGTGAAGATGCGGGAAGGCTGAAGGCCATGCAATGACAGGCCTAACGGCTTGGGTCAGGCGGGGGGAGTTGCGCGAAACCGCGCATGAATACTGTGGTGCCCGGGGCCGGAATCGAACCGGCACGCCTTGCGGCGGGGGATTTTGAGTCCCCTGCGTCTACCAATTTCACCACCCGGGCAGGGTTCCGGCGCGAAGGGCCGGAAGGAAATGAGCCATAAATTATACCTGTAAATTGAGGTACTCTGCTCTCTCTTTACCAAGGAGCAAATCATGGCCCATGCAAGCGCCCGCCACATCCTGGTCTCGACCGAGGCCCAGTGCAACGAACTGAAGGCCGCCATCGAAGGCGGCGCCGACTTCGCGCAGGTCGCGCGCGAACACTCCAGCTGCCCCTCGCGCGCCCAGGGCGGCGACCTGGGCACCTTCGGCCCCGGCCAGATGGTGCCGGAGTTCGACAAGGTGGTGTTCAGCGCCCCCGTCAATGTCGTCCAGGGCCCGGTCAAGACCCAGTTCGGCTATCACCTGGTTGAAGTGACCAGCCGCCAGGACTGACACGCCCCGCACGCGGTCGCGCTGGGGGTCGCCCCTCAGCCCGCCGCGACGACCCGCTGTGTCTGGTTCCCCAGCACGCCGCCGCCCAGCGTGACCACGTCACCCGCCTCCAGGTAGCGCGGCGGGCGGGCCCCCATCCCTACTCCGGCCGGGGTGCCGGTGATGATGACGTCTCCAGGTTCCAGCGTCATCACGCGGCTGCACTCGCTGACCAGGCGGGCGCAGGAGAAGATCATGTCGCCGGTGTGCCCCGTCTGCCGGCGTTCGCCATTGAGTTCCAGCCACAGTTCCAGGGCCTGCGGGTCGGGCACTTCATCCACCGTGACCAGGTAGGGCCCCAGCGGGCCGAAGCTGTCGAAGCCCTTGCCCTTTCCCCATTGGCCGCCGCCACGGTCGATCTGGTATTCGCGTTCGGACACGTCGTTGGCCAGGCAGTAGCCGGCCACGTGGCGCAGGGCGCCGGCCTCGTCGACGGCCCGCGCGCGGCTGCCGATGACGATGCCCAGTTCCACCTCCCAGTCGACCCGCGCGCAGCCGGGCGGAATGACGATGTCGTCGTCCGGGCCCGAGATGCAACTGGTCCATTTGCAGAACAGCGTGGGTTCGGCCGGGATGGCCATGCCGGCCTCGGCCGCATGGCGCCCGTAGTTCAGCCCGACCGCGACGAACTTGCCGATGCCGCGCCAGGGCGTGCCCAGGCGCGGGGTCCCCTCCACCGCGGGCAGGCGCTCCGGGTCGAGCGCGGCCAGCGCTTGCAGGGCGGCCGGCGACAGGGTGTCGGGCCCGATGTCGGCCAGGAGACCGGACAGGTCGCGGATGGCGCCGCCGGCATCGAGCAGGCCGGGCCGCTCCGCGCCCGGCGGGCCATGTCTCAATAGCTTCAAGGGAGTCTCCGGATGAACGCGTTCTTCAGTTGGGCGTGATGTCGGCCAGCTTGACCGCCTTGCCGAATTTGTCCAGGTTGTTGCGGATGTTGGCGGCATAACCCTCGGGGCTGCTGCCGATGGCGGTGGCGCCCATGGCCCTCAGGCGGACGACTGTCTCGGGCTGCTTGAGCGCCTGCGCGACCGCTGCCGAGAGCCGCTGCACCACGGTCTGCGGCGTGCCCGCCGGCACCACGATGCCCATCTCGGAACTGAAGTCGAAACCGGACACGGTTTCGGATACCGCAGGAATGTCGGGCGTCATGGCGGAACGCTCCAGGGTGGTGACGGCGAGGAATCGGGCCTTGCCGGTCCTGACGTACTGTTCGAGCGCAGGATAGGCGGCGATCACCAGGGAGGTCTCGCCGCCCATGAAGGCGGGCACCGACTGCCCCGCCCCTTTGTACGGCACGTGCACGACGTTGATGCCGAGCCCGTGCAGCATCGACTCCATGGCGATGTGGTGGATGCTGCCTATTCCCGACGAGCCATAGGTCAATGCCCCCGGCTTGGCCTTGGCCAGGGCGACGAGGTCGGCCACGCTGCGCACGTTCAGCGACGATTGCACGGCGATGTAGAGCGGAATGGCCGCGGCCAGCGCCACGGGCGTGAAGTCCTTGTCGGCGGCATACGGCAATTTCGCGAACAGGTAGGGATTGATCGCGAGCTGCTGGATGTCGGAAAAGAACAGCACGTGACCATCCGGCGCGGCGCGGACGACGCTTTCGGCCGCGCCGATGCCGCCCGCGCCGGGCCGGTTCTCGATCACGAACTGTTGCTTGAAAACCTCGGACAGGCCGGGCGCCAGCGAGCGCGCCAACACGTCCGGCGCGCCGCCGGGCGCATACGGCACGATCATCCGCACGGGGCGGGTCGGGTAGTCCTCGGCCTGGACGGCCGGAGCCGCGGACGCCAGGACCGACATACAGGCCAGCAGGCGGCCGATGCGCAGCAGGAATTTCATCGTGGACCTCCAGGGGGGAAGAGCGCCGACGCGCGTCCTCAGAACGGCTGGGTCAGTTGCGGAAAACTCTGGTCGCAGTTGGTAAGCCGCACGCACTTCTGGACGATCTTCAGGTGCGCGCCGTCCAGGCGCAGCGTGTGCAGATAGCGTCCGCCGTACACGCGGCGGTCCGCGCCGGGCCGGTCTTCCAGCATGATGAACTTGCTGCGGACGCGGACATGGTCGCCGCCGGCGGCTTCCAGGCTGAAGTTCGACAGCACGCGCACCGTCGTGGAAGGCGGGTCCTGGCAATGGATCATCGGGTGCTTGAGCCGCGCCACGCGCGTCTTCATGGTGTGTTTTTCGTCATAGTAGAGCGACACGTGGCTGATCCAGTCGGCCTGGTCCTGCGCGGCCGGCACCCAGTACACGGCGTCGTCGCTGTACAGGTCGAGCCAGTCGTCGAAGCGACGATTGTCGAGCAGATCGGCCTCGTGCTCGACGAAATCGCGCAAGGCGTCCAGCGACGGGACGGCTGCGGCGGCGGGGTTGAGTCTTGCTAGCGTATTCATGGTGGCTCTCTGGTGGAATCAGGCGCTCATCAGGTCGCGCCAGGCATAGTGTTTGGCGCGCTGGCCGACCTCGCTCGACCGCGCGCCGAACAGCACGCCCTCGCCTTCGTCGACTTCGGCGCCCAGGCCGCGCGCGACCAGCACCCAGTCGCTGCCCTGCGCCTTCAGCCCTTCCTGGCAACGCTCGAAGGCTTCGAGGTCATCGGTCTGGATGAACGACGACGCGGAGTGGGTCATGTTGACGTACTTGACCAGGTCGTCCGAGATCACCGCCGGCGCTCCCGCCAGCCGGACCGGCCAGATCTCGACCTCGGTCAGGTCCACCGCGATCGGCTTGACCACGCGCACCGAAGTCTGGGCGATCAGGATGTCCAGCGTCGGGAACAGCGTCAGGCTGTGCCGGCGGTTCTTCAGGATGTCGGCGGTGCGCGCTTCGCCGTGGCGCGCGACCATCAGGGCGCGATAGTCGTCCCAGGCGCCGCCCGCCTGCTCCTTGTCGAACAGCGATTGTTCCGAACTGTGGCCATGCGGGAAGCCGCGCACGCCCAGCTGCGACACCACCGCCTCGCCATTGGGCGCGAAGAACAGGGCCGCGCCGCCCTGGTCGCCGGCGCGCCGCTGGAACTGGCGGCCGTCGGGACCGACGGTCGAGCCGTGGGCCGCCGCGGGGTGGTAGGTGTCGGCCATGTTGTCCATCTGCAGCTTCCAGTTGCCCCGGAAGTGATAGCGATGGCAGCCGGCGGCGAACTCGACCCGGCCTTCGGGCGAGCGGTCGACCAGTTCGTCGATGCCCTTGCGCGCCTCGCCCAGGAAATCGAGCAGCGGCATCACGCCGGGATCGAGCGCGGCGAACACGAAGCCCCGATAGCTGTCGACGCGCGGCAGCGGCTCCATCCCCGCGCGCGGCTCGCGCAGCGCATCCTCGGGGAAGTCGGCCCGCATCGGCACGCCCGCCAGCTCGCCATTGGGGCGGAATGCCCACCCGTGATACATGCACGAGAACACGCGCGCGTTGCCGCGCGTGCGGGACAGCACCTTGGCGCCCCGATGGCCGCAGCGGTTGTACAGCACGTGCACCGAACCGCTTTCGTGGCGGCTCAGCACCACCGGCTGCCCGGCCAGCGTCGTGCAGTAATAGTCGCCCGGATCGGGCACCAGGCTATCGTGGCCCACGTAGACCCACACCTTGCCGAACACCTTGGCCATCTCGGCCTCGAATACGGCCGGGTCGGTGTAGTAGGCCCTGTGCACGCGGTCCGCCCGCACCAGGCCGGCGAGTTGTTCTTTACTGTACGTCATCGAATTTCCTGATGAAGAATGAAGAAGGGTCAGCGCCGCAGGACGCCCTGGCCGGCTTCCTGGTCGTAGTGGAAAATGCCATTGAGGAACATCTTGTGCCGCTCGTAGTGCATGGGCCTGCGCGGCGCGGGCGGCGTGCGGTCCACCGGACGACCGGCCTTCAGGATGAGGTCGAAACGGGACGGCTTCTGCAACAGTCCGATATCGGCCAGCGGATCGCCGTCGACCACGATGATGTCGGCATGGCGCCCGGCCTCGAGCTTGCCGATCCGGTCGCCGAAGCGGCGGAACAACCGCGTCGCGCCCAGCGTGCCTGCATGCAGGGCCTGCCCGGGCGACAAGCCCAGGTCATCCACGAATATCTGCATCTCGCGAGCGTGCCACTGGCCATAGGGCACCGGCGACCAGCCGCTTTCCGAACCGGGCACCAGCGGCACGCCGGCCCGGCTCGCGCGCGCCAGGTTGACGATCGCCGCATCGACCTCGCGCTGGAACCCGGCGTTGGACGGGTTGGCCGGACCGCCCGTGGCCTCGATCGCGTTGACCAGCAAGGGCAGCGTGGGCACGATCACGCAGCCGTTGCGCAGGCACAGGTCGATGCCCTCGTCGTCGATGAAGGAAGCATGGAAGATCACGTCGAAGCCGGCGCGCGCGGCATCGGCCACGGCATCGCGGGAACGCGCGTGCACCGTGCACATGCGGCCGAGCCGGTGGGCCTCGTCGGCCACGATCCGGTACTCGTCATAGGTGAAGGCCGAGCCGTCGAGCGCATCAGGGGTGATGAAGGAATCGTTCGATCCCGACACCTTGATGGCATCGACGCCGTCCTTGACCTGGTAGCGGATCTGCTCGACCAGTTCGTCGCGGCTGCGGATCAGCACGCCCGCCTGCCCCGGCGGGAACTCCATCCAGTTGGGGAAGGAATCCTCCAGCCCCTGGTGGGAGGTCAACTGCCGCCCCGACACCGCGAGCCGGGGGCCCTCGAACATGCCGCTGTCGATCGCATCGCGCACCGATTGCGCGATGTTGAACGTGGTGGCGGCATCGAAGGCGCTCGTCACGCCCGCCTGCAGCACTTTCTTCGCGTTCCACACCGCCTTCAGCGTCCGGAACTCCACCGGCGTGTACAGCGCCAGCTCCTCTTCCGAGCGCGCCTCGCCGAAGGAGATGTGGATGTGCCCGTCGACCAGGCCGGGCAGGATGCTGCGGCCGGGAAGATCGACCACCTGGACGCCGGGCCGCGCGTAGCGCGGCGGCAAGGCCGCCTCCTCGCCCACCCAGGCGATCTCCTCGCCCTGCGTCACGACCGCGCCACGCGCGATCGGCGCATCCAGCGTGCCATCGATCACCCTGCCCTTCAGGATGTAGGCCGGCTCATCCATGCGCCACCCCGGCGAAGAACGGCACGGCCAGCGCCAGGAATTTTTCCGGCCACTCGAAGGCGACAGAGTGGCCGCAACGGCTCAGCAGATGCACGTCGGCCCGGGCGATGGACCGTGACATCGGAAGCGTAAGCACGTCGGCGGGAAAGCCCCTATCGTCGCGGCCGTGCAGCATCAGCACCTCGCAGCCGATGGCGCCCAGCTCGTCCGCCGTCAACGCGACGGCATCGATGAAGCGCTGCTTGTCGCCCGCGAACATCTGCTCGAAACGCCCGCCGTGATCACCCTCGCGCAGGATGCGCTCGCGGCCGTCCAGATAGGTCTCGTCGATCAGCGCCGGATCGTGCACCAGCAGGCACGAGGCCTGTCTCAGCGCCTCGCGGTCCCGGGGAAAGCGCCAGGCGGTTTCCGTGGCGGGATTGGCGGCGAACGATGCGCCCATGGTCGCCGTCGTCATCACGCGCGCCACGCGCGGCTCGCAGGCCGCCAGGCGCAGGGCCAGGGTGCCGGACAGGGAGTGCCCGATCACGCCTATCCGTGCTCCCGGCATGCGCGCGATCATTTCGCGGCACTGGCGCAACCATAGCGCATAGTCGAAATGCGGGCCGGCGGGCTTGGCGCCCGACCGGCCGAAGCCGATCAGGTCCATCGCATGCACGTGGTGCCGCTCGGCCAGCCGCGGCAGCACGCGCTGCCAGTTGCCGTGGCTCGACGCGCCCGCCCCCGAGCCGTGCAACAGCAGCAGCGGCAGGCCGGCGCCCCCTTCGACATAGCGCACCGGAATGCCGTCCAGTTCGAAGACGTGCTCGCGCAGGCAGGCGTTCACTGGACGACCCTCCTGTCGCCGCGCGACATCCTCCCCGGAGGTCGCGCGCCCTTCGGGCGGCCGGGCGGGCGCGCTCATAGCGCCGCGACCGCCTGCACTTCGATCAGGAAATCCTCGCGCACCAGGCGATCGATCATCAGCAAGGTATTGGTCGGATAGGCGCGGGCGCCGAACATGCCGGGAAACGCTCGCTCGCGATAGGCGCCCAGCCGGGGGATATCCTGGGAATGCACCAGATAGGTCGTGAACTGCAGTACGTTCTGCCAGCCGGCCCCCACCTCCTGGAGCGCAATGCCGATGTTGCGGAAGACCTGCACGCACTGGGCGTCGAAGTCACCCGCGCCGACGCTGTTCCCTTCCTGGTCGGTCGCGACCTGCCCCGCGATGAAGACGAACTCGGAGGCCCTGACACGGGCTACCTGGGAATACTGGGCAAGCGGGGTACCAAGGCCAACGGGATTGAGGATCTGGATATCGGGCATAGCGTGTCCACGGGTGGTTTTTCAGATTAGACGCACTAACTTGATGCATCCGGAAGATGACTTGGGCGCGGAATATGGCGCTCTTGTTTCCAGATCACTATAGGCACGCCCTCCAGGCCTGTCACACGAATTCTCTTCCCATATGAAGTTAGAAAAACTAATCTAAAAACATGAGTCATCCACTGCCTCCCCTGACCGCGCTGAGAGCCTTCGAGTCGGCCGCCCGCCACCGCAGCCTGAAGAAGGCCGCCGAAGAACTGAACGTCACGCCGGCCGCCGTCAGCCACCAGATCCAGATCCTGGAAGACATGCTGGGCGTACGCCTTTTCCGCCGCGTCCACCGCGGCATCGAACTGACCGCCAGCGCCGAAATCTTCTTCCCCAAGCTGGAAGAAGGCTTCGACTGCCTGCGCCAGGCCGTGGGACGGCTGCGCGATCACCGCGGCGCCGACGTGCTCGAGGTCGGCGCGCCCCCGTCCTTCATCTCCAACTGGCTGATGCCGCGCCTGCATCGCTTCGTGACCGCCTTCCCCGACATCGACGTGCGCGTCTCCACCCGGGTGCGGCAGTTCCCGCGACTGCCGCGCGGACCGCGCGGGGACGTCGCCAGCGTGATGGGCTGGGTGGACGAGGTCGACGTGCTGGTCGTATTCGGCAACGGCGGCTATCCGGGCATGCGGGTCGACCAGTTGATGCCGCTGACGGTCACGCCGCTGTGCAGCCCCGCCCTGCTCGAGGGCGACAACCCCCTGCGCCAGCCCGACGACCTGCGCCGCCACGTGCTGCTCCACGACGATCGCGGCGTGCTGTACGAAGGGCCGTCGTTCTGGGACATGTGGCTGGAAAAAGCGGGCGTGACGGGCATCGACACCTCGCGCGGGCCCCACTTCTGGCACTCCATCCCCGCCATGGAAGCCGCCGTCGCCTGCAAGGGCGTGGTCGCCACCACCAAGGAACTCGCCCGCCTGGACCTGGCGACCGGACGGCTGGTGGCGCCCTTCCCGCTGGAGGTCCGGCTGGCGTCCAGCTACCACATCGTCAGCAACGAACCGGCTTCCAAGCGCGAGGTCGTCCGGCTGTTCCGGGACTGGCTCGGGAAGGAAGCGCGGACGGCCTGAACCGGCGGCGGACACGGCCGGGCCGCCTGCCGGGCAGGCGCCCATTCCAGGCTATGATGGTGGGTTGCCGTGCGCTTTCCCAACCCTGTATTGCCCGTGCCAGATCTCACTCTCGACGATTTCGACTACGAACTTCCGCCCGAGCTGATCGCCCAGACCCCCGCCGCCGACCGCACCGCCAGCCGCCTCCTCCACCTGGATGCGCAAGGCGGACTGCACGACCGCCGGTTTGCCGATCTGCCCGGCCTGCTGCGCCCGAACGATCTCCTGGTCTTCAATGACACCCGGGTGATCAAGGCGCGCCTCTTCGGGGAAAAAAGCAGCGGCGGCAAGGTGGAAGTGCTGGTCGAACGCATCACCGAACCCGACCGGGCGCTGGTGCACCTGCGCGCCAGCAAGTCGCCCAAGGCCGGCGCGGTGATCCGCCTGGCGGGCGCCTTCGACGTCACCATGCTGGGCCGCGAGGGCGACCTGTTCGACCTGCGTTTTCCCGGTCCGGTGCTGGAACTGCTGGCCGATCACGGCCAGACGCCGCTGCCCCCCTATATCACGCACACGCCGGATACCGGCGACGACACCCGCTATCAGACGGTGTACGCCCGGGAGCCCGGCGCGGTGGCCGCCCCCACGGCCGGACTGCACTTCGACGACGCCCTGCTGGCGACGCTGCGCGCCCAGGGCGTGCGCACGGCCTTCGTGACGCTGCACGTGGGCGCCGGCACCTTCCTGCCGGTACGGGTGGACAAGCTGTCCGAACATGTGATGCACAGCGAACTCTATACGTTGCCCCAGGCGACGGTGGACGCCATCGCGCAAGCCCGCGCCGCGGGCGGCCGGGTGGTCGCCGTCGGCACGACCAGCGTGCGAGCCCTGGAGTCGGCCGCCTCCACCCACTGGCCGCTGCGCGAGACGCGCGGCGACACGCGCCTGTTCATCACGCCCGGCTTCGAGTTCCGGGCGGTGGACGCGCTGGTCACCAATTTCCACCTGCCCAAGTCGACGCTGATGATGCTGATCTCGGCGTTCGCGGGCATGGACCCCATCCGCCGCGCCTACGCCCACGCCGTGGCCCAGCGCTACCGCTTCTTCAGCTACGGCGACGCGATGTTTATAGAACGATGAACGGACTGAAATTCGAACTGCTGGCCACCGAGGGCCAGGCCCGCCGCGGGCGCGTGACGCTGAACCACGGCGTGGTCGAGACGCCCATCTTCATGCCGGTGGGCACCTATGGCACGGTCAAGGCCATGGCGCCCTACGAACTGGACGAGGTCGGCGCGCAGATCGTGCTGGGCAACACCTTCCACCTCTGGCTGCGGCCAGGTACGCAGATCATCGATGCTCACGGCGGCCTGCACGGCTTCATGCAATGGCACAAGCCCCTCCTGACGGACTCGGGCGGTTTCCAGGTGTTCAGCCTGGAGGGCCTGCGCAAGATCACCGAGGAAGGGGTGCGTTTCGCCTCCCCCATCGACGGCGCGCGGCTGATGCTCACGCCCGAGGAATCGATGCGCATCCAGCGCAGCCTGAACTCGGACATCGCGATGGTGTTCGACGAGTGCACGCCCTACGCCATCGACGGCCGGCCGGCCACCGTGGAGGAGGCGGCCACCTCGATGCGGATGTCGCTGCGCTGGGCGCGCCGGTCGCGCAACGAATTCGAGGCGCTGGAAAACCCCAACGCGCTGTTCGGCATCGTCCAGGGCGGCATGTACGAGGCCCTGCGCGACGAATCGCTGGCGGGCCTCAAGGACATCGGCTTCCATGGCTACGCGATCGGCGGCCTGTCGGTGGGCGAGCCCAAGGAAGACATGCTGCGCATCCTGGCCCATGTGGCGCCGCGGCTGCCGCAGGACGCCCCCCGCTACCTGATGGGCGTGGGCACGCCCGAGGACCTGGTGGACGGCGTGGCCGCCGGGGTGGACATGTTCGACTGCGTGATGCCCACGCGCAACGCCCGCAACGGCTGGCTGTTCACCCGCTACGGCGACGTCAAGATCCGCAACGCCCGCTACCGGGACGACACCCGTCCGCTGGATGAAACCTGCGGCTGCTATACATGTCAGAACTTTTCCCGCTCGTACCTGCACCACCTGTTCAGGTCGAACGAGATCCTGGGGGCGCGGCTCAATACGATCCACAACCTCCACTATTACCTGCAGCTGATGCAGGAAATGCGCGATGCCATTGCCGGCGGCGTTTTCGCGGCCTGGCGCGCGGAATTCGCCGCCAACCGGGCGCGTGGCGTCTAGAATGCCACCTCCCGGCCCCGCCGTGGCCAACCAGGAGCTCGCGGCCACTGGTCAGCACGGCGGCCATGGCATGGGTTATCCCTGAAAGAGGTCCGGTTCCGCCCTGGGCGGGCTAGGCTACAATTTTGAGTTATTTTCGACGCAAGTCATTGATTCCGGAGAAGAAATGCTGACATCCAACGCGCTCGCCAATGTCCTGGCGCAAGCTCCCGCGGCCGGCGGCGAAGGCGCCCTGATGGGGATGCTGCCCATCGTCCTGATGTTCGTGATCCTCTATTTCCTGATGATCCGTCCTCAGATGAAGCGCCAGAAAGAGCACAAGAACATGGTTGCCGCGCTGGCCAAGGGCGACGAAGTCGTCACCGCCGGCGGCATCCTGGGCAAGGTCGTCCAGGTCAACGATACCTACGTCTCGGTGGAAATTTCGCGCGAAGGCGACAAGGCGGTGGAAGTCCTGGTCCAGAAAACCGCGGTCCAGACCGTCCTGCCCAAGGGCACCATCAAGGCTCTGTAAGCCGGGCGCTCGCGTCCATGCCGCCCGCGCGGCATCGATGCACTGCCGGGGGCTGGCGCCGGGCGCCGCCCCTTTTTCGCGTTCTGCGGCCTGGCCCGCCGCGGGCACCGGCGCCGATGCGCCAGCCTTCCGAGGTTTGATTACCGATGAATCGCTATCCTCTCTGGAAGTACATCATGATCGCCGTGGTGGTCGTGATCGGCTTCGTCTACACCTTGCCGAACTTCTTCGGCGAGTCCCCCGCCGTCCAGGTCTCCAGCGCCAAGGCGACCATCAAGGTCGACAACTCCATGATGGAGCGGGTGGACCAGACCCTTCAGGCCGCGGGCATCGCCAACACCGGCCTGTATTTCGAACAGAATGGCCCCGTGGGCACGGTGCGGGTGCGCCTGAACTCCCCGGACCAGCAGTTGCGCGCGCGCGACCTGCTTGAAAAGTCCCTGAACCCCGATTCCTCCGATCCCGGCTACGTGGTCGCGCTGAACCTGCTGTCGGCCTCGCCCGCCTGGCTGCGCTCGCTGCACGCGCTGCCCATGTACCTGGGCCTGGACCTGCGCGGCGGCGTGCACTTCCTGCTGCAGGTGGACATGAAGGGCGCGCTGACCAAGCGCTACGATGCCATGACCGGCGACGTGCGTTCGCTGCTGCGTGACAAGAACATCCGCCACAACGGCATCGACCGCGTCGGCCAGAGCATCGAGGTCAAGTTCCGCGACGCCGCCACCCGCGATGCCGCGCGCGACGTGCTGCGCACCGGCCTGCCCGACCTGCAGCTCAGCGACCAGGACGCCGGCGGCGACTTCAAGCTGACGGGCGCGCTGACCCCGCAGGCCATCAAGACCTCCCAGGACAACGCGCTGCGCCAGAACATCACGACGCTGCACAACCGCATCAACGAACTGGGCGTGGCCGAGCCGGTGATCCAGCAACAGGGCGCCGACCGCATCGTGGTCCAGTTGCCGGGTGTGCAGGACGTGGCCAAGGCCAAGGACATCCTGGGCCGTACGGCCACGCTGGAAGTGCGCATGGTGGACGACTCGCCTGAGGCCACCAGCGCGCTGGCCAGCGGCACCGTGCCCTTCGGCCTGGAACGCTACACCGACCGCGACGGCCGCCCGGTGCTGGTGCGCCGCCAGGTCGTCCTGACCGGCGAGAACCTGCAGGACGCCCAGGCCGGCTTCGACGGCCAGACCCAGCAGCCCGCCGTGCACCTGACGCTGGATGCCAAGGGCGCCCGCATCTTCCGCGACGTGACCCGCGACAACGTGGGCAAGCGCATGGCCATCCTGCTGTTCGAGAAGGGCAAGGGCGAAGTCGTGACCGCGCCGGTGATCCGCAGCGAGATCAGCGGCGGCCGCGTGCAGATCACCGGCAGCATGAGCACGGTCGAGGCCAACGACACCGCGCTGCTGCTGCGCGCCGGTTCGCTGGCCGCGCCCATGGAAATCATCGAGGAACGCACCATCGGCCCCAGCCTGGGCGCCGACAACATCCAGAAGGGCTTCCACTCGGTGGTCTACGGCTTCTCCGCCATCGCCATCTTCATCATCCTGTACTACGGGCTCTTCGGCGTATTCTCGGTGATCGCCCTGGCGGTCAACCTGCTGCTGCTGATCGCGCTGCTGTCCATGCTGCAGGCCACGCTGACCCTGCCCGGCATCGCCGCCATCGCGCTCACGCTGGGCATGGCGATCGACGCCAACGTGCTCATCAATGAGCGGATACGCGAGGAACTGCGGGCCGGCGCCGCGCCGCAACAGGCCATCCACCTCGGCTTCGAGCGCGCCTGGGGCACCATCCTGGACTCCAACGTCACCACGCTGATCGCCGCGGTGGCGCTGCTGGCCTTCGGTTCCGGCCCGGTGCGGGGCTTCGCCATCGTCCATACCATCGGGATCCTGACCTCGATGTTCTCCGCCGTGGTCGGCGCCCGCGCGCTCGCCAACCTCTGGTACGGCCGCCGCAAGAAACTCGCCAAGCTGTCGATTGGCCAGGTCTGGAAACCCAAAGAGGTCTGAGCAACATGGAATTCTTCCGCATCCACAAGACCATCCCGTTCATGCGCCATGCGCTGGTGCTGAACATCATCAGTCTGGTCACGTTCCTGGCGGCGGTGTTCTTCATCGCCACCAAGGGCTTCCACCTGTCCATCGAATTCACCGGCGGCACGGTCATGGAAGTGGCCTACCCGCAGGCGGTGGAACTGGACAAGGTGCGCGGCACCATCTCGCAGAAGGGCTACAACGACTTCCAGGTGCAGAACTTCGGCACCTCGCGCGACGTGATGATCCGGCTGCCCAACGTCGAGGGCAAGACCTCGACCCAGCAGAGCAACGAGGTCATCGAGGCCCTGAAGGCCACCGACCCCGGCGTCGAACTGCGCCGCGTGGAATACGTCGGCCCGCAGATCGGCAAGGAACTGGCCCACGACGGCCTCCTGGCGCTGCTGTTCGTGGTGGTCGGCATCATGATCTACCTGGGCTTCCGCTTCGAGTGGAAGTTCGCCATCGCCGGCGTGGTGGCCAACCTGCACGACGTGGTCATCATCCTGGGGTTCTTCGCGTTCTTCCAATGGGAGTTCTCGCTGCCGGTGCTGGCGGCGGTGCTGGCGGTGCTGGGCTACTCGGTGAACGAATCCGTGGTCATCATGGACCGTATCCGGGAAAACTTCCGCAAGCAGCGCAAGGCCTCGGTGCGAGACGTGATCGACAGCGCCATCACCGCCACCATCTCGCGCACCATCATCACCCACGGCTCGACCCAGATGATGGTGATCGCCATGCTGATCTTCGGCGGCCCGTCGCTGCATTATTTCTCGCTGGCCCTGACCATCGGCATCTGGTTCGGCATCTACTCGTCCGTGTTCGTGGCGGCCGCCATCGCCATGTGGCTGGGTGTCAAACGCGAAGACCTGGTCAAGCCGGCCAAGAAGGATACCGGCGAGGTCGTGGGCTAACGCCCGCGCCGTCCCGGACGACGTCCCGAAGCGCCCGGCTCCGCCGGGCGTTTTTCATTCCGGCCTCCCCCTGGCGGAGAACTTCCATGAACCCGCGATTCGATCTTCTGACCCTGCAACTGCTGAGAAAGGTAGACGAGACCGGCAGCGTGGCGCGCGCGGCCGAGACCATCCACCTGACGGCCTCGGCCGCCAGCAAGCGCATCCTGGAGCTGGAATCCCAATTGGGCATCGCCCTCTTGACCCGGCGGCCGGAGGGCGCGCGCCTGACCGCCGCCGGCCTGGCGGTGGCGCGGCGCACCGAACGGGTGCTGGAAGAATTGCAGGGGTTGCAACAGGACCTGGCGGGGTTCGCGGACGGCACCTCGGGCACGGTCAGGATCGCCTCCAACACCTCGGGCATGTGCGCGGGGCTGGCCGACCTGATGGCCCGGTTCTCGGCGCAATACCCCGGCATCCGCATCTCGGTGCGGGAAGCCACGAGCGCGGCGGTGCTGGAGGCGGTGGCCAACGGGTCGGCCGATCTCGGCATCGCCCATGCCGGCGCCCAGGCGGACCACCTGCGAAGTCTGCCCTATACGCGCACGCCTTTGGTCCTGGCGGTACCCGCCGGCCATGAGCTGGCCGGACGCAAGGCCGTCTTCTATGAAGAAACGCTGCGGTTCCCGCACATCGCGCGCTCGGCCGGCAGCGCGCTGGCGCAGTTCTCGGGCCAGGACGGACCGGGCACGCCGCACCCGCCCGCCGTCTCCACCCAGGTGACCAGCTTCCCCGCGGTGTTCTCGCTGGTCAGCGCGGGGCTGGGCGTGGCCGTGGTGCCCGCCGCGCCCGCGGACTGGCATGCTCCCGCCAACATCCGGCAGGTCCCGCTAGCCGACGACTGGGCCAGCTTCGAACTGCGCCTGGTGGTCGACCCGGGCGTGGTCCCCACGCCCGCGGTGTCGCGCCTGCTGGACGCGCTACTCTCGCAGGCGGCCTAATCCACGCTGACCGAAGCGTCGCGCACCACCTTGCCCCACTTGACCTTGTCCGAAGCGATGAGCGCCGAGAACGCCTCCACGGTATCGGCCGCGGGCTCGTAGCCGTTCTCGATCAGCTTCTGCCGCACGGCCGGCCTGGCCACGTAGGCCCGCATCGCGGTGTTCCACTTCTGCACCACCTCGCCAGGCGTGGCCCGGGGCGCCGCGACGCCCCACCATTCGTCAGCCACATAGCCGGGCAGGCCGGCCTCGGTCACCGTCGGGACATCGGGGAAACTCGCCGCGCGCGCGGCGCCGGTGGTGGCGAGCAGTTTGACCCTGCCCGATTTGATGTAGGGCGTGGCCGGCCCCAGGATGGCGAACATCATGGAGATCTGGCCACCCAGCAGGTCATTGAGCGCCGGGCTGGTGCCGCGATAGGGAACGTGGCGGATGTCGATCCGCGCCATGGACTTGAACAGTTCCCCGGGCAGGTGGCCCGCGGCGCCGTTGCCCGCCGACCCGAAGGTCAGCATGCCCGGCTTGCTCCTGGCCAGCGCGATCAGCTCGCCGATGGAGTTCACCCCCAGCGACGGATGCACCAGCACCCCGAACACGGTCGAGGCCACCCGGCTGACCGGCGTGAACTGCTTCTCGGGATCGTAGGGCAGCGACTTGTACAGGCTGGGATTGATGGCCGACACGCCCGCGGTGGTCATCAACATGGTGTAACCGTCGGCCTTGGCCGTGGCCACCGCGGCCGCGCCGATGGCGCCGCCCGCGCCGGGACGGTTCTCGACGATGACAGGCTGGTGCCATTGCTGGTCCAGCTCGCGCGCGAGTTCGCGCGCCAGGATGTCGGTGCCGCCCCCGGCGGGGAAAGGCACCAGCAGCCGGATCGGCCCGGCCGGATAGGCATCGGCCGCCTGCGCGGCATGCGGGCCCGCCAGCGCAAGACCGGCGACCAGGAGAACACGGAACGATTTCATGCGAGGACTTCCCTTGCAGGCTCGGCGGCGAGCGCTTCCAGCGTCGCCTCCGGAAAATAGACGGTACCGGCGTACAGGCGCCGGGCGGTGCGAAGCAGGCTGGCCGAACGGATCTCCGTACCGGCGGCGCCCTGGCCGGCGTCGATCCCGACGCGCAGCGTGCCGGCGGGATGCTCGATGGCGATCTCGTCCGCCATGGCCCGCGCGGCCATCCGCGCCGCGACCGATCCCGGCACCCGCACGGCCGCCGCCAGGCACACCGCGCCGGTCACGGCGAACGAGGTATGGCAGGTGTACGGCATGAAGTACCGGGCACTGATCGTACCGCCCGCCACGGGCCGCGCCACGGTCACCAGCTTGGGCATCTCCAGCCGCGAGACGTCGCCCAGCCCCATCGCCCGGCCGGCCGCGCAGCGCACGCGCTCGACACGGGCCAGCAGGTCGTCGCGGGCGTTGATCTCGTCGGTGGTCTCGTAGCCCGTCATGCCCAGTTCGGCGGCCTCGACGATGGCCATGGGCACCGCCGCGTCCACACAACTGACGGATACGCCCTCCAGCGTCTCGACGGCCCTGCCCGTGGGCAGCAGCCTGCCGGTCTTGGCCCCGGCCACGTCGCAGAATCGCAGCCACACCGGCGCGGCGGTGCCGGCCACGCCGTCGATGGCCGCCTCGCCCGCATAGACGGCGCGGCCGTCCCGGGTCCGCACCGTGGCAACGATGCGCTTGCCGGTGTTGACGTTGAAGATGGCAACCTCGGTGGATGGCCCCGCTGCGGCCGCGACGAGGCCTTCGTCGATGGCGAACGGGCCGACGGCCGCCAGCATGTTGCCGCAGTTCACCGAGTAGTCGATGGTGTTCTTGTGGACGCAGATCTGGGCGAACAGATAGTCCACGTCCACGCCCGGCCGGGTACTGCGCGAGATGATCGCGACCTTGTTGGTCAGCGAGTCAATGCCGCCTATGCCGTCTATCCGCCGCGGCTCCAGGGCCCCCATCAGCCTGAGCAGCGCGGCGTCGCGCCGCGGCCCGGCCGGCGGCAGGTCGTCCGCCAGGAAAAACGGCCCCTTGGACGTGCCGCCGCGCATCAGTACGCAGCGCAGCCCCAGTTGATCGGAAAATGTCTGCATGGCTTTCCTCCTTGCGGGGCAAGTCTGGCCTGTCCCGGCGGGCCGGGCAAACGACGAATCGGCGCGGGGGACGCGAAAAAAATTCACGTCTCCCCGGGGTGGCGCCCCACGCATACTGGCGGCCATGCGACACCTGGACTATTCCCGACTGCCAGCCGGCGAGATCGTCGCCCGCCTGCGCGACGGCACCTTGCCCCCGGCCGAAATCTCCCGAAGCGTGATAGACCGGCACGCCCGCCTCGAACCGGCCCTGAAGGCATGGAGCTGGTTCGAGTCCCGCCGGGTCGAGCTCGCCTATCGCGACGGTCTGCCGCTCGCCGACCCTCGCCTCACCCTGCTGGGCGTCCCTGTGGGCGTGAAAGACATCATCGACGTCGAAGGCATGCCGACCGGACTCGGCCTGCCCGGCGCGGCGGCTCCGGCGCCGCGCAGCGCGGCCTGCGTCGAGCTGCTGCGGGCGGCCGGCGCCGTTCCGGTGGGCAAGACCGTCACGGCCGAGCTGGCATTCTCCCACCCCGGTCCGACCCGCAATCCGCGCATGCCCGGCCACACTCCCGGCGGCTCGTCCAGCGGCTCGGCCGCCGCGGTGGCCGCCGGCATGGTGCCGCTGGCGCTGGGCACGCAGACCGGCGGATCGGTCATCCGGCCCGCCGCCTATTGCGGCGTGGTCGGCGTCAAGACCTCGCTGAACGCGGTCCCCCCGGCCGGCGTCTCTCCCGTGGCCGACAGCCTGGATTGCGTGGGCTGGTTCACGCGTTCCGTGGCGGACGCCATCCTGGCCGGACGGGCCCTGCTGCCCTGGCGGAACCTCGCGCCCCGCCAACCGGTGAGCAGCCTGCGCGTATGGCGCCTGGACGCCACGGAACTGGGACGGCTGGCGCCCGAAGCGCGACAGGCGCTGGACCAAGCGGCCGCCGCGCTGCGCCGGGCCGGCTGCGCCGTCGCCGAGGCGCCCCTGGCCGACCTCCTGCCCGCGCTGGCCGAATGCCACCGCCGCATCATGCTGCACGAACTTTCCCGCTCGCTGCTGCCCATCCATCGCACGCGGCGTCACGAGTTGAGTGCGGTCATGCTGAAGGCGATCGAGGCGGGACGGGCCGTGACGGCCGGGCAGTACGGCGAAGCCCTGCACCAGGTCCGGGAAGCACGCGCCGCGCTCGACGCCAGGATGCGGGACGTCGACGTCATCCTGACACCCAGCGCCGCGGGCGAGGCGCCGGCCGGCCTGCACCATACCGGCGACTCGACCTTCAACCGGGTCTGGTCGGTGCTCGGATGGCCCGCTGTCCACCTGCCGACGGACCAGTCTCCGGGGGGCCTGCCGGTGGGCGTGCAGTGCGTGGGCAGGCTGGGCGAAGACGAAGCGCTGCTGCGGCACGCCGAGGCCATCCATCCCCTGATCGACCGGCGCGAACCGGAGCCACGCAGCCAGGCACCGATGGCACAATAGCCACTCTCCCGCTTCTTCGGTGGCTGCTCCATGTCCAACCCAAGCAAGATCCGCGTCTGGGACTTCCCCACCCGCCTCTTCCACTGGCTGCTCGTCATCTGTGTGATCGGCGCGTTCGCCACCATCAAGGCCGGCGGCCTCTGGACGGAGTACCACCTGCTGTTCGGCTACGCGGTGCTGGGGCTGATCCTGTTTCGCATCGTCTGGGGATTCGTGGGCGGCAACCACGCCCGCTTCGCGCGCTTCGTGCGCGGGCCGCGGGCGATCGCCGCCTACCTGCGGGGCACGATGCCGCGCACGCCCGGCCACAATCCGCTGGGCGCGCTGTCCGTCGTGGCCATGATCCTGCTGCTGGGCTACCAGGCCGTCACGGGGCTGTTCGCCAACGACGACATCTTCACGGAAGGACCGCTGGCCGGCCTGGTCGGCAAGGATTGGTCGGACCGGCTCACCGGACTGCACAAGCTGGACGAACTGCCCATCCTGATCCTGGTCGGGCTGCACGTCCTGGCGATCGTCTGGTACCGGGTGGCGAAGAAGCAGAAACTGACCCGCGCCATGATCACGGGCGACGCGCCGGCCGAAGAGTTCGCCAACGGTGCCGATTCCGCGCGCGATACGGCGGGCACCCGCCTGCTTGCGCTGGTCATCGCGGCCGCGGCCGCCGCGGTGGTCTACGGCATCGTGTCGCTGCGGCCCGCCGCGATGTTCTGAGCCGCTCCCAGGCGGCGCCGGTCAGCGGCCGCCGTGATGGCCGCCACCGCCGCCACCGCCGCCACCACCGCCACCGGCCATGCCGACGCTGCCACCGCGTCCTTCACCGCCATGGCCGCCACCGGCCCCACGGCCGAAATCGCGGCCACCGCCGAACTCCCGGCCGCCCTGCGGCCCGCCCAAGCCCCGGCCCGCGCCAGGTCCCGCCTGGACACCACCGCCGTTGCCGCGGCCACCGGCCCATTCCCCGCCGCCGGACGGACGCGAGGGCGTGGTTCCCGCGCCGCGCTGGCCGTCCTGGCCCGGGCGCGACACCTGGGGCCCTTGCCCGCGGCCGCCGGCGCTCCCCGGCATGCCGCCCGCGCCGCCACCCGGCGTGCGGCCCGGCACCGCGCCGGGATTACCTGTCTCGCGGCCCCGACCGGCATCGGTCCTCGGTCCGCCCGCCTGTCCATCGAAACGGCTGCCGGGGGTACCGCGGTCGCCCGCCGCACCCGGCCGCCCGCCGTCGAAACGATTGCCCTGGCCCCCGTCGAAACGGCTGCCGAATCCCCTGCCGGGGTCGCGCAGCGACGCGCGATCGATGTTGGGCAGTTCGCGCCGCCCGGCATCGGCCCGGGCGCGATACGCCTCGCGCGCGGCGAAATGCCCGGCAGGATCGCCACCATAGAACTGGCGGCCGCGTCCCGGATCGCCGTAGCCCACGTTGCGGCGGTGGTAGGCATCATGCTGCCAGTCGACGTGGCTGAATCGCGTACGGTTGAAGTTGTTGTAGTTGTAGATGTTGACCACGTTGACCCGGTGCGCGTGCCAGTCGTAGCCCCCCCACAGCGCATGCCCGATGAACAGGCCCACGCCGAACGAGAACACGACGCCGGCGGCCACGTATCCGGGCGGGTACCAGTAGAACGGCGTATAGGCCGGATACAGCCACGGCCCGTAGACGACCGTGGGGTTGTAGACCGGCACGTAGACCACGTCCGGCCGCGTGGGCTCGATACGGATGACCGTGGTGCCGCTCGAGGCCGGCACGGTGGTGACCGTCTGCTCCGACCCCGACGTCAGGTTGCCAGCCGCCTGGGCCCGCGCCCGCAGGACCTGGACCTGATCCATCAGCGCATCCTGCTGCGCCAGGAAAACGTCGCCCAGCCGGCTGGTCCAGCCCAGGCGTTCGTTCATCATGTCCAGCACATTGGGGAAGGCGACCAGCGACTTGACGCTGGGATCCCAGTCCTGGTTCTGCATCGCGCCTTCCAGGTCCGCGCCCGTCACATTGGGATGGTCCTTCTGCCAGCGGGCGGCCTCGACCACTTCCAGCGGATAGGTGGACGCCATCAGGATCTGCGACAGCAGCGCGTCGGGATACAGCGCGATGGGCGCGACCAGTTGCTCCAGCTCCGCGGGTTGCGCGATGCCATTGCGTGTCGATGCCGTGGTCTGGGCCACGACGGGAACCGGCAGGCCGACCACCGTGGAAAAGGCGGCGGCCATGCACAAGACGATTTTCGATACGGAAGCCATGACGGGCCCCCCTTTGGCGGGAATATAGCTATTCGACCGCCGGAAAACGAAAAAAGCCAGGATGGACCTGGCTTTTTTTGAAACAACCGGCTTACAAGCGCCAAAACTTATTTCGATCGATTACCGGTTCCGGAAATTGTCGTGGCAGGCCTTGCAACTGGCGGCGACCGCGCCATAGGCGGTCCGCACCTGGGCCAGGTCGCCGCTGTCGGCCGCCGCCACCAGCTTGTCGATGTCGCCGTGCAGGCGTTCCTGGCCCTGCTTGAACCTGGCGTTGTCGGACCAGACCGCCGGACGGGCGCCGCCGCCTTCCGTTCCCGGACCGAACGCGCTCCACGGCAGCTTGGACATCATGGCGACGATGGCCACGTCGGCCTTCACCTGGGCCGCATCGTAGGGCTGCTGTCCGCGCACGACCGGCGCGATCCGGCCGAAATGGTTGGACATGACGGTAAGGGCCGATTCGCGATACTTGACGGCGTCCTCCGGCTTGGCGAACTGGGCGGCGGCGGTGGCGGGCAGCAGCATGGGAGCGGCGGCGATACAGGCGACGGACAGCACGCGCAAAAGTCTCTTCATCAGGGGCTCCTGGGTAGGGCGGACAGGGTGGGGTCTACCGGACGATAGACCGGTCGGACAACGATTCCAACGACTTCGATGCGCGGGGCGCGCCAGGGTTCCCGGACGTGGACGCCATGGCGTCCACGTCCGGTGGGCGGTTACAGCTCGCGGGCGAGCTTGGCCGCCAGGCCGATGTAGTTGCGCGGCGTCATCGCCAGCAACCGGGCCTTGGGTTCGTCGGGCAGCTCGAGTCCCAGGATGAACTCGCGCAGCGCCTCTTCGCTGATGCCCTTGCCGCGGGTCAGGGCCTTCAACTGTTCGTAGGGCTGGGGCAGGCCGTAGCGCCGCATGACCGTCTGCACGGGTTCGGCCAGCACTTCCCAGCAGGCGTCCAGGTCGGCGTCGATGGCCGCGCCGTTGATCTCCAGCTTGTCGAGCCCGCGCAGGCAGGCATCGTAGGCCACCAGGCAGTAGCCGAAGGCCACGCCCAGGTTGCGCAGCACGGTGGAGTCGGTCAGGTCGCGCTGCCAGCGGGAAACGGGCAGCTTGTCGGCCAGGTGGCGCAGCGTGGCGTTGGCCAGCCCCAGGTTGCCTTCGGAGTTCTCGAAGTCGATGGGATTGACCTTGTGCGGCATCGTGGACGAGCCGATCTCGCCTTCCTTCAGGCGCTGCTTGAAGTAGCCCAGCGCGATGTAGCCCCAGATGTCGCGGTTCACGTCCAGCAGGATCACGTTGGCGCGCGCCGCGGCGTCGAACAGCGCGGCCATCCAGTCGTGCGGCTCGATCTGGATGGTGTGGCGGTTCTGCGTCAGGCCCAGGCCCTGGAGCACCTTGGCGCTGAAGGCCTCCCAGTCGATCTCGGGATAGGCGGACAGGTGGGCGTTGAAGTTGCCGGTGGCGCCGTTGAGCTTGGCGAGCGGCTCCACGCGTTCGATCTCGGCGATGGCCCGGCCCAGGCGCGCCGCCATGTTGGCGAACTCCTTGCCCATGGTGGTGGGGCTGGCCGGCTGGCCATGGGTGCGCGACAGCAGCGGCTGGTCGGCATGCTGCACGGCCAGGGCCGCCAGCTTGGCGTGGACCTTGCGCAGCGACGGCACGAGGGCCTGGTCGCGCGCGGCGCGCAGCATCAGCGCATGGGAAGTGTTGTTGATGTCTTCCGAGGTGCACGCGAAGTGGATGAACTCGGCCGCGGCGGACAGCTCGGCGTTGTCGGCCACTTTTTCCTTCAGCCAGTACTCCACCGCCTTGACGTCGTGATTGGTGGTGCGCTCGATATCCTTGATGCGGGCGGCGTCGGATTCGGAGAATCCGGCCACCAGCTCCGCCAGGCGCTGGCGCGCGGCGACGGTGAAAGGTTGCAACTCGGGCAGCCCCGCGTCGGACAGCGCCACCAGCCACGCGACCTCGACCTGCACCCGGTGATGCATGAAGCCGGCTTCGGACAAGAGCGGACGCAGGAGCGCGCCGCGGCTGGCATAGCGGCCGTCCAGCGGCGACAATGCATTGAGGGGGGTCAGCTGGTCGGAAGTCTTCATAAGCGCTTGATAGTAAAAAGAAATTGTAGCACCGCACCGTTTCCGGGGACGGGTCCCGATGGTATACTCCGCGGCCCATCCATGCCCGCCGGTTGGCCCCGATTTTAGGACCATCCGGCCCTCGCTCTATGAAACTTATCGGCTCGTTGGCCAGCCCCTTCGTCCGCAAAGTCCGCGTCGTCCTGGCAGAGAAGAAACTCGACTACCAGTTCGAGCAGGAAAACGTGTGGGCGGCGGACTCCCGCATCCAGGACTCCAACCCGCTCGGCAAGGTCCCCTGCCTGATCATGGAGGATGGCGGCGCGGTCTTCGATTCCCGTGTCATCGTCGAATACCTGGACACGATCACGCCGGTCTGCCGGTTGCTGCCTCCCTCGGGCCGCGAGCGCTCCGAGGTCAAGTGCTGGGAAGCCCTGGCCGACGGCCTGCTGGACGCCGCCGTGCTGATCCGCGCCGAATACACCCAGCGCCCCGAGGCGCTGCGCAGCGAGAGCTGGATCGCGCGCCAGCAAGGCAAGATCGACGCCGCCGTGGAAACCATGGAAACCGGCCTGGGCGAAAAGCCTTTCTGCGCCGGCAACAGCTACACGCTGGCCGACGTCGCGGTCGGCTGTGCGCTGGGCTACCTCGACTTCCGCTACCCCGAGCGCGACTGGCGCGACGGCCATCCGAACCTGGCCCGCCTGGCCGAGAAACTGGCGCAGCGCCCCTCGTTCGCCGACACGGACCCGCGCCAGGGCTGATCCCGGCCCCTCCCTGCCCGCGCTGCTATGCTTGACTCCATTTCATTCCAAAGGAGTCGCGCATGTCCTGGCTTGCCCCCCGATACACGACGTTGTGGCTGGCCGTCCTGGGCACCGCGGGATTCGGCCTGCTGGCCGCGGACGACGCCGACTGGGGGATCCCGGCGCTGATCTTCGCGGCCCTGCTGGCGCTGGGAATCTTCGACCTCCTGCAGCGCAAGCACGCCATCCGCCGCAACTATCCCATCCTGGGCAACCTGCGCTTCCTGTTCGAGTTCATCCGCCCCGAACTGCGCCAGTACTTCTTCGAGGACGACACCAAGGCCGCGCCGTTCTCGCGCAACCAGCGCTCCATCGTCTACCAGCGCGCCAAGCAGGATATCGACAAGCGCCCGTTCGGCACCCAGGAAGACGTGTACGAACGGCGCTACGAATGGATCAACCACTCGATGGCCCCGGTGCACATCGAGAACTTCGATTTCCGCGTGACCGTGGGCGGACCGGACTGTACCCAGCCCTACAGCGCCTCGATCTTCAACATCTCGGCCATGAGTTTCGGCGCCCTGTCCGCCAACGCGGTGACGGCGCTCAACACCGGCGCCCGCAAGGGCAACTTCGCGCACGACACCGGCGAAGGCGGCATCAGCCGCTACCATCGGGCGCCGGGCGGCGACCTGGTCTGGAACATCGGCTCCGGCTACTTCGGCTGCCGCGACGCCGACGGCCATTTCAGCGAGGAAGCCTTCGTGGCCAACGCCACCTCGCCCCAGGTGCGCATGATAGAGATCAAGCTCTCGCAGGGCGCCAAGCCGGGGCACGGCGGCATCCTGCCGGGCGCCAAGGTCACGTCCGAGATCGCCGAGGCGCGCGGCGTGCTGGTGGGCGTGGACTGCAATTCCCCCTCGCGCCATGGCGCGTTCTCCACGCCCATCGGCCTGATGCAGTTCGTGGCGCGCCTGCGCCGGCTCTCCGGCGGCAAGCCCGTGGGCTTCAAGCTATGCGTGGGCCACCCCTGGGAATGGTTCGCCATCGTCAAGGCCATGCTGCAGACCGGCATCACGCCGGACTTCATCGTGGTCGACGGCGCCGAAGGCGGGACCGGCGCGGCGCCGGTGGAATTCACCGACCACGTCGGCGTGCCGCTGCAGGACGGCCTGCTGCTGGTCCACAACACGCTGGTCGGCGTGAACCTGCGCGACCGGATACGGATAGGCGCCTCGGGCAAGATCATCACCGCCTTCGACATCGCGCGCACGCTGGCGCTGGGCGCCGACTGGTGCAACAGCGCGCGCGGCTTCATGTTCTCGCTGGGCTGCATCCAGGCGCAGGCCTGCCACACCGACCGCTGCCCCACCGGCGTCACCACGCAGGACCCGCTGCGGCAGAAGGCGCTGGTCGTGCCGGACAAGGCCGAGCGGGTCTACAGCTTCCATCGCAATACCCTGCGCGCGCTGAGCGAACTGGTGTCGGCGGCGGGCATGGACCATCCGTCCAAGCTGAGCGCCGAGCACATCGTGCGCCGGATCTCGGGCAACGAAGTCAAGCTGCTGGCCAGCCTCTTCCCCTTCCTGAAACGCGGCGAGCTGCTGGCCGGCACGCCCCCCTACGAGGTCTACCGGAAATACTGGCCCATGGCCCAGGCCGAATCCTTCGAGGCCATGCTGCCCCAGACCCAGGCGGCCTCCTGACGGCGGCCTACCTCTCGCCCCGCTTCCGGCCGGCCTGCCGGAAGAAGCGGGGGAACGCCTCGCGCATGGTCGACACCGCCCCCATGTCCACGGCGATACCGGACTGAACGACATGGCGCGGCAGGCCGTGCGCGAACACCGGGAGGGGCTGCTTCAGGAAGCTTCCCTGGCCTCGTGAGTATGTCAGGCCGGACATACCAAAGCGGAAAAGCACCTCTCAGACAGACCATAATGGAGCAAGCCAAAAACTTATAATCAGCTTATAATTTTCATGAACTCGATTCTGTGGACACTGAAGGCAGCCAGGCAACTGCGCAAGCTTGATCGGCAGCATCAGATGGCCATACGAGATGGCGTTTCCTCCCTGGTCACAATGCCTGATTGCCTGCACGTCAAGGCTCTCGCCAATCATCAATACGAATACCGGCCACGGGTCGCCAACTACCGGGTTTTCTTCGATTGGAACGGAAAGATCAGAGTCGTCGAAATTCAAGAGGTGAAAAAGCGCGATGAACGCACGTACTAACATTCAGATCATCAACGGGCCGGATGGCGAGCCCGCCTTCGTGGTGATCCCGTATGGCGAGTACATGGCGCAACGCAATGTAGACAGCGAGCTGATCCCACACGGCGTGGTCGATCGGACCGTAGACGGGGCGACACCCGTTCGAGCCTGGCGCGAACATCTGGGCCTGACCCAGGCCGCCGTCGCCGGACGCCTGGGAGTCAGCCAGTCCGCCTATGCCCAGCAGGAGGGCAGCGGCCGGCTGCGCAAGGCTTCCAGGGAGAAGATTGCCGCGGCGTTGGGCATCAGCCCGGAACAACTCGATTTTTGATGGGAGTCATGCTCCGGCGTTCTGAAGCTGCGCCTCGATGCCTGCCTTGTCGATGACCGACCACACTTCGCGAATCCGCCCGCCACGACAATCATAGAAGACGTTCTCGCAGAACCTCACCCGCTGGCCGTTCACCGGCAGTCCGAGAAAACCGGCCTTCGGCGTCACGTCGAATTGAAGCCGGCTGGCGATACGCGGCGGATCCGCGATCAGCAACTGGATCTCGAAATGCAGGTCGGGAATCCGCATGTAATCGCTTTCAAGCATGGCGCGATAACCCGCGATGCCCAGCAGCCTGCCGTTGTGATGCACCTCGTCGTGGACGAACCGTTCAAGCTCATCCCAATTCTGTGCGTTGAGACAGGCGATGTAGTCGTGATAGAACGATTCAAGCCCGGCTTTATTCATCATCTTGGAGACTATGCAGGAACTGGATGAGCGCTGCGTTGACGGCTCCTGGCGCCTCCTGTTGCAGCCAGTGCCCCGCGCCGGGAATGACCGTGAAGGAACGCAGTTGAGGCACCAGTCCGGGCATCGCCTCGATGATCTGCTCCATACCCGGGATCGCAAGACCCGTATCCCGCTCTCCGACAAGAAACAGCGCCGGGACGTCGACTCGCTTGCCGGCAAAAGCGCCCTGCAACATCCAATTCCTATCCAGGTTCCGATAGTAGTTGAGCCCGCCTCGAAAGCCGCTTTTCCGGAAGCTCTCCACGAAGATATCCAGGTCGGCTTGTTCGAGCCAGGGTGGCAGTGCTTCAGGATCTGGAAGCGCGTCGAGCAGCCCCTGCCCGCGAGCCACCATCCCGAACGGATTGGGGGTGCTTGGATCGGCGCGCGACCCGGCGCTTCCGGAGGCGGCGAAGTAGATCTTCCGGAGGGTTGAAGCGACGTCCCGCTCGAACTCCTGTTCCGCCACGTCCGGCTGGTCGAAGTAGTGCGTGTAGAAGACGGCCTCCGCGGTTTGCGGAAACATCCGGCTGGGTGCAACCGGGGCACGTCCCATCATCGGCACGCCCAACGCCGCCACCGCACGGAATCGATCGGGCCTCGCCTGCGCGGCCTGCCAGGCTATTGTGGCGCCCCAATCGCCGCCCACGATCACCGCGTCACGCGCCCCTTCGGCATCGACCAGGGCAACCAGGTCGCCCACCACATCCAGGGTCGTAAAGTCCGCGGCGGCGGCCGGGCTGTCGCTGTTGCCGTAGCCTCGCAGATCGGGCGCCACCGCATGAAAACCCACTTCGGCAAGCGCGGACAACTGATGCCGCCAGGCGTGGGCCGTCTCGGGGAAACCGTGGCAAAGAAGCACCAGAGGGCCTTCGCCTTCCTCCGTAACGTGAAGCCTGAGCCCGTTGGCTTCCACATGGCGCTGGTTACGATTGCCCATCGATGCTTCTCGCCCATGGTTTTGGATAAAACATGCTACCGTAACTATGAATGTTACGCAAAACCTTGAGCTTCCCATGGCATACGACACCCGGCTTGCCCGTCTACTTCATGTGCTGATCCACATGCATTTGCGTGGAGGTACCACGACCTCCGAAAACCTCGCCAGGATGCTGCACACCAACGCTGTCGTCGTACGCCGGATCATGGCTGCCCTGCGCGATGCGGGTCTCGTCGCGTCGACGGGAGGACGCAACGGCGGGTGGTCGCTCACGCGGGACCTGAGTGCCACGACCGCCAAGGATGTGTATGACGCCATTCCTCACGGCGCGGTCTTTGCCATCGCCCCGGCCGATGACAACCCTCGATGCCCGGTGGAAGGCGCCGTCAATCGACTCATCGTCCAGGCCATGCACGAGTCGGAGCAAGTCCTGCTGGCCCGATTGGCAGGGCATACGCTTTCCGAGCTTGCGCAGGTGGTTACAGAGCCCGCGGGACGGTTTCATCTTGGGGCGGCCCGGCAATGAGAAAAAGCCCCCACGCTTGCCGCTACGCGGCGGCGCTGCCCCCCGAGGGGGCGCTTTTTCATCTTGGGACGGCCCGGCGATGAAAAAAGCCACCGAAACGGTGGCTTTCTTCATCGCGTTGCCGCTCGGATATCAGGCTTCGGCCTGGACCGGATTACGCAGCAGGCCGACCTTTTCGATCTCGATTTCCACCACGTCGCCCGGCTTCATCCAGACCTGCGGATTGCGCGCCTGGCCCACGCCGGCGGGCGTGCCCATGACGATCACGTCGCCCGGCTCCAGGGTCAGCACTTCGGTCAGCAGCTCGATGGTCTCGGGGATGTCGAAGATCATGTCGCTGGTGTTGGCGTCCTGCATGACCTGGCCGTTCAGGCGGCACTTGATCGACAGGCCCTTGGCGGCGGCCGGCAGTTCGTCGGCGGTGACCAGGTGCGGGCCGAAAGCGCCCGTGGCATCGAAGTTCTTGCCGATGGTCCACTGCGGCGTGCGCTTCTGGTAGTCGCGCACCGAAATGTCGTTGAAGCAGGCATAGCCGAACACGAGATCCATCGCCTGGTCGCGCTTGACATGGCGGCCGGTCTTGCCGATCACCACGGCCAGCTCGGCTTCGTAGTCGAACTTGTCGGACACGCGCGGACGCAGCGTGGGTTCGCCATGGGCCAGCAGCGAGGTGGCGCCGCGGAAGAAGAACCAGGGGTATTCCGGCTTGTCGCGGCCGCCTTCCTTGGCGTGGTCGAAATAGTTCAGGCCCAGGCAGATGATCTTGCCGGGGCGGGGCACCACGGGCGCATAGGCGATGGAGTCGGCTGCCAGGCGGGGAGCGGACGACGCGATGGCGGCCTTGGCGGCGGCCTGGAGGTCGATACCGGCCAGCAGCGCGGCGCCCAGGTCCGCCGGGACCTGCGGCTGGGCCTGGTTCAGGTCGATGATGCCGTCATCGGCCAGCACGCCCAGGCGCACGGCGCCATCTTTGCGGAAACTCACGAATTTCATCTCTAACTCCGGTTGTTGGTGAAAAGGCGCGTGCCTGCGCGCACGCGCAAAGACGCCGGCCCCGCGGGGCGCTTGTTCCTTTGGCCCCGCCATTTTATATACATTTTTTAATATTGCAATTTTTTATACATATTTTTTATGATGACGGTCTTTTATACACTTTCATATAAAATCCACCGGGCCGGCACCCTTTGCTCGGCCGGCCCGCAACGGGCCTCATGGAGTTTTCGTGGCTAAGACCCCCGCCCCCCCGGCCGACCCCGGCGCCCCCGCCGCCACCCAGGCCACCACGCTGTACGACCGCATGCGCGCCGACCTGCTGGCGGGCCGGTTGCTGCCCCCCGGGCGCAAGCTGCAGATCGAATTCCTGGGCCACCACTACGGCGCCGGCCAGACCCCCGTGCGCGAGGCCTTGAACCGGCTGACCGCCGACGGCCTGGTGGAGCAGCGCGACCAGCGCGGCTTTGCCGTGGCGGCGGTCAGCCCCGCGGACCTGGTCGAGATCACCAACACCCGCTGCTGGCTGGAGGAAATCGCCCTGCGCAAATCGATGGCGTCCGGCGACGCGCGCTGGGAAGAAGAACTGGTGCTCGCCTTCCATCGCCTGTCCAAGACCCCGCGTTCGCTGCAGGCCGACCGCTTCGAGGCCAATCCCGAGTGGGAACAGCGCCACCGGGCCTTCCACCGGGCGCTGATAGGCGGATGCGGGTCGCGCTGGCTGATCGGCTTCTGCGAACAACTGGCGGACCAGTTGTATCGCTATCGCCAATTGTCGGTGCAGAAGATTTTTCCGGACCGTCCGATCCAGGCGGAGCACGAAGCACTGATGGACGCGATCACGGCGGGAAATGCCGACCTGGCCGTCGCGCTGTTGACCGAGCACTACCAGAAGACCGCGCGGATCGTGCTGGATGACCCCGAGGCCTTCGAGGGATAGGCGGCCGCGCCGGCGTCCCCCTTTGATAAAATCCCCCATGGATCCGAACGAGCGCCCTCCATGGTCTGGACACCCCGAGTCACCGTCGCCGCCGTGATCGAGCGCGGCGGCAAGTTTCTGGTCATCGAGGAAGACACCGACGACGGTGTCAGGCTGAACCAGCCGGCCGGCCACCTCGAAGCCGGCGAATCGCTCGAATGCGCCGTCAGGCGCGAAACCCTGGAAGAGACCGCGCATCCCTTCATCCCGGCGGGGTGGCTGGGCACGTACCTGTGGCGTCCCGACGCCGCCGATGCGCCGACCTTCCTGCGCTTCGCCTTCGTGGGCGAGGCCGGGGAGCCGATTCCCGGCTACGCCCTGGACGAAGGCATACGCCGCGCGTTCTGGATCCCCGCCGACGAACTGCGTGCCCGGCAGGCCGAGCATCGCAGCCCGTTGGTCATGCGCTGCGTGGACGACTATCTGCGCGCGCGGGCGTCGGGCCGGCCTTGGCTGGCGCTGGACGCGCTCTACACTCATTCGGCAATCGTGGATACGCATCATGGCAAGCAGTAAGGGACGCATCGTAGTGGGCATGTCCGGCGGCGTGGATTCGTCGGTCAGCGCCTGGCTGCTGAAACAGCAGGGCTACGAGGTGGTCGGCCTCTTCATGAAGAACTGGGAGGACGACGACGATTCCGAGTACTGCTCGACCCGCCAGGACTGGCTGGACGCCGCCAGCGTGGCCGACGTCATCGGCATCGACATCGAGGCGGTCAACTTCGCCGCCGAATACAAGGACCGCGTGTTCGCGGAATTCCTGCGCGAGTATTCAGCGGGCCGCACGCCCAACCCCGACGTGCTGTGCAACGCCGAGATCAAGTTCAAGGCCTTCCTGGACCATGCGATGCGCATGGGCGCCGAGCACATCGCCACCGGCCACTACGCGCGCGCGCGCCGCGTGGAATCGGGGCCGCAGGCCGGTCGGCATCAATTGCTCAAGGCCCTGGACGGCACCAAGGACCAGAGCTATTTCCTGCATCGGCTGAACCAGGAGCAGTTGTCGCGCACGGTCTTCCCGCTGGGCGAGATCCGCAAGACCGAAGTGCGGCGCATCGCGCACGAACTGGGCCTGTCCAATGCCGCCAAGAAAGACTCCACCGGCATCTGCTTCATCGGCGAACGCCCCTTCCGCGAATTCCTGAACCGCTACCTGCCCACCCAGCCCGGCCCCATCCTCACGCCCGAAGGCCAGCGCGTGGGCCAGCACGTCGGACTGTCGTTCTACACGCTGGGCCAGCGCAAAGGCCTGGGCATAGGCGGCGTGAAAGGCCGCCAGCAGGAAGACGGCACGGCGGATGCCTGGTACGTGGCGAAGAAGGACCTCGCGTCCAATACGCTCTACGTGGTCCAAGGCCATGACCACCCCTGGCTGCTGAGCAACGCCTTGCAGGCGCAGCAGGCATCGTGGATCGCCGGCGAGCCCCCCGCCCCCGGCACCTACGGCGCCAAGACCCGCTACCGCCAACCCGACGCCGCCTGCACCCTGCAACGCGCCGAGGGCGAAGCGTTCGACCTGGGCTTCCCCGACGCCCAATGGGCCGTCACCCCCGGCCAGTCCGCGGTCCTCTACGACGGCGAGGTCTGCCTGGGCGGCGGCATCATTGCCCACCCCGCCACTCCCTGACACGATAGGGGACGCAAGAAAACAAGAACGGCTTCGCCCCGAAAAGGCGAAGCCGTTTTCATCGACCCGCGGCACACAGGAACACCCGTCCCCGCCAGCCCGGCCGTGTACCCCGGGATGCGGTGGATCCGGCTTTGCCGGCCCCCCGCATCGCCCCCTTGAGGGAGCCGCCCGAAGGGCGCTGGGGGCTACCTCACACCGGGCATGTCGAAGCCCAGTTCCTCCAGCTTGCCGATCAGCTCGGCTTCCTGCTCGCCGGGCATCTCGACCAGCGGCGGACGCACCGCGCGCCAGGCGGGGTCCTGCATGAAATACGAGATGACCGCCTTGAGCGCGGGGATCATCGGGTACTTCTGCACCAGTTCGCGGGTCTGGGTGACCTTCTGCTGCAGGGCCTCGGCGTCGGGGCCCTGCCAGTTGGCGTAGAGCTGGCTGATGGGGCCCGGGTTGATGTTGCCGGTGGCCGTGATGCAGCCCTTGCCGCCCGCGCGCAAGCCGCGCAGCAGCAGCGTTTCGCTGGCGGGGAAGACGTCGAAGCCGGTCGAGGCGAAGGCGTCGATGACGGACTTGGAGTAGTTCCAGTCGCCGGACGAATCCTTCAGGCCCACGACGGTGTCGGGGTAGGCCTTGATCAGGCGCTCGATCAGCGGCAGCGAGATCGGCACCTGCGACACCGGCGGGATGTGATACAGGTAGACGCGCAGCGCCGAGTCGCCGACGTTCTCGATGACCTGGCTGTAGTAGCGGAACAGGCCTTCGTCGGGCACGCCCTTGTAGAAGAACGGCGGCAGCATCAGGACGCCGGCCGCGCCGTGCTTGACGGCGGCGGCGGTCAGTTGCGAGGCCTCGGGCACCGAGCACGCGCCGGTGCCGGGCATCAGCCTGGCGCCGGGGATGCCGTCGGCGACGAGCTTGCCCATCAATTCGATCTTCTCGGTGGCCGACAACGAGTTGGCCTCGCTGTTGGTGCCGAAGATGGCCAGGCCGGCGCAGCCGCTGTCGAGCAGCCACTGGCAGTGGCGGGCGAAGCGGTCGGCATCGGGCAGCATGTCGGGCTGGAACGGCGTGACGACCGGGGCAAGCAGGCCTTGCAGGCGGGGAGGTGCGGACATGTCTCTCTTCCTTCTTACGGGGGGTTGATCATTCATGGGGCCGAGCGCCGCGTTGGCCGATGAAACGGCACCCCATCCAGGGCACAGCGGATCCGGCTCCGCCGGGCCGCCAGTGCCGCCCCTCGAGGGGCGCGCGCAAGCGCGTAGGGGTGGGCTCCATCCTCAGTGGGCCTGGATGCATTGCAGGCGGGCCATCGCATTGCTCATGTGCGCATGGGCCGCCTGCCGGGCGGCGGCCGGATCGTGCGCGGCGATGGCCTCGTAGATGGCCTCGTGTTCCATCGTGATGTCGGTCAGCCAGCCGGCCAGCTCGCAATTGCGGCGGCTGATGGAAAGCTGGTTGCGGGTGTAGCGCTCCAGGAACTCGAAGAAATCGTCGTAGACCGGGTTGTTGGCGGCACGCGCGATGGCCCGGTGGAACAGGATGTCTTCCTCGACGCCGTTGCCGCCGCGCGCGCTGGCCTGGTTCAGGACCTTGAGCGCCTGGCGGATGTCCTTGACCTGCGCCGGGGTGGCCCGAGCGGCCGCCAGGGCGGCGGCTTCGGTCTCCACGCCTATGCGCAGTTCGAACACCTGCTGCACGACGGCGTTCGCTTCCTGCCGCTCGCCATCGATGCGGAACGGCCGGCCCGCGGGGGTGGCCGTGACGAAGGCCCCCAGTCCCTGGCGGGTCGTGACCAGGCCATCGGACTTCAGGCGGGCGATGGCTTCGCGCACCACGGTGCGGCTGACGCCGAAATCGGCGGCCAGCCGTTCTTCGGTGGGCAGCCGGCTGCCGGCCTCGCGTTCGCCCGACACGATCTGCGTGGCGAGCACTTCGCTGAGCTGTTCGGCCAGGTTGCTGCTGCGCAAGGGAACGGATGACATGCGGAGGGGGAAAGGCGAGGGATTCAAAACGCGCATATTGCCCGGTCATCATACAACCTGTCAACCAGGGGATGGCCGCCTGCCGGACCGGCCTCGCCTCGCGCGGCCGATTGGACCGGGCATGCTAGGATTCTCCGGGCGACGCGAGGGGAATCGCCACTGGCCGCGCAAGACGGCCACGCCCTTGTATTCGATCGCCACAACGCAACGAGGAGAATTTCATGAAGATTGGGGTCCCGACTGAAATCCGGCCGGGGGAGACACGTGTTGCCGCAACGCCGGAAACCGTGAAAAAGCTGTCGGCGGGCGGCAATCAGGTACTGGTGCAGGCCGGCGCCGGGCGGCAGGCCAGCTTCCCCGACGACGCCTATGCCGCCGCGGGCGCCACGCTGATCCCCGACGCCGCCCAGATCTACGCGCAGGCCGAACTCATCCTGAAGGTCCAGGCCCCGCTGGCGTCCGAACTCGCGCACCTGCGCGCGGGCCAGATCGTGCTGGGCATGCTGAACCCCTTCGACGCGGAAGGCCTGGAAAAACTCGCCGCCACCGGCGTGACCGGCTTCTCGCTCGAGGCCGCGCCGCGCATCACGCGCGCGCAGAGCCTGGACGTGCTGTCCTCGCAGGCCAACATCGCGGGCTACAAGGCGGTCATCGTCGCGGCCGACCACTACGGCCGCTTCATGCCCATGCTGATGACCGCCGCCGGCACCGTCAAGGCCGCGCGCGTCGTCGTGCTGGGCGCGGGCGTGGCGGGGCTGCAGGCCATCGCCACCGCCAAGCGGCTGGGCGCGGTGGTCGAGGCCTCCGACGTGCGGCCCGCCGCCAAGGAGCAGATCGAATCTCTCGGCGCCAAGTTCATCGACGTGCCCTACGAAACCGACGAGGAACGCGAGATCGCCCAGGGCGTGGGCGGCTACGCGCGGCCCATGCCGGCGGCCTGGATGGCGCGCCAGGCGGCGCTGGTGGCCGAACGCTGCAAGCAGGCCGACATCGTCATCACGACGGCGCTCATCCCCGGCCGTCCCGCGCCCGTGCTCGTCAGCGAGGAAACCGTCGCCGGCATGAAGCCGGGCTCGGTCATCGTCGATCTGGCCGTGGAGCGCGGCGGCAACTGCCCGCTGTCCCGGCCCGAGCAGGTGGTCGAGGCGCACGGGGTGAAGATCGTCGGCTACACCAACCTCGCCGCCCAGGTGGCGACCGACGCGTCCGCCCTGTATGCCCGCAACCTGCTGGACTTCCTGAAGCTGGTGGTCGCCAAGGATGGCGCCCCGGCCATCCAGCGCGAAGACGAGATCGTCGCCGCCTGCATGGTGTGCGATGCCAACCGCGTGCTGAGGAACAAGTAATGGAACTCATCGACCACACCATCATCAACCTCATCATCTTCGTGCTGGCCATCTACGTGGGCTACCACGTGGTCTGGAACGTCACCCCGGCGCTGCACACCCCGCTGATGGCCGTCACCAACGCCATCTCCGCCATCATCATCGTCGGCGCCATGCTGGCGGCGGCGCTGACCGACACCGGCCTGGGCAAGACCATGGGCGTGCTGGCCGTCGCGCTGGCCGCGGTCAACGTATTCGGCGGCTTCCTGGTCACCCGGCGCATGCTCGAGATGTTCCGCAAGAAACCCAAGGCCGCCCCGGCCGACGGCGCCAAGCAGGAGGCCCGCTGATGCTCTCGCTCAACGTCGTCACCCTGCTCTACCTGGTCGCCTCGGTGTGCTTCATCCAGGCGCTCAAGGGCCTGTCGCACCCCACGACCTCGCGCATGGGCAATACCTTCGGCATGGTGGGCATGGCCATCGCCGTCCTGACCACCGCCGCGTTGATCGGCAAGCTCGCCGCCGAGCCCCTGGCCGGCCTGGGCTGGGTCGTACTGGGCCTGCTGGTCGGCGGCACCGCCGGCACCATCATGGCCAAGCGCGTGGAAATGACCAAGATGCCCGAGCTCGTGGCCTTCATGCACAGCATGATCGGCCTGGCCGCGGTGTTCATCGCCATCGCGGCGGTGGCCGAGCCGCACGCCTTCGGCATCGCCGATGCGGGCATTCCCATTCCCACCGGCAACCGCATCGAGCTGTTCATCGGCACCTTCGTCGGCGCGATCACCTTCTCCGGGTCGGTCATCGCCTTCGGCAAGCTGTCGGGGCGCTACAAGCTGCGCGTGTTCCGCGGCGCACCGGTGGTGTTCGCCGGCCAGCACATGCTGAACCTGCTGCTGGCCGTCATCATGGTCGGATGCGGCGTCTGGTTCGCGGCCACCCAGGAATGGACGCCGTTCGTCATCATGACGGCCATCGCCTTCGTGCTGGGCGTGCTCATCATCATCCCCATCGGCGGCGCCGACATGCCCGTCGTGGTGTCGATGCTGAACAGCTACTCCGGCTGGGCCGCGGCCGGCATCGGATTCTCGCTCAACAATCCCATGCTGATCATCGCCGGTTCGCTGGTGGGCTCGTCGGGCGCGATCCTGTCCTACATCATGTGCAAGGCGATGAACCGGTCGTTCTTCAACGTGATCCTGGGCGGCTTCGGCGGCGATACCTCGGCGGCCAGCGCGGCGGGCGACCAGCAGCAGCGCAGCGTCAAGTCGGGCAGCCCCGACGACGCGTCCTTCATGCTGACCAACGCCGAGACCGTGGTGATCGTGCCCGGCTACGGCCTGGCCGTGGCGCGCGCGCAGCATGCGCTCAAGGAACTCACCACCAAGCTGACCGAGAAGGGCGTGAACGTGAAGTACGCGATCCATCCGGTGGCCGGCCGCATGCCTGGGCACATGAACGTGCTGCTGGCGGAAGCCGAAGTGCCCTACGACCAGGTGTTCGAGATGGAGGACATCAACTCCGAGTTCGGCCAGGTCGATGTGGTGCTGGTGCTGGGCGCGAACGACGTGGTGAACCCGGCCGCGAAGAACGATCCCAAGTCGCCCATCGCGGGCATGCCCATCCTCGAGGCCTACAAGGCGCGCACCATCATCGTCAACAAGCGGTCGATGGCGGCGGGCTACGCGGGCCTGGACAACGAGCTGTTCTACCTGGACAAGACCATGATGGTGTTCGGCGACGCGAAGAAGGTCGTCGAGGACATGGTCAAGGCGGTGGAGTAAGCCGGTCCGCGCCCCGCGTGCAACGCGCGGGGCGCGCGCCGGTCAGGCGGGGCCGGTGGATACCGGTCCGGCCGCCACCGAAGCGGGCGCGAACGCCAGCGACTCCAGCGCGTACGACTCCAGGACCCTGGTGTCGACGACCGGCCAGTAGCCCGCGGGCAGGCACATCGCGCCCTGCTCGACGCGGACCGGATTCCTCAGCAGGCTTTCCGGCAGTTTCAACCAGCCGTTCATCTCGCCCGTCGTATCGATGGTGTGGCTGGCCACGGCCGCTTCCATCCAGCACGAGATGTCCGTCGCCACGCCATTGCCCAGCACCGGGCGCAGGCCGCTGCGCCCGATGTGGAGCAATCCGTCTCCCAGACGCTGGACGCCGCCCAGCTTGTTGATCTTCACCTTGACGAATGCCACCCCCGCCAGCCCGGCTGCCCGCTCCACGTCGGCCAGCGTGTAGATGGACTCGTCCAGCATGATGGGCACCGGGGCATCGGCCGCCACCCGGGCATTGGCCGCCCAGTCGTGCTTGTCGCAAGGCTGCTCCAGCAGTTCGATGTCCGTGGGGGCCAGTTCCGCCAGGAAGGCCCGCGCCTGCTCCACCGTATAGGCCTGGTTCGCGTCCAGCCGCAGGCGGGCGCGCCCGCGCACGGCCTGCTGGATCCAGCCTACCCGGCGCAGGTCGGCGCCGACGTCGAAGCCGATCTTGACCTTGAAGGTGGCATAGCCCTGCGCGAGCAGGCGCTCGACCTCCCGCCCGAGCCCATCCTCATCCTGCTGCTGCAACGGAACCAGCAGCGGCACGCGCGCCGGCTCCCGCCGTTGCAGGTAGCGATTGCCCTCGGCCATCTCGATGGCCGAGATCATGACCGAAGCCGCGTGCGAGTGCCGCTCCAGATGGCGAGCCAGGCATGCCTTGGCATGCTCCGTATCCTGTTGCAGCAGGCGCCCGGCCCATTCCCGGCAGAACGCCCAGGCCTCCTCGTCGGTCTCGTCGGTGTAGCCCGGCCCCACCACGGTTTCGGCCCAGCCCTGCGCGCCGTTCCGGTCCCGCACCGCGACCACGATGGGGTCGAAGCTGCGGAATACCAGATTGGACACCTTGTAGGGAACGGGCAGCGGCAGGCTCAGGCGATGAAGCTCGATGGCCGCGATCGTGCTCATGCCAGCGCGCTACCCAGGATCTGCGTGCGGTGCATGACCCGGCGGGTATCGCTCGGAAAGCTGTCGCGCCGGTGCATGGTCGCGACGTTGTCCCACATGATCACGTCCCCCACCTCCCAGGTCTGATGCCACGACGCGTCGTCCCGGGCCGTGTGTTCCCACAGGCGGTCGAGCAGTTCCTCGCTTTCGTCCAGGGGCAGGCCGACGATGCTGGCATTGCGGCGGCGCCCCAGGAGCAGGAGTTTCCGGCCGCTGCGCGGATGGGTCGCCACCAGCGGATGCACCCACCCCGGCGTATGACGCGGGTCGTCGCTCACCACCACGCCGCGCCGGACCTCGCCCGCGCTGTTGTACGTGGCGTCGTGCTTGAGCTGCAGGCGCGCCGCCCGCTCGCGCAGCGCCGGCGGCAGCGTATCGAAGGCGTGGTACAGGCTCAGGAATCCGGTGCGCCCGCCGCTGGGGGGCACCTCCAAGGCGTACAAGGCGCACATGGCGGGCGGCGACGCGATGTAGGTCATGTCGGCATGCCACACCGCCTCGCCATCGCCCAGGCCGCCGATGGGCTTGCCGTTCTCGACGACGTTGGAGATCACGGCGACGAACTTCGCCACCTCGTCGTCCTCGCCGCCGGCCGCCCCGCCCGACCCCGCGTAGCCGGGGCTGACGTCGAGCGCCCCGAACTGCCCGGACATGGCCATCAATTGCCGGTCCGTCAGTTGCTGGCCCCTGAGCCTGACGACACCGTAGCGGGATACCGCGTACCGCAGGAAATCCACCTCCTCTTCGCGCAGCGGGCGCGACAGATCGATGCCATCGATATCCGCACCGACGAATTCACCAAGGGGTTCGACACGCATGTTTGATCCTCCATTTAGCGTCATTGTGTTTTGGCCGTTTTCCGGTTCGCCGCCAGCAACCGCGTCCATTGCGCTTCCTGCGCATCGAGCGACGCCTTCAAGCCGGCGCCGATCCGGGCCTCCGGCACGAGCAGCAAGGTCTGGGCGAGAAAGGACCTGAACTCGGGCGTAGTGGCGACCTTGACGATCGCGTGGCTCAGCCTGGCCTTGATGTCGCCGGGCGTCCCCGCCGGCACGAGAAACAGCGCCACCGACTCCTCGCTGACGGGATAGCCCAGTTCCTTCAGCGTGCGCACCTGGGGAAAGGCCGGCAGGCGGTCGGGGGCCGTGGTGGCGAGGATCTTCAGCCTGCCGGCATCGACATCGGGCTTGTAGCCCGCCCCGACGTAGCCGAAATCGATCTGGCGCTGCATGGCGGCCAGCCGCACGTCGACGCCGCCCTTGTAGGGGATGAAGTTGAACTCGACGTGTTCGCTGTCCATCACGCCCCGGATGACCAGCTCGTCGACCAGCGCCTGCTTGCCGAACTGGGTGAAGCCTTTCTTCCGGGTGTAGGCGATCAGTCCCGGCATGTCGTCGTAGGGCTGCTCCGCGCCTGCCACGATGACACTCTGGAAGCGCGCCACCGAAGCCAGGGCTTCGACGCCCGCGGCATTGAACGGCACGACGCCGGCGTGGGCATCGAGCGTCAGGTTCAAGGAAGTGGTGAACCCGACCTGATAACCGTCGGGCCGCGCGCGCGCCAGCGCCTGGGTCATCACGATGCCCCCGGCCCCGGGCTTGGATGCGACGACGACCGGCTGGCCCAGCGACTCCTGCAGCCCCTCGGCGATCTTGCGCGCCATGGCGTCGTAGCTGCCGCCCGCCGAGAACCCCACGGTGATGGTGATCGGGCGGGCCGGCCACGGCTCGGCCCGGGCCAGGGCGGGTGCCAGCAGGCATCCGCACAAGAACAGCGTCGATATAGGAAATTTCATGACCCGCTTGCCTCAAAACGGAGGATACAAGCGCAGTTTATGGATCCTTGTGCAGGACGGACAAACGATATAATCCAATATGATGTTAGAAAAACTTATATCCCCATGTTCCGCCTGCCACCGCTGAAAGCCCTCCGCGCCTTCGAGGCCGCCGCTCGCCACGAAAGCCTCAGCAAGGCGGCGCGGGAACTGAACGTGACCCATGCGGCCGTCAGCACCCAGGTCAAGCTGCTCGAGGAATCCCTGGGCGTGCGCCTCTTTCGCCGCCTGAGTTCCGGCCTGGCGCCCACGCCGCAGGCCATGCGCTACTACAAGACCGTGCACCAGGCCTTCAACCAGATCCACCAGGCCACGACCGACCTCCTGGACAGCGGGGCCGGCGATCCGTTGACGGTCAGTTGCCTGCCCAACATGGCCATGCACTGGCTGCTGCCGCGCCTGTACGGCTTCAACCTGCGCCACCCGGACATCAAGGTGAATGTGCTGACCGCGCCCAGAAGCCTGGACTTCGACCAGGACGCCATCGACATGGCGATCTGGTGGGGAGAAGGCTGGCCCAACCAGATCAGCCGCTATCTGTTCTCGGCGGAGATGGTGCCGGTGTGCAGCCCCGGTTTCCTGGCGTCCACGCCGTTGGATTCCCCCGCCGATCTCGTGCGCGTGCCGCGGCTGCACGTGCAGGGCACCATGGAAGACTGGGCGCTCTGGTTCGAGCATGCCGGCGTCGCGGCCGGGGCGCCGGCCGAGGCCGGCACGCGCTTCGATTCGCTGGCCTTCGCCCTGCGCGCGGCGGCCGAAGGCATGGGCGTGGCGATGGGGCGCCTGCCGCTGATGGAAGACGATGTGCGGCTGGGGCGGCTGGTCTTTCCCTTCGACATCCGCTATCGGCCGCGCAAGGCCTGGCATCTGGTCTACCCGCCGGTCATCGCCAAGGCGCCCAAGATCAAGGCCTTCGAAGCGTGGGTCCTGGAAGAGGCCGCGAAATCGCCCTACCGGCTCGATCGGCCCTGAAGGCCACGGTCCAGCAGCGCCCGCAGCGCCGCCACCAGCGCCAGCGGCTGGTCCAGCATCAGATAGTGATAGGCCTGCGGGATCACGATAGGGCCCCGCCCATGCCGCAGGCAGTCCACGATGCGTTCCGCGTCCTGCTGGCGGATCACGGTGCTGAACTCGCCCCGCACATAGTCCACCGGAATCCCCAGGCCGCGCAGCAGGCCGGCCATGTCCGGCTCGTGCGGGCCGGGCGGCAGGTGGGGATCGAACTTCCATAGCCAGCCCTGCCCTTGCGGACGCAGCGAGAAACGGGCCACGTGATCCACCAGGAAATCGTTGCCGCAAGGTTGCTCGGGCGTGAGCCGGTAACGTGCCCTGGCGCTGGCGAAGTCGGGATACGGATCGGTGCGCGGACGTCGGGCCGGCCCGGCCGAACTCGGCGGACTGTCGGCGAACCGGCAGATGCTGTCGACCGCCACCACGTGCCCGATCAGGTCCGGAAAGTCCGCGGCGGCCCGCAGGGCGCGAGCGCCGCCGAAGCTGTGTCCGACCACAGTGGCGGGCGCCAGCGCGGCATCGGCGATGACCGCCGCGATGTCCTCGGCGAAACCCCGCGCGCTGTACGACGGACGATGGCCGCTGTCGCCCATGCCGGCAAGGTCCATGGCGACCACGCGGTAGCGGTCGGCGAAGTACGGGGCGATGAAATCCCAGTAGCGCGCATGCGCCCGGTAGCCGTGGACGAACAACAGCCCCGGCCGCCCGCCATGCTCCAACCCCCACCCCAGGTAGTGCAGGCGCGCGCCGCCGGCCATGACGAAACGCGATTCGGCGCGATGGGCCAGCGCCTGCTCGAACCAGCCGGGCGCTTCCATGTTCCCGGCCACGCTCAATCCATCCTGGCCCGGGGCTGGGCGCCGCCGCCATCCACCACCGATGCGTGGCGGCCGGACTGAGCGATATCCACCCTTGCCTGGGCAACGAGTTGCAGATGGCGCGCGATGGCCGCGCGCCGCTCCGCCAGCACCAGCTTCTTGGTCAGCCGGGTGGCGCTCATCGAGTTGCCCGCCAGCGCATGCGCCAGTTGCAGCGCCTCGCCATGGGGATCCGGCGCGATCCGGTTGACCAGGCGGATCTCGCGCGCTTCGTCGGCCGAATAGGCGCGCCCCGTCAGCATGATCTCCAGCGCGGCGGCCTCGCCGACGATGCCCGGCAAGGTGATGTCGCTGATGCCGGACAGCATGCCGTGCTCGACCTCGGGAAAGGCCAGGCGCGCGTCCGGCGCGGCCACGCGCATGTCGCAATGGATGGCCAGCGTCAGCCCGAAGCCGATCACATAGCCGTGCAGCGCCGCCACGACCGGCTTGGTCAGTTCCACCCCCACGGAAGGAATGGCGTTGGCCAGGGTATCGGTATCCACCGTCCGGCCGGTGGCTTTCATTTCCTTGAAATCCGACCCTGCCGAGAATGCCTTCGGCCCCGCGCCGCGCAGCACGATCGCGCGGACGTCGTCGCGTGCCTCGGCCTCGCGCCAGATGTCTCCCAACGCCGCCTTGTGTCCGGCGTCCAGGGCATTCAGGCGCTCCGGGCGGTTCAGGGTGACGACGAATACGCCATCGCCGGCGGCTTCGAATTCGATGCTCATCGATGCTCCTTTCCATGCCCGCGTCGGGGCGGGTCCAGACGGAATTCTAGGAATAGTTTGTATAGAGCACAACTTGTGTTTATTATGAACATATCATTCTCCAGCCATCGCCATGAGCATCCCCGCGCTTCTTGAACGAGCCCGCCGGACCTGGCCCGACCGCTGCGCGCTGATCGACGCGGACAGCGGGCGGCGCTACGGCTTTCCGGAACTGGTGGACGAAGTATTCGCCTTCTCGACCCGCCTGCTCGCGGCTTGCGGCACGCAGCCGGGCGACCGTGTCGCGTTGCTGGGAGACGCCACGCCCGCCTTCCTGTTCGCCGACTATGGCGTCATGAGCGCGGGCCGCGTCCGGGTATCGCTGGACCCCGCCCTCGATCCGGCCGAACAGCTCGCCCAGTTGCGCGATTCCGGCGCGAAGGTGCTGCTGTACTGCCCTTCCCACGCCGACCGGGTACAAGCGCTGCGCCCGGCCCTGGCGGACTGCGGCATCGACGCCCGTCCGCTCGACAGCCTGGACACCGCCGTCGGCACGGTCCCGTCCGATGCACCCCCGCCCGTCCCCTGCGAGCCGGGCTGGATCGCGGCGCTGAACTACACGGGCGGCACGACGGGTACGCCGAAGGCCGTCGTGCATACGCATGGCAGCTATTGCGCGGCCCTCCACAACATCGTGGCGGCACGCCGGCCGTGGACGGGCGACCGGATGCTGAACGTTCGGCCGTTGTGGCCGATCGCCGCGATTTCACTGCTGGCCCATCTGCTGCAAGGCGGCACGCTCATTCTCGGCGCCCATTTCGAGCCCCGGCGTTTTCTCGACCTGGTGGCGCGCTACCGGCCGACCTGCACCTCGCTGGTCCCGACGCACCTGGTCCGCATCCTGCGGGCCCTGCCCGAGGGGCACGCCGGCCTCGACTCGCTGGCGTGCATCGAAATCGGCGCCGCCGCCATGCCGCGGGAGCTGTTCGAACAGGCGGTGGCCGTCTTCGGCCCCGTCTTCTCCGTCATCTATGGCCTGACCGAGGCGCCGTGGACCTGCTACCGGCCGCCGGCCGCCACCGCCGAGCTGCTGGCCGATCCGGCCGGCACGCTCGGACTGGTCGGCCCCACGACCGATCGCGCCGACATCGCCATCGGCGACGGCCAGGCGCCCCTGCCCCCGGGCACGGTCGGCGAAGTACTGATACGCGGCGCCCACGTCATGCAAGGCTATTGGAACCAGCCCGGGCTGACGGCAGCGGTCCTGGACGGCGGATGGTTCCATAGCGGCGACCTGGGCTGTCTCGACACCCAGGGGCGATTGCGCATACAAGGACGGGCCAAGGCCATCATCCGCACGGGCGGCAAATCCGTGCAGCCGGCCGAGGTGGAACAAGTGCTGTGCAGCCATCCTTCGGTCCTCGAGGCCGCCGTCGTCGGCATCGCGGACCCCGAGTGGGGAGAGATCGTCGCCGCCGCCATCGTCGCGCGGCCCGGCACCCGCCCCGGCGGCGACGACCTGGCGGCTTTCTGCCGCGAACGCCTGTCCACGCACAAACGCCCCAGGCGCCTGGTGTTCATGGACGCCCTGCCTCGCTCCCATTACGGTAAAGTGTTGACCCGGAAGATCCAGGACGTGATCGCCGCCGCCCGCCAAGACTGACCCTTCTTTAGCGTGAACAGGCCCTAGCCTTGCAGACAACGCCAGAACACCGCCCGCCAGATGCCGATGGCACCGGACGGGTGCAATCCATAGACCGCGCCTTCATCGTGTTGCGCGAACTGGCCAGCACGCCGCAAGGCGCCACGGCGCTGGACCTGTCGCGCCGCACGGGCATAGAACGGACCACCGTCCATCGCCTGCTCAAGACCCTCGTGCACTGGGACATGGTCACGGCCGACGACGGCGTCTATGCGCTGGGACCCGAGTGCCTGCTGTTCGCCACGGCGCACGCCAGCCGGCTCAATGTGCGGCGCGCGGCGCTGCCCTACGCGGTCGAACTGCAGGAGAAAGTCCTGCACGGACGTTCCGCGCTGGTTTCCATCTCGGTACCCGCGCGCGATCGCGCCATCATCGTCGAACGCATCTGGACCCCGCGCACGCCGATGAACGTCATCATCGACATCGGCAACCAGTTTCCGCTGGACGACTGCGCCAGCGGCAAGTCCATCCTGTCCACCTACCCGGACGAACTCTGCCAGGCCACGCTGGGCAAGGCCCGCTTCGACAAAGTCCGCCCCGCGCTGAAAAAAGTCCGCCAGGCAGGCGGCTTCTGCGCCACGGCTGGCCGCTACAAGCGCGGACTGGCCTCGCTCGCCTATCCTTTCCACGGCCGCAACGCCGCCGCGCTGGGCGCCATCGTGGTCTCGGGGCTGGAGCTGGACGACGAGCTCGACGTCGATTCGTCGCTGGCCCAGCACCTGCAACGCGCCTGCGACAACGTTTCGTCCGCGCTGCAGCTCGGCTGAGATCCGTTCAGGACCGCGGGTAGCGGCGCGGCCGCAAGCCCGCATGGAACCAGTTGATCAACGACACGCCGTCGTAGACGGGAACGCCGAAGCGCTCGACGATGTCCGCGCTGAACGGGGTCATGTTGCTGCATTCGGAAACGATGGCCCCCACGTCCGGATGGCGGCGCAGCAGCTCATCGGCCGCGGCCAGCACTTCGGCGCGCATCTCCTCGAACCGGGGCACGACGTCCCCCGACTTGATCGAGGTGACGAACACCGAACCGGCCGGCATGCCCACCACCGGCGTATCGGCCGCCACGCCGACCGCTTCGAGATGCGCCGCATGCAGGTTCTCGCTGCTGAAGGTCAGGATGCCCACCCGCTTGCCGGCCGGCAACAGGCGCTCGGCCAGGGGCACCTGCAGCAGGCTGCTGGTCGCCACCGGCACGCGGCAGGCCTCGGCCAGCTCGCGCTGGAACAGCGCCAGGAAACCGCAGGTGGTGGCAATGCCGTCGACCCCGCCGGCAATCAGGTCGAGCGCCGCCGCCTTGAAATCATCCAGCAGCCCCGATTCCTGCAACGCCATCATCTTGTCCGGCGTGGCGGATTCGACGACGCGATACTGCACCGGGAAATCCCAGGTGCCGGCATGGCCGACGTCGCCCGGCAGCCGTCGAAAACCGGTTTTCACCATCAAGATACCCACGCTGACCCCGTGAAAGGTCTTCCGGCGCGCCACGACCATGCTGTGCTCCCGATCAGTCCGTCTTATTTCTTTTCAATTTTCGCCTGCTCGACGGCCTGCGCATACTTGCGGCTCTCGCTGGCGACATAGTCGCCGAATTGCCTGCCCGTGACGGATCCCGCCACCATGCCCTGCTTGTCGAGCCAGGCCTTGAACTGCGCCGACCCCAGCACCTTGGTCAACGCCGCCTGGATCCGCCCGGATACCGGCTCGGGCAATCCCTTGGGCGCCCACATGCCATACCAGGAAACGAAGTCCATATCGCGCACCCCCGCTTCCTGCAAGGTCGGGACCGAGGGCAACAGGCTGCTGCGCTGCTGCCCCGTCACCGCGATGGCTTTCAGGCGCCCCGTGCTGACGAAGGGCAAGGTGGTCAATACCGGATCCATGATGGCGCTGAGCTGGCCGCCCACGATATCGGCCAGCGCCGGCGCCGACCCCTTGTAGATCACCATCGGGATCTGGGTACCGGCCCGCACGTTGAAAGTCTCCATCGCCAGGTGGCCGCCAGAGCCGAACCCGCCGACGCCGAAGTTGACCTTTTCCGGATGCGTCTTGGCCTGCTTGATGAAATCGTCGACCGTATTGATACCGCTCTGCGGCGACACCACGAAGACCAGCGGCGTGCTGGCGACCATGCCAATGGGAGTGAAATCCTTGCGCAGGTCGAAACGCTGGGCTTCCTTCATGACCAGCGGATTGACGATGATGGTGCTGGCGGTGAGCAGCAGCACGTGGCCGTCGGGGTCGGATCCCGCCACGTAGTCGGCGCCGATGTTGCCCGATGCGCCGGCACGGTTTTCCACCACCACCTGCTGCCCGAACTCTTCGGACAGTTGCACCGCCAGGGCGCGCGACAACGCGTCCACGGTGCCGCCCGCCACGTAGGGCGCCACGATGCGCACGGGCTTGCTGGGAAACGGCTGCGCCATGAGAGGAGAAGCAAAAACCGCGCATGCCGCCAAGGCTACCAATGAACTCATCGCTTTCATGAAGACTTCCTGTCGAATGGGACACCGCATGCCGGGTCGCCGCCTTGGCGGCCCGGTATGTTCGCAATATGGACTTGTTGTGCGAAACGTAAGTAGATTAGGCCTCGCCCTTCATGGGGTCAACGATTTTTTGGGCGGCTGCTTATAACTTCGGTCCAGGCCGGCCGGAATGACGTGCGGCAAGCGCCTCCAGGCCCCGGCACAAAGCGTTTGAGCAAATGCGAATTGGTTGTTTGGATTCCCGCGGCGGACGTCTTAAGGTGGGCGTCTCTGTTCCGGACATTCCCGCCATGTATTCCGTCCTCACGATCACCGGCAGCCCTGCTGCCACGTCCCGCTCGGCGCTGCTGGCGCAGACGGTGGCCCAACAGCTTGCGCGCGATGGCTACGCCGTGCGTTCCCTGCACGTGCGGGACTTGCCCGCCGAGGCGTTGCTGCAAGCGGATTTCTCGCATCCGGGCATCGTCGGTGCCGTCAGGCAGCTTGCCTCGGCGGATGCCGTCGTCATCGCCACGCCCATCTACAAGGCGGCGTACAGCGGCGTGCTCAAGGCCTTCCTGGATCTTTTGCCGCAGACTTCGCTGCAAGGCAAGATCGTCCTGCCGCTGGCCACGGGCGGTTCGCCCGCGCACCTGCTGGCGGTCGACTACGCCCTCCGGCCGGTGCTGCATGCGTTGGGTGCCCGCCACATCCTGGGCGCGGTGTACGCCTCCGACGCGCAGGTCTCGGGCGATGCCATCACCGGCTACAGGATCTCGCCCGAAATCGCCGACCGCCTGCAAGCCGGCGTGCGTGAATTGAACGCTGGCCTGGCGGCCAGCCGCCCGCGAACGATACCGGTCGACGTGCGCGAGCGCCTTTATGCCTGAGGGTGGCGGATAGCCTGCGCTACGGTGCCGACACCCACGGATCAAACAGCGCGCGGATGTCGGCGTCGCGGATCGCCACGCCGTTGTTCGCCTGCTGGGACTGGATGTACATGTTCATGATCATCTTCATGCCATCCACCGGATAGTTCAGCCTCACCCCCTGTCCCTCGGCAATGCGCCGGCTCCATTCCGCACGGATGCGGCGCCAGTAGTCCGACGTGTTGTCCCAATAGGCATGGCCGCTGCGGAAGTTGAAGCCGGTAATGCGGCGATAGTCGTTGACGCCCGTCTCGTTCACCAGCGTCGCGCGCTCCCGCTCGCCTTCCCGCACCACCTTGCGATTGGCCTGTTCGTGCAGCCAGCCCTCGGCCGTGATGCGGTGCGTGTTGACGATGCCCAGCGCGTTGTAGTCGCTGCGCTGGGTGTATTCGCGCCGCGGCAACGGCCGCCACCCGGCATCCGAGGTCCACGTCGGCACATCGTTCTCGTAGGTCCATTTGCCGGTGCCGCAATAGCGCGGCGCATCGCTGACCTCGTAGACGCACTGCGTCCAGGCCCCCTTGGTGACGGCCGGATCGATGGGCCGCAGGCGCCAGGTCTGGTTCTCCGTGAACTCCAGCCGCGCCGGCGCCTGGTAGCGCCAGTCCTGGCGCCAATGCTTGACCACGAATCCGGCGGTACGATGCACCAGCAGATGCTGGAGCACGATGCGGTCGCCCTGGTCCTCGGCCACCAGCACCATCTCGTAGGCACCGCTGCGGTAGCGCCGCTTGGGCTCATAGCCCGGCGCGGGATCGCTTTCCTCGAAATTGAAGCTGACCCGGTACTCGCCCACCATCGCCAGGATGGCCTGCCGGTCGCGCTCCAGGCCTTCGGCATGGCTGATGACCTGCGGACGTTTTTTGTCCGGGACGGCGCGGATGTGGGAGGTGGAAAGGCAGCCGCCCAGCAGCACGGGCAGCAGACACGGGACGAGCAGGTGTCGGAGTTGGATCTTCATGATGGGGGTTCCGTCAAAGGGTGTTCAAGCATCGTCAAAAAACCTTGGTGAAGCCCAGCGTGAGGCGGTTCTTCTCGTAGGTATGAAGGTGCGGGATGCTGCTGCGATTCTTGCGGTACTCGTAGCTCATGGTGGGCGTCATCCCGTGCCAGGCGTAGCCGGGTAGCGATACGTTCACGTACAGGCTGCCCTCGTGGTCGCGCTGGCGCTTCTCGAACAGCGCAACGGCCTCGTCCGCCTGCCGCTGGCGGTAGCCATAGGCCATGCTGACGGCCACCTTGCCGCCGAACGATTTGTAGATTCCCAGACGCGCGCTCTTTTCGCGGTAGGCGAAGATCCCCAGGCGCGCACCGCTCTCGCGCCAGGCCAGGCTGCCGTACACCAGCAGATCGGGGCGGATCACGTACTGTCCGAACAGCCCCATGCTGCGAAAGTCGCCTTCCAGGCTTTCCAGCCGCTGCGCGAAATGGCGATACTTGGTTTCGTAGCTGGCTTCCAGCATCGCGCGCGGGCTCAACTGCCGGCTGATGCTGGTTCGAAAACCGAAGGCGTGGTAGGCCTTATGTCCGCCTTCGCGGTCGTATTCGAACAGCGGCAGGAACTGGAACTGATTGCGCGCCGACCCATACTGGTAACCGAGGTAAGTGGTCGATGCGAGGTTGCCGTAGTCGTCTTCGTGCCGGTAGCGGTTGCCATAGTTGAGGCTGCGCAGCATGAAGGCGTGGTTGCCCGCCAGCGGCCATAGCTTGTTGAGGGTGCCTTCGAAATAGGCGCCGGTGTCGGCGGCCTTGCGGCCCGGCACGTTCTCGAAGCAGGCGTCCAGGAACCGCAGTGCGCACGGGTCCACGATCGTCGAGGCATTGTTCAGATTGTCCTCGCGTACCGCCGACAGGGACAGCGTGATCCGCATGCGCGTGCGCTGCTCGATGGCTGTCAGATAGTCGGCAACGTGCCGCTCGATTTCCGGCGGCAGCGGCCGGGCCTGCAGCCGTTGGAAGATCTCCCGCGCATCGCGCAGGCGATTGTCGATGAACAGCACGCGCGCCAGGTCCAGGTCGCCTCGGGTGAACAAGGGATTGGCCCGCAGCACCTGGCGGTAGCGGTCGATGGCGTCGGCATGATCGCCCAGTGCCGCCAGGCGGCTGGCCTCGACGAACGTGAACAGCGCCGGATCGTGCCTGGGAACCTGTCGGTACTGGCGCAGCAGCCGGTCCGCGCCGAACCAGTCGTGCTGGTTGACGGCGTTCAGGATGGCGAGCGTGAGCTGCCCTACCCGGGCCTCGGGAACCTGCCAGGCCGACAGCATGGACTCGTGGACCCAGCTTCCCTGGCCTTCGGGTCGGGACGGGAGGGTCTGGCGGCGGATTTGCCGGGATTGCTGCTCGGCACCCTGCCAGAGCCGGTCAGCCGTGTCCTGCTGGGCCCAGGCGCAGCCCAGGCCCAGGCACCACAGCCATGCGATCCAGCAGAGAGAGCGGGGAAATGAAACGGTCATGGCGCCTGCGCGAGACAAGTCGACCAGGCCCCATCCGAAAACGGGGCCTGGAGAAACCGCGCATCACCGTGTCAGGCGGCGGTTTCTTTTTTGGTGGACATCAGGGAAGACGGGTACCGCTTATTTCTGGCGCGCGCCGAAAGAGGCGACATAGCCCGTGCCGAGATACGTGCCGCTGGCAACCCCGGCCAGCGCGCTGGCGTTCGCGCCGGCATCACCGAAGAACTGGCCCTGGCTGGTGCCGTTCGTCGCGCCCGGTGCGGTCGTCCCCACGTAGTACTTGGCGGTTCCGCTGAAAACCGCGCCGCCGGTGGCCGCGATTTCCAGCGTTTTCTTGCCCGTGCCGCTCCCCGCGGTGAACTGCCCCGAAATGGATGTGGCGCCCGACGACACCGTCAACTGGCCAGGCAGCACGCTCGGTGCGTTGACGGCGGTGCTCGGGGTGGCCACCAGGGCCACGCCCACGTAGTCGGTCGACGACGACGGCAGGACGCGATCCTTCTTGTCGCCCACGTACCACGCCTGGTGGTCGACCAGGCCGGGCGTGGCGGAATCCGCGCTGGCGATGCCGAAGTAGACGCTCTTGGCCAGGCCGGGAATCTTGATGCCGTCCAGGCCGACCGCCAGCGGTTCCTCGCCCTCGTGTTCCGGTTCGGTATGGATGAAGCCGGGCGCCAACTGATGGTAGGTGAAGACCCAGTTGGTGCTGGTGCCGGCCAGGGTCTGGTCCAGCGCGGAGACATGGGTGAACGACTCGATGCTTTGCAGGCTGATGTAGTCGCTGGTGCCGGCGGCCGCGATGCCCGGTGCGCCGATCGGACCATGGAACCCACCCACGGTGGTGGGGCCGAGGTTGACGAGGTTCACCACGCCCGCCTTGTCGCTCACGACCTCGTAGGTCTGCGCCTGCGCCGCGCCGGCGACGGCGAGAATGGCCAGTGCAATCAGTGCTTGCTTCATGATCATCACTCCTTGGGTGTGTGCCAGGCACACGGGACGCCCGTGGCGGAATGCCGCGGACAGGCGGCCCGGCGCCCGCCGGGCCGCGACGGCCGCAGCCGGGACGATGCCGCCGCGGGCATCCCCGGCGGCATCCATGGAAGTCGAATGGGCCTCACTGCGAACCCCGGGCGCGAACGTTCAATTGAGCGGCCCCCGATGCAAGGTGTAGCCTTCCTTTTCCGCAACCCGGAAGGACCACGTGAACTGATAGGCATCCACGATCTTTTGCAGGCGCGCTCCCTCCGCATTGCCCTCGGCCGTATTGCCCAACGCCGTCCATTCGGCATAGAGCCGCGCTTCGTTGACGATGGACGGACGCTCCAGGGAAAACTCCACCGAGTCGCCCTGCCGAATCACCTGATTGTTCCGAAGACCGTTGAAGACGGGCTGGTAGCCCTCGACCACCGAGGACGTCCGCAGGTCCACGATGGTGTAGTCGCGGTCGAAGGCCGTCAGGCGAAAACGTTCGACGGCCAATGACGTGGCGCCGCTTTCCACCGGCTGGACATTGCTGAAGCGCGCATTCGCGGCAGCCGTGAAGGGGAAGAACAACTGGATGTTGCCGTCCACGTCCGAGTCGCGGCTATTGGCCGGGAGCCGCTCCAGCAATAGCGTTGAGTAGTTCTCACGCCCATTGATGACTGTGAAAGCCACGCGCTTGGGTTCGGAAACGGCAACCCCGTCGCTGATCCTGGCCTCCACCACGTAATCACCCGGCACGGCGAGGTCGAAGCCGTTTCCATTGGGATGGCACTTTTCCCCGGCGGCCGTCGAGCACGAATAGGAGGGGAAGTTGGCGCCTTCGGGCTGCTTGACGACAGAAATGTCGTAGTACAGCGGCGAGTCCTGATCCGGATCGAACATGTATTGGACGTTCGACGTGATAAACATCGGGGCGGACTCGGCGATCACCGGCTGGCCCGGCGTGGTCCCGCTATCCAGGCCGCCATTGCCGTTCGGATACCAGATGTAGTGATTCTGAAGCGAAAGGCGCGTCAGTACCGGCGGGTTGTTGCCCACCTTGGCGAAGGCGCTGGCGCTGGTGGTTGCCCCCACCCGGTTGCTGATCGCTCCCTTGGAATCCTTGACCTGCAGAAAGACGATGTACGGGCCCGGTTTGTCGGCCACCACGCTGGCCGTCGGATCGCTCTGGCTTTGCGTCAGCACGGCGCTGCTGCCGGCCGGGCGCTCCAGGGTCCAGGTGTAGAAAAGCTGGTCGCCGTTCTTGTCGGAACTGGCACTGCCGTCGAACGTGATGGTCTGGCCGACCAGTACCTTGGCCACGTCCACCTTGGCGCTGGCCACCGGTGCGACATTGGCGCCCGTCTTGATGCTGAGCGCATAGTCCGCGACCGCGCTGTCCAGCTTGCCGTCGCTGACGATCAGCTCGAACCGCCAGTTGCCCGTCTTGCTGCCATCCAGCACCACGGAGCTGGCCGTCGACGTCAGCCGCTCGCCCGGGCTGGCCTGGTTCCAGTAGGTCCACTGGTAGGTCAGCGGATCGCCTTCGGGATCGTAGGAGGCATAGGCGGCGATCGTGCAATAGGGATAGTGGATGGAGGTGCCGCCGAGCTCGCATTCGCCCGTGCCCGAGATGCCGGCCACCGGCGCGGTATTGACGGTATCGTCCGCGGCTTTCGCGACGTTCACGATCACGCGCTGCGTGGTGGCGGCGTGTCCGTCGTAGGCCATGAAGTCGAAGGTGTACTTGCCAACGACGTCGGGGACGAACTCGGTCTTGGCGCTATCGGCGTTGGCGATCGTGGCCTTGCTGCCGACCGGAATCGCGGCGGTGGTCGGAAAACGCCAGCGGTAGCCCAGCGCGTCGCCGTCGGGATCCCTGCTGCCGCTGCCGTCGAGCACCACGGGCCGGCGCAGCGTGCCGGCGAAGACCAGGTAACCGTTCCGGTCGTACGCGGCATCCGCCGGCGCGGTGATGGAGACGACCGGCAGGCTGTTGCCGGTATTGACGGTGATCCTGACGTCGGCAGGTTCGCTGGTCTTGTCTCCATGCCGCACGACGAGACTGGCGCGATAGATGCCGACCCGGTCGGCCAGAAAACTGGCCTTCGCGCTGGTCGCGTCTCTCAGGGCGGTGATCAGCTCATTGTCGGGTTGCTCGATCAGAGTCCATTGGTACCGTAGCTCGCCCACGGCTGCGCCGGTGGGCGCAAGGCTGTGGCTACCGTCCAGCACGACGGTGGCGCCCCGCAATACCGTCTGCTCCGCGGGAATGGCCACCGCCAGCGGATTGACGCTGGTCGCCGTGATCGTGACGCGCGCGCTGCCGCTGGACGTGCCATCGCTGACGATCAGGTCGGCCGCGTAGTCGCCCGGAAGATCGGGGGTCAAGGTCGGCCTGGCGCTGGCGTTGCCGGACAACACCGCGCCGCTGCCCTCGGGTTTGGCCGACAAGGTCCACGCATAGCGCAGCGTGCCGCCGTTGGGCGTGGTGCTGGCGCTGCCGTCGAGCGTGACGGCCGTGCCGATGGGCACGCTGGTCCGGTCGGCGGTGGCCACCGCGGTGGGCCGGGCGGCGCCGGTGCCGGCATCGCCGCCGCCATCGCCGCCGCCGCATGCGGCAAGCAGCATGACGGCGATGCCCGCCAGCCCTGCCCTGAGGTTGCGCAAGGAAAGAATCATGGCTGTGGAACCCTCTGGTGGTTGAATGGAATATCCAAGGTCTCAGTACCTCAAGGTCACGCTCACTCGCGCCGTGCGGCCCGGCGCGGGAATCAGTCCCAGGCTCAGGGCGTCGAGGTAGTAGCGGTCGGTGATGTTGTCGAGGTTGAAATCGATGCTGACGCGATCGTTGACCCGATAGCTGGCGAACAGGTCGAACACCCGGTACGCGTGCCAGGGCACGATGGACAGGAAGCTGCGCCGGGTGTCGTCGTTGTATTGGGGAGCATTGGTGCGCTGGCCCATGAACGTGCCGCGCACGCCCAGCACGAGCCGGTAGTCCAGCAGTCGCGCGCCCAGGGTGATGTTGCCGTGCCACTTGGGCGGCACCATGTTGTTGATGTAGCTGCCGGCGATGCCGTAGTCGTTGCAGCGCTCGGCGCGATAGCTGCCGGTATGGCAGATCTCGATCTTGTTGTACTGGGTGACGCCGAATTGGGTGAACACCACGCCCAGGTCGTAGGAACCCGACAACTCCAGCCCGTTGAAGGTCGCGCTGTCGATGTTGCGCATGGTGAAGTTGGAGGCCTGGCTCAGCTCGCCGCCCGCGCCGCCCTCTTCCCACAGGTTGGGCGTCGTACGCGTCAGGTAGTCCTTGGTATGGTTGCGGAAGTAGGCCAGCTTCAGGCGCAATCTGTCGCGGCCGGCCAGGATGCCGTCCTTGAGATAGTTGACGCCGACTTCCTTGTTCCTGGTGTGTTCGGGCTTGAGGATGACGTCGGGCGCGGCATCGAACGAAAAGCCGGAGGTGCTCTCGAACAGGCTGGGCATGCGGTAGGCCTCGGCATAGCGGCCGTAGAACTGCAGGCCGTGCTTGCCCGGCTCCCAGCTCAGGCTGATGACCGGCGCGGTGCCGCTTTGCTTGTTGCGGTTGGGCAGCGGATCGCAAACGCCATCGCCATCGGCATCCACGCAGCTCGGGCTTTGCGGATCGTGGACCGTGATGGGCTTGTCGTCATGCGACTTGAAACGGGTATGACGCACGCCCACGTCCAGCGCCACGGTTTCCACGGGCTTGTACAGCCAGGCCACGAACGCGCTGTATTCGTCGCGGCTGCCCTGCCGCCCCGCCAGCCCTCGGAAGTCCGGCGTCAGGGGCGTGGTGCCGACATCCTCCCATTGCCCGGCCAGGCCATAGCGCAGCTGGCTTTCGCCCCAGGCGCGATGATCCAGGCTGGAGGTGTTCTCCAGGGTCAGCCCCCAGCGCCGGTATTTCTCGCGCTCGTTGTTGTAGAGATCCGGCTGGGTCGCGCTGGGACTGTTGTTGGTGGCGCGGGTCCGGGTATGCCAAAGGTTCGCGCGCAGGTCCAGCCACGGCGTGCCGGCTGGATTCCAATGGTAGCGGCTGGCGTAGGTATCGACGGTGACGTCGCTGTTGCGCGGCTGCGTGATCGGTGCAAAGTTTGCGAAGCGGACGATCTGCGAAGGCATGATTTCGCTGTACACGCTGCGGTAGCGCAGGTAGCTCAATTCGAGTTCCTGGTCTGCCGGCAGGTAGAACGTGCCTTTGAGCAGCGCCGACCTGCTTTCGTAGTTGGTGCCGGGAATGCGCTCGCCGGCCTGGAAATACGAGGCCCCGCGGACCTCGGGGCGAACCTCGGTATAGAACGGCAACTTGCGCCGGTTCGAGACATCGACCCAAGCCGAGGGACCGTGCGCGCCGGCGTAGTAATTGCCTTGCTCGCGTTGCGCATAGGCCGCCACCAGATCGAATTTCTCCCAGCGCTTGGCGATGGCCAGGCTCCCGGCATAGCTCTTGGGCCGGAAGGTGCCGGGCCGGTCCCGCCCCTCGGGGTTGCCCCATTCCTCGGGCAGGGCGTATCGCCCGGAGCAGGCGGCGGCCGTCACGCAATCGGTGCGGTAGACCGGCGCAACGCCCAGCGTGCCGCCGGTGTAGAGCCCGGCCGGCGTACCGGCTGCCGCGGGCGAGCCGCTGTTGTTGCCGATGGCCTGCCCGCGCACGCGCAGGCCGAAATCCTGGCCGGGCCGGACGATGTCTTCGGCCTTGATGGTGCGCATGCTGACCAGGCCGCCGGTGGCGCCGGTGCCTTCGGCCGACAGGGTCGGTCCCTTGTCGATCTGGATGCCGCCGATCAGATCCGGGTCGATGTAGCTGCGCGACACCGCGCCGGAATACCCCCGATACACCGTGGTTTCCTGGCGCGCGCCGTCCACCAGGACCGGCACCCGGCCCTGGCCCTGCATGCCGCGGATGTTGATGTCCAGTCCGCCGCTGTTGCGAAGCTCGCCCACCAGCACGCCGGGCGTGCCGCGGAAGATATCGCCCACCGACGTGCCGCGGTTGCGCTCGATGTCTTCGCGGGTCAGCACGCTGCGCGAGCCGGCGGTGCGGTAGACCTCGTCCTTGGGATCCTGGTCGCGCACGCCCTCGACCGTGATCATCGGCAGCATCGATTGGCCGATCGGACTGCGCCGCAGGGAATAGATGCCCGCGTCGTAGGCGGTCTCGAAGCCGCTGGCTTCCAGCAAAGCGCTGAAGCCCTGCTGCACCGTGAACGTCCCGCGCAGCCCGGAACTGCGCATGCCGGCCAGCCACGAGGCATCGAAAGACAACACCACGCCCGCCATGCCCGCGAACTGGCTGAGCGCCGCCCCCAGCGGCCCGGCCGGCACCTCGTAGTAGCGCGCCTCGGCCGCCGCGGCGGTGCCCGCCGGCAACATCGCCGGCAGGCTGGCCGCCAGCATCAGGCCCCACAACAATCGACGCGCGACAGTGCGCCGGAAAGCGCACACGCAGCCCTGCAACATGGTCATCCTTTCGCCAAGACGTTCGTGAGATCCGTGCTCCTGATAGGGAGTCGAACGAACGCGCCCAAAAGGACAATCACCGCGAAAAAAATGTCGCGATCCGCTAGCGGCGGACGATGCGCGTCCAATAGCGGGTCCGGCGCTGGATCTCCACCGGAAAGGTGCGCCGCAAGGCGGCCAGCGCGGCATCGCTGTCGTTCAGGGGAAACGAGCCCGAGACCCGATGGCCGGCGGCGGCGGGATCACAGCCCAGCCAGCCGGGCCGATAGCGGGCCAGCTCCGCCACCACGTCTCCCAGCGCCCAGTCGGAAACGACCAGCACGCCCTTGGCCCACAGCGCGCGCGTGGGATCAGCCTGTGCCACCGCCTCGACCTCCCACGCGGACATGACGGCCTCCTGCCCCGCCTGGATCAGGCGCGGCGGCGCGGAAGCCCGGGCGGGATGCAGCAGGACCGCATGTTCCAGCACGGCGACACGGGTGGCGCGCGCCTCCAGGCGGACGGTGTAGCGTGTCCCGACCGAGGTTGCCAGGCCATGGACGGTCCCGACCCGGAACGGGCGCCGCGCCGGGTCGGCGGCCGTTTCGACCAGCACGTTGCCGGCCCGCAGCCAGACCAGGCGCTGGGTGGCGTCGAAACGGACGTCGACGGCGGCCTGGCTGTCGAGGACCAGGCGCGTGCCGTCCTCGAGCACGAGCGGACGGATCTCGCCCTTGGCGGCCTGATAATCGGCGCCGGAAAATACCGGCCGCCGGGCCATCAACAGCCCCCCGCCCAGCATGGCCAGCCCGCCCAGGCCCCGCAGCATGGCGCGGCGGCGGCTTGCCCGCGATCCGGCCAGGTCCAGCGCCGCCGCCGACATCTTGCCCGGCACGCTGCCCAACCGGCGTTGCAGCCGTTCGAGCTGGCCCCAGGCCCACTTGTTGTCGGCATTGCCATCGCGCCACTGGGCCCATCGTTCGCGCTGCGCGGCGTCCTGCGGTCCGGCGCACAGCTGCGCGTGCCATTGCGCGGCTTCGCGCAGCGCCAGGAGACGAGAGGCGGAAACGGCGCCCGCCGGGCCGGCGGCCGTCACGCGGCGAACTCTCCGGTCCGCACCAGGAAAAGCAGGCACTGCTCCGTCGCGCGAGCCATGTATTTCTTGACGGAACTGACCGTGACCTCCAGGCGCTGGGCGATCTCGGCATAGCCCAGCCCCTCGAGCTGCGACATCAGAAAGGCTTGCCGCGGCTTCGCGCCCAACCCCTGCAGCATCGCATCGATTTCGCAGAGCGTTTCGATCGCGGCCAGTTGCATCTCGGGCGAGAACTGGACGGGCTCGGGAGCGAGCGCCAGCGCGTCCAGCCACGCCCGCTCCAGCGCCTGGCGGCGGAAATGGTCGACCATGACGCGGTTGGCGATGGTGACGAGGTAGTGGCGCGGTTCATGCAGCACCGGCAACTGCCCTTTCGCGACGCCCGCCAGTATCCGCAGGAAGGTATCCTGGGCGAAATCGGCGGCCATGTGCGTATCGCCCAGCTTGCGCCGCAGCCAGTCCTGCAGCCACCGCTGGTGCTCGCTGTACAGCGTCGACATGGACTGAGGCGACGGCGAAGTATTGACGGCATCCATGGAGAATTGCCCGCCTCGTTTTTATGGATCTTAATGATAATGATACTTGTTCTTATTTAATAATCAAGAAGATCCATCTCCGCCGGGGTGCCAGTCACCGCCGCGCCCGGCCGGACCGGGCGCGGAAGCGACGATCAATCCCCGACGATCTTCCGTTCGCGGATGATGGCGCCGAAGCGCTTGGCGTCATACTCCGCCCGTTCGTGGAACTGCTCGGGCGTCATGGGCGCGGGATCTCCGCCCAGGGCCACGAGGCGCTCGCGGAAGGCGGGCGTGCCCACGATCTTGTTGATCTCGGTATTGAGCCTGGCGACGATGTCCTTGGGCGTGCCGGCGGGCGCGTAGAACCCGAACACGGTGTCGGCATCGAAGCCCTTCAGGCCGGCCTCGTCCAGCGTGGGCACGTTGGGGAACACGGGTGAGCGCGTCAGGCTGCCCACGGCCAGCATGTTGAGCTTGCCCGATTGCACGTGCTGCATGGCGATGCCCGGGTCGAAGGCGAAGTCGATCTGCCCGGCCAGCAGATCCACCAGCGCGGGGGCGGCGCCGCGATACGGAACATGGACGGCGCTCACGCCGGCCTGGCTCTGGAACATCTCCGCCGCCAGGTGAGGCGAACTGCCGTTGCCCGGGGTACCGTAGGTCAGCTTGCCGGGGTTGGCCTTCAGGTAGCCGATGAACGACTTGACGTCGGCGGGCAGCTTGCCCGGCTTGACCACCAGGAACACCTTGACCTTGGCGGCCGCGGCGACCGGCGCAAGATCCTTGATGGGGTCGAAGGACATCTTGGGATAGATGAACGGGTTGACCGACACCATGCCGCCGGAACTCATCAAGAGGGTATAGCCGTCAGGCGCCGAGCGGGCCACCGATTCGCCGCCGATGTTGCCGCCCGCCCCGCCCTTGTTCTCGACCACCACGGGCTGGCCCAGCGCCTCCTGCAGGGGGCCGGTGATGGCTCGCGCGATCTGGTCGGCGGCACCGCCTGGCGGGAAATTCACCACGACTTTCACGGGCTTGGCCGGGTAGGACTGCGCCATGGCGCCGAAGGCCACGGCGCATCCCAGCGCGAGCGCGCTCCATCTGGCCGCGAAGGCCGCTTTGCCTGCTTGACGGTTCATGTCTGTCTCCTGTTTTGTCATGAACGAACCACGGGTCGCCCGCTGCGTCGCCCGACCGCAGCGGGCGACCGGCAGGCGGGGCGATCAGAACGGATAGTGGCGCGGCGTGGTCTGCACGGTGATCCAGCGCAGTTCGGTGAATTCATGGATGCCGGCGTTGCCGCCGAAACGCCCGATGCCGCTGGCCTTGACACCGCCGAACGGCATCTGCGCCTCGTCGTGCACGGTCGGGCCGTTGACGTGGCAGATGCCCGACTCGATGCGCCGAGCCACCTGCATGGCGCGCGCCACGTCGCGCCCGAACACGGCCGAGGACAAGCCGTACTCGGTGTCGTTCGCGCTGGCGATGGCGGCTTCGACGCCATCGACCCGCACCACGGCCTTGACCGGGCCAAAGGATTCCTCGCCATAGATACGCATGTCGGGCGTGACGCGGTCCAGGACGGTGGCGGGCATGAGCGTGTTCTCCGCCTTGCCGCCGCATACCAGCACCGCGCCCTTGGCCAGCGCGTCGTCGATCATGGCATTGCAGCGTTCGACCGTGCCCATGTCGACCACGGACCCCAGTACCGCGGGCCCCTTGCGCGGGTCCTGCAACGGCAGCGACCTGGCCTTGGCACCGAAGCGCGCAACGAAATCGTCGGCGATCTTGTCGTCGACGATGATGCGCTCGGTGGACATGCAGATCTGGCCCGAATTGGCGAAGGCGCCGAAGGCGGCGGCATTGACCGCGGCGTCCAGGTCGGCGTCGTCCAGGATCACCAGCGGCGCCTTGCCGCCCAGTTCCAGCACGACCGGCTTGAGATACCTGGCGCAGGTCTGCGCGATGATCCTGCCCACGCGGGTCGAACCGGTGAAATTCACCCGACGCACGGCGGGATGCGCGATGGCGGCCTCGACCACCGCGCCCGCGTCCGCCGGGGCATTGGTGACGAAGTTGACCACGCCCGCCGGGAAACCCGCCTCGTTCAAGGCATCGACGATCAGGCCATGCGTGGCGGGGCACAGCTCGGACCCCTTGAACACGACCGTGTTGCCGCAGGCCAGCGGCACGGCCAGCGAACGCACGCCCAGGATCACCGGCGCGTTCCACGGCGCGATGCCCAGCACCACGCCGGCGCCCTGGCGCACGGCCATGGCCAGGCTCCCCGGCACGTCGGACGGGATGACCTCGCCGCTGATCTGCGTGGTCAGCGCGGCGGCTTCCTGCAGCATGCCGGCGGCCAGATGGACATTGAAACCGGCCCACATGGCCGATGCGCCGGTCTCGGCCGCCATGGCCTCGGCGAAGGCCGGGCCCTTGGCTTCCAGCGCCTGGGCGGCCTTGAGCAGCAGGGCCCGGCGCTCGCCCGGCCCGGTCTCGCGCCAGCTCGTGAACGCACGCGCGGCGGCGTCGACGGCGCGGGTCATGTCCTCGGGCGTCGCCGCCGGTGCCCGCGTCGCGACCGAACCGTCCAGCGGGTTGCGCCGCTCGAAGGTCGCCTTGCCGGAAGCCTCGGCGGATTGGCCGTCGATCAGCATGGATAGGGTTTTCATGTCAGTCTCCTGCTTGGGAAGAATGGGGTCGGGACCATGGAATCACGCGATTTCCACGTCCACCAGGATGGGCACCGGCGACGCCAGCGCCTCGCGCAGCACATCGGCCAGCTTGGCGGGATCCGACACCCGGACGCCCTGGCAGCCATGCCCGCGCGCCAGCGACACGAAGTCGAGATCGGGCAGGTCGGTGCCGGCGAGCGGATCCCCGGGCTTGAAGCCGAAGGTGGGCGCGAATTCCGTCAGCGCAGCATAGCGCCGGTTGTTCAGGATCACGAAGGTGATGGGCAGCTTGAGCTGGGCCGCGGTCCACAGCGCCTGGATGGAGTACATGCTGGAACCGTCGCCGATCAGGCCGATGACCTTGCTTTGCGGCTTGGCCAGCGCGACCCCCACGGCGGCCGGCATGCTGTAGCCCAGGCCGCCGCTGCACATGGTGTAGAAGGTCTCGCTTTGCAGCATGGGCAGGTACTTGTGCATGACCGGCCGCGCGCTGGGCGATTCCTCAACCACGATGGAAGCCGGATCGCGCGCCTCGGCCAGCGTCTGCAGCACATAGGCGACCGACATGGGCGAGGACGGCTCGGCGCGCGGCAGCGGCGCCCGCGGCGCCGGCAGTTCGCGGGCCGGCGGCGACGTGCGCGCCAGCAGTTCGCGCACCCCCAGGCTGATGCTGCCCACCGCCGCGGTGCCCACCGGCGCCCAGGCCGCGACCTGCGGATCGTCGGTAAGCTGGACCAGCTTCGCGCCGGACGGCAGGTGCGGCCCGAAGCCCTCGACGTGGTAGGTGAAGGCCGGCGCGCCGATCACGAAGATGCAGTCGTAGCCGCCCAGCATCGAGACGATCTTCTCGCGGATGGCGGGCAGGAAACCCATGAACTGGCGATGATCCTCGGGAAAACCGCAGCGGCCCGACATGGGCGCGACCCACACGCCGGCCTGGTGGCGCTCGGCCAGTTGCACCACGTCGTCCCAGGCGCCATCGCGGTCGACGGCGGCGCCGATGACGAAGGCCGGCCGGCGCGCCGTATCCAGCGCGCCGGCGATCTCGGTCATGATCTCGGGATCGGGCCGCAGCAGCTTGCCGACGCGGCGCGCCTCGACCGGCTCGCACTCGCGCGCCCAGTCGTCCGCCGGCACCGAGATCAGCACCGGACCGCAGGGAGGCTGCATGGCGATGTAGTAGCCGCGCGCGATGGCCAGCGGAACATCCTCGGCCCGCGCCGGTTCGCAGCTCCACTTCACGTAGGGTTTGGGCAGCTCGGTGGCCTGCGCCGAATGCAGGAAGGGATCGAAAGGCAGGATGGAGCGCGACTGCTGGCCGGCGGTGATGACCAGCGGCGTGCGGTTCTTGTAGGCGGTGAAGATGGTGCCCATGGCGTTGCCCACGCCCGCCGCCGAATGCAGGTTGATGAACGAGGCGTTGCGGCGGGCCTGCGCGTAGCCGTCGGCCATGGCGACCACCACGCCTTCGTGCAACCCCAGCACATAGTCGAAGTCGCCGGGAAAATCGAGGAAGAGCGGCAGCTCGGTGGATCCCGGGTTGCCGAAGATGGTGGTCATGTCGAAGGCGCGCAGCAGGTCGAGCACGGCTTCGCGGACGGTGGTCATGAATCGTCTCCGCGGTTTGATGTTTCCGGACGAGGCCGGCGGATCCCGAGAGTATGGCGAGCACACCCTTGCCTGAACATTGCTTTTTAGGGAAAAAGTCATTACCTTTTGGCATGACTTTCGATATACGCCAGCTCAACGCTTTCCTGTCCGTGGTCCAGCACGGGACGCTGGGCCGGGCAGCACAGACGCTGAACATCACCCAGCCTGCCCTCAGCCGCACCATCCGCCGGCTGGAAGACCAGGTCGGCGCCCCGCTGTTCGAGCGCTACGCCACCGGCATGATGCTGACCAGCTTCGGGCAGGCGCTGCTGCCCCACGCCACGCTGCTGCAGCGCCAGGCCGAACAGGCCACCGAGGAAATCAACGCGCTGCGCGGCCTCTCGCGCGGCACCATACGCGTCGGGGCGGTCGCCAGCGCCGTCAGCCTCGTGCTGCCCATGGCCATCGGACGCGTCCTGGCCCAGTGGCCCAACCTGCAGGTACACATCGTCGAAGGCGTGGGCGACCTGCTGACCGACGCGCTGCTGAACCATGACATCGACCTGGCCATCGGCGTGTCGATGCCGGACACGACGGACATCTGCGTCATTCCCGACTGCGAATGGCACGACATCAGCCAGATCATCGCCGCGGCCACGCATCCGCTGCGCAAGCGCGCGCGGCTGCGGCTGGAAGATACGCAGGGCCACAAATGGGTGCTGCCGCCGCGCGGCACGGCACCGTTCGACGAACTCATGCACCAGTTCGCCTCGCGCGGCCTGCCTTCGCCCGACATCGTGGTCGAGACGCGCTCCATCATCGCCATCAAGAGCATGGTGGCCCACGCCGGCTTCCTGAGCTGGATGCCCCACCCGATGTTCGAGGCCGAGCGCGGCGCCGGACTGGTCGATGCCCTGTCCATCCCCGGCGCGGCCCTGCAGCGCCGGCTGATGGTGTTCCGCCGCACCAAGGGCATTCTTCCCCAGCCGGCCATCAAGCTGTTGGACGAACTGCGGCTGATGTGGGGGTCGCCCCCTACCCGCTGACCCGCTTGCCCGGCAGTCCGGCTCCATCGGGCATGCGCAGCGCGGCGTCGACAGCCTCGATCCAGTGCATGACGGGCGTAGGGGTGCCGGCCTGCAGGTGGGCCAGGCAGCCGACGTTCGCGGACAGGATGAGATCGGGGCTCGCCTTGTCCAGTTCGGCGAGCTTGCGCTCGCGCAGCTCGCCGGCGATCTCCGGTTGCAGCACCGAATACGTTCCCGCCGATCCGCAGCACAGGTGGCTGTCGGCGAACGGCTGGAGCGCGAAGCCCAGGTCCGACAACAGGCATTCGACCAGCGGTCTCAGGCCCTGCCAGTGCTGCAGCGTGCACGGCGGATGGAACACCGGCCGCGCGGCCAGCCGGCCGGCCAGGCGCGGGGCGAGCTCGGCCGCCTGCGGCGCCAGGATTTCCGCGATGTCGCGGACCATGCCCGACACGCGCGCCGCCCGGCCCGCGTAGGCGGGATCGTCGCGCAGGTGGTGCGCATACTCGCGCACGGTGGCGCCGCAGCCCGATGCGTTCATCACGATCGCCTCGATGCGGCCGGACTCTATGCCGGGCCACCAGGCATCGATGTTGGCGCGCATCTGCTCGCGCGCCGCCGCCTGCTGGTTCAGGTGAAAACGCGCCGCCCCGCAGCAGCCCGAGCCGGGCGCGACCGAGGCCGAGATTCCCACGGCGTCGAGGACCCGCAAGGTGGCGGCATCGATGGCCGGCATCATGGCGGGCTGCACGCAGCCAGCCAGTATCACCACTTGCCGGGCATGGCGGCGCCGCGGAACCGGGCCCGCCGGCCGCCTCGGCGGCACCTTGGCCGCCAGCGAAGGCGGCAGCAGGGGACGCAGCGCCTGCCCCAGCCTCATCGCCAGCCCGAACGCCGGCGACGCCATCGCCCGGCCCAGCACCGCGCGCTTGAGCTGGTCGCCGGGCGTCCTTTCCACTCGTGTCTCGACCATGCGGCGGCCGATGTCGATCAACTGCCCGTACTCCACGCCGGACGGACAGGTCGTCTCGCAATTGCGGCAGGTCAGGCAACGGTCTAGATGCCGCTGGGTGCTGGCCGTGACCTCGCCGCCTTCCAGCATCTGCTTGATCAGGTAGATGCGGCCGCGCGGACTGTCCAGTTCGTCGCCCAGCACCTGATACGTGGGGCAGGTGGCGGTGCAGAATCCACAATGCACGCATTTGCGCAGGATGGCCTCGGCCTGCCTGCCGTCGGGGGTGTCCTTGATCGACTCCGTAAGCCGTGTCTGCATGAGGTGTGTGATTCTTGTCTAAAGGTCGGGATACATGCGGCCAGGGTTCAGCACCCCTTCCGGATCGAATTCGTTCTTCAGGCGCCGGTGGATGGCCGCCACCGGGATCGACAGCGGATGGAACACCCCCGCCATCCGGGCCTCGTCGACCGACACGGCACGAAACAGCGTGGCATGGCCACCCGCCATTGCAACCGCCTGGCGCACGCGCTGGGCCGACTGGGGCCCGCCCAGCCACCGCTGGGCTCCCCCCCATTCGATCAACGTGGGCCCCAGGCCCAGGGGCCGCGTCACGGCGGGCACCGACAGCCGCCACAGGGGACGCCGGGTCAGGAAAGGATGCGTGTGGTCGCGCAGCGCGCGCCACCATGCCCCGGCTTCCTCATCGGCCAGCACTTCGCCGCCCAGCGTCGCGCGTGCCGCGGCCACCGCGGCCTCGGCTCCCGACAGGCGGACGGTCAGGCGTCCGCCGCTCGCGCCGCCCTCCCAGGCCGACGCGCTGACGGGCAGCGCCTGGCCGCCCCAGGCATTCATCCTGCGCAGCGCCGTCCCTTCATCCATCTCGAAGCGCAGCGTCGCCTCGCAGACGGGCCGGGGCAGCACCTTCAGCGACACCTCCAGGATCGCGCCCAGCGTGCCCAGCGACCCGGCCAGGAGACGGGAAACGTCATAACCCGCCACGTTCTTCATGACCTCGCCGCCGAAGCGCAGCACGCGCCCCTGCGCGTCCAGCAATCGCGTCCCCAGCACGAAATCGCCGACCGAACCGGCGCTGGCCCGCCGCGGCCCCGCCAAGGCCGTCGCGACACAGCCGCCCAGCGTCGCGCCTTCCGAGAAATGCGGCGGCTCGAAGGCCAGCATCTGGCCCTGCTCCGCCAGCATTTCCTCCACTTGCGCGAGGGGTGTCCCCGCCCTGGCGCTCACCACCAGTTCGCTGGGCTGGTAATCGATGACACCGGCATAGGGCGACATGTCGAGCACGGCATCGTGCTCCACCGGCAGCCCGTAGAAGCATTTGGTGCCGCCGCCACGGATGTACAGGGACCGGCGGCCGACATGGGCCATCAGTACGCGGGCGCGAAGATCGGAGAGCAGGACGTCCATGGATGGAATCAGAAACGGGGGATTTCGGGAAAACGGATGGCGTCGCGGTGCACATGCCGCTGCCCGTATTCATTGCATCGGGCCAGCGTCGGAATGGCCTTGCCGGGGTTGAGCAGGCCGGTCGCGTCGAAGGCATGCTTGATGCCGAAGAAGACATCCAGTTCCTCGCGCGCGAACTGCACGCACATCTGGTCGATCTTCTCGGCCCCGACGCCGTGCTCGCCGGTGATCGTGCCGCCGACCTCGACGCACAGCTCCAGGATCTCGGCGCCGAAGCGCTCGGCGCGCTCGACCTCGTCGATGTCATTGGCATCGAACAGGATCAGCGGATGCAGGTTGCCGTCGCCGGCATGGAAGACGTTGGCGCAGCGCAGGCCGTACTTGCGCTCCATCTCGGCAATGGCCGACAGCACCCGTCCCAGGTAGCGGCGCGGAATGGTTCCGTCCATGCAGTAATAGTCGGGCGAGATCCGGCCCGCCGCCGGAAAGGCGTTCTTGCGGCCGGCCCAGAACAACAGCCGTTCGGCTTCGGAACAGGAGACCTGCAGGCGCGTCGCGCCGCACTGGGCGAACAGCGACTCGACCCGGCGGATTTCGTCGCCCACTTCCTCCTCGGTGCCGTCCGACTCGCACAGCAGGATCGCCTCGGCGTCCAGGTCATAGCCCGCGCATACGAACGGCTCCACCATGTGCACGGCCCGCCGGTCCATCATCTCGAGCCCGGCGGGAATGATGCCGGCGGCGATGACCCGGGCCACGGCATCGCCGGCCGCCTCGACCGAACCGAAACTGGCCATGACCACCTTCGCCACGGCCGGGCGGGGAATGAGCTTGACGGTGACCTCGGTCACGATGCCCAGCATGCCCTCGGAGCCGACGATGATGGACAGCAGGTCCAGGCCGGGCTCGTCCAGGGCCTGCGAACCGAGTTCGAGCACCTCGCCGTCCATCATGACCACGCGCGCCGCCAGTACGTTGTGCACCGTCAGGCCGTACTTCAGGCAATGCACGCCGCCCGAATTCTCGGCCACGTTGCCGCCTATGGTGCAGGCGATCTGGCTGGAAGGATCGGGCGCGTAGTACAGCCCGTGTGGCGCGGCGGCTTCCGAAATGGCCAGGTTGCGCACGCCCGGCTGCACCACCGCCTGGCGCGCCTCGGGGTCGACCTGGATGATGCGGTTGAATTTCGCCAATCCCAGCAGCACACCCTCGGCATGCGGCGTCGCCCCGCCCGACAGCCCCGTCCCCGCGCCGCGCGCCACCACCGGCACGCCCATCCGCTTGCACAGCCGCAGGACCTGCCGCACCTGCTCCTCGGTCTCCGGCAATACCACGACCATGGGAACCTGTCGGAACAGCGACAGGCCATCGCATTCATAAGGGCGCGTTTCCTCTTCCCTGAACAGCACGCAATAATTGGGAAGCACATCGCGCAATGCCTGCACCACCTCTACCTGGCGCTCGGCCGCGATCGGGTCCAGCCCGATTTCTGTTGGGGCGTTCATGCACATCTCCAGTAACTTCTGAAGATAGCCTGCCCCCGCCTTCCCCAACAGTGGTATTACCCCCCCCTCAGGCCGCGGGGGGGGGGCAATACCTTGCCGGGATTGAGGATATTCAAGGGATCGAAGGCCTGCTTCACCTGCCGCATCAGCGCCAGCGCGTCCTCGCCGTGTTCCTCGGCCAGGAACTGCATCTTGTGCAGGCCCACGCCATGTTCGCCGGTGCAGGTACCGTCCATGTCCAGGGCGCGCCGGACCATGCGGCGATTGATGGTCTCGGCTTCGGCCCATTCGGCCTCGCTGTCCGGGTCCAGCAGCATCTGCACGTGGAAGTTGCCGTCGCCCACGTGCCCGACCACGCAGGTCGGGAAGCTGGCCCGGGCCAGGTCGGCGTTGGTTTCCCGGATGCAATCTGCCAGCCGGGAGATCGGCACGCACACGTCGGTGCTGGAGGCGCGCGCGCCGGGGCGCAGTTGCAGGGTCGCGAAGTACGCGTTGTGGCGCGCGGCCCACAGGCGGTTGCGATCTTCGGGATGCACGGCCCATTCGAAGTCCATGCCGCCGTGCTCGCGCGTGATTTCCTGCACCGTCGTGGCCTGCTCCTCGACTCCCGCCGGGCTGCCGTGGAACTCGAACAGCAGCAGGGGCGTCTCGCGCAGGGTCAGCTTGCTGTAGAGGTTGAGCGCGTGCACGGTGGCCGTGTCCAGCAGTTCGACCCGGGCGACCGGGATGCCCATCTGGATGGTCTGGATGACCGCGGCCACGGCCGCGTCCACGCTGGGGAAGTTGCAGACCGCCGCCGATACCGCCTCGGGCTGGGGATACAGCCGCACCGTGACCTCGGTGATGATGCCCAGCGTGCCTTCGCTGCCGATGAACAGGCGGGTCAGGTCGTAGCCGGCCGAGGACTTCTTGGCGCGCCGCGCCGTGCGGATGACCTTGCCCTGGGCCGTGACCACCGTCAGGGACACGATGTTGTCGCGCATGGTGCCGTAGCGCACCGCGTTGGTCCCGGATGCCCGCGTGGCGGCCATGCCGCCCAGCGAGGCGTCCGCGCCGGGGTCGATGGGGAAGAACAACCCCGTATCGCGGATTTCGTTGTTGAGCTGCTTGCGCGTGACGCCGGCCTGCACGGTGACGGTCAGGTCGTCGGGATTGACCGACAGGACGCGATTCATGCGGGACACATCCAGCGTGATGCCGCCTTCGATCGCCAGTACATGCCCTTCCAGCGACGACCCCGATCCGTAGGCGATCAGCGGCACGCCGTGCGCGGCGCAGGCCTCGACCGCCGCCACCACATCCCCGGTGCTCTCGGCGAACACCACGGCGTCGGGCGGCACCGCCGGATAGGGCGACTCGTCGCGGCCGTGGTGTTCCCGCACCGACGGGTTCAACGACAGGCGATCGCCGAAATGGGCGGCCAGCGCATCGAAACAGGCCTGGGGCACCGGACGGCGCGGAGAGGGAAAAGCGGGGGCATTCATGTATCGACAGCCTGAGGGTGGATCCCCCGATTCTACGCCCTGCCCCGCCCTTGATCAGGCCTGCCGCACCGCCGGCGGCACGAAGGCCGTGACCGGCGGCGCATCGTCGAAGCGCTCGATCTCGACCAGCGCGGTCTGCGCCATCGAGCCCTGCGTCAGGCTCGACGTGCCCTTGTCCAGGGTCACCATGTTGGGATTGCCGTGCTTGTCCAGCGAACCGGACTCGCCGCCCCGCAGCGGGTCGTACCAGGCCCCGGTGGCGATCTGCGCGACACCTGGCACCAGGTGCCCGGCCAGCACGGCCCCCGCCAGGAAGGCCCCGCGATCGTTGAACACGCGGACCACGTCGCCTTCCCGGATGCCCCGCGCCGCCGCGTCGTCGGGATGCAGGGCGATGGGCTCGCGCCCGGCAACCTTGCTCGCGCGGCTGGCCTGCGCCGGATCGAGCTGGCTGTGCAGCCGGGTGGCCGGCTGGTTGGACAAGAGATGCAGCGGATAGCGCGCCGCCTGCGCGCCGCCCAGCCACTCCGCCGGCTCCAGCCACGCGGGATGGGGCGGGCAGTCCGCGTAGCCATAGCCTTCGATCGTCCGCGAGTGGATCTCTATCCTGCCCGAGGGCGTGGCAAGCGGATGGCCCTCCGGATCGCGCCGGAAATCGTCCAGCAGGACGCAGCCGGCCTCGGGCTGGGGAAAGGCGAATTGCCCCGCCTGCCAGAACGCGTCGAACGCCGGCGGCGGGTAGCCCGACTCCCGGGCCTTGGCGGCCGCGACCCCGTACATGTGGCGCAGCCAGCCCATCTCGTCGCGCCCTTCCGCATAGGCCGCCTCGAATCCCAGGCGCCCCGCGACCTCGGCCAGGATGTCGAAGTCGTTGCGCGCCTGCCCCACGGGCGGGATGACCTGCTTCATGGCCAGCCAATAGGGGGCATTCTCGTGCGCCAGGATGTCGTTGCGCTCCATCGTGGTGGTCGCCGGCAGCACGATGTCGGCATGCCGGGCGGCGGGATTCCACCAGGGTTCGTGGACAATGACCGTCTCCGGCGCCTGCCAGGCGCGCAGGAAGCGGTTCAGGTTGGTGTTGTGGTGGAAGGGGTTGCCGCCTATGGAATAGACCAGGCGGATGTCCGGGAACGTGATGGCCCGGCCGAAACATTCGATCTGCTTGCCGGGATGCAGCAGCATGTCGGCGATGCGGCCGACCGGCACATAGGTCTTGATCGCGTTGGGCCCCAGCGGCAGCGTCGGGCGCGGCATGCCCTCGACACGCGGCGCCATCATGCCGTTGACCGCGCCGAAACCGATGCTGAAGCCACCGCCGGGCAGGCCGATCTGCCCCAGCATCGCGGCCAGGGTGACCAGCATCCACACCGGCTGCTCGCCATGATCGGCGCGCTGCACCGACCAGCTCAGGTTCACCATCGTGCGGCTGGCCGCCATCCTGCGGGCCAGCGCGCGGATCTCGCCGGCCGGCACGCCGGTAATGGGCGCGGCCCAGTCGGCGCTGCGGGGCGGTCCGCCCTCGCGGCCCAGCAGGTAGGCCTCGAAGCGTTCGTAGCCCTCGCAGTGGCGCGCCAGGAATTCCCCGTCGCGCAGGCCTTCCGAGGCCAGCGTGTGGGCGATGCCCAGCATCATCGCGGTATCGGTATGCGGGCGGATGGGCATCCACTCGGAGCGGGACGCGGGCGGCTGGTCCGCGCGCGAGGGGCTGATGGTGACGAACACCGGCCCACCGCCCCCGGTATTCCGGTACCAGTCGGGATTGTCGTGCACCACCGCGCCGCCGGGGTCGAGCTGGGTGTTCTTCAGGGCGGCGCCGCCGAACATCACCATCAGCTCGGTCGAGGCCATGACCTCCGGCCAGGAGGCAACGAGATTGGTGATGTCCGACCGGCCCAGGACATAGGGCATGATGCCCAGGGCGGCACCGAAGCTGTGGTTGCCGCGCTTGTCGACATAGCCGCCGTGCAGGCCCAGGAAGCGCTTGAGCACGCTGGGTCCGTGGTGCAGCCGGCCGGCGCTGGCCCAGCCGTAGGACCCGCCGTAGATTGCCTCGTTGCCGTGTTCGGCCTTGACCCGGGCCAGTTCGTCGGCGACCAGGTCCAGGGCCTGGTCCCAGCCGACCGGCACGAACTCGCCGCCGCCGCGCCCCTGGCCGTTGCGGTGGCGCAGGTAGCCCGCCCTGACATACGGCTGGTCGATCCGCAGCGGCCCGCGCACGATCTCGGGCAAGCCCCTCACGAAGCTGGCCGGATGCGGGTCCGCGTGGAACGGCACGGTATCGAGAATGGCGCCCCGCTCGTCGGTCACGACGTCGTACACCCCCCAGTGCGAAGCGGTCTGCGTGGATCGGGTCGTCACAATGTCTCCTTGGGCGCCGGATGGTCCGCCGGCCCTCAATCGGCCTGGATTTTCAGTTCATCGATCAACGTCCCCAACTGCCGGTAGTCGGCGGCGACCTGCGCGCCGAGCCGGTCGGGCGAGCCCCCCGCCGGCACCGCCGACAATGCGCCCAGCGCCTCGACGACGTCGGGCAGCGCCAGGACCTGGCGCAGCTTGTCGTTGAGCAGGGCCACCACCGATGGCGGCGTGCCGGCCGGCGCGAAGAATGCGTTCCAGGCGCGCAGGCGGACGTCGGGATACCCCGACTCGGCAATGGAGGGCACCGCGGGCAGGAACGGCGTGCGGTCGGGATCGGCCACCGCGATGGCCGTCAGCTTGCCGGCCTTGAGATACTGCCTGACCGGTCCGATCGTCACCAGCGCGATCGGAATGTGGCCCGCCACGACATCGGTCACGGACGGCGCGACGCCTTTGTAGGGAATGTGCTGCAAGGCGGTCCCCGCCGACCGGTTCAGCCATTCGCCCACGATATGCATGGGCGACCCGGATCCCGAAGTACCATAGGAAATCCGCTGGCCGCGGCGGGAAGCCTCGACGATGTCGCCCAGCGTCCCGAAGCCCGAACCAGGATGGGCGACCAGCAGCAGCGACGACGTCGTCATCTGGATGACGGGCTTGAAATCGGCCACGGGATCGTAGCCGGCGACCCCGGCCTGCCTGAGTACCAGCGGCGCCGTCGCGAATGTCGATGGCGCGAACAACAGGGTATAGCCGTCGGGCGCCGCATGCGCCACATGACTGCTGCCCACCATGCCCGATGCCCCGGCGCGATTGACGACCAGCACGGGCTGTCCGACCCGGGGAGCGAGCTTTTCGGCATAGAGACGCGCCATGACGTCGGTATCGCTGCCCGGTGGATAGGCGACCACGATGGTGATAGGCTTTTCCGGATAGCGCTGCGCGTAGCCGGACGCGCACCAGGCGACCCCCGCGGCGGCCAAGGCCGCGCCCAACCGCCGGCGAGTGATTTTCGACATGACGTCCCTCCGTGTAGACCTCGGAACTATAGGAATCGCCCGCCGGCTCCACTGGCGAGAAACCGTCAGTTTTCGGCGAAGAACCGACATATGACCCCCATGCCCGTACCCCTGCCCGTCGACCTGGCGGGCGAGCCGCTGTGCGTCGTCGTGCGTGAAGGCAAGGCGGGCGAAACCTCGCTCCACACGCATGCCTGCGGACAATTGCTGTATCCCGAGCGCGGCGCCACGCTGCTCCAGACCGAGCATCACCTGGTCCGGCTCGGCCCCAGCCGCGCCGCATGGATCCCCCCCGACCTTCCCCACGCGGTGCTGATGGAGCGCCCCTACCGGTATCACAGCGTGTATGTCGACGCGGCCGTGTATGCCGAGACGGTCTTTTCCGTGACGGGCATCAGCCCTCTGCTCAGGGAGCTGATCTTCGACGCGGCGCGCTGGGACACCCCGAGCGCCGACGTGCCCTCGCGCCACTGGAAAACCCAGGGAATCCTGGACGAGATCCGCCGGGCGCCGCGCGTTGCCGCCGGACTTCCCATTCCCGACGACACGCGCATCGCCATGGTCTGCCGGGCCCTGGAGGCAGACCCATCGGACGGCCGGACCCTGGCAGAATGGGCCGCGCAGGCGGGCGCCAGTGAAAAGACGATGCAGCGCATCTTCGTGAAGCTGACCGGATTGTCGTTCCAGCAATGGCGCAACCATGCCCGCATGACGCGCGCGATCGAACTGCACAGCCTGGGGCGCCGGATGCTGGATATCGCCGTCGAGCTCGGCTATTCCAGCGAGGGCGCCTATTCCCATGCGTTCAGGCAGTTCTACGGGTACTCGCCGGGCCAGTTGAAAAGAAGGCAGGCGCAAACGTCCTGACTACAATCCACGGGAACGGCGATGCCCACGGGGCATCGGGCCCATCCTGATCATGGAGTATTCATGGGACATCGATTGAGCGTGATCGCCACGCGTACCGGCGACGACGGCACCACGGGACTGGCGACCGGCCCGCGGGTTACCAAGGACTCGCCACGCATCGCGGCCATCGGCGACGTCGACGAACTGAACAGCGCGCTGGGACTGCTGGCCACGGAAGCCTTGCCGCAGGACATCGCGCACGACCTGCTGGACATCCAGCACGACCTGTTCGATCTGGGCGGAGAACTCAGCATGCCCGGACAGGCCTTGCTGGCGGAGGCGCGCGTGGCGCACCTGGACGTCCTCCTGGACGGCTACAACTCCCGGCTGCCGCCGCTGCGCGAATTCGTGCTGCCCGGCGGAAGCCGGCCGGCGGCCCTGGCCCACATGGCGCGCACGGTCTGCCGCCGGGCCGAGCGCGGCGTGGTGGCCCTGGCCCGCGTCGAGACCGTCCATCCGCCGGTGCGGCAATACCTGAACCGCCTGTCGGACCTGCTGTTCGTGCTGGCCCGCGCCATCAACCAGGACGCCGGCACGCCGGAAGTCCTGTGGCGCTCGGGCCGCACCCGGGGCGGCTAGCCCCGGGGCCAAGGGCTACTTGCCGCTGCTGGTCGCCACCAGCCGGCGCGCCTGCACCGCCTGGGCCAGGCGTTCGAGCACCTGCACCGAGGCATCCCAGTCGATGCAACCATCGGTGATGCTCTGGCCATAGACCAGAGGCTTGCCCGGAACCAGGTCCTGCCGGCCGGCCACCAGGTGGCTTTCCACCATCACGCCGATGATGCGGTTGTCGCCCGCTTCCATCTGGCGCGCCACGTCGTCCAGCACCTGCGGCTGGTTCTCGGGCTTCTTGCTGCTGTTGGCGTGGCTGGCATCGATCATCACGCGCTGGGCCAGGCCGGCCTTGGCCATGTCCTGGGCCGCGGCTTCCACGCTGGCCGCGTCATAGTTGGGCGCCTTGCCGCCGCGCAGGATGACGTGGCAGTCCTCGTTGCCGTTGGTGGACACGATGGCCGAGACGCCGCCCTTGGTCACCGACAGGAAATGGTGAGGCTGGGACGCCGCCTTGATCGCGTCGACGGCGATGCGGATGTTGCCGTCGGTCCCGTTCTTGAAACCCACGGGACACGACAGGCCGGAGGCGAGTTCGCGGTGGACCTGGCTTTCCGTGGTGCGCGCGCCGATGGCCCCCCAGGAGACGAGGTCGGCGATGTACTGGGGCGTGATCATGTCCAGATATTCACACCCCGCAGGCAGGCCGAGGGCGTTGATCTCCAGCAATAATTGGCGGGCGGTGCGCAGGCCCTTGTTGATGTTGAAGCTGCCGTCCAGGTCGGGATCATTGATCAGGCCCTTCCAGCCCACCGTGGTGCGGGGCTTCTCGAAGTACACCCGCATCACGATCTCGAGTTCGCCGGCGAAGCGGTCGCGCTCGGCTTTCAGGCGCGAGGCGTACTCCAGGGCGGCCTTGGTATCGTGGATGGAACACGGCCCGATCACCACCACGAGGCGGTCGTCCATGCCGTGCAGGATGCGGTGCAGCCCCTGCCGGGTGGAATAGACCGTCTCCGAGACGGAGGTGGTGCAGGGAAACTCGCGCATCAGGTGCGAAGGCGGAGCCAGCTCCTTGATTTCTCGAATGCGCAAGTCGTCGGTGTTGTGGGACACGATCCTCTCCTGGATTTCAATGATGTCTGGTGTAGATGTCTTGGGGGGTTGCCCCACCGTTTCGTCCAGGCACAAAAAAAGCCGCCAGGACGCTGGCGGCTTTTTTGGGGCAGGAATCCGTTAGATACGACGCTTCCTTTCCTCCGCCAGCGGCTTTGGAAATCCAAAAAAGTAAAAGTAAAAGTACGTGGAAGCGTAGTTCATAAAATATATCGTAGCAGGGGCCGGGCGCTTCGGCAAGTGGCGGGCGGGCGCCCCTACTGTCCGACGATCCCGGCCTCCCGCGCCACCTTCGCCCACTTGCGGGTGTCCCGGTCGATCAGGGCACGCAGTTCCTCGGGCGTGCTGGGAGCGGCCTGCATGGCCTGCTCGGCAAGAATATTCCGCACCTCCGCCGTCCCCAGGATCGCGTGCAGCTCCCGCGTCAGCTTCGCCGCGATGTCGGGTGGGATGCGGGCGGGCGCCACGATGGCGTACCAGAGGTCGGCCTCGAAATCCGGCCTGCCTATGGCTTCCGCCACGGTCGGCACATCCTTCAGCACGGGTTGGCGGCTGGCCGTGGTGACGGCCAGGGCCCGGATGCGGCCGCTTTTCAGGTGAGGCAGCGCGGACTGGATGGCGATGAGCTCGAAGTCGACGCTGCCGTTGTTCAGGCCGTTGATCGCCTCGACCGCCCCCTTGTGCGGGACGTGCAGGACGTCCATGCCCGTCTCGTGCTTGAGCAGCTCGGTTGCCAGGTGATGCGGCGTGGCGATCCCCGGCGTGCCGTAGTTGAGTTGCCCGGGCCGCGCCTTCGCCAGCGCGACCAGTTCGGGCAGCGTCTGCGCCGGCAGGTCCTTTCTGACCGCCAGCACCATGGCGCCACGTGCCAGCAGGGTGATGTAGGCGAAGTCCTCCTTCAGGTCGAACGGCAGATCCGTTCTCATTCCCTGGTGGATCGTGGCGGTGTTCGCGATCAGGCCGATCGTGTAGCCGTCCGGCATGGCCTTGGCCATCGCGCCGATGCCGATGATGCCGCCCGCCCCGCCCTTGTTCTCGACATAGGTGCTTCCCCCCAGCCTGTCCGCCAGTTTCTGCGCGACCAGCCGGCCGAAGGTATCGACGCCCGACCCGGCGCTGAACGACATCAACAGCCTGACGGGCCGATCCGGATAGGCCTGCGCCCACGCCGGCTGGACACCCGCCAGGCCCAGCCACAGCGCGGCCAGCGCGCAACGAAACAAGATACGGATCTTCATGGACATCTCCTGATCGAGGGGATCGAAGGCTGCTATCGGTACGTCAATCGGCCAGTCTTGCGCCGCGGAAAAAAGCGTCGAGCTCGGCGATGGGCAGTTGGCCCCGCAGGCCGATGGCGACGATGGCCGACCGCGCGGAGATCGGCGGCGCGGCGCAAGCCAGGGTGCCGCGCCGCCCCACGCCATGCATGACGGCCCACGGCCACTCGTCCGTCGCCACGAGGCCTTTCGTCCGCAGCACGCCCGCCGGCAGGGCCCGCAGCCAGGCGCGCAGCGCATCGGCCCGGAACCGGCCCGCCAGCTCGATGGACCAGGACTCGAACAGCTCGCCATGAGCCTGCTCGTGCCGGCACGGACGGCCCGCGGGACAACCGCAGGCATGCATGGCCCCCGCGGGCCACGCGGACAGGCCCGCATCCGCCAGGAACACGAACGGCACGTCGGCATCGCTGGCGATGAATATCGGGGTGTCCGGACACGTCGCCGCGAGCCAGCCGCGCGTGGCGGCGAGGGACTCGGCGGTGACAAGATCGGCCTTGTTGAGGATCAGGTAGTCGCCGGCCCGCAGTTGCCCGCGTATGGTGTCGGCCAGATAGCGGTCCGCCGCGTGGGCGCGCACGGTTTCCGCATCCGCCAGGACCACGACGCTGTCGAGCCTCAGGGCCGGATCGCTCAGGCCGACCTGCGCGATCCGCCAGGGATCCGCCACGCCGCTGGCTTCGATGACGATCCTGTCCGGGGCGGGCTGTCGCTCCATCGCCCGGATCAGCGCGTCGACCAGGTCGTCGCCGATGGAACAGCACACACAGCCATTGGCCAGGCTGATGGTCTCGCCGTCCCGGGATTCGATCAAGGCGGCGTCGATGTTGATCGCGCCGAAGTCGTTCACCAGCACCGTCACCCGTGAATCGCCCGCCTGCGCCAGCAGGCGGTTCACGAGCGTGCTCTTGCCGGCGCCCAGGAAGCCGCCTATCACCGTGAGTGGAATGGGGGAAACATTCATGGCCGAACGCGGCTCCGGTCACTGTGCCGCATCGAAGGCCCGGCCGCCCAGCATCGTTCCCAGCACCGGGACATCCTTGAGATCCTCCACCGGCACCGCCAGCGGATCATCGGCCAGCACACAGAAGTCCGCCCGCTTGCCGACCTCGATCGAGCCGATTTCGCCGTCCATCGCCAGCGTATAGGCCGCCCCCAGTGTCACGGCGTGCAAGGCGTCCGCTACCGTGATCCGTTCCCCTTCCCCCAGCACGCGGCCGCCCGCCGTGCGCCGGACCGCCGCGCACCATGCGGTGAACAGCGGCCCGATGGGCGTGACCGGCGCATCGGAATGAATGGCCAGCGGGACGCCATGGAGGCGGGCGGTTCCGCACGCATTCATGCGGTTGGCGCGGCTGGGTCCCAGGGTCTGCGCATAGTGCACGTCGCCCCAATAGTAGATATGGTTCACGAACAGGTTCGCGCAGACGCCCAGCCTGGCCATGCGCCGGAACTGGGCGGCATCGGCCGTCTGGCAGTGATGCAGGGTATGCCGGTGGTCCGGGCGGGGATGCTTTTCCAGCGCGGCCTCGATGGCGTCCAGCGCGAGCCCGGTCGCCTCGTCTCCGTTCGTATGGATGTGCAGTTGCACGCCCGCCCCGTGGATGCGCGCCACGACGCCGTGGACCTCGGTGGGAGACATGATCCAGATGCCGTTGGGCTTGCCGTTGTGGTAGCCGGGCCAGCGCAGCCGGGCCGTATATCCCGTTATGGAACCGTCCAGCGTCAGCTTCATCGCGCCGAAACGAAGCTTGTCCGTGCTGCGCGCCGCCGCCAGGGCGGCCAGGCCGAGATCCTGCTCGATGGTGGCCAGGGCCTGCGGTCCCCGATAGATGGGAACGATGCGCAGCGGATAGTCCTCGCGCGAGGTCACGTCTTCGAGCAGCCTCACACCGGGCTCGGCCAGATTGTTCACGAGGTCCGTGGCCGTCGTCACCCCGGTCCGCTGGGCTACCCGCGCGAACCGCCACACGCCCTCTTCCGTGACGCCCACCGTCCGCATGACGTTGCCGATGGCCCGGTTGACCGGAAACATGGCCGCGAACCCCTGCAATTCGCCATTCGGTTCGCCGTCGGCATGGCGGGCGATGCCCTCGATGTCCGTCTGCCGCGTGATGCCGGCCTTGCGCAGCATGGCCGAATTCACATTCATCAGGTGGAAGCTGGCATGCAGCAGCACGATCGGCCGCCGCTCCGATACCGCGTCCAGCTCGCGCACCGTCATCCGCTGCTCGCCGAAATAGACCGGGTCGAAGCCCCAGGCCAGCAGCGGCGCGTCCGGGTCGGCCAGCGTGCGCTCCATCTCCGCCAGCCGCTCCACGATGCCGTCGACGCTCTTGAGGCCCGTCCACAACCGGCCCTCGGGATCGCGCCGATCGTAGTAGCCGGCATAGACGAACTTCCAGAGCGCCCCCTCCATCAGGTGGGAATGCGCCTCGACCAACCCGGGCATCAGCACCGCATCCGCGTAGCGATCGTCGGCCCTGGCCGCGCCCAGCCCCTGCCATATCTCGTCCCCGCCGACCGCGAGGATGCGGCCGTCCCGCACCGCGACGTGCGTGGCGGCGGGCCGTACCGGATCCATGGTGATGAACTTGCGCGCGCGAAAGACGGTGATGTCCCGCATGGGCTGCTCCCTGGTCTTCATTATTTAATTAGATTGCAATCTAAAATAAAGGACGATGCTTTTCCACTGTTTCCCATCCCGGGCCCCGCGGCACCGCTCAAGACGTTGCCCGGATGGCCCGCTCCAGGGTCTCGACCAGGCGATCGATCTCGCCCTGCCCGACGATGAACGGCGGCGCGAGCTGGATCGTGTCGGCGCCGAACCGGACATAGACACCTTGCTTCCAGCAGTGCATCGCGATCTCGTAGGGCCTGCGGGCGGGTTCGCCCGCCTTGGGAGCGATCGTCAGGCCGGCCGCCAGGCCGATGTTGCGGATGTCGGTCACGTGCGGACAGCCCCGCAATCCGTGCACGGCCGACTCGAAGCCGGGCGCGAGCGCCCTCACCCGCCCGAGCGCGTCTTCCTGTTCCAGGACGTCCAGCGTGGCGAGCGCGGCGGCGCAGGCGATGGGATGGGCCGAGTAGGTGTGGCCGTGGGGGAACTCCACCCCATAGGCCGGCCCGCCCGCCTGCATGAAGACCTGGTGGATCTCCGGGCTGGCCACCACGCCGCCCATCGGGATCACGCCGTTGGTGACCTGCTTGGCGAAATTCAGGATATCGGGCGTCGTTCCGAAACAATCGGCGCCCGTCCAGGCCCCCAGCCGGCCGAAGGCGGTAATGACCTCGTCGAAGATCAACAAGATGTCATGCCGGGTACAGATTTCCCGCAGGCGGGCCAGATAGCCCACAGGCGGCACGATGACCCCGGCCGACCCCGCGAAAGGCTCGACGATGACGGCGGCGATGTTCGAGGCATCGTGCAGCGCGATCAGCTCGAGCAACTCATCGGCGAGCTCCGCGCCCTGCGCCGGCTGCCCCCTGCTGAATGCATTGCCGGCAAGCAGCGTATGGGGCAGGTGGTCGGCGCGCAGGCCCTCGCCGTAGAGCTTGCGATTGCCCCCGATGCCTCCCACGCTGATGCCGCCGAAGTTGACGCCGTGGTAGCCCCTGGCGCGGCCGATCAGCAGCGTCTTCGAGGGCTGCCCCTTCAATCTCCAATAGGCGCGCGCCATCTTGAGCGAGGTATCGACCGCCTCGGACCCCGAGCCCACGAAAAAGACATGGTCGAGCCCGGCCGGCATCCGGCCGGCGATGCGCCCGGCCAGCTCGAACGCGAGCGGGTGGCCGAACTGGAACGCCGGCGCATAGTCGAGCGTGGCGGCCTGGCGCGCCACGGCCTCGACGATCTTCGGATGGCCGTGGCCCAGGCCGCAGGTCCACAAGCCGGACAGGCCATCCAGGATCTGGCGGCCGTCCGCATCGGTGTAGTAGGCTCCGCTTGCCGCCACGATCATGCGCGGATGGGCCTTGAAATCGCGGTTGCCGGTGAACGGCATCCAGTATGCGTCGAGGCCCGTTTCGCGCGTATCGGCGGAACGCTCGGGGCTGAAGGCAGTATCGGGCGGGAACACGATGGTCGGTCCTTGGAGCGGCGAAAAAACGATGCCCGGATCTTGGGGCATTTTTCGCTTTTCTCATATGACGGCCTATCACTCTTCACTTTCCAGTTCACGCAACCATCAGAGTGTCCAGCATGACGACGTCCCGGCCCCGCCCCATCCCCATCCTGGGCTCGCTCAGCGACATGGACCTGCGCCTGCTGCAAGTCTTCAAGTGCGTGGTCGAATGTGGCGGCATGGCGGCCGCCGAACTGGAATTGAACGTGGGCCTGTCGACCATCAGCCGGCACGTCAAGGACCTGGAAACGCGGCTGGGGCTGACCCTGTGCCGGCGGGGACGCACCGGCTTCGCGCTGACCGCGGAAGGCGAGCGCGTCTACGAGGAAACCCTGAGGCTGCTCGCTTCGGCCGATGCCTTTCGCGCCGGTATCGACGGCATCCACCAGCGCATGGGCGGGCGCCTGGACATCGCCATTTTCGACAAGACCGCCACCAATCCGGCGGCCCGCCTGGCCGAGGCCATCGCCCTGTTCTCGGAACAGGCTCCGGAGGTCGGCCTGAACCTGCACGTCAAGACGATAGGCGAGATCGAGCGGGGCATCATCAACGGCACCTTCCAGGTCGGCATCATTCCCGCCCACCGCCACTCCAGCACGCTGCGGTACGCCGCGCTGTTCGACGAAAGCATGCATTTGTATTGCGGCGCCCGCCATCCGCTGTTCGGCGCCGACCACGAAGGCCTGACCTGGGACGACCTGCGCGAGCACGCGTTCGCGGGACTGGGCTACCACTCCCCCAACATGGAACTCGCCCACCGCGCGCGGCTGGTGAGGAAGGCGACGGGCCACGACCAGGAGGCCATCGCCACGCTGATCCTGTCGGGCGGCTACCTTGGCTTCCTGCCCGACCACTACGCCAGCGGATTCGAACGCAACGGGCAGATGCAGGCGATCCGCCCGGAAGTATTTCGCTACACCTGCGAATTCATCAGCCTGCTGCGGCGGTCGCCCTCCCCGCCGCGCGCCGCCCTGGCCTTCGAGGCATGCCTGCTGGCCAGCCACCGCGCCGGCCAGCAGCGCTAAGCTGAATCGACCTTCATGTTCTTGACCCGGTCTTGTCCGGGGCACCGGGGCCGGGGGGCGGGCGTGTCGCAAGCGAAGCCGGTCCCGCTGCGCGGGACTAC
>NZ_JBXAFV010000005.1:372579-389884 GCF_058793475.1 Pigmentiphaga sp. MLSB6-MA01 | reverse complement strand
CATCCTGGGTCTGGTGGGGTTATCTCGGTGCGGAGCACCGCATGCTTGCCTTGATCCAGGGCACCGCGGATCCGGCTCCGCCGGTCCGCCAGTGCCGCCCCCTGGGGGGCGCCCGAAGGGCGTAGGGGGGGGTCTTCTACTTAGCCGTAGGCATGGCGAACTCGGCACCCTTCTCGATGCTGCTCGGCCACCGCTGCATGATGCTCTTCTGCTTCGTGTAGAAGCGCACCCCTTCCTCGCCGTAGGCATGCATGTCGCCGAACAGCGAACGCTTCCAGCCGCCGAAGCCGTGCCAGGCCATGGGCACGGGAATCGGTACGTTGATGCCCACCATGCCGACCTGGATGCGGCGGCCGAATTCGCGCGCCACGTTGCCGTCGCTGGTGAAGCAGCTCACGCCGTTGCCGAATTCGTGCGCGTTGATCAGCTCGACCGCCGAACCGAAATCGGGCACGCGCACGCACGACAGCACCGGGCCGAAGATCTCTTCGCGATAGATGCGCATCGCGGGCGTGACGTGGTCGAACAGCGTGCCGCCCATCCAGAACCCGCGCTCGCAGCCCGCGCCGGCCGAGGCCGCGTCGAAATGGCGTCCGTCCACCAGCAGTTGCGCGCCTTCCTCCACGCCAACGCCGATGTAGTCGCTGATGCGGCGATGCGCGCCGGCATGCACGATGGGGCCCATCTCGGCGTCCAGTTCCATGCCGTTCTTGACCTTCAGCGCATGGGTGCGCTCGATCAGGCGCGGCATGATGCGGTCGGCCACGTCGCCCACCAGCACCGCCACCGAGATCGCCATGCAGCGTTCACCTGCCGAGCCATAACCCGCGCCCACCAGCGCATCCACCGCAACGTCCAGATCGGCGTCGGGCATGACCACCATGTGATTCTTCGCGCCGCCCAGCGCCTGCACGCGCTTGCCGTTGCGCGCGCCGGTCTCGTAGATGCTTTGCGCGATGGGAGTCGAGCCGACGAAGGACACCGCGGCCACGTCGGGATGGGCCAGCAATGCATCCACCGCTTCCTTGTCCCCCTGCACGACGTTGAACACGCCGTCGGGCAGGCCGGCTTCCTTGAGCAGCTCGGCCATCATCAGCGACGGCGTCGGATCGATGGGGCTGGGCTTGAGCACGAAACTGTTGCCGGCGGCGATCGCCACCGGGAACATCCACATCGGCACCATTACCGGGAAGTTGAACGGCGTGACGCCGGCCACCACGCCCAGCGGCTGGCGCAACGTCCAGTTGTCCATCCCGGTGGAGACCTGGTCGGTGAACTGCGTCTTGAGCAATTGCGGAATGCCGCAGGCGAACTCGACGATGTCGATGCCGCGCGCGACCTCGCCCTGCGCATCGGTGAATACCTTGCCGTGCTCGGCCGTGATCGCGCGGGCCAGCTCGTCCTTGTGGCGGTTCAACAGCTCCAGGAAACGGAACATCACGCGCGCCCGGCGGATGGGCGGCACGTCGGCCCAGGCGGGGAAGGCGCGGCGGGCGCTGGCGACGGCGGCATCGACGTCGGCGGCACTGGCCAGCGCCACCTGGCTGGAGACGGCACCCGTGGCGGGATTGAAGACGTCGGCGACGCGCGATCCCTGCGCGGGCATCTTGCGGCCGTCAACCCAGTGGACGATGGAAGCGGACATGGCGGTCATCCTGAAAAGAAAAAATCGAGGATCCCAGTCTAGGGCCGCGCGGCCGATTGGATAAGCCGGCCGAAGCCGATTAAAGTGTTCAATATATTGAACAATCCGAATGGAAAAAAATGGCTGCCGACATCATCGGGCCCTGGGTCGCCGACATCCACCTGCTGACCGTGCTGGCCGAGACCCGCAGCTTCACCCAGGCGGCGCGGCGCCTGGGCCTGTCCAAGGCCTCGGTCAGCATGCGTATCGGCGCGCTGGAACGCGCGGCCGGCGTACCGCTGGTCCAGCGCACCACGCGCTCCGTGGTGCTGACCGACGCCGGCCGGGAGCTGGTGGCCGACGCCGCGCCGGCGTTCGAGCGCATCGACGCCGGCTTCACCGCGGTCAAGGACCTGTCCGGCACGCCGCGCGGCACGGTCCGCGTCACCGCCCCCGTGGCGCTGGGCCGGCAGCATATCGCGCCACGGCTGGCGGCGTTTTTCCGCAGCTATCCCGATGTGCGCATCCACCTCGACCTGACCGATCGCTTCGTCAATCTCGCGCAGGAAGGCTACGACCTGGCCATCCGCCACACGGCCGCCGCGCCCGAAAGCTATGTCGCTTGGCCCTTGTGCGAAACCCGCTCGCTGCTGGTGGCCAGCCCCGTCTATCTGCGCCGGCGCGGCACGCCCAGGCACCCGCGTGACCTGGCGGGCCACGACTGTGTGCTGTACCTGGGGCCGGGCGCCGACACCTGGACCTTTGTCGCCGCCGACGACACCCAGGCCGAAACGATGTCGGTGCCCGTGCAAGGGCCGCTGAAGGCCAACAACAGCGAGGTGCTGCGTGACGCGGTGCTGGACGGACTGGGCATCGGCCTGTTGCCCGATTTCAGCGCGGCACCCGCCATGCGCCGGCTCAGGCCGGTGCTGCCGGGCTGGCGCGTGCAGGGCTTCTTCGGCAACCAGCTGTATGCGCTTCGCCCCTGGGCGCCGCGCGTGCCTCGCGCGGTGCAATGCTTCGTCGAATACCTGCGGGAATCCATGGCTCAGGGCTTTCCCTTGCCAGAATAGGGAACGGCCTAGCGGTCCACCGGCAAGACCAGGCTTTCCTTCACTTCCTCCATCACCACGTAGCTGTGCGACTCGGCTGCCACCGGCAGCTTTTTCAGGACGTCGCCGAGCAACCGGCGGTACTCGCGCATGCCGCCCAGGCGCGCCTTGACCAGATAGTCGAAGTTGCCCGAAACCAGATGGCACTCCAGCACATCGGGCACGTGCAGCAGTTCCTGCCTGACCTTGTCGAAAATCTCGCCCGACTTCGAGGCCAGCTTGATCTCGACGAACACCAGCAAGGACTTGCCCAGCGCCGCCGGAGACAGGTGCGCGTGATAGCCGGTGATGACTTTTTCGCGCTCCAGGCGCCGGACCCGTTCCGAACAGGGCGAGGCCGACAAGCCGACGCGCTCGGCCAGCTCCGTCATGGAAACACGGCCTTCCCGCTGAAGAATGTCGAGGATTTTCCTGTCGGTGCGATCGAGCTCGTGCATTTCACTTCGCTCCCCGGGGCTTGCCGGGGACCTTTCAGTTGAAACCATTGTCTAACCTGTTAATTTTGGTGAAATCCACTGGATTCACCTTCATATACTAGCTGAATACATAAACGATACAGGGATTTTTCCATGAAGGTGATCGTTCTCGGTGGCGGCGTGATCGGGGTCGCCAGTGCCTATTACCTGGCCCGCGCGGGGCTGGAGGTCACCGTGCTCGATCGCCAGGCCGGACCGGCGCGGGAAACCAGCTTCGCCAACGCCGGACAGGTCTCTCCCGGCTATTCGACGCCCTGGGCCGCGCCGGGCATTCCCTTGAAAGCAGTCAAATGGATGTTCCAGCATCACGCTCCGCTGGCCATCCGCCTGGACGGCAGCCTGTTCCAGTTGCGCTGGATGGCGCAGATGCTGCGCAATTGCTCCGCCGGACGCTATGCGGTCAACAAGGAACGCATGATGCGGGTGGCCGAGTACAGCCGGACCTGCCTGCGGCAGTTGCGCATGGAAACCGGCATCCAATATGAACAGCGGACGGGCGGCACGCTGCAGCTCTTCCGCACCCAGGCCCAGCTCGATGCGGCCGGCCGCGATATCGCGGTGCTGGAAGAATGCGGCGTACCGTTCGAGCTGCTGGGCCGGAACGAACTCGCCCGGGTCGAACCCGGCCTGGCGGCCGCCACCGGCAGGCTGGCCGGCGGACTGCGCCTGCCCAACGACGAGACCGGCGACTGCCATCTCTTCACGCGGGCGCTGGCCGGCATCGCCCGCACGCTGGGCGTGGACTTCCGCTACGAACAGGCGGTGGACGGCCTGGTGGTCGAGGGCGGACGCATCGCCGGCGTGCGCGCCGGCGGCCGGATCCTGGCCGCAGACCGCTACGTCATGGCCTTCGGCAGCTACTCGCGCGGCATGCTCGAACCGCTGGGCCTGGACCTGCCGGTCTACCCGGTCAAGGGCTATTCACTGACAGTACCGCTGATCGATCCCACGCGCGCACCGCAATCCACGGTGCTGGACGAGACCTACAAGATCGCCATCACCCGTTTCGACCACCGCATCCGGGTCGGTGGCATGGCCGAGCTGGCCGGCTACGACCTGCGCCTGGATGCGCGCCGCCGGGCCACGCTGGAACACGTGGTGAACGACCTGTTCCCCGGCGGCGACCTGGCGCGGGCAAGCTTCTGGACCGGCCTGCGTCCCATGACGCCCGACAGCACGCCCATCGTCGGCGCGACACGCTACCCCAACCTGTACCTCAACACCGGACACGGCACGCTGGGCTGGACGATGGCCTGCGGGTCGGGCCGCCTCATCGCCGACCAGATCAGTGGACGGCGGCCCGAGATCAGCACGGACGGCCTGGCCATCGAGCGCTATGCGGCCCGCATTCGCGGCGCGCACACTCCGCATCACGCCGCCGCGCGGCCCTCCAGCATGAAAGCCAGCGCCTCGGCGCAGGACTGCTCCACTTTCAGGGCCAACAAGTCGTCGGCGCGCGTACGTCCCAGATTGACCGCGGCGACCGGCAGGCCGGCCTGCGCTCCGGCCCGCACATAGCGGTAGCCGGAATGCACCATCAGCGACGAGCCCACCACCAGGATGGCATCGGCCTCGTCCAGCGCGCGCAGCACCGCCGCCACCCGGGGCGCGGGGACCTGTTCGCCGAAGAATACGACGTCCGGCTTCAGGATCCCGCCGCAGGCGGGGCAGGGCGGCACGGCAAAACCTGAGAAATCCGCGGTCTCCAGATCGGCGTCGCCGTCGGGCGCATCGGCCGCGTCCAGCGCGACCCAGGCCGGATTCACGGTTTCCAGCCGCTGCTGGAACACCGTGCGCGGCTCGCGGTGCGCGCACTGCATGCACCGGACCTCGTCCAGCCGGCCATGCAAGTCCACCACCAGGCGGCTGCCCGCCGCCTGGTGCAGGCCATCGACGTTCTGCGTCACCAGCAACCGCACTCTTCCGGCGGCCTCCAGCCGCGCCAGCGCATGGTGGGTGTCGTTGGGCCCGGCCTTCCCGAAGCGCCGCCACCCGATCATGCTGCGGGCCCAGTAGCGCGCACGAGCCAGTCCGTCACGCATGAAGACCTGGAAGTCGATGGGCGGCGTGCGTTTCCACTGGCCGTCGGCATCGCGATAGTCCGGGATGCCCGAATCCGTGCTGCACCCGGCGCCGGTCAGAATAAACAGGCGCTCGTGCCGGTCGACGAACGCGGCCAGGGCGGCGGAAGAAGCGGATACATCCATGAACGGCTCCAGGCAGGCGACCAGGATACCCGATGGATGCATTTCCGGGCCTGTGGATAAGCTCCAGGAAGCAGGGGTGTGCACACCGTGTTGAGCCTTTGTGGATAACTTCGCTTTTGTTCCCATCCGAAAAACTTGTCCAATTTCCGGGTACACCATGTGGACAAGGTTATCCACATGCCTAAAAATTAGGCAACACATTGAATCGAAAAGGTTTTTTGGATCGGCCAAAGTTATCCACAGGCTCCTATTAACTACTACGAATTGAATAGATAGTTTTAGGATAAAGCTCAAACATCTTTTTTTCCTACCGCGACGAAGGCCGCAAGCGGCCGGCTGCGCCGCTGCGCGGACGCAGGTTGACCACGCCCGGTCGAACACCTAGCATCCAGGCGTCCCATCCTTACAAACAAGCAAGGAGCACTCGATCCACCATGCGCATCCTGTTGGTCGAGGACGAACCCGAACTGGCCCGGTGGTTGTCAGGCACACTGGCCAGGCATGCCGGCTTTGTCGTGGAATGGGCCAATGACGGCGTGGTCGCGGAAAAACGGTTGCAGGTCGAAGACTTCGACGCCATCGTCCTCGACCTGGGACTGCCCGGGCTGGATGGGCGGACATTGCTGGCCAGGCTGCGCGCCCGCGACGACCGCACGCCTGTCCTGATATTGACTGCGCGTGATTCACTGACGGAACGAGTCACTACCCTGCAAGAAGGCGCGGACGATTTTCTGCCCAAGCCCTTCAACGTGACCGAGCTGGAAGCCAGGCTGCTGGCGCTGATACGGCGTAGCCGGGGCCGCGAACATCCTCGATTGGCCTGCGGATCGCTGGTTTTCGATCTGGCCGCCCAGAAATTCCTGCTCGACAATCAGCCTCTGGCCCTGTCGCCTCGTGAATACGCGGTACTGCGGGCCCTGATTCAACGCAGCGGCGAACCCATGACCAAGCAGCAGATACTGGACCGGGTGTTCGACGATGACCACGATGTGGGACTCGATGCCATCGAAGTCATTGTTCATCGCCTGCGCAAGCGCCTGGGCGAAACCGGCGTGCGCATCGTGACCCTGCGTGGACTGGGCTACTGCCTGGAGCCCGCGTGACGGCTGTCTCGTCCAAGGAGCGTCTCCCGCGCCGCCCGCGGCGGCGCAGCCTGAAGTCGACACTGCTGTGGTGGTTGCTGCCCGTACTGGCCGTCGTGGCTGGAGGCGGCCTGTGGTTGTCGGTCAAGCTGCTGGACGACTTGACCAATGCCGCCTACGACCGTTCACTGGCAGGAGCCTTGCGCGCCATCGACCTGAACATATCGACAGAAAGCGGCGGGTTGGCGGTGGAGTTGCCCTACCGGCTCCTGCAATTCTTCGAACTGACCGCCAGTGGCAATGTGTATTTCCGGGTATCCACCGAGGACAACCTGACCGAGATCGGAAATCCCTCGCTTCCCATGCCGGCTCACCCCTTGGCATCGGGACGGGCGGAATTCTTCAATGCCGAATACTTCGGCGAGCCGGTGCGCGTGGGCGTATTGGCTCGCCGGCTCGATCCCCCGCTGTACGGTGCGCAGGACCGCCAGCGGGTAGTCATCCAGGTCGCGGAAAGCATCGAGTCGCGGGCAGGTTTTACCCGGGCCGTGCTGATGCGCGCGATCGAGCGTGACGCGCTGCAGATATTATTGAGCGCGATCCTGCTGACCGGCGGCGTGATCATCGCGCTGCGGCCGCTGGTACGGCTGAGTGAAGAAATCGACGCGCGCGACCCCGACGACCTGCGTCCGGTGGACGACAGCCAGGTACCGGCCGAGGTGCAGCCCCTGGTTTCAGCGATCAACCGGCATATCGCGCGGCACGATGCCCAGGCGCGCGCGCAGCGCCAGTTCCTGGACGACGCGTCCCATCAGTTGCGCACGCCACTGACCGTGCTCAAGACCCAGGTGGATTTCGCGCTGCGCGAGAACGATCCGCAGGCGGTCCGCCAGGTATTGCAGGCCATGCATGCCGGCGTGGACCGCTCCATACGCATGGCCAACCAGATGCTGGCGCTGGCCCGCGTCCATGACGCCTCGCTGGCCGAGGGCGGCCTGCCCTTCGCGCGGATAGACCTGGTCGAGCTGGCCGGGGAATGCGTGCGCAGCCTGTTGCCGGCCGCGCGCGCCAAGCAGCTGGACTACGGCATAGAAGCGCCGGAAGCACCGCTGTGGATGGCGGGTTCTACCGTGCTGCTGCGCGAAGCCGTGCTCAATCTTCTGGACAACGCCATCCGCTACTGTCCAGAGCGGGGCGTGGTGACGCTGACCCTGTCGAGCGGGCCCGAGCAACTTGTCCTGCAGGTCGAGGACAGCGGTCCGGGCATGCCCGTATCTGATATCGAGCGGGCCGGCGTGCGTTTTCGCCGGGGAGAGTCCGGCAAAGGCAAACCCGGCGCCGGCCTGGGACTGGCGATCGCGCAGCGGATAGCGGGTCTGCACAAGGGCAGGCTGGTGCTGGAAAACCGGGAACCAGGAACCGGCCTGCGGGCATCCCTGGTTTTCCCCAGGTCTTGAATGTTGCTTTGCAGCATGAAAAGAGGGGGAATTGAAAGCCGATTGAAAGCGCCGCGTTCGTACAGTCGCCTCGGAGCGGTCAGTCAGCCGCGACATCCACAACAACGATATGGAGGTGACTGATGAAACCCACAGTCCGACTGCGGGCCGCGGCGTGTGCCGTGGCCATGGTTTTCGCGGGATTGGCCGCGCAACCGGCGGCTGCCGCCCCCGAGCGGCCCGAGTGCATCGCGCCCGCCAAGCCGGGCGGCGGTTTCGACCTGACCTGCAAGATCGCCCAGAGCGGCCTGCAGGAAGGCAAATATCTGAACGCCGCGATGCGTTCCGTGTACATGCCCGGCGGCATCGGGGCCGTGGCCTACAACACCATCATCGCCCAGCGGCCGGCCGAGGCCGGCACCATCGTGGCTTTTTCGGGCGGCTCGCTGCTGAACATCGCGCAGGGCAAGTTCGGCCGCTATACCGAGTCCGACGTGCGCTGGGTGTCCGGCATCGGCACGGACTACGGCGCGGTCGTGGTGCGCAAGGACTCCCCCTGGAAGGATCTCAAGGGGCTGATGGCCGCGATCAAGGCCGATCCCACCAAGGTGGTGTTCGGCGCGGGCGGTACCATCGGCAGCCAGGATTGGATGAAGGCGGCGCTGACGGCGCGTGCCGCCGGCATCGACTACAAGACCATGCGCTTCGTGGCCTTCGAGGGCGGTGGCGAGAGCCTGACGGCCTTGCAGGGCGGCCACGTGCAGGTGTATTCGGGCGATGCCGGCGAAGTTGCGTCGGTACTGGACGCCGGCGTGCCCATCCGGATCCTGGCGGTGTTCTCCGATCAGCGCCTTCCGGGCCGCCTGGCCGACGTTCCCACCGCGAAGGAACAGGGTTTCGACATCCAGTGGCCCATCATTCGCGGTTTCTACGTGGGGCCGAAGGTCGCGGATGCCGACTACCAGTGGTGGGTCGCTACCTTCGACAAGATGATGGCCACGCCGGAATTCGCGAAGTTGCGCGAAGAACGCGGCTTGTTCCCGTTCAATAAGACCGGCAAGGATCTGGACGCCTACGTCAAGCAACAGGTTGCCGAGTACCGCAAGCTGGCCGACGAATTCGGACTGGTGCGTAAATGAGCGGCGGCCGTGTCGTGTTGAACGACCGGCTCCTGGGAACGGCGGCGCTGGTTTTCGCCGCCGTGATGGTGTGGCAGGGCTACGGGCTCGAGGCGCCTTTCGCCTATGAGCCGGTGGGCCCGCGCGCCTTTCCCATGTTGCTGTCGCTGATCATCGGCCTGTGCGGCCTGTGGCTGGCCGCCAAGGGCGGCAACCCGGTCGAGTCCGTGGCGGCGGGCGTCAAGGGGCGTGTCGTCGCGGTATCGGTGGCGCTGGCCGCCTATGCCTTCCTGTTCCAATGGCTGGGCATCGTCCTGGCCACCTTCCTGATGAGTCTGCCAGTGGGCCGCGCGTTCGGCGGATCGTGGCTCAAGACTGGCATCACCGGCCTGGCGCTGGGCGTGGCCGTGTTTTTGCTTTTCGACAAGGTGCTGGACGTGGTGCTGCCCACCGGCCTGCTGGGAGGCCTGCTGTGAACGATATCTTCGGCCATCTGGCCACCGGTTTCTCGGTCGCGCTGACGCCGCTCAACCTGCTCATCGCGGCCATCGGCTCCTTCATCGGCACCATCGTCGGCGTGTTGCCCGGCCTGGGGCCCATCAATGGCGTGGCGATCCTGATGCCGCTCGCTTTCGCGATGCAACTGCCGCCGGAAAGCTCGCTCATCCTGCTGGCCGCGGTCTACATCGGCTGCGAATACGGCGGACGCATCAGTTCCATCCTGATCAACGTGCCGGGCGAGGCCTCGGCCATCATGACGGCGCTGGACGGCTATCCCATGGCGCGCCAGGGCAAGGCCGGCGTGGCCTTGTCGATCTCGGCCTGGAGTTCCTTCGTGGGCTCGGCCGTGGCTACCGTCGGCATCGCCATCGCCGCGCCCTTGCTGGCCCGGTGGGCGCTGGCCTTCGGGCCGGCGGAATACTTCGCGCTGATGGTGTTCGCCTTCTGCTGCCTGGCGGGACTGATGGGCGAGCAGCCGGTCAAGGCGTTGCTGGCGGCCGCCGTGGGCCTGGCCCTGTCGACGGTGGGCATAGACGAGAACTCGGGCATCTATCGCTACACCTTCGACTCGCTGCACTTGAGCGATGGCATCCAGTTCGTGGTGGTGGTGATCGGCCTGTTCTCCGTCAGCGAGATGCTGCTGCTGCTGGAACAATCCGTCACGGGCAACGTGGCGGTCAAGCCCACGGGGCGCACCCTGTTCAACATGCGCGAACTGGCGATCACCTGGTGGGGGACGGTGCGCGGATCGCTGATCGGTTTCGTCGTGGGCGTGCTGCCAGGCGCCGGCGCCACGGTGGCCTCGGCCATGGCCTATTCGACCGAGAAACGCCTGGTCGAGCAGTCCGATCCGGAAGGCGCGCATTTCGGCAAGGGCGACATCCGCGGCCTGGCGTCCCCCGAGGCTGCCAACAACGCGTCGGCCACCGGTTCCTTCGTGCCCATGCTGACGCTGGGCGTGCCGGGATCGGGCACCACCGCGGTGATGATGGGCGTGCTGGCGCTCTACAACATCACGCCCGGGCCGGCATTGTTCGAGCAGCGGCCGGAGATCGTCTGGGGCCTGATCGCGTCGCTGTTCATCGGCAACGTCATGCTGCTGGCGATGAACATCCCCATGGTGGGCGTGTTCGCGCGCATGTTGTCGGTGCCGACCTGGGCGCTGGTGCCCTTTATCGTGACGGTGAGCGCGATCGGCGTGTACTCGGTGCATGCGACCACTTTCGATCTCGTGATGATGGTGGCGCTGGGCGTGGTGGGCTATCTGCTGCGCAAGATGTCGGTGCCCATGGCGCCACTCATACTGGGGCTGGTGCTGGGCAACATGATGGAGCAGAACCTGCGCCGGGCGCTGTCCATCACCAATGGCGACACGGCCATCCTGTGGCAAAGCCCCGTCAGCATCGGCTTGTGGCTGTGCGCGGCGGCGGTGCTGGTGGTCCCGGTGACGATGCGCGTGCTGGCACGCCGCCGCGCAGGGGCGTCAGAACCCGCTACGTCGGCCTAGGCGGCGCGGGCGGCGGGCATGCGGGCATCGCGCCCGCATGCCGCGTCAGACCCGCTCCAGGCGCTCCAGCGCCGCGTCCAGCGTGCTGTCCTTCTTGGCGAAGCAGAAGCGCACCAGTTGCCGGTTCGAGGCCGGCGCGTCCGGATCGGCATGGAAGGCCGCGATGGGAATGACCGCCACGCCGTGTTCGGTGGTAAGCCAACGCGCGAATTCACTTTCTGGCGCATCGGATATCGCGCGGTAGTCGGCCAGCAGGAAATACGTGCCCGGGCAGGGCAGGGTGCGAAAGCGCGTCCGCTTCAAGCCGGCCTCCAGGCGATCGCGCTTGGCCTGGTAGAAGGCGGGAAGCTCCAGATAATGGCGGGGATCTTCCAGGAACGCGGCCAGCGCGTACTGCATGGGGGTCGAGACCGCGAACACCATGAACTGGTGGATCTTGCGGAATTCCGCGGACAGGGCGGCGGGCGCGCAGCAATAGCCGATCTTCCAGCCGGTGGCGTGGAAAGTCTTGCCGAACGACGAGATCAGGAAACTGCGGGCCGCCAGCGCCGGCCGGCGCGCGATGGACGCGTGGCGGCGGCCGTCGAACACGATGTGTTCGTAGACTTCGTCCGATATCAGTACGATGCCCGTGCCGGCCAGGAGGCGCTCCAGCTCGTCCAGATCGCCATCGTCCAGGACCGCGCCGGTGGGGTTGTGCGGGAAATTGATCACGAGGGCCCGGGTGCGCGGCGTGACGGCGCGCCGGACAGCGTCCCAGTCCGGCCGGTAGCCGGGGACTTCGGGCGTGGGCGCGAGCAACTGCACCGCGATCGGCGTGGCGCCCGCCAGACGGATGGCCGGCACGTAGGAATCGTAGTTGGGCTCCAGCACGATGACCTCGTCGCCCGCGCCGGCCACCGCCAGGATGGCGGTCATCAGCGCCTGGGTGGCGCCGCTGGTGATGGTGATCTCGGTTTCGGGGTCGTAGGCGGCGCCGTACAACGACCGTGTCTTGGCCGCGATGGCGGCGCGCAGCGCCGGGATCCCGGGCATGGGGGCGTACTGGTTGTGGCCCCTGGCCATGGCGGCGTCGACCTGGGCCAGCAGGCCGGCGTCGGGGTCGAAATCGGGGAAGCCCTGGCCCAGGTTGATGGCCTGCGTTTCCGTGGCCAGCCGGCTCATGACCGTGAAGATGGTGACGCCGACGTCCGGCAGTTTGGAATTAATCATCAGCTTGCTTTGGCCTTGGATGTACCATTCGTCTTCATCGGATCAGTCTACCTCCACCCGTCCACCGGCGGCCACGCCGGCCTGCCACGTTTCCCATGCTTGTTCGTCTACTGCTAGGTTTCGCCATTGCGCTTTGCGGCTCGCTGCTGGCGGTCGCGCTCCATACCCCGCTGCCCTGGATGCTGGGGGCGTTGGTCGCCACGGCCGCCACCAAGATCGCCGGGGTGCGGTCCCGGAGCCGGACGGAATTGCGCTATGCGGGCCAGTGGGTGATAGGCGTGGGCCTGGGCCTGTATTTCACGCCCATGGTGGTCGACGAGATTGCGGGCAACCTGCTGCCGCTGTTGCTGGGTGCCGTGTTCTCGGTCGCCGCGGGGCTGGCCGGCGCCTGGTTTCTCCAACGTGCCGGCGGCGTGGAATTCAGCACGGCCTACTTTTCGTCCACCATAGGCGGCGCGGCGGAGATGGCCAATCTGTCCGACCGCTACGGCGGCAAGGTGGCCCTGGTCGCATCGGCCCATAGCTTGCGTATCCTGCTGGTCGTCGTCCTGGTGCCGCTGGCTTTCCGGATGTCGGGCGTGACGGGCAGCGGCCTTTTCGCGCCCGCCATGACCGCGGTGGATCCCGCCGGCCTGGCGGCGATGTTCGCGCTGGGCGGCGGTGGCGCGCTGCTGGCCCAGCGGGTCAACATTCCCAATGCCTGGGTGCTGGGACCCATGGCGGTCACCATCCTGCTGACATCCAACGACATGGCCTTGTCGGCGATGCCGACCTTCATGCTGAATGCGGCGCAATTGCTCATCGGCTGGTCGCTGGGCGACCGCTACACCCCTGATTTCTTCCGTACCGCCCCGCGCTTCATGGGGCTGATCCTGGTGTACACCCTGGCCGTGATCATGCTTTCGGTCGGACTGGGACTTCTCATGGCGCCGCCCAGCGGCATCCACCTGCCGACCCTGATCCTCGGACTGGCGCCCGGGGGCATCGCCGAGATGTGCATCACCGCCAAGGTGCTGCAATTGGGCGTGCCGCTGGTGACGGCGTTCCAGGTATTCCGGCTGGCCTTCGTGCTGCTGATCACTCCACCGCTATACCGGGGTTTGCTTATGCGTTTTCCGGCGTTGCGGGACTGATTTCGAAGGGTCGGCCCATGGTGGTTTGGGCCTGTTGCGTGGCGTGTACATGGCATTTGCGACACGCTTGCTAAATATTATTGATTCGCAAAGTGCGCGCGGGTATGCTGCGATTCGCAGTTGAATTCAAGCAGCACGCAAGTCCCGTCTGCCATTTGCGGATGTCCGCCATTACCGCATTTCAGTTCGTGTCGGCGTTCTTGGTTCTATTGCATTGTTTATTGATTAGAGGACGCCGAACATGGCACAGAAGGGCAAGGTCAAATGGTTTAACGCGGACAAGGGATTCGGCTTCATCACGCCGGACGCCGGTGGTCCCGATGTGTTCGCTCACTTTTCCGCCATTGTCGGCCGCGGCTACCGCAGCCTGGCCGAAGGGCAGGAAGTCGAGTACGAAGTCAAGGACGGCCCCAAGGGCCCCCAGGCTTCCGACATCAAGCCGCTGTAATCAGCCGCTTATGCGTGGGGCGGCGTATGCCGCGCCACGCTTTCCCATCCCGCTAACCAGTGGGATGGGTTTGTTTTTTTCTGCGTTTCCTGCTTGTGGAACGCACGCCGCACACTCAAGCACACCGACCTGTGCCAGCCTGGCCGCCCTCCCGGGCGTTGCGGATCGGCTTCGCCGGTCCGCCCGCGCGGCTCTCAAGACGGGCGCCCGTCAGCGCGTAGAAGGGGTAACGAGATTTTTGGGTTCCCCCGCCGCCCAAGCCAGGATGTTCTCGAACGCAACCCTGAAATAGAGGTTGTAGCTGTTGTTCTCCACGAAGCCGATGTGCGGCGTGCAGATGACATTCTCCATGCGCAGCAGCGGGTGCCCCTGCAGGATGGGCTCGCTTTCGAAGACGTCGATCGCCGCCAGTCCCGGCCGGCCCCGGTTGAGCGCCAGGACCAGCGCATCGGGTTCCACCAGTTCCGCCCGCGAAGTATTCACGAACAGCGCCTCGGGCCCCATGCGCTGCAGGTCCGCCAGTTTGACGATGCCGCGGGTTTCCTCGCTCAGTTTCAACAGCATGCACAGGACCCCGCTGGCCTCGAACAGCGCTTCCTTGCTGGAGGCCGTTTCCAGGCCATCGGCGCGTGCCCGTTCCAGGGTCGATTCCCGGCCCCACACCATGACCTTCATCCCGAAAGCCTTGCCGTAACCGGCAATGATCTTGCCGATCTTGCCGTAGCCGAACAGGCCCAGGGTGCTTCCATGCAAGGTGCGGCCCAGGCCGAAGTTGGGCGGCATGGACGATGCTTTCATGCCGGATTGCTGCCACGCACCATGCTTGAGGTTTGCAGCATATTGAGGAATTCGCCTCATCGCGCTCATAATGAGCGCCCACGTCAGTTCTGCCGGCGCGATAGGCGAGCCGACTCCCTGGGCGACGGCGATCCCGCGCTCGGTGCAGGCTTCCACGTCGATGTGCGACCCGACGCGCCCGGTCTGGGAAATCAGCTTCAACTGAGGCAATTTGTCCAGCAGGGCGCGGGTGATGGGCGTACGCTCACGGATCAATACCAGTGTTTCCGTGTCGCGCAGCCGGACGGCCAATTGGCCCAGCCCCTTGACCGTGTTGTTGTAGACCTTGATGTCGTGGCCATCAAGCAGGCTGAAGCAGTCCAGCTTGCGGACCGCGTCTTGATAGTCGTCCAGTATCGTTATGCGCATGGGCTTTCCTTCGATCAGTCGCGATGGTAGTCCAATTGGTATTGTGAGCGGTAGCTGCCAACGGTAACGGACCCTTTCTTCCTGGAAGCTTTTGGCGGAAAGGGGTGGGGTATATTAAGTTAAAGTCCGGCCGGGCCAATCGATGCCCGGCTCATTATTTACATCATGATCAGTCGCCCCAGCGTCGAGGAGAATGTCACCAATGAACGCCGTGCCTAAAACGTCGATTCCCAAACAACTTTCGGCGCTCGATGCTCCAGACTGGGTACGTCACGAACGATTGAAGGCCTGGGTGGCCGAGGTCGCCGCGCTGGCGCAGCCCGATCGCATCGAGTGGTGCGACGGTTCGCAGGAAGAATACGACCGCCTGTGCGGGCAGATGGTCCAGGCCGGCACGCTGCGCCGCCTGAACCCCGCCAAGCGTCCCAATTCCTATCTGGCCTGGTCCGACCCGTCCGACGTGGCGCGTGTCGAGGATCGCACCTTCATCTGTTCCGAACGCAAGGAAGACGCCGGCCCCACGAACAACTGGGTGGACCCGGCGGAAATGCGCGCGACGCTGGACGGCCTGTTCGCCGGTTCCATGCGCGGCCGCACCATGTACGTCATTCCCTTCTCGATGGGGCCGCTGGGCTCGCCCATCGCGCAGATCGGCGTCGAATTGTCCGATTCGCCCTATGTCGTGGCCAACATGCGCATCATGACCCGCATGGGCCGCAAGGTGTATGACGTGCTGGGCGCCGATGGCGTGTTCGTTCCGTGCGTCCACACCGTGGGCAAGCCGTTGGCCAAGGGCGAGGCCGATGTGACCTGGCCCTGCAACGATACCAAGTACATCGTCCACTATCCCGAGACCCGCGAAATCTGGTCCTTCGGGTCGGGCTACGGGGGCAACGCGCTGCTCGGCAAGAAGTGCCTGGCGCTGCGCATCGCCTCCAAGATGGGCCGCGACCAGGGCTGGCTGGCCGAACACATGCTCATTCTGGGCGTCACGTCGCCCGAGGGCAAGAAGATGCACGTCGGCGCGGCCTTCCCCTCGGCCTGCGGCAAGACCAACTTCGCGATGCTGATTCCGCCGGCTTCGCTGCCGGGCTGGAAGGTCACCACCATCGGCGACGACATCGCCTGGATCAAGCCGGGTCCCGACGGCAAGCTGCGCGCCATCAATCCCGAGGCCGGCTACTTCGGCGTCGCGCCCGGCACCAACGAGAAGACCAACTTCAACTGCATGGCGACGCTGCGCGAGAACGTCATCTTCACCAATGTCGCGCTGACCGATGACGGCGACATCTGGTGGGAAGGCATGAGCGAAGCTCCCGCCCACTGCATCGACTGGCAGGGCCAGGACTGGACGCCCGAGATCGGCAAGGCCACCGGCCGCAAGGCTGCGCATCCGAATGCCCGCTTCACCGTCGCCGCCGACCAGAACCCCGCCATCGATGCCGAGTGGGACAATCCCGCGGGCGTGACCATCGATGCCTTCGTGTTCGGCGGTCGCCGCTCGACCACCGTGCCGCTGGTGACCGAGGCCCGCAATTGGGTCGAAGGTGTCTACATGGCTGCCACCATGGGTTCGGAAACCACGGCCGCCGCCACCGGCAAGCAGGGCGTGGTGCGTCGCGATCCCTTCGCGATGCTGCCATTCTGCGGCTACAACATGAGTGACTATTTCAGCCACTGGCTGCAACTGGGCGCCAAGCTCGAGTCGACCGGCGTGCGCCTGCCGGCCATCTTCTGCGTGAACTGGTTCCGCACCGACGACAACGGCAAGTTCGTCTGGCCCGGTTTCGGCGAGAACATGCGTGTGCTGAAGTGGATGCTCGAGCGGATCGATGGCAAGGCCCAGGGCGTGGACCACGTCTTCGGCGTCACGCCCTCCTACGGCGACCTGACCTGGGACGGCCTGAATTTCACCCGCGAGCAGTTCGATCGCATCACCGCCATCGACACGCAGGCCTGGAAGGAAGAACTGCGCCTGCACGACGAGCTGTTCGACCTGCTCAAGCAGGGATTGCCGAACGAACTGGTGGAGGTCAAGCAGCGCCTGTCCACGCGTCTGCAAGGCTGAGTCTCGCTCGCTTGCCGGGCGTGTAACTGCCCCGGCTTGCGATGCCCGGCCCCGATGCCCGCCCTGGGCGTCGGGGTTTTTTCATTGCCGGGCCGCCCCAAGATGAAAAAGCACCCCCTCGGGGGGCAGCGCCGCCGCGAAGCGGCAAGCGTGGGGGCTTTTTTTCATTGCCGGG